>CATLHM010000005.1 GCA_949949005.1 uncultured Lachnospiraceae bacterium
TGCGCTGTTCGTCATTGTAAATTCCTCCGTTTCTCGCTATAATAAAGCTGATTTCAGCTTGGGGAAAAGGTGGTC
This sequence comes from uncultured Lachnospiraceae bacterium, assembly GCA_949949005.1. Taxonomy (GTDB): domain Bacteria; phylum Bacillota; class Clostridia; order Lachnospirales; family Lachnospiraceae; genus Suilimivivens. Next base: position 76 of record CATLHM010000005.1, read on the forward strand.
TTTTCAAAAACTCACACTTTTTCCGTCCTCTCTAAATATAACCCTTCGGGTCTGTGACAACATAACTGGCGTTCATCTGCATTAAATTCGGTTTCACATGGAAGCGGGTCTTGCCGCTGCCGGAGCCGCCGATAATCAGCACATTCTTGTTGATGTTGTATTTTGGTATCTTATTCCTCCCAAGCATGATCCGCTCCGTCTGCGTCAGGAGGATATTGTCAGAGAATTGCGGGTCTATAAAAGGTTTTATATCTTCCTGCGTCCCCCATCTTGCACTGCCGTACTCCACGCCGTGGCGGTATTTCTTTGCATTTTTCCCTTTAAAGTACACCACCGCCCGGACTGCCGCCGCGCCCGCAATGCCAATGAGCAGGTCGCGGGGGTGCAAGCCCGGAAGCGGGTTTTCTGTAATGGCTGTACCCAGCCCGGAGACTGCCGCCATCGCCTTTGATACTGCGTCCGCCCCTACACTGAGACGGTAGCCCTCCGCGATCTTCGAGAAAAACCAGAACATCATTACATAGGGCAGGTTTGGTACAACATACTTTTTGATGTCAATACTGCCTTTCAATGCTCAATCCCTCCCTTCCCACGGTGCTTCTCCCTGTCCACGGACTGCCCCATGACAAGCTGTTTAAAATTGGAAAGCTGTTTTTTAATAGAGGGCTTCCCTTTCTGCCGGTTCAGCGTTTTCGCTGTGTATTCCGCAAAGGCGGCATTTAAAGCGTCCGCATCACGGGCTTTGAAAAATACAAGGTATCTGCCCTGCGCCGGGTCTTTTTTCAGCGCAAAGTCCACACCATACTTTCTTGCAACCCGCTCGAAGGATTTAATGTTCTTATCCGTGATCTCGATATTCTGTACGCCGTCCCCCTGCCCCACAAGGCTTTTTACGCTCTGTTTCCCATGCTGCGGCGCGTTTGCCTGCCTCTGGTACTGGCGTATCGCCCACCTTAAAAGGTCTGCGGTCAGCTTTCCGCCGCTTTTCCCTACCCGTATCACAAGTGCAACGGATTTGTCCCTGACTTCATCCTGCATCCGATAACCTCCCTTCTTTCAATTTTCTGTCAGCTTCCCATGCACCACATACCGGGCGTTTTCAAAGGAATAGGCGCAGGTGGAGAGCGTCACGATCTGGTCGCCCTCCCCCACCTGAACCGCCGAGGAAAAATCCGATTTTCCCTTTATACGCACAAGCCATGCTGCAAAATCCTCTCTGGAAGCAAAACGCAGGGTATAAGCGTCCGAATCTACCGAAGCCGTGTACCCTGCAAACAGTTCCAGCCGGTAGTCTTTTTCTTCCGTAACCAGATACACCACCGGATGGGCCTCATAGTATTCCTGCCCTGCATAGGACACCAGGCAGGCAAACATCTTCCCGCTTGCCATGTTGTGCCCGTAGACAAGGGTATTCTCATCCGACAGGCTGCGCCGGTTTTCACAGTCCATGAACAGACAGCCGTTCCGGTTCTCACTCCCGTCCGCCAGATGGGACAGGTAATAGGAATTATCCCGCCCCTGCACCAGCGGGTAGCTTATCACAGTATCCGGGCAGTAAAGCCAGCCCACAAGGTCGGGGCTGGCTTCCTTCAAAGCAGCAAAATCAATATCAAGGATACGCGGCGCATCTTCCGGTTTACCCCCGTCCGGTGCCGGCGTTTCCGGCACGGCAGTTTCCTCCGGTTCTTTGCAGGGCACCACATACTGCGCCATTTCCCCGTATGCCCTTTCGCTCGCCGCATCCTGCCTGCATGTATCGTAAATCCGCAGTCCAAAAAAGGCGGCTGCACCTATACATGCCACCGCCAGTAATGCCGGAAAGAACACCGCAGGCGCCTTACGCATCTTCACCGTCTTTCTTCCGGGCCTTATAGATTGCATAGCCGGCAGACGCGCCTCCAATAAGGAGCGCAAGGGTAGCAATCACCGCCCATAAGCCGATGTTGGAATCGTCACCGGTCTTTGGTACATTTGCAGACCGGGAATCCTGCCCTGCTTTCTGGGACGTATTCCCGGCAGCTCCCGCCTTTTCCGAACCGCCTCCGGAAGAATCTTTCTTTGATGAATCCTTTCCCGATGCGTTCTCCCCGGAAGCATTTCCTCCCGCCGCTTCATTTTTATTGGAATTATCCACGTTCACCGTCACGCTGCCCCCGGAATTATCCGGAAGCCCGTCAATCAGCCCTTTTATGTCATCCAGAAGGGTATCCGGCTTTTCCACATAAGTCCTTACGCGGTTGCTTGTGAGCGTCACATCATTTCCAGAAACACTGGCAACATTCTGTACGCTGCCCCCTTCCGCTTCTTTCAGGACCTGCACCAGAAAAGCCACTGTCCGGGATTCCCCGCCCGCAAGCGTGACCGTCCATGTAACAACCCCGTTCTCACAGGAGCCGCCATTTCCCGCAGACACAAAACTGCACCCTTCCGGTACTTCGTCCATGACCTGAAAAGTCCTTTCCTCCACCGCCGTATTTTTTACGGTGATCTGGTATTGCAGTTTCGTCCCGTTTCCCACCGTCTCCCCGTTCAAATCCTTTTTCCCATTCTCACTCTTTACGGATTTTAAAAGTTCCTCCAGCACATAATTGATGACCTGGTTGGTTCCGGCTGTTTTGGACTGCCCTGTCTCCCTGTCACTGACTGTGACGGCAGCGCTGTTGGCAAAGGCTTCGCCGGACAGTTCTGCGCCTGCTTTTACGCGGACTGTCACAAACCCTTCCGTATCCGGCTCCATATCAAAACACCAGCGCACGTTATCGCCCTTGACAACGCTGTATACCCGTCCATCGTTGGAGGCGTCCACAAAAGACACACCTGCGGGAAGAATATCATTGACCTCCACGGTACGGACGGTATAGCTGTCATTCTTATAGGTAATCTTATAGGTTACAATATCACCGGCCGCCACATTCTCACCGTTTATGTCCCTGCCGTCCGCATCCAGCACATATTTCGCGGGCACAAAATTTCTGGTGTGTCCATCCTTTTTCTCCCCGTTCTCCGCTTCCGTGCCGATGTGGGCTTCATCCATATCTACATAAGCCTGGTTTCCCACCGTCTTTCCGGTTGCGGATTCCAGAATTTTAACCTCCACGGATACCATCCCTTCCTCATGCGCCCCGGTTTCCATTGACCACTGAACCGTATGGGTATCCGCATCATACACACCGCCGTCACCTGCGGAAACAAAAGCAACATCCTCCGGAAGCCTGTCCGTAATCACCGCTGTCTTTCCATAATCCGAAGGGTTCTTATAGGAAACGGTATAAATGATGTTCTCCCCGGTCTGCACCGGATAAGTATTGATGGACGGCTCCCCAAGTCTGGAAAACACATCTTTTTCAGGGGTCGGGATAACCGGCGTCTCTACCTCATTTGTCTCTTTCCGGGCAAAATCTACCGACACGGCGGCAAGGTTTTTCAGGATGGTGTCCTCCGCCCCTTTCAGTATCTTTACTTTCACCGATACGGTTTCCTGCGTATTCTCCTTTACATCTACTTTCCATGTGACTGTATGGGTTCCTGTCTCATAGCTGCCCTCATGGTCTGCCGAGACAAACTCCACATTTTCCGGGAGCGCATCCGTGACGGTAAACTCGCGCCCGTCATCGGCGGGGTTCTGGAAGGTGATCCGGTACTCCAGAATGTCCCCTGCCTGCTTTACAGTCTGTATACTGTTCCCCTCACTGTCCGCCCCTATATCGTGGCCGTCCACGCATAAGACCGCCTTAAAGGGTTTATCCAGTACATAAACCGGCGTTGTATCATCCAATACGGAATCCGGGGAAACGGAGACCTTCTGCGTCCAGTCTACAAAAATCTCCGCCTGGTTATATATTTTGGTATATTCCGTGTCAAAAGCCGGCACACATGCGTCAAAGGAGACTGTCTTTTCCTCCCCCGCCGCCAGTGCCATCTTCCAGGTGATTTTCTTTCCGTCCACTGTGCCGCCGTCCGATACTGTTCCCTCCACTAAGGAAATCTCCGCAGGGACTTCATCCGTTACGGTAAATGCCTTTTCTTCCTCTGCCGGGTTCCGGAAGGTAACGGTATATGTGACCGTCTCCTCCCCGTTTATCACTTTGTTTGTAACGTCCGCCCCATCCTCATTCCATACGGATTTTACCGGGTCTTCCAGAATGGGGGAGCTTGTCACATCTGACAGGGGCACATCCTTTTCCGTACTGTCAGGGATTGCCTTAAAGCACACGGTTCCTGTATTTTTCAGCACTTCCCCCTGCGCCACGGCTTCCACCTTGCAGACAAAAGACACCTCACCTCTGCCGTAGGCGACCACTGTGCCTTTCCAGGCTACCGTATGGCTCTCCGCATCATACACGCCGCCGCTTCCGATAGAATTTTTGATTACTTCCATTCCCACAGGCACCCTGTCTATGATCTCCACCGCCCGCGCTGCACCGGTGGGGTTCTCAAAGCTGATGGTGTATGCCACCACATCGCCGTCCTTAATCACCGCCCGGTCAATCACCTGTCCGTCACTGTAATTGTGCAGGCAGGCGCTGTCCTCTATCCTTACTTCCTTATCCATAGACGGCTTCACATAGGACACGATAATCTTATGGTTCTGCGTCACATCGCTGAACGTGTAGGAAGAGGGGTACTCTGTAATATCCACCTTCTTCCCGTCCACTGTGACCGTATCCAGCAGATACCCTTCGTCCGGCTCATAACGGACAATGCGGTCATGGTGGAATTTCACGCGGTCATCCACTTTAATATCGTCCTCGCCCTTTACCGTCTCATTCCCGTCCGCGTCACAAATGCCGATCCTGCCGTTTATGACCTGCGCCTCCACTGTCCGGTAAGGGGAAGCCGCTTTTACCTCGTTGCTTTCCACCGACATGCTGTTGAAATACACCTTGCAGCTATTGTAAAAATAATCGTCTTCCGCTGTCCCGTTTACCGTGGTGTTGACAACAAGCGTGTACGTCTCCCCCTGATAAGCCATAGAGCCGGCCAGATAGGAAGGCGAAAAGACGTATTCCACCTTATGGCTGGCCTTATCGTAGGAGACCGTTCCTGCGTTCAGCCTGTTCCCCGCTGCATCCTCCAGCCATGCGGACACATAATCAACCTCTGCCGGAAGCTGATCCACAAACCGCAGGGCAGAATATTTGCTGACCGTCTCCACGCCCAGCGTATGCACTTTCTGGCTGATGCGGTAGGTAATTTCCTGCCCTTCCTCTGTTTCCTCCAGAAATGTCACCCCGTTTTCCGTTTTAGAAGGGTTTTCCGGCCTGGGGATTGCAATGGACGCGGAACTCGGAGAAATCCAGTACCCCGTATGGGTGTTGCACCCCAGGTAAAAAGCATTTCCCGTGGCATACAGCGGTATGGATACACTGTTTTTGTAAAAGGTGGAGCCGCCCAGGTAATCAGTGAAGTTATTATTGCTGCCCCTGAAAGACGGTACGCCGCTGACCCCTGTAACCGCCACGTTGGTGGAATTTGCCGTGTACCCGGTGGTCGTGCCGCTTAAAGGGGAGGCATATTCGCCGGTATTGAGGCTGTTGAACGTCATAAAGGAATTTCCGTCAAAGCGGATGGTCTCCTGTGTATCCACATAGAAATAGTCCACTTTCACCTGCGCCCTTGACGCGCTCTCATGGCCTATGAACCACCACCCGTTATAAAAACTGGTTTCACAGTAATAGAGCGCCGAGAGGGAGCCGAGTTCTGTAAAAGTCACCTTTGCCCCCACTGCCTTATCATTATAGGTGCCGATATTCGCATAGGTGATCTGAACCACGCTGGAATTACTCAGGTTTGTGAAGCAGGCCGTGCTTGCCCCTGTGTCTGCGCCGCCGTAAGAGGCTTTCCCCCAGGAAGCGCCCGATGCACTGTACCTTGATGTGGTGTTCTGCCGCCTGATCTTCAGCCCGTTGCCCTCCGTAAACTGCCCCAGGTCAATCTTTGAAATTTCAAGCGCCCTGGGGACAGACGGGGAGGTATCAGGGTAATAAACCTCTGTTTCCTCCTGCAAAAGCGTCACATAAAACTGCTTCTTTATGGTGGAATCCGTCCCCTCCGCGCGGTAGGTCACTTCATAGGTGATGCGGTCTTTCAGGGAGCCGTAGGCAATACATACCCCCTGCCTGCCATCCTCAATCAGCTTTATTTCCTCCGGTTCTCCGCTCACCCGGCTGACATGATCCACAAGGACATCCACCTCGTCACCGTCCGCCGTTGCCTGTATGCCGAAAACTTCCGGGGCTACGGACATGCCAATGCTCCCGTATTCCACAAACATCTCCACAGGGGATTTCAGGGAATCCACCTCTGCGCCGTCCTCATACCAGACCACAACTGCGGGCGTTTCCGGTTCCGTCCCTGTTCCCCCTTCCGTACCGCCCTCCGGCGTCTCTCCCTGTCCTTCCCCGGAGCCGGTATCGTCCCATACCTCCGTCCCCGTTTCCTCATTTTCCGTACCGTCAGCGGGTAATGTATCCCCTGCCTCTGCTGTCCCTGTCCCCGCCGCATAAACGGCCATCCCACCGGCAGTGCCGGGGCTGATGAGCGTTGTTACTGCTACTGCTGCGGCAAGCAGGCGGGACAGGAATTTACTCCGTCTCTTTTTTCGTGCCATAACTTCTCCTTTCCTGAATGGCAAAAGCCGGTATCCTGTCTGAATACCGGCCCATCCTATATGCTTTCTTTTTCTGCACAGGCTGTTCCCACAGCTTCCGGTGCCCTTTATCCCGTCATACTGCTGCGCCCCGATCCTGTCCGCCCCACTTTGTCAGCACCACGGTTTCACCGTTCCCCAAAGTGTCCCACAGGCCGTAAACCTTATCCGCCACATCATCCGGGTCGGCATAAGCCTCACTGCCCACCATCATAAACTCCCCCGGCCTTGCAAACAGTTCCTGAAACTCTTTCTGCTGCCCCGGTGTCAGGGAATCAAAAAGGCACCCTTCCTCCGGTATGCCGCACAACAGGAATGTGCCGCTTACAAACCCTTTCCCGCCCGGCATACAGCGGTTCGGGGCAAGGCCGCCCGTATCCTCCCGGCTGAGCAGCAGCACCCTCTGGGGCAGGAAACACCCCACCTGTGCCGTGCCCCCTAATACCGCCTCCACTGCTTCCAGCGTGTTGTCCGGCAGGGCGGCAGGCCGTGGCGCCTTCCCCGGCTCCACGATTAGAATGTCCATTTTCTGCTTCATGTTCGTTGTCCTCCTTTAAACTTTTTGTCTATGTGCTGCCCGTAAAGGGCTTCACAGCAATAAAAATACCAGCGGAAAGAAAAAATCCCCAACGGCTTAACCGCCTCCGAAGCCTGCGGCCATATCGTGGTTCACAAGGCTTGCATAATACTGGCTGATGGTTACAGGCGCATTGAACAGGGCTGACAGGGTATATGCCCGGATATTGCCCACAAGCGTAGTGTTTTTATCCAGACAGTCCATGACATACTGTATATGCCCGCTGTCCAGCTTCAAAAAGCGGCTCTTTACGACCTCCGCACTCATATCCCCCTGGTTAATGCGTATGCTTTTCCGGTTACTGCAACAGGTCTCTGCCATCAGTTCCACAAAACCGTCCAGACGCTCCTTGTCGTATGGATGGTCAAGCAGGAGATAGTCATACTCAATATTTTCTTTTATCAACTGCCGGTAAGCCTCCATCTGATCTATCCCATCCATCCCATACCCCGCAGGAGAAACGTTATCCACAGGAAAGCCCCCGGCCTTTGCCGGATGGATAGATGGATCAGTATCACTAAAATCAGTTTTATTTAAGTCAGTATTATTTGTTTGTGATTTTCGCATTTCCTGAATTGTGATTTTCACATCCCCTGATTTGTGATTTTCACAATTCTTGATTTGTGATTCCGGCTGCCCCGGCTTTATCCTGCAAATGAAGTTTTTAACGTATATGACGTTGGGTTTCCCAAGCCCGCGCCGGACACGCTCGATCAGCCCCACGCCTTTTGCGCTGTCCAGCTCATTCAGGAGCTTGTTCGCCTTCTGCTCCGCACATCCAAGCGTCTCCATCACATCGGCAATGGTGAAAATGATATAAACGCGCCCCTCCCCGTCAAGCCAGTTGTTCTTTACCGAAAGCCCCATACGGTCAAGCAGAAGCCCGTAAAGTACCTTCGCCTCCACCGACACCCCCTTAAAGAGCGGGTCTGTAAACAATATCTTCGGGATGCGGTAAAAGCTGTACTGCTCCGCTTCATTCCCATAGTAATAATCCAGTTGTAACGGCATCCTTACTGCCTCCTTCCCTTCATTGGAGCAACAAAAAAAGCCCCGGCAGGGTTATAGTCGCCGGGGCATGATCTGTCTGATAAACGCAAAAAAGCCGCCCGGTAACTGTCAGTCAGTCGCCGGACGGCTTTGTGCGTTTTATGTATTCTGTGTTTTCCATGTTTCCAGAAGCGAAAAGATCACTTCCTCCATCTGCTTCGTAGTATAGGTCTGGGGGAAATACTGTTTCAGCCTGTCATTCTTTAATGTCACCTGCACAGGCGCGGGCCTCTCCTCCGTCAGGATGGCATCCACCACGTTCCTGTCCAGTTTCCCCTCCTGGCTGTACTTTTTCAGGCGTTTCGCCTGTTCCAGCGAAGGAACGGCCTGTAATTCCCCCATAACTTCCATAAGTTCCCCCTGCTGCTCCCGCGTCAGGTAGGACAGTTCCACGGCAGGGTTAAAGGGCAGCTTCTTATCGTCCACCATCTGGAGCAGTTCCGGGAGAAGCTCTGTCAGCCGGATAAAACGGTGGATGTTTCGGGCGCTGTCATTGGAATTTTCACTCAGCGCATCCACGCTGTACTTCTCGCCAAGTTGTCGAGAAGTGTCCTTTACGCCCTGATGCTTCAGTGCGTCCAGTTTCATTTTATACGCCCATGCCTTTTCGCTGGGAAACAGGTTTTCCCTCTGGATGTTGCTGTCCACCATGATCAGTGTAGCTTCATCATCATCCAGTTCCCGCACGATTACCGGCATAGTGGCTTTCCCTGCCAGTTCCGAAGCGTGCCTGCGCCTGTGCCCGGCAATCAGTTCATAGCCTCCCTCTGCGCGCGGCCTTACAATGCCGGGGACAATGACGCCGTATGTCTTTACGCTTTCCACCGTGTCCTGCATGGTTTCATCATCCAGCACCTTAAACGGGTGGCCTTTGAAGGGGAACAGTTCCGAAAGTGGGATTTCCTGCACGTTCCCATTCCCTCCCGGCTCCACGAGGTTTCCCCCAGAGAGCAATTCTTCATAAGTAGTCATCTGGATATTCTTTGCGCTGCTTTTCATCCCTCCATCACCTCTTTCGTCAGTGCGGCATACGCGGCCGATACTTTACCTGCGGGGTCATGGAGATAGATGCTCTTTCCCTCCGCGCTGGTCTCCGCCGCCCGCACGGAAAGAGGGATAATGCTCTCAAATATCCGCAGTTTCCCGTCATAATTCATGTGAAGGAGTTCCACAATATCCCTTGCATAGTTGGTTCGCATGTCCGCCATTGTGATAAGTATCCCCGATATGGAAAGGCGCGGGTTGATCTGCCTCCTTACTTTCGCAATCGTGCGGATAAGCTGCTCCAGCCCCTTTATGGACAGGTACTGTGCCTGGACGGGGATAATCACCTGATCCGCCGCCGCAAGCGCATTGATGGTCAGCATACCGAGCGAAGGCATACAGTCCAGAATAATCGCATCGTATTCCCCACGCACCGTGTTCAGGTACTGCCGCAGGATGGTCTCCCGGCTCATGGTATTGACCAGCGTAACCTCCATGCCGGAAAGCTCAATGTTCGCGGGGAGCAGGTCTACGCCCTCCGCATGGTGGAGAATCCCGCTTCCGGGCGGGAGTGGCTCGTCCATGATTATCCCGCCCAGGATAGTCGCAAGCGTGGTCTCCATCTGGTCGGGCTGCTGGTATCCCAGGCTGGCAGTCATGGAACCCTGCGAATCAACGTCCACAAGCAGGACGCGCCTGCCCTCACGGGCAAGGCCAACCCCGATACTGATAGAGCTTACCGTTTTGGCACAGCCCCCTTTCTGGTTACATAAACAGTAGATTGTCGCCCCCATACTCACACCGCCTTTCTCACCCGGACGGTCAGCCCGTCCAGACGTACATTCTTATGGCCTACCAGATAATAGTCCTTTCCGTCATGCTCCACACTTGTCCACACCCAATAGGGCACTTCCTGGTAATCGTCTTTCACCAGCGCCTCAATGCCGCTCCCACTGGTATAATAATGACCGCCTTTTGTCTCATACCTTCCGCTCCGGTTCTTATGCAGGTGGCTTGTCTCCATAACCGGGCGGGAAAGATATGCAATCCTGCCTGTCACATCCGAAAGTTTCTCCATGATCTCCCGGAGTTCAGTCTGGAGGAAAAGCTGCTGCCCGTCCTCATAGTCAATAGACAGCCCGCTCAGATCATCGTAATCCTCATAAGTGGAAAGCCTCAGCAGGCTCCTGATACTTCCGTTCAGTTTCTGGGCTTCCTTTAATACCATGTTTAAATCTGCCATATTCACACCGCCTTCCCGCTGCATATTTCGGTTTCTTTTACTACAGCCTCTTTCGGGTCAGACCATATCCGGCCTGTCCTCTCTACCACAAGTTTTCCATCCTGCAAGGTTACAGACACCCTATCGCCAACGGCAAAGCCCATATCACGCAGCCACTTCCCCTGCATCATAATCATTGGAACCGTAAGGTCTTTACCGTTTCCCCTTGCCCTGTAAACTGTCATTTCTCTTGATTTCATTCGTACCTCCTGTTAAAATGGTGCAATAAGAAATAGGACTAAATCAGCCGCGCAGACACGATACTTGTCCGCATGAAAAGCTAATTTAGTCCTACCTAAACTCAAAAATATTCAGTTATCACCCCTTTTAGGCACACTTTTTACAACACCACTCGGCTTTGTGGTATATTAGTGTCAAGTTGCTTGATTTTCGGTTTTCTGGTTAAAAACAGGCCCGTCCTTATCCAATTTTGCTGTTTGCACAGCAACTTTTTCATAGGACTAAATCAGCGGAAACCCTTGATTTTACTGGCTCCTTGCTAACTTGACACTATATTACCATACGCCCCCCACTCCCGATTAGGATAGCTGTTCCCCGGCACCCGGTTTGCCCCCCGGATCAGATAATTTTTCAGCTCCCTGCTCTCTACCCTGAGCTGGTTTCTTCTGACCACTGCCCACTCCAGAAAAAGCGCGGAAGCTCCCGCCGTCAGGGCCACGGCCAGGCTGGATCCCGTCCGCGGGCCGAGAATCGTGTCGATATTGACCCCCGGCGCACAGATATCCGGCTTAAATCGCCCGGTACGCGAAAAGCCCCTGCCCGACTCGACCCAGAAGCTTCCGTTTTCATCGTTATAGGTGGTGGTGGTGATCACCTCCCGGGTATTGGCAGGCTCCGTAAGCGTTGTGTAGGGTGAGGGGCGCAAAAAGTACGTATCCCCCTGTAGGAACTCCTTAAGAGGCAGCCAGATATGGAAGCAGTTCTCCATGCTTCCTCCCGTAATCGTCACCTGAATCGTCCACACCCCCGGCGTGGGCGTTATGAACCGGAAAAAGATCAGTTCCTCTCCGGATCCCTGCTCCACCAGCACATGGTCTACCTGCACGCGGGAACTCTCATATATAAAATTAAATTCCCTTCTCCCCTGCTCCCTGAAGTCCACCCGGGGAGTGACCTCGCCTCCCGGCGTGCGGATCGCAATGGCATGCTTGGCCGGTACGCTTCCCCACAGCTCCGCAATGAAGCCCGCCTGGTTCCCATCCACCCTGATCTCCACATTGTCAACGGTCTCTGCCAGCCCTTCAATGGAAGTTCCCATATAATGATGGGCGGCATTCCCCTCATTACCGCCGCACACGATCACTGCCCGGCTTCTCCTTGTGGCAATCTGATTCAAATAGCTGGCAAGCACGGACTGTCCCCCATGTCCCCCCATATTGGTGCCAAGGGCAAAGCAGATCACAAGGGGCCGTATCAGAGCGACGGCATAGCTTTCCAGATAACGCAGTGCCACCAGAATATCGCTCTCCGCAAAAGCGGGCGTATCCTGGGACACCAGATAATAATCCTTCAGATATGGCTTCGCCTGGCGGAGCTTTACCATTACAATATCCGCCTCCGGCGCCGCCCCCAGAAAGCGCCGCCCACCTCCCAGGGAACTTCCTGCCGCCACGCTGGCGAGGGTGGTTCCGTGTCCGTTTTCATCCACACTAGGTACGATCTCCAGCGGGTTTGGGCTCTGAAGCGCCAGATTAATCACTTCCTGCCGGTATTCCGTACCGTAAATAATCCCTGCCGGCGGCTGTCCGGTCTGTATGGTCTGATCCCAGATTCCCAGAATACGGGTACTGCCGTCCTGCTTCCGGAATACCTCATCCTCATAACGTATCCCCTCTCCTGTCAAGGATCTGCAACAATCTCCTCCTTTCCTTCCAGCAGCTCACTTTTCCCGAAGGCAAAGACCACCTTTACCCTGTGCTGCGGGTAAACCTCTATCCCGTGAACCAGCGTCCTTACAGCCTCCACCGTCAGTTCTTCCTCCCCGCTGCCCCTCACCAGGGTACGCAGGAAATGGTTCTTCCTGGCTGTTCCGGAATCTATCTCCTGGAGCTTCCCCACAATAACCCTGCTCCTTTCCCGGATGGAAGCAGCATTTCTATCATTTTCCTCTTTCGCCCTTCTAAATTTTTCTTCCCCTATATCCCCCATGCGGTACTGCAAGTATTGCTCGCTCCCTAGCTGCCTGATCCCGTCAAGCTTCCTTTCAAGCATGGCGAGCCTGCTGTTCCACTCCGCTTTTAATTTTTCCGCCTCCCGGCCGTTCAGCTCCACAATATCCTTCGGGCCTATCCCGGACAGGGTAAATTCCTGCCGGAGTACCTCTTTTATGATGCCGGTAAGGGTGTTCAGGGTTATGCTTTTTACCCCGCACTTAAGGCTGTCTATCCTTTCGGAATTGGGGCATTTATAGCTGTATGTCCTGACCCTGTCCTTTGAGCTGAACTGTTTCACCGCCGAAACCCTCCTCATCTTTGATCCACATTCCCCGCAGTAAAGAATGCCTGCAAAGATATCCTCTTCCACCGGGATATTCGTGGAGAATCCGTCTTTGTTGCAGTATATGGACGATTTCTCAAATCTTCCTGCCGCCTCAAAAAAAGTGTCTTCGCTGACGATGGCTTCATGGGTGTGCTCCTTTACCGACCAGTCCCCGGAATCGATATCGTGCCTCTTCCTCATCATATAATCCTTCCCACAAGTGCGCCCCTGTACGAGGCAGCCCATATAGACCGGGTTCGTCAGGATCATTTTGACCGTTGCCCTGGCCCACTGTTCCAGTCCCTTATCCCCATAGCAGTAAACCTGCCCCGTTCTATGGTACTGCTCCGGTCTGGCTACCTTATTATCATAAAGCCATACAACGATCTCTTTCATGTTTTTCCCTGAAAGGTATAATTCAAACATTTTCCTCACAATATCCGCAGCGGCCTCTTCTATAACAAGGCATCTCTTATCCCCAATCCATTCCACCTTGTAACCGTAAGGCGCTATGCCCCCCGTATAGCTGCCCTGCTCCCATTTGGCTCTCCGGCTGGCCTTTACCTTCACCGCAATATCCCTTGCGTACATTTCATTGACAAGGTTTTTCAGATTGATACCCATGTCCTCATTCCGGCCGGATATACCCATGCTGTCAAAATTGTCGGTAACGGCGATAAAGCGTACCCCCATGAAGGGAAATATCTTCTCGATATAATTCCCCGTCTCGATATGGTTCCTGCCGAACCTTGACAGATCCTTTACCACGATACAGTCAATTTTCCCCGTCCGTACGTCTCGCATCATGCGCTCAAACCCGTCCCTCTCAAAATTAGTCCCCGTCTTCCCTATATCCGTATAGGTATCATACAATTCCATGTCCGCCTGCCGCCCGATAAAATCCCTGGCAATCTCCACCTGTGTCTCTATGGATTCATTTTTCCTTTCTCCGGCATCCACGGAAAGCCGGGCATAAATGCCCGTGGAGTAAACCTTTTCAGGCTGCTTTTCTGTTTCCTGCTTCTTTCTGCACGTCCTTGCCATTTATACCTCTGCCCTCTTCCCGCCTTCCCTTTTTGATGCTGTATAGTCCTGTAAAGCCAGCATCTTATGGAATTCCTCCTTCCCGCGCAGCTCCACATAGACCTTTTTACCCTCGAATACCTCGATCCGGCTGATAAAACACAGCAGGGTATCACGGTCAAGCTCTGTCAGCCTCATGGCTTCCTTAAGCCGCTCCAGCTTCACGCCGCAGGCCACCCCGTTTCGGAATAATTTCCTGATCATCTCTTCCTGTCTCTGCAGGGCCCTTTCCGTCTCCTCATATTTCTTCTCATAAATGGCGCGAAAGTTCTTAAAGTCCGTCTCTGTAATCAGGCCGGTCTTTAAGTCCTCATGCAGCCCTGCCCCCAGTTCCTGATACTTCTCCTGTTCCCTGCATAGCCTTTCCATTTCCTTGTCAAATCGGGCGACCTCCTCATAATCCACTTCCACCCCGCGGATATGCTCTAACTGGCTGCACATATCCAGGAACACGGACGTATGCGTCTGCAGCGTCTGAAAGACCACCGCCTTCAGCTCTTCCTCCGGAATGCTGTGCCTTGTGCAGCCCTGCCCCCGGTTCCTTGTGGGACAGATGAAATAAACCTTCGATACGCCCTTATAGCGGTTCACCCTGCGGTACATGGGCTCCTTGCAGTCCCCGCAGAATAAGAGCCCCGAAAAGAGATGGGCGCAGATCCCGTCCGCCTTTGCCCTGGTGTCCACCTTAAAGAGTTCCTGCACGGTTTCAAAATCCTCACGGGAAATGATGGCCTCATGGGTTCCTTCCACGCGGGCCCACTCCTCCCTGGGCTTCGCCACCGACTTCTTTACCTTGTAGTTGACCTTCCCGCTTTTCCCCTGCACCATGACCCCGGTGTACATCTCGTTGGTCAGTATCCGTTTTACTGCCACCGCCGACCATTTCGCGGTGGTCCCCACCCGGAAGCTGGTGGAATATTTCTCCCCAAGGGATTTTTTATATTCCATGGGGGAGAGCACCCCAAGCCCATCAAGCCTTAGCGCGATGGCCTGTGTACTCATACCCTCAAGCTTCCATGCAAATATGTTCCTGACCACCTGCGCCGCATAGGCATCCGGGCAAAGTTTGTTTTTATCTTCCGCCGATTTCCGGTAGCCATACACCGCAAAGGCCCCTATGAACTTCCCCTGTTCCCTTTTGCTCTTCTGGCTGCTCCTTACCTTCTGGGAAATGTCCCGGCAGTAGGAATCATTGATGAAATTCTTTACCGGCACCACAAGGGATTTCGTGCTGCTGTCCGCATTTCGGCTGTCAAAGTTGTCTGTCAGGGCAATAAAACGCACATGAAAAGCCGGGAAGGTCTTCTGGATCAACCGCCCGGCTTCAATATAGTCTCGTCCTAACCTGGACAAATCTTTTACAATCACACAGTTCACATTCCCCGCTTCAATGTCGGCCATCATCCGTTTAAATTCGGGCCGGTCGAAATTGGCCCCGGAATACCCGTCATCCACGTAGATGTCAAACAGCTCCATGTCCTCCTGCTCCCTGACATAGGAACGCGCCATCTCCCTCTGCGAGCTTATGCTGTTGCTTTCCGATTTCATGCCCCCATCCATATCTTCCCTCGACAGGCGAAGATAAATGGCAGCAGAATATAAAATATGTTCTCTCATTCCACGTGTTTCCTAACCTTATTATTCCTTAAGTCCGCCTGCTCCCTCTTCTGTAATCCTTCCTTTGATAAAAATATGTCAGGCCATCCGGCATTGTAACAGTCCAGGCATTTCATTATATTTCATGCAAGGTATGTCCTATTCCCCTCTTGTGGGCTGGGAAAAAGCCCTTATATTTTTTAAATCATTCCATAAAATCCCGTACTTACTCCAAGTAATTCCGCCATCTGTTCCTGAGTATAATGCAGGTCTCTTCTTTTTATCAGAAGCCGGTTACCTATTTTTTATATAGTTCTCGTTCTTCTTTTTGCTTTCTTTTGTCGTTCATCCTGATTATTCCTTCTTCCCAATTTATATAGTACAATCTATATAAAAAATTTAGAAGAAACTATTAATCAATGTATTTAATACCTATAGGTATTATTTCAGTATTTATAAATAACTTACGGCTTCTATTACATAATTTCTTTCGTACTTATTAACTCCCCCGACAATATAATAACACGCTCCCCCGTATCCAAGAAACCAATCACAACTCCCCTGCCGGTCAAGTTGAGGCTCCCTCCCTGAACCTTGCTGATCCCGGAGTTGATCAGGGCGGTAGGGTCAAAGCTGTCCTGGAGTCCATAGAGAGCCGGTATGGACGGATAAGTAAACTCATTGATGGACATAGGGCCGATCGTCTCCCGGTTTAAATAGACGATCCTGATATCTCCCCCTACTGGCTGAATCGTCACGTCGTCCGGTTTAGCCGCCACCCCTGCCGGCAATATAATATCCGAAATAATATCATAATAATCATTTGAAACCGCTCTTTCCCGATCTGTCATTTTCCGCTTTTTGTAACAGTCTGCCTATCCTTATCCTGTTACTCTCCTTCTTATCCCCGTTACTGTATCTATATGAGGGGTCAAAAAAAAGGTGCCTTCCGGCACCTTTTTACTTTATAGGAGGTATGAGCGCGCATCCAAAACAGGCCCGCTCCCTTTCTATTCCTTCGCTTCAATCGCCCGCAAATGATCCGGATTTTCTCCGCTGGTACTGCGTATGTCAATAATGGGGCCTCCCGTACCCTCAATGTACTCTCTGGTGATGATCACCCGTCCAATGTTATCGTCCTTGGGGATTTCATACATGATATCCAGCATAAATTCCTCGATGATGGCCCGCAGGGCTCTGGCGCCGGTATCCTTTTCCATGGCCTTCTCCGCTATAGCCTCCAAAGCGCCCTCGTCAAATTCCAGCTTCACCTCATCCAGCTCCAAAAGCTTCTGGTACTGCTTTAGGATGGCGTTCTTGGGCTCCTTCAAAATCTTCACCATCATGGCCTTGTCCAGCGCGGCCAGGGTGTAAATGATTGGAAGACGCCCGATAAACTCCGGTATCATGCCAAACCTTCGCAGATCCTCCACCGTCACCTTGCTTAAGATGTCCTTTTCCTTGTCGAATTTATCCTTAAGCTCCGCGTTGAAACCAATAGAGGTCTGCTTTTTCAGCCGCTGTTTAATGATCTCCTCCAGATCCGGAAAAGCGCCGCCGCAGATAAAAAGGATATTCCTTGTATTGATGGTGGCAAGGGGAACCATGGCATTCTTGCTGTTTGCCCCCACCGGCACCTCCACATCAGCCCCCTCTAAAAGCCGCAGCATCCCCTGCTGCACGCTCTCTCCGCTGACGTCCCGGCTGGTGGTATTTTTCTTTTTGGCGATCTTGTCAATCTCATCAATAAATACGATTCCCCGCTCCGCTTTCTCCGTATCGTTATCAGCCGCTGTCAGGAGCTTGGAGATCACGCTCTCGATATCGTCCCCGATATATCCGGCTTCTGTCAGGGAGGTGGCATCCGCAATGGCAAGGGGCACGTCCAAAAGCCTTGCAAGGGTCTTCACCAGATAAGTCTTTCCACAGCCGGTAGGGCCGATCATCAGCATGTTGGACTTTTCAATCTCAATATCATCCATAGTCCCGGTAGCTACCCGTTTATAGTGGTTATACACCGCCACAGAGATCACTTTTTTCGCATGCTCCTGACCAATCACATAATCGTCCAGTTGGGCCTTGATCTTGTGAGGAGGAGGAATATTCCTGATATCCAGAACCGGCTCTTCCTCTTTTTTAGGCTTTTTCTTTTTCATGCGCTGCTTGTAGGGAATCCCCCCTTCCCCCTGCAGATCCGTGATATTCACAAAGCGGATATTGGGGAATCCCTTGCCGCTTAAATTCTTGTTGATATCCTCCATCAGGGCCGGGTTGCTTAACATCCCCTGATAGTCAAACTGGCTCACCGTGTCCATGGTCTTATGCATACAGTCGTTGCACACGGTGATATTGTTGGGAAGCTTGAACATCTTCCCCGCCTTGCTCTCCGGCCTGCGGCACATAAAGCACACGTCCTCGTACTCGCTCTCTTTTTTGTTATCCCCGCCTGGCTGTTTTGAGGCTTCTTCCTTTAAAGCTCCCTCTTTGGAAGCTCCTTCTTTAGAACCTCCTTCCTTGGAGCCCCTATCCTGGGAGTTTTCTTCCATTAAAGTAAAACCCGTCTGTTCCTGATGGTTTTTATCCTTCTCATCAAAATCTGACATTTTATATTTCTGCTCCTTTCAAACTGCGGGAAATGCCCGCCCTGCACAGGCTTTGGCATTTTCCCACCATCCCGCTGTCCCTCTTTCTATACAATCCTTCTCACCGAAAGGATTTCCTTATAAGTAGCGGTGGTAATCTTAATCCCCGACCGCTGGGTGCTGGCATGGACGATTTGTCCGTTGCCGATATAAATCCCCACATGTCCCGCATAACAGATCACATCTCCGGGCTGGGCCTCAGAATAGGAAACCCCTGTCCCCGTACTTCTGATGGAATAGGAGGTTCTGGGAACACTGTAGCCAAAGTCCTGGAACACTCTCCACACAAAACCGGAGCAGTCCGCCCCCTGGGTGAGGCTGGTTCCTCCCGGCACATAGGGATTCCCGATAAACTGACAGGCATAATTTGCGATCTGCTGCCCCTTCCCGCCGGAACCGGAATAGCTGGATGCAGAAGCATATCCTGATGAGGAGGAACCGCTCCCTGAATCTGACGAGCTCCCTGACCCGGAAGAGGAATCCGAACCATCCGAGCCGGAATCACCGGAGCCGTTTTCTGCAGCTTCTCTCTGCGCCGCCTCCATCTCCGCCTGCCTTTGCAGCGCCAGCTCCTGGGCCTTTCGCGCTTCTTCCTCCAGCCGCTTGGCCTCCTCAATCTGGGACTGCTTGTTGGCCGCTTCCGATTCTAGTTTCCGGATCTCTTCATTCTGCTTCTTGATATTGGCCTTGTAAACCGCCGCCTCCTGTCTCGCCTTGGAGAGCTGCACCTCATAATTGTCATATTGGGTCTGTTTTTCGCTTAAAATGATCTCCAGGCTTTCCTTTTCCTCTTCAAGCTCATGCTGCTGGGCCTCAAGCTCGGACTTTTCTTCCTCAAGCTTTGCCTTTAATTCCTCCACGGCGGCTCTGGCTTCCTGGTACTGTTGCAGCATATTCCGGTCGTACTCATAAAGCCTTTCCACGTATTCCACTTTGTTGATAATATCCCCAAAGCTCTTTCCGCTTAAAAGGATTTCCAGATAGGTGGAATCCCCCTTTTCATACATAAATTTGATCCGAAGCTTCATGGCCTCATACTGCTCCTGCTCCACGGCCATTGCCTCTTCACATTCCCGGGTCGTCTTTTCGATCTGCTGCTCTTTCTCGTCAATTTCCTCTTCTATCATCTCCACACTGGCGATGGTCTCCACCAGTGCGGCGTCAATCTCATCAATCTCCTCCGCCACCTCGTTTGCATCGGACGCAATCGCGTCCGCCCGCCCAGCGGCATTATTATAATTTTGCTGCTCCTTCTTTCGTCTTTCGTCGGCCTCTCTTTTTTTCCTCTCCAACTCCTGCTTTTCTTTTTCCAGATCGGAAACGGAAGAAGCCGCCGCAGGCACTGCTGCCCCAGCCATCACTGCCAACGACAAAAGGACTGCCAGGAACCTGATTCGTCTTTTGCTCTTATGCACCTGCCCCACACACCTTCCCCCAAATAATCCTGTCTTTTCTCTTGTTCATGAGAATCCGCCTCTTTGTCACTCAGCCTGTGGACTTACCACCGTTGCCTTTTCGGCAAGGAATTCCCCCACCTTCATCAGCAGTAAAAACTCCTGATAGGCCTTCTCGTCCTCCACGCTTCGTCCGCCAAGGCTTTCCGTAAGCTCATCCTCAGTGACAACGATCTTTTCCTTGTCCGCAATGGCGGAAACCATGATATAGCTCTTTGCCATCTCCTTGGCCTGCTGAATAAGGGTTTCCTCATAATCCTCTGCGGCTCCGCCATAGGCTCTTGCCACATAATCTCCAATCTCCAAATTGCTATAGTCGGCATAGGCGGTGGCATTGCTCACCAGCATAGCGTTTAAACGGTTCACGATCCCTGACGGCGGCTCCTCAAAAACACTTTTCTCTATCATAGCCATCAACGCCGCATCGATCTTTTCTTCCTCATAATCGGCCTGGGCCTGATCCAGAAGCCCCTCATAAAGGTAATTGCGGTAATCCTCCACCGTCTCGCAGCCCGCCAGGTTAAGCCCGGCCACATACTCGTCCGTGAGCTCGGTCTCTATGGGCTCCTTGATGGCATTCAGGGTGACGGTAAACACCACAGCCACACCGGAAAGATCCGGATTACCCTTATAAGGATCCGGGAAATTCAGATTCAGATCCCTGGTCTCCCCGATCTCCATCCCGATGATCCCGTCCTCAAATCCCGGGATAAAGGAACCGGAGCCAATGGCAAGATCATACCCCTGGGCGGTGCCTCCGTCAAAGGCAACACCGTCCCTCTTTCCCTCATAATCAATATTCACCACGTCCCCTGACTGCACGCTCCGTCCCGTCACCTCTTCATAGGCGGGATTGCTCATCATAAGGTAGGTAATATACCAGTCCAGATATTCATCCGTAATCTCCGGCTGCTCCACTTCCACTTCCAGCTCGTCGTAATTGCCCAGAATCACGTAATCCTTTGCCTTAAAATCGGAAAGATATACCATCTCCTCCTCAGACTTCCCGCACGCCGTGAAAACCCCTGCTATCGCCAAGGCGGCAAACACCGCCGGAAATTTCTTTTTTATCGAAAAATTCATACTACTTTCTCTCCTTTTGCTGTCAATCAAAAGACACCTCTCTTTTTATATCACAAAAACGCCTGAAACGAAAGTCTTTGTCCCTTTTTTTATAAATAATTCATGATTGAAAAGCCCTTGCCTATTTCTCCCGGAAATGCTAAAATATGTTTTATCGTTGCCGGATTCGTTACAAATTCCACACCGGTACCAAGGAGGGCTTCCATGAAGACTGCATCTATCGTTTTACTGGTTATTCTTGCGATTTTGATCATTGCGCTTGTGGCACTGTATTTCCTGGGGAGAAAGGCGCAGAGGAAGCAGGCCCAGCAGCAGGAACAGATCAATGCCATGAAGCAGACCGTTTCCATGCTGATCATAGATAAGAAACGAATGAAGATCAAGGATTCCGGTCTTCCCCAGATGGTCATCGACCAGACGCCCAAGCTGCTGCGTTCTTCCAAAATGCCTATTGTCAAGGCAAAAGTCGGCCCGCAGATCATGTCCCTGGTCTGTGAGGAGCGGATCTTTGATTCCGTCCCTGTAAAAAAAGAAGTAAAAGCGGTGGTAAGCGGTATCTATATCACAGATGTAAAGGGGCTTCACGGAAAATCCGTTCCCGTTCCTGCCAAGAAAAAGGGCTTCTTCAAGCGTGCCCTTGAGCGAGCGCAGGAGAAAGCCGGGGCAAAGCCAGTCAAATAGAATGGCTGTACATCCACTGCCGCGTTTTGCGGCAGGCAAATAAGGGAATGTGGTTTCCTAATATGACAAAAAACGGGCTTAGCCCGTTTTTTTATGCCAGCCGGATCCCCTCTTTTCTCGGACGGAGCTCCATCTCGATTTTACAGTCCGCCAGATACTGGTAATTGGCTTCCAGCGTATACTCCACCTGCACCCGGATTTGATTTTCCTTTTCCTCCACCGATATGGATTCCGTATCCACCCCGATCAGGATGTTTCCGTAGGGAGTCAGATAACTGGTGATATTCTTTTTGTTTTCCTCAAAAATCATCCGCACATTGACCAGCCCTTTCTTAAAGACCTCCACATAGGAATCCTGAAAGCGGATAATATTTCGGGTGGTATCCGTGTAGCCCTCTGTCATTTCATCGTAAACTATGTAGTGGCTGCCGTTTTTCTGATAGTAATTTGCCGGTGTTATGGTCTCGATCTCCCCGGCGTCCTCGCTTTGCTCCATCTGAAGTCCCTTCAGGGACAAAAGCACCTCTTTTGTCATAAATCCCTTCAACCTCCCTGCCGCGGACAGATCCGGCGGCTGATTCCCATAGCAGCCCGGCCATGCCTGGCCTGTGGCTAATACTCTTCTATATTGACTGTCTTGGCGGACAAAATTCCATACTTTATGATGGAATTTGCAAACCGCTTGAACTTCTCCGCAGCATCGCTGACAAAAAACCGATACCTGTCCTGGCCAAGACCGGGGTTTTCATTGTTCTCCAGCTCCTGCTCCTGGAGCAGTATTTTCAGCTCCCGTGCCGTCTCATAGGCCGGATTCACAAGCCTGACCTGCTCTCCCATGATTTTCCCTACCGTGGCGCGGATCAGGGGGTAATGGGTGCAGCCCAGGATCAGGGTATCGATGCCTGTATCGATCAGCTCTTCCAGATACCGCCTGGCAATCTCATCCGTCACCGGATCCTGCCAGAGTCCTTCCTCCACAAGAGGTACAAACAGGGGACATGCCTTCCCTGTCACCCGCACCCTGGGGCTGATTTCTTTTATGTACCTGGAATAAATTCCGCTGCCGATGGTCCCTTCCGTGCCAATAACGCCGATATGCCCGTTCGCGGTAGCCTCCACCGCAGTCTTCGCCCCCGGCTTCACCACCCCGATCATGGGGATGTCCGTTTCCTTTTCGATCTCGTCCAGCGCATAGGCGCTGACCGTATTGCAGGCCACAACAATGGCCTTCACCTGCTGTGTCTGCAAAAAACGCACAATCTGCCGGGAGTATTTGGTGATTGTCTCTTTTGACTTACTCCCGTAAGGCAGTCTGGCGGTGTCCCCAAAATATATGATCTTCTCATTGGGCGTCTGGCGCATGATCTCCCTTGCCACCGTAAGCCCTCCTATGCCGGAATCAAAAACCCCCACCGGCGCAGTCCTGTCCTTCATCATCCAATCTCTTTTCCTCTGCCGCATTTTCCTTTATTTGACATATATATTCCGCAAGCCGGCTTTTTATACGGATTTCTCCGCTTTGCCAGCCCTCTCCCCCAAAATTCCAGGGGTTCTCCCGCTGCGTAAAAACGGCCCTGGCATCTGAGCTCTGCGCCGTCTCCTGCCCAAAAGCCTCCTGCCCGCGGGTCTTATCCCGGCGCGCCTGCCCCCCGCCCGCTTCGTATGCTTCGTATGCCTCCTCCTGGCATGTTTCCTCTTCATAGGCTTCCACACCCGGGCAAAGATCAGGGTAGACAAACCCCCACCACCCCAGGGTTCCCACAAATAAAAAAACTGCTTCGCATATTTTTCTCATATACTCTCATCCTTTACTGATTTCTGATAAGAGTATTTCCGTTTCAGCGCCTTCTATTCAGCCTTTCTTCATTCTCCAGCCGGATCTGCCGAATGATCGATCTCTCCTGATTGTCAATATGAAGCCGTGCCGCCTCCGCTGCGCGTTTCTTGTCCCGGCTGACGATGGCCTCATAGATTTCCCTGTGCTCGGCGATGAGATTATCATGCCTGCTCTCTTCTTTTATATAGACGAAGCGGAAACGGTACATCTGCTCCGAAAGATTATTGACCAGCTGCTGCAGGCGCTTGTTGCCGGTAGCCTCCACGATAATGTCGTGAAGCGCCACATCCGCGCTGGCAATCACGGAAGCGTCCCCCTCCCGGACCGCCCTCTCAAATACCGCGCAGGCCTCTAAGAGCCTGTTTGTATCCTCCTGGGTGATCCTGTCACAGGCAAGCTCCACGCTGAGCGCATCCAGCGCCCGCCTTACCTCCAGCACATCCTTGAGACTTTTTTCCGTAATCCCTGCCACCTCGGCTCCCCGCCTTGGTATCATAATGACAAGCCCTTCCAGCTCCAGCTTGCGGATGGCCTCCCGGATCGGCGTCCTGCTGACTCCCAGCCGGTTGGCCAAGTGTACCTCCATCAAACGCTCCCCCGGCTTTAGCTGCCCGGTGAGGATGGCCTTTCGCAATGTATTGAATACCACATCCCGAAGCGGTAAAAACTCATCCATCTCTACCTGTAACTGTCCATCCATCTTACGTGGTCTCCTCCTTCCCCTATTTTAATTTCCATCCTATATTGTTATCGTTATTTAAGACATCTGCAATGGCATCCTGTCATGCTCCGGCTGCCTTCTCAGGATTATAAAATCCTGTCACAAATACCTGTCCGGCCAGCCCCGCTCCTTCAATTTCCTTTGCAGCGCCTGCCGCCCTCTCTTTATCCGCAAACAAACCGAACACCGTAGGCCCGCTGCCGCTCATCAGGGCGTTTTCGGCTCCCCGCTCCAGCATTTTCTTTTTGATCTGATCGATCACCGGATAGGCCCTGACGGTAACCGTCTCCAGCACATTCCCCATCCTGCCGGTGATCCCTGCAAGGCTTCCTCCGCGGATGGCCTGGGTCATCCCGTCAATATCCGGATGCTCTTTCAGTGTGTCTGCATGGAGATTTTCATACACAAATTTAGTGGAGACATCAATATCCGGCTTGGCTATCACCAGATGGCAGTCCGGCGGTGGGGGAAGCGCTGTAAGCCTCTCCCCGATCCCCTCTGCCAGCGCCGTTCCTCCCATAAGGCAGTAGGGAATATCGGCCCCAAGCCTGACACCGATCCGCTGCATATCCTGAAGGCTCATTCCAAGCCCGAAGAGCTCATTCAGCCCGTGAAACACCGCCGCCGCATCTGTGCTGCCCCCGGCCATCCCTGCCGCAATGGGGATCTGCTTCTTAAGCGCGATCTCCACGCCTGGTTTATGGCAGCCTGGGCTTTTTGCCTCTGCGGCCTGCCTGCCGGAAGCCTGTGCGCCGGATGCCTGTGCCTCCAGTCCGTATTCCTCAAAAATGGCCGCTGCCGCTTTATAAATCAGGTTGTCCTTCCCGACAGGCAGCTCCTCTTTGTCCGTTTTCAAAAAAATCCCCGGCTCCTCTGTCTTCTTGAAGGTCAGAAGATCCCAGATATTCACCGTCTGCATGACCATTTTCACTTCATGATACCCGTCCGGACGGCGCCTGAGCACGTCCAATCCCAGATTGATCTTAGCGTAAGCCTTTCTACTGATGCAGTCCATCTTTTTTCCTTTCTCTTCTGCGATGTGCCTCGAGGGAACCATTATAGGAAGTGGCCAGTTGATCTGTCAGCCCCTGTAACGTTTCCTGTCAGACAGTGTTCTGTATACATTATACATTAGATTGTATTTAATTATATACAAAGAAAAGGAGTTCGTCAATGTTTATGGCGTCCTCCAAACGCAAAAAACTCTTGCGCTTCCTCACAAAGTATGTTATGGTAAATATGTTATCAAAATAACATTCAACACATCAGATTTTTCTAAAGCTTCGCGATGTGTTCCTTTTTCTTTCTATGTTCCTCCCAGGAGCATAAAAAGAAAATCTTGAGTTCCGGCTTTTCGCCACTCATTCAATGCAGTGAACACGTGCCTGGAAGGCACAGCATAATGCGGCAGGCGAAAGGACTTTCTCCTGTCGGCAAACGTCATTGGGAGGCTCCCCGGCAATCCGGCGGATTCCTTATGGCCTACACAAACAGGAGGAAAACGAATGAAAGAAAACCAAAAAAGCAGACCAGAAAACACACAGACAGCGGCAGGACACACAGGCCACAAACGCGACATCAATTCCAAGTCAGTCCTGGGAAACCCCATCCTCTACGCCCAGTTTCTGAGGGACAACACCGACATCCCCTGCCTGAAAAATGTGCAACCCGAAGATATCGAGGACGTATCGGAACGCTACAGGCCCTATCTTGGGACGGAATTTGAATCGGATACGGTGAAAAGGGTCTGGATTCATGAAGCTGACGCCGCAGGCACAGGCAGCCCCCTGCAGGAGCCCCTCTTCCTGATCTCCCTGACGGAGCACAAGAGCCAGGTAGACTACGACGTTTCCATGCAGCTCCTCAAATATATGCTGTGCATCTGGCTGGATTACGGCAGAGAAAGGAAGGCCCAGAAGCCGGGTGCCTCAGCCCGGAAAGGCTTCCGCTATCCCGCCATCATCCCCATCGTATATTACGAGGGGAAAGCGGCATGGACGGCGGAGCGCAGGTTCCTCGCCAGGATCTCCGGCGGGGAGGCGTTCCGGAAATGGATCCCTGACTTTACCTATGAGGTGGTCCGTCTCCATGATTACAGCAATGAAGAGCTGCTCTCGCGGGGCGATGAGATGTCGCTGATCATGCTTTTTAACAAGATACAGGATGTCATTGACCTGTCAGAGTTCCTTAAGCTCCCCAGGGAGCGTCTGGATGAGATTGTAAAGGAGACGCCGGAAGCGGTCATAGACATCATTGTATCCGCAATGGAAAGCCTGTGTGGAAAGATCGACGCCACGGAGGAAGAGACCCGGAAATGTGTGGACAAAGTAAAGGAGCGCAGAATGGGATATTTATGGGAAAACATGGAAAAAATGAGCATACAGGAAGAGAGGCGTAATACGGCCAAAGCGAAGGCGGATGCCCTGGAGGATAAAATCAGATTAATTATCAAATACAGTAAAAGGTTTCAACTCTCTAAAGAGCAGGCCGTTTCAGAGATCATGTCAGAATGCGGCATGGACAGGGAAACGGCACTGCAAAAGGCGGATACTTACTGGGAGGCATAGAGGGCCCTATCATGCAAAATTACTCCCCCTCTGACCCGCTGCTCACCCTCCTGCGATAACTCCCCGGTGTCTCCTGGTAAATTTTCTGGAAAGCGGCGTTAAAGATCCTCACCTCCCCAAAGCCTACCTTTTCGGCGATCTCATAGGTTTTCATGTCCGTTGAGATCAGCAGCGGAAGGGCGTGTCTGACCCGAATGCGGTTGACATAATCCTTGAAGTTCTCCCCTGTGCTTTTCTTGAAAAAGCTGCTGAAATAATAGGGGTTCATGTGGATTTCCTCTGCCAGCACATTCAGGGAGAGGTTTTCCATGTAATGCTTTTCAATATATTCTTTTGCCCTTAAAATATCCTTTTTATCCTGACTTACGGCGGCTGCCCTGATCACGCCCAGATACTGCTCCAGCTCCCGCTCAAAAAAGTCCTCCATCTCTCCGAAGCTCATGCATTCCCGGTTCTTCTCAAGGAGCTCTTTCATCTCAGGGCTGCGCCCCGGCAGGCCCACGGCAATGCACTTTTCTTCCATGAAACGGACTGCCGTACAAAAATAAAAGCAGGCGTCCTCCTTCTTTCCCTCCGAGAGACGGCAGACCAGGGTTCCATACTGCCTACAGGTCTCCTTCACCAGTGTCTCGTTCTGAGCCGCCACCGCCTCGAAAAGCCTTTGCCTGGTCTGGGTTAGAAGCTCAGAATTTCCCCTTCCCGAAAACACCTGCTCATGCAGACCGATCACGGGCAGCGGGAGTCTGTCCGCAAAAAACAGATAGCCGCCCCGCTCCCGGCATCTTTGGAACATTTCCGGAATCCCGCTCATAGTTCCCACTTCATCCCCAAGCACAAAAAAGATCCTGCGCCCTGTGGTTTCCAGCGATTTTTCCCACATATCCTCCAGAATTTCCTTTACCTCCTCCCGGGAAAGGCCTTTAAACACCATTGCGATCCTTTCGTTTTTTAAAAAAGCAATCCCCTGCCCGGTCTCATTCAAATATTCCTCCAGGAAGCTGAAAATGGAAAAGTGAATGAGCTTTTTCATCTGCCCGTTTTCCTCTTTTTTGTACATAATATCCGCATAGACGGGAACATAACGGGTGTTTTCCTCCTCCATGAGGAAGCCGTAATCGATACCGCCCTCCATGGCGGCTTCCTCCGGGGCAGCCTTGCCCGCCCCATCTTCCCTGCGCAGGGCAGGAATGCTTTTTTCCACCGCCGCAAGAAGCTCCTCCCGGATTACAGGCTTAAGCAGATATGCTCTCGCCCCGTATTCCAGCGCCGCCTTGGCATACTCAAAATCCTGAAAACCGCTGACAAAAATAATGGAAATCCGACTTCCCATGGCGCGGCACTCCTTTAAGATCTCCACCCCGGTCATTCCCGGCATGGAAATATCAAGAAGGGCGATCTCCGGCTTCTTGCTCACAATGGCCTCTAACGCCCGCTTTCCGTCCTCGTACTCCCCTATAATCTCTATTCCAAGCCGCTCCCAGTCCAGGAGTTTGCGGATTCCTCTGGTAATCACAGGCTCGTCATCCGCCAAAATCATTCGTATCATATTAACCTCCATGCCGCGTTTTTTGCAGCAACGCGATACGAAATCCGCGTAGGCGGTTTCGCATCTGCGTTCCAATTTGGGCCGCTTGCGGCACAAATTGCTGGTTGAAAATAAGCCATCAGGCTTATTTTCAACCTAACCTCCATGCGCCTCCTGTGGCAGGGGCAGCAATATCCTTACCATGGTTCCCACTGCCGCCGTGCTGGTGAGCCGTATCCCGTACCTTTCCCCATAGAGGAAACGGATACGGTCATGTACATTTTTCAGTCCGATGCTCTGCCAGTTATATTCGTTCTTGATTCCCGGGTCGTCGCTCTCAAAAAGCGCCAGGATCCGCTCCATTGCCGCCCCGTCCATGCCTACCCCGTTGTCCATAACCGAAATCTCAAAGAAATCCCGGTTCACGGCTGCCTCAATCATGATACAGCCCTTGCCCTTTTTGGGCTTAATGCCGTGTACATAGGCGTTTTCCACAATAGGCTGCAAAATCAGCTTGGGCACCAGGATCCCCGCCGTCTTTGGCGCTTTCACGCCAAGCTGCACCTTCCCATCTATCCTACAGTTCAAAAGATACACGTATTTGCGCACGATGGCAATCTCTTTTTCCAGCGGAACCATATCCTGCATGGGGCCGATCAGATAATGAATCTGCTCCGAAAGAGCCTCAATCATCTCCGGCACCTGCTCCCTGCCCTGCTCATCCAAGGCGCTCATACGGATAATCTCCAGCGTGTTATAAAGGAAGTGGGGATAAATCTGGGATTTCAGCGCCGTCAGCTCCGCTTCATTCTGCTTGATCTGAGCCACATAGGACTGATTGATGTAGGTTTTCAGGGCGCTGCTCATCTGATTGAACCGCCCGGAGAGAATGCCGATCTCGTCCCCTGAGCGGATGGGCAGTTCTATGTCAAAGTTTCCGGTCTCCACCTGGGCCATCTGCTCCATCATCTCATGCATGGGCCTGGTAAGCCTCCTGGAAAAATACACAGAACCCACCAGGAGCGCTGCAACGGACACCGCAACAAAAAGGTACATCATTTTCTGCATAGTGCGGATCGCTCCGAATGCCGTTCGGCTGTCCATGGACACTACCACAGAAAGGCCGTACCCATTGCTGCCTGTGCGAACCATAAACCGATCCTCTGCCTCCTCAAGGCTTTTTAACTCCCGGTTCAGATTTGTGCCGATCCGCTCCTCCTGGTTGCTGTAAAAACAGTCTCCCGCCTCATTGACCACATAAAACAGCTCATTTCCGTGAAAGGCCACGCTGCGGAAAATCCTCTCCATCCTTTTTAAATCCACATCGATAAAGATTGTCCCCACATAAGGGGTATTCCCCACCGGCCCCCTTAAATCAAAGTAGTTTCGCGCAACGGTAAAAACCTCATCCGGCTTCCCATAGAAATAGGAGGTCGTATGCGGCGGTATGAGGATCAGGCTTTTCCCGGCCCTGTCAAAGGAATCATATCCCACCGCCTGCTCGAACAATTCCGGATCCCGGAAAAACGTATTGTACACACTGTAGTGAAAGGAAAGCTTTTCCTCCTGCTGGCCGCTGGCAATCACGTGGACGCCCCGGATATGGGAATCCACGCTCTGGATATACTGCAAAAACCGCATCATATCCTGCTCCCGCTCCTCTGCCAGGCTCTCCGGCTCATACCCTTCCCCGTAAATAATCTGACGGAAATTGTCAAAGGAAAGGTAACTGCCCTTTGCGCCATAATCGTCCAGGTTGTAATAATAAGGCATTTTGGATACGGTATTGTAGGAGTCCAGCATGGATTCCATGCTGAAGGCCACATAGCCGGACGCCTGCTCGTACTGCGCCCGCAGGGCCTGGGAATAGTCCCGGATCATTTTGTTTGCAATAAAGGTTGCCAGGATTGCCATAGGCAAAAGCCCCAACAATATGATTGTCAGGGCAAATTTCTGATAAAGATTAAAGCTTTTCAAGGCGGCTTCCTCCTCTTATCCCTTGGCAGCTCCCGCGGTAATTCCTTTTACGAAATACTTCTGGAACATACAGAAGATGATCAGAGCCGGCACGATGGAAATGATGGTTCCTGCAAATACAATATCCCATCTTGCCGTATACTGTCCCACAAACCCGGCGATTTCCACTGTAATAGTCTTGGCAATCCCGCTGGGAAGCACCAGATAAGGCATCAGATAATCGTTCCAGATACCCAGTCCATTTAATATTACCATAGAACCCGTACAGGGGCCAAGCAAAGGAAAGGTCACTTTCCAGAAAGTCTGAAAAGGGGTGCAGCCATCAATCATAGCCGCCTCCTCGATCTCCAGAGGAATTCCCTTCAAAAAGCTGCAGTAGAGCAGGGTTCCAAAGGCAATGGAGCCTGAAATATAGCACACAATAGGCCCTGCCATATTGCCGAAAAGATGCATCAGCTTCATTTCACGAAACAGCGGAAACATGTACAGATGAAAAGGAATCATCATTCCCGCCAGGAAATAAGTGTAGATCAGGGAGGTGGTACGGCTTTTCCTGCGCTCAATGCCGTAGGCTGCCATGGGTACGATGCACACGATCAAAAGCTCCGACACGATAGTCAGAAACAGGGAATGAAGAATCGCGGTGGTGAAATCCGACTGCTCAAACAGATCCTTAAAATTCTGCACATACAGAGAAGTGGGTACGCCTATGGGATTTTTCAGAATATCGCCGTTGCTCTTAAATGCGGACATCAGGGCGAACAATACCGGGTAAATAAACAGGAAAGCGAGAAGAACGGTCACTGCAAACAGGACATAATTGCTGGGCTTTGGTTTTTTCACTGCTGTCATTACATCTGCACCTCCCTGCTCCTTAAGAATTTCTGCTGGATTGTATTAAGTATTATAATGATAAACAAAAGCATGATGCCCACTGCCGTGCCGAAGCCCTGACGGCCTTCGTTAAAGCCCACTTTATAGAGCAAATACACCAGCGTCTCCGAGGTAAACCCAGGCCCGCCATCGGTCATCACATTGATCTGGTCGAACACTTTCAGGCCGTTGATCAGGGACAAGGTAAGGTTGATAGTAAACGCTCCCGAAATCAGCGGAAGGGTGATGGCCTTAAACCGCTGAAAAGGACTTGCCCCGTCGATCTGTGCCGCCTCGATCAGGTCTGTGGACACGCTCTGCAGGGAAGCAAGGTAAATGATCATGTAATAGCCTGCCCCTTTCCAGATCAGCACCACGCCGATCATAAGCAGAGTAAGGGCGCTGTTTCCCAGCCAGTCCTGCTTCCATCCATCCAACCCAAGATTTCCGAGAATCGCGTTAAACGTGCCGAAATTATAATTGTACATAATTTTCCAGATAAAACCGGACACAATACCGCTGATTAGCACAGGAATGTAAAAGGCGCTCCTGAAAAAGTTCTTTCCCCAGCGCACATTGTCCACAATAAGCGCAAGCCCCAGGGCTATGCTGTTCTCAAAAATCGAGATAAAGACCGTGAGGATCACCGTATTTTTCAGAGCATTGCCAAACCGCGCGCTGGTAAATATCTCCTTATAGTTGGCCAGGCCGATAAACTTCACATTGGGGCTGATGCCGTCCCATGAGGTAAAGCTGTAATACACGCTGGACACCGTAGGAACAATGATAAACAGGGTAAAGAAGATAAACGCCGGAGCAATAAAAGCAAACGCGGTTTTGTCAAATTTTTTTCCGGATGAATTGTTTTGATTCATAGCGGGCTCCTTTCTTTTTTTATATTGAGCGGTCAGTCTTTTTGACCGCCATTAATCGAGTAGGGAAGATTTTCTCCCTACTCGCCGCGCGGGGCGCGTGTTGCCTCGGCAACTATTTTCCTTACGCGCCCCTGCGCATAAAAATCCCGGCACTGTTTTACAGCCCGGGATTTCTGTCTGCACACGCCGTGGGCCTGCTGCCTGAGTGTGCCGCTGCCTATTCGATTCCCACGCCTGTCACAGGGTTAAAGCTCTCGCTGCTTACCTGCCAGGTCTTGTTCAGCTCTTCACAGGCAGAGTCGATGTCCCTTGTCCCCTGGAGCACCTCGATCAGGGTCTTGTAGGTAAAGTTTCTGAAATCGGGAGGAAGTTCATTCTCCCCTACCCGTCCGTTCCACATGGGAGCCAGATCGTCTGCCGAAGCGTTGGCGTCAATGACCTCCTGGAACACATCCAGAACGTCCAGACCGGGATCTGCCACTGTGGAGGGAATTGCGCTCAGAGTCTCACAGTAAGTCTTATAATTTTCAGGCGCATAGAAGAAACGGATAAACTCCTCTGCCGCCGCCTTCTTGTTGGGATCCTTGGCAGACTCTGCGGAAATAGCCAGGCCGCCTGCTCCGCCGCCGCCCACCAGACGCGTTTTTCCGTCCGGGCTGGGAATCGCAAACCATCCCATCTCAAATTCCGGATCCGCCTGGGCGATCTGGGAGAACATGTGAGTGCCGGAGTACATCATAGCCGCCATATCGTTCACCAGGAAGGTAGTAATCTGTGCATCCGGCGTAGACACCCAGCCCTCCTGAGCATACTGCATGATGGTTTGAAGTTCTTCAAAGGTGGCCTTAAAGGTCTCGTCGGAGAAGTCCTTGGTTCCCTCATAGCAGTGCTTGATGAAATCTGCGTCCTTGCTCAGCACCTGGTCATTGTAGGCCTTGTGGAACCAGAAGCCCATATGCCAGATGTCCTGACCGCCCACCACAAGGGGAGCCATATCTCCCTTGTCCTTGATGTTCTGGCAAAGGGTGATAAATTCATCATAGGTGGCAGGCTCCGTCCAGCCGTTCTCGTCAAAATAAGTCTTGTTATAGATGATGCCGTTGGTGTTTTCCCCTCCAAAGGGAGCCGTATAAACTTTTCCGTCAAACTCTGTCGTGGTTCTGAAAAGTGCAACAATGTCATCCGGCAGGGGCTCTAACTTCCCGGCCCGCACATACATTGCCGTGTCTCTCATCTCCATCACATCCGGGAATTCTCCCACACTGTCCTTGGTTTTGATAAACTCGCTGTAAGCGCCGCCGTTGCCGGGCTCTATGGTAACCGTAATGTCCGGATAGGTCTCGTTAAATTTCTCTACAATTTCGTTCATGGAAGCCTTGGCTCCCTCGTCACCGTCCGCAAAAATATAGGTCAGCTCCGTGGGCTCTGTGACGATAGCGTCTCCTGCGCCTTTCGCCTCTTCACCTGCGTCCGTCTGGGCATCCGCCGCCTGATCCGCCTGGGCGCTGTCGTCAGCGCCGGCCTCGTCCCCGGACTGCGCATCCGCATTCTCCGCCTCGCTTCCTGCCGCCGCATCCGCTGCGCCCTGATCGGATGTGCTGCCACTGTCGCTGCCGCCGCATCCTGCTAATACTATCGCTGCCATGGAAGCTGACAGCAAAACTGCCAAAAATTTCTTTTTCATATGATGCTCCTTCCTGATCTGTATCCGGCTCCGGGCTCTGTTTCTGTGCCTGCATTTGCTTCTATTTCTGCTCCTGCATTTTCCGCCGGGTTTATTTGTATCGGAAACGTCATAAATTTTTCCTTATAGCGTTTCCTGTAGTTCGGTTGGCCTTCCGTTCCTGTTACGTGTACTATATCAGTTTTCAGCAAAGAAAAAAATGCACTTTTTATAGAGCAAAGTGCATTTTTTTAATCTTTTTATGGAAGCTATACAATTTATCCCGTCTGCCTGTTATTCTATTCTTGCATATACCATTTCAACTTCCACAAAAGATACAGTGGAAGGCTGTAAGTGAATGTTTCCTCCGTCACATTATAGCCCACATTTTTCAGGGAGAACCTGAAACCCAAAGGCGGCCTGTACTTTTTACAAAATTGCACATAACTTTTCGCCCTGGTGCTGATTGCTGCTTTTGCTTCCACCGGGATAACCCGGTCTTCATCCTCAAACAAAAAATCCAGTTCCGCCGTATTACCAGACCGCCAGAAATAGGGGCGTTTTCCCTGTGCCAACAATTCATTCAATACATAGTTTTCCGTGAGCGCGCCCCTAAAATTCCTATAAATTTCCGGTTCTTCCAGAATTGTCTTGTACGATAATCCTGATTTTTTCCGAAGCAGGCCTATATCCGACATATAGACCTTAAAAAACGTGGCATCTGCATAAAAAGACAATGGAAGTTCTGGGTTTGCCACCATTTCCAGCCGGTAGACAAGCCCGGCATCCGTCAGCCATTCCAAAGCATCTTCCAGCTCATTGGAACGCTTCCCTTCCTTCACATGGGAAAAAACGAACTTATTATTATCTTTCGCCAACTGCTTAGGCACTGAATCCCAAATCCACCCCAGCTTAGGGATGTCTGTCTTCGGGGCATGTTTTGCGAAATCGCTTCCATAATCTTCCAATATCGTGTCCTGCAATTTGGATACTTCATTAAAATCATGGGTATCCGCCCACTTCTTCACCACTTCCGGCATACCGCCTACAATGTAATAATATTTCAGGCTTTTCTCCAACGGAACGCTGTAAAGCTCCGGGATCTCTCTTTCCTTTTCAAGCTGCATCGCCCCTTCATATAATGCCTGACCACCATCCGCACATAAAAACTCCTCAAATGTCATAGGATACATCTGCAGCCGGTCCACCTTCCCCACCGGAAAAGAAATCCCATCCCTTTTTACCGAAACGCCCAAAAGTGACCCTGCGCACACAACAGGAAGTTCCCTCATGGTCTCACAGAAATATTTTAAAGAAGTAACAGCATTAGGACATGCCTGTATTTCATCAAAAATAATCAGCGTTTTCCCCGGAATGATTTCTTTGCCCCGTATCACGCTTCCAAGCTCCCGCAAGATACGCACCGGGTTAAGATCATAATCGAATACCGACTTTAGCCCTCTGTTTCCTTCAAAAGAAAAATACGCCGTATCTTCAAAATATCTGTTTCCAAACTCTTTCAGGATATAAGTCTTTCCACACTGCCTCACACCGGTGAGCAACAGCGGTTTCCGGTCAGGAGAATCCTTCCAGGCTGTCAGCTGCTTCATAATATTTCTTTCCATATATCCTCCATTTCCATGGCTGTGCTATGGTTCGGTCTGCCAAATCTCATATATGTCAGAATATATCTTACCATAAAATCATATCACCTTTTGCGCTGCCTCTCAAGAGGAATGTAATTTTTCATAGGAACTTTTGCGTATTATTTGCGTTTTTTATAGGATTATACGCATTTCACCTCAAACCAGTCAAAATCCGCATACCTTCCAAACCCCGTCATATCCTGACAGCAGATACCGATCATGGCCCCGGTAAACCAGCCCTCGTCGCAGGCTTCATCCGACAAAAAGCTGGCGTTTATAAGGGGGCCGATCTCCTGCCAGTCCTTTTCCGAATAGCCGTAGTAAAACCGGGTCATAGCATTTCGGGTTTCCATTTTCAGATAGAGGGCTTCCTTCTCCCTGACGGGAATATAGTCTGTGAGATACTCGTATTTCTTGTTTTCCGCTTTCAGCAGAGTGATACACTTGCCCACATCCTCGTCCCGGGATATGTGGAGATAAAGATAATTGTCGCAGTCATAGAGGAAAATCAGCCCCGCCATCTGCTTGAAGACTTCCGGCTCAAACTCCACACAGGCCGAGGCCTCCATGCAGTACTCCCGCATCCTCCTTGCGATCAGCGTCTGGGAAAACCGGGAGGACAGGCCGCTGCGCCCGTACATCCGAAGCCATCCCGGCCGGGCGCTCAGGGACAGATAATGCTCATCCATGGGAATCCGCAGAGACTGGTAGTCCAGGGAAAGGGCTTTTCCCTCAAACTCATCCCGCACCAGAAAAGAGGCGGCCGTTTTCCCGCAGGAAGCCTCTTTCCGGCAAAGAACCTGTTCCGAAACCTCCTTTGGCACAGGCACTTCATTTTGGGGTGTTGTGCCCCCGGCCTCCAACATCGGCCAGCCGTCCTCCCTCCACAAAATCTTCTGGATGGCGGTCTCCCTTCCCATCATGTAGCGGCGGCTGTTCGGAAACCTTCCGGCATCCGCCGGATTACGGTCTGCAAGGGCCCGCCCGCACAGGTGTACCATGTACCACTCTCCTCCCGGAGTTTCCACCAGATCCCCATGCCCGCTTTTCTGCAAAAGTATATCTTCATGGTGCCTGCTGGTAAGGATGGAAAAGGCCTCGTTTTCCTCCCTCTGCTCTCCTTGATTTTCTTTAAACATCTCATAAGGCCCCCAGATGTCCCGGGAGCGAAGGACGGACTGTCCATGGCCCTCCCCGGTTCCGGTGTCCGCCGCGAACAGGTAGTACCATCCCTGACGCTTATAAATGTGCGGCCCCTCCAGGAAGATTTTTTCTCCCCGGTAAATATCCTTCACCGGCCCGGTCATGGCTTTTTTCTCCGGGTCATACTCCTGGAGCACCAGCCGCCCGGCGTACTTCTTCGGGACTCTGTGGTCCGTCACCATGCTGACCATGTACTTGCGCCCGTCCTCATCATGAAAAAGGGAGGGGTCAAAACCGAAGTTATTCAGAGCCACCGACTCCGACCAGGGGCCATGGATGTTGTCTGACGTCACCAGATAATTTTCCGTGTCGTACATATTGCAGTAAAAAGACCTGACCACCGTATATACAAGATAAAAGGTTCCCTGATCGTAGGTAAGGCAGGGAGCCCAGATGCCCTGGGAAGCCCCAACGCCCCGCAAGTCAAGCTGGGAAAGCCTGCTTAAGGGATATTCGATCTGCTCCCAGTTTTTCAGATCCCGGGAATGGTGCAGGCGCACCCCCGGCCACCATTCAAAGGTGGAGGTGGCAATATAATAATCCTCCCCCACACGGATGATGGAGGGGTCGGGGTGAAAGCCCCGGAGGATAGGATTTTGGATGGTTGTTTTCATAAGTTTCTTCTCCTGTCTGCATCTACCAAAGCAGCTTGCCGATTCCGGCCAGCTTATACAGTCCCTCTATAAAGTAATAATCCGCA
This sequence comes from uncultured Lachnospiraceae bacterium, assembly GCA_949949005.1. Taxonomy (GTDB): domain Bacteria; phylum Bacillota; class Clostridia; order Lachnospirales; family Lachnospiraceae; genus Suilimivivens. Next base: position 37,243 of record CATLHM010000005.1, read on the forward strand.
TAGACCATGGTAAAATGGTGCTCCGGGCTGTGGTAGGCCCCGGTGCAGTTTTGGACGATGGCATCGCAGTTTTCTGTCCAGTCCGCCCTGTTTTCCGCAATGGCACGGAGAATTTTTGCGGCGGCGTTCTCGTATTTTTCCTTTTCAGGGTCAGATACATGCCGGGCCACCTCCAAAAGGCCGCAGGCGATCACGCAGGCGGCGCAGGAATCTTCCCAGGCAGGCTCCGGGGGCTGTCTGAAATCCACCGGAATAATGCCGCTCTCCGGCAGGTTTGCGATGCAGTAGTCGGCCACCTTCCTGGCCGCTTCCAGATATTCCTTTTTCCCCGTATGGGTATAGCTGTTGGCAAAGCCGTACACCGCCCAGCCCTGGCCTCTGGTCCAGGACGAGCCTTCCCCATAGCCCTGGCCGCCGTAGCTTTTGACCATCCTTCCGCTTTCCGGGTCAAACTCCACGATATGACACACGGAGCCATCCGGACGGAGGAAATTTGCAAGAACCGTATCCGCGTGCATCATGGCGATATGGCGGAATCTTGGATCCCCGCTCTCCTCCGAGGCCCAGTACAGCAAGGAAAGGTTCAAAAGACAGTCGATAATGGCCCATCCCCTGGTGTCATTGTCCCCGTTCTGATTCCAGGCCCGGATAAATTTTCCCACAGGGTTAAATCTCCCCGCCAGGAGATTTGCCGCGTGCATGCCGATCCTTCTGCCCTCCTCATTTCCGGTGATCCGATAGTCCGCCACCGCCGTGGGCAGGTACATAAAGCCCACGTCATGATGCAGTCCATAGTACTGGTCAAAGCATTTTTCCAGCTTCCTTTCGGAAATCCTGGCGATCTCCCGATACCTTTCCTCCCCGGTATCCTGATACAGAAGCCACATAATACCGCCCCAGAAGCCGTTGGTCCACCAGTTTAGCCCGTCGTCCGGCCCCCATCCACCACTCTCGTCCGAACGGTCGTCATAGCTTCCGTCCGCCCCGGTGGTGTAGGGGATTTTGTCCCGGTTCTTTTCACTCACCCACTGCATTTTTTCCCTGACTTTTTCAAGGGCTTCGCCTACCCATTCCTGATTGCTGTTCATTGTTCTTTTTCCTTTCTTTCTATTATTGCTCCGTTATATATTCATGGCATATTTCCTTATGGGGCTGCGCGCATCGTTTCGTACCGAGCGGTCAGCCTTTTTGACCGCCAGTATAAATCTCCTGCCGATATATCCTGCAATTTTCAACAAAATATGGTTCTCTCTCATCCGCCTCCTCTGATGAAAAGACCACCTCCGACAAAATAAGTCCATCCACATTGCGGATGTCCATAAACGCCGCCCGACTCCAATCCGGATAGTAGTTTTCGGAGGACGTCTTTTTAGGATACAGGCGCCGGTCCAAAACCTCGGGATACTCTGAGGGAATTTCTTCCTTTTTGACTCCTCCCACACTGTGATAGCCAAGGCCGCTGATCGTGAGATTTCGGATAGGATGCTGCCTGTTGGCATCGACCCGGATGCCGTTAAAGCGGGGCTCCCCCATAATGTCATTTTCAAAACGGTAATGAGTCTTTTTCATTTCCTTTGAGTCCGTGGCAGTTATATGGCAAAACCGGATATTTTCCATTCTGCCGATCTCCGGTATCCCGTCAAGTTCCAGGGAACTGCCATAGTCCTCCGGCCGGAATCTGTTGTTGAGCAGAACAAAAACAGGTCTGGTCACATCCCGCATGACGATATTTTCCACGGAAATATCCGAGATGCTTCCCCCTTCCGTACATTCTATCTTGATTCCCTCCCGCCACACTCTCTCCATAGTGCAGTTACTGATGACTACATTGTAAATGTCGCCCAGAGACTTGAGCCCGATACGGATGGCCGCACAGACAGAGGAAAACGTGCAGTTGCTGATATGAATATCCCTGACAGGGTAAGCCTTACTGCTGGACTGCAGACAAAGATTGTCATCCGTCCCTACAATACTACAGCCGTCCACGAACACATGGGAACAGCCGTCAAAATCCAGTCCGTCCCCATTGTAGTTCCTGTCATTGAAAATCTGCACGTCCCTCACCCATATGGACTCCGAATCCAGAAAGGCCGCCGTCCAGGATGCCGCCTGAAAGAGCCTGACCTGCTCCACACGGATTCTCCTGCACCGCAGAAAGCGCAGAAGCATGGGCCTGTAGCTGTCCCCCTGATTGGGAAAGGCTCCGGCATTGCCATTGATCTCCCCCATTCCCGTAATTCGGATATTCTCCTGATCCTGAGCATAAAGAAAGCACCTGTCTAATTCCTCCTCGTTGCGGTATCGGTTGTGGTGGGTATCCCTCCCATAATCCCGGATATCCGGGCTGGCCAGCAAAACCGCTCCCGCTTCAAGCTCCAGGGTCACATTGGTTTTGAGGTAAAGCGTCCCGCATACGAATACCCCTTTGGGAAAAACCACCGTTCCTCCGCCCGCCTCGTGACAGAGCTCTACCATTCCCTGGATAACTTCTGTGTTCAATGTCCTCCCGTCGCCCACTGCTCCTCTGTCAATTATGTTTATTCTCATTTGCTGCTCTCCCTTTGTCTCGTTTCGAGAAAATCAACATCCGCATATCTTTTATCTCATCTTAAAGCATTGACGCGCGGGCAGCAATGTCCTACAATATGTTTAACTGACTTATTCTGCTTTTTTATGTAAGGAGTAACTATGCTATTTGCCAACAGCTGTGGCCACGATTCCCACCATCCCCGCCCCTGCGACATTGAGCACCGCGCAGGTGTGCCCGATTATCTCATCCTGCTGGTCAAAAAGAAAGCCTGGGCGGTCATAGACGGCAGGCGCAGACAGATTGCCCCCAATGCCCTGATCTGCTTTCCTCCCCACACCTACATCCATTACGGCTGCGATGAACCCGGCTACAATGACGACTGGATCCACTTTTTCCCGGACGAAAAAGAAAAGGGCTTCCCGGAATCTCTCGGGCTTCCCTTTAATCAGATCACTTATCCCTGTGATTTTCACAGGCTTTCGGAATATGTGCGGCTTCTCTCTGACAGCTATCACAGCCCCTTGGCCTACAGGGAACAAATCGTGGACTCCTTCCTGCATATCTTTCTCTACTCCCTGAAGGAAGAACTGGAAAGGGATCCCGCAGGCTCGGACGCCCGGAAATACTATCGGGATTTTTCCGCCCTGCGCACCCAGATTTACAATGACCCCGCCGCCTCCTTTCAGATTCCGGAGCTGGCAGATGCATTGTGCCTTAGCCTGTCCTATTTCCAGCATCTGTACAAACAGTTTTTCCACTGCTCCTGCAGCCAGGACATCATAAACGCCCGGCTCTTACTCTCCAGGTATTACCTCACAAACAGCGATATGAGCATCCGGAGCCTAGCGGATTTTTGCGGCTACGAAAACGAGCTTCACTTTATGCGGCAGTTTAAAAAGTTTGTGGGGATGACGCCCTCCCAGTACCGGCTGGCAAATAAGGGGCAGGGGAAAAGGGGCGTTACTCCAATTTAAGCCCCAGACACTGTGCCCTTTTCCGAAAGCTGTCATACTGTCTCTGGGTAATGAAATCCTCCTGATTGCCGTTCAAAGCACTCTTGCCGTAAAATCCATTTTTTTATTGCTATTTCCAATTATTCCGGTAATAATAGATATATAGTCCCAGGAAAGGAGTATCACACAAGCCCATGAGAGAATACATAGAATTAAACACCCTGCCAGAGGACGGCAGACTCTGTCATAATAACCTGCTTGGCACCGTAGAAGCCCTGATTCCCAACCAGTTTGCCAGCGTCCATGCCGCAGATCTGCTGGAGCTGCCGGACGGCGATCTGCTTGCCTGCTGGTTTGCGGGGAGCGACGAGGGGAATGCGGATATTTCCATTGTGGTTTCCAGACTGAAAGCCGGAGAAAGCACCTGGAGCGCAGGCGTGGTTGTCTCCGACGATCCCACCCGTTCGGAGCAAAACCCCTCCCTGTTTCTTACTCCCCAGGGGGAAATCTGGCTGATGTACACTGCCCAGGTTTCCCGTGCGCCGGAGCACAACCCTCATTTTAACCTGCAATATACGGCGGAAATCCGCCGGAAAATCTCCCGGGACAACGGCTATACCTGGGGGCCTACGCAGACCATATTTTCCCGCCCCGGCTCTTTCTGCCGCCAGAAAATCCAGGTTCTTTCCAATGGAAGATGGGTCTTTGGCAACTGGATCTGCTTTCCGGACGAGACCAGATGCGGAAGCGATATTACGGTGATACAGATTTCCGACGATCAGGGCAAAACCTGGCGGGAGGTGGAAATGCCAGGCAGTGCGGGCCGGGTTCATGCCAATCTCATAGAGACTGCCCCCGGAGAGCTCACCGCCCTTTTGCGCAGCCGGTTTGCGGATAATATTTATATTTCCTACAGCAGGGATTACGGCGATAGCTGGACAGAACCCACGCGCACCTGCCTTCCCAACAACAACTCTTCCATCTCCGCCATCCGGTTAAAGAGCGACGCTATTGCATTAATCTACAACGCCCTGCGTTTTAACGACGATACTTCAAAGACGGTTTGGCCCCACCAGCGCTGCCCCGTCACATTTGCCATCTCCGAGGACAACGGCAAAACCTGGCCCTATAAGCGCATCATCGAAATGGGCGAAGGCTTTGTGGGGGAATACAACGACATCAACAACAGAAGGTATGAGTATCCTGTGATGATGCAGGGGCAGGATGGAAAAATCCACGCTGCCTACAGTTGGGGCGACAGGCGCTGCGTAAAGTATGTCTGCGTGGACGAAGGGTGGATCCGCGGTGAAAAGATGCTGCCAGGAGCGGAGGGAGACCCTTCCATACCGTGCCAGCGATAAACATCAACGCCTGCCAGGCATCCTTACGTAAAAAGACGAGCAAAAGCTCGTTTTTTTACGTGTTGTCTCTTTTCTCTATCATCCCGGCAATAGCCAGAAGCAGCCCCACGCTTCCCACGTTGTAGCCGCTGCTGGCGTACCTTCCCATCCTCTTTGGGCTCACCAGCAAGACCAGGGGCAGCTTGTCCGGATCCGTGTACATTCTCCTTGCAAGCTGCTCCGGAAGGGTCTCAAAATCGTCATAATAAATCTGTGCTCCGAGAAGCTCTGAAGCCTTTGCCAATGTAGGATGCTTTAAGGCTTCCTTTCCCCTAACCACCCAGACCATAGTAAGGCCCCTCTCTGCTACTTCCTGCCGCCTCTCCAACAGTTCGTTCAGCAAATGCTCCGTAGGCTCCGTCCCTTCCTCCAAAAAGGCCAGCAGCGTATAATGTCCCTCCAGCGCCTGTTCATCCGATATCGGTATGCCATCCTCATTTTCCAGGGTAAAGCTCTCCAGCGCCAGCTCTTCCAGCATTTGCGAAAGGCTGGGCCTTCGAAAATACAGGGGCATTGTAAGTTCCGGTATGCCGTCCTTACCCGGCAAAAAATCCCCAGGGTACACGTCCCGGCTGGCTGTGAGCTGATTTCCGTCAGGGAGTCTGACCGTGGTGACCAGCCGGTAGATTCCCTCAGACAAGTGCAGCACCAAGGCCCCCTCCTGAAATTCTGCCCCGGTAAAATCCAGGGTTTCATACTCCGGAAAGTAGTTTTCCCCTTCCCCGGTTTCCGGCCCTCTTGCCAGCCTGCCGATGGTCCAGGAAGCATAATATTCCGGCTTATCCTGGCTTGTGAGTCTCAGGAAAACCTCTCTCCCGTCCTCCCCCTCCACGTACCGAAATTTGCTTCCTGCATAATACTGGGCTTTCCCTGTGGCCGGATGGAGTCTGGCAGGAATCCCAAGGGTTCGGCAGATTGCCACAAACAGCGTCTTTTTCGCCAGCAAAGAGCCGCGCCTGATTGCCATCACTCCCACGGGAGAGGTTACCCTCGAGGAATAACCTCTGCTCCCTCCCTCCGTCTCCTCGCCTCCGATTTCTCTCTGGATCCACTCCCAAATCCGTCCCGGCTCCCGGGCAAAGACTTTTTTCTGTTCCTCCGACAGCCTTCCGGCCAAAAAGGAACGGTAAGGAGTAAGCTCCTCATATCCGATTCTCGGGTTCCATACGTACCGCAAAAACAGCTCCTCCGGCTCCCGGGCCTGTGCTAAATATTCCCTGTAGGAGAACTCCCGGATCTGGCGGCCCCAGGTAAAGTGCTCCTCCAAAATCTCCTCCTGGATATCGCAATAGTCCTTTTGGGCCAGCAGGGCCAAAAAGTCCAGCGCATCCTTCTCCGGATGCTTTCTGCAAAAACGATAGATCACATAGAAATTGCCCCGGGAGAGCCTTAAGACCTCCCTTAGAAATTCAGCTTCTTTCTCTGCCAAAGCGCTCAGAGGCCCATTTACCAGCTCCTGGGCGAATTGGTCGGCCTGCATACGATACTGGGCCAGCTTTCCACTCCGCTGACTGTCCGATTTTTGCTTTCGGTTTTTGCCCCTTTCCTTCTGCTCTTTTGAGAGCTTCACCGGATGCATGGGAAAATCCCGGGGAGATTTCCAGTCAAGGCAATGCCACTGCTCTTCTTGGTTTTCCAGATCCTGATGCCAAAATTCCCGGGAAAGAACCACTTCCACCCTTTCCGTCCTGCCATTTTCCACCGTCAGCTCACAACCTGTGTTTCCCTTCGCTGCCTGAATCCGAATGCTCCCCAGGCCCAGGGTCAGGCTCACCCTTCCCTTCTCATCCGTAAAAAGCCGGGCAATCTCTTTATATTCCGCCATATTCAGGAGAGCAAAGGACACCCTTGCTCCCTTAACCGGCTTTCCCCCTTCATCTTTGACCAAAATAGTCAATCTACTGACTCTGGCATAAGAATCCGTAACATTCAAAAGAAAGGCAGCGCCGTCCCGCTCCGTTATCTCCGGCTTTTCCTGATCTATTCCAAAATAGCCGGAAAACACCCGGGCATGAACCAGCATGGCTCTCGAGGATGCGTTGGTAAACCATCCCTTGTCCAGAACCTCCTCCGGCTCGCAGGCCCCCAAAAAGTGCCAGCTCCCCTCCACCCAGGCCTCCACCCAGGCATGATTATCATCACAGTGGGCCCACTTGGGAGCATAGACCTGCCGGGCGGCAATCCCCACACTGCGCAGAGCCGTTACCAGAAAAACCGACTCCTCCCCGCACCGCCCGCTTCCGCTTGCACACACCGCTTTCGGGCTTAACGTACGCTGGTCGGAAACCGCATAGGATGCCTGGCAGGCGCACCAGTAGTTGACCTTCTTCACCGCCTCCTCCAGAGAACAGCCCTTAACCATAGGCTCCAACGCCTCATAAAACCAGCCTCTGCAGTCTGCCAGCGCCTCATTATTCACCCGGTGGCAGAGCACATAATTCAAAAATAATTCCTCCGAAAGCTCCCCTGTCCATGCATACTCTTTTCTGAGCCAAAGCCCATGCCTCACATAAGCATAGAACAACCCGGGCTCATAATCCGCCGCGTCACACAGGGGCATGGTTCCATACAAAAATTCCATGAGAACCTTCTCATCCCCTTTAAGCCCCTCCACCATCTCCGAAATTTCCCGGGCCCTTTCCCCCAGAAGAGGCAGCGTCTTTTCATATTGATCTGACGCATAACAAGCCAATCTCTCCGACAGAGCATCTCCCTTTTTTATATTCATGCCATTCCTCCATTTCTGAATTGCATTTATAGAAAACGCCAAAAACAAAAATTTTTGTCGTTTTCTATAAATCCCAGCAGGCAGCGTACCATAAAAATTCTTTCTTCACAGCATCTGATTTAAAGATAAAGCCCCCTCTTTCACCTGTCAAGGAGCAAAAAAAGCCGGCCGTTACATCTTTTCCTCATTTCGATACATTTTCTCCTCCAAATCACATTCTCCGCTAATCTTTCAGAAGTAATTTGCCGATAAAGATAATAGTAAAATGTAAATCTATCAAGTTAGCCAAGGAGGGTATAATTATGAGCGTAAATGGAGTTACAGGAGCCGGCAGTACCTATAGCACATATTCTGCCGCCCCGAAGAGCACGGAAGCCAAAACAGAATCTAAGGAAACCGCTGCCAAGTCTGAGGGAGCAGTGTACGAGCCTTCAAAGGAAGCCAATACCGCTTCCACCAAAAAATATAAACCTGACACCCAGATGATCGCCAAGCTGAAAGCAGATGCGGATGCCAGAACCTCACAGATGAGAAGCCTTGTAGAGCGGATGATGACCAAACAGGGCCAGACCTACGGCAAGGCAAACGATATCTGGAGCTTCTTAGCCAGCGGTAATTTCACCGTGGATCCTGCTACCAAACTGCAGGCACAGGCCGACATCGCGGAGGACGGCTACTGGGGCGTTTCCCAGACCTCCCAGAGAATTTTGGATTTCGCTACGGCTCTAACCGGAGGCGATCCCAGCAAGATCGACGAGATGCGCGAGGCTTTTGAGAAGGGTTATAAGCTTGCGGAGAAGAAGTGGGGCGGCAATCTTCCCGATATTTCCCGTCAGACCTATGACGCTGTTTTGGATGGTTTCGACAAAATGGCCAAGGAGGCCGGTATCGTAGAATAATGGTTGTAAATAAATTTGCAGACCGGACATATCAGACGCTTCGCTTTTGCGGGGCGTCTTTTTTACTCTCACTCCTGATTTTGTAAACTCTATTATTTGTCATAGCCCTCCTGTGCAAGCTGCGCAAGGATTGCCGCTGTCTCTGCCCGCGATACAAGCCCTTTCGATTGGGGGTATTCCCATCCAGGTTCCTGAGTCTCTTTCAAAGCTCCCTCACCCAAAATCCCCTCACCCACAGCCCATTCTATTACTTTTTCAGCCCGGATAACAGCGCCGCCAACCTCCCTTTCCTTATCTGGTACGTTGGCATCCCTGTATCTTGCATACTGCAACAGTATAGCTAACAATTGTCCATCCGAAACCGGCTCATTAGGCTGAAAGTTACCATTCGTCCCAGCCTTGATGATCCCATTGGCCACTGCCCAGGAAGCAGCCATAGAAAAACTGTCCGAATCTCTCACATCTGGAAAAGAAAAAAGCTCAGTACCAGGTGATCTCTCCATCCGGTATAGTGCATTAACCAGTGTCCCACGGTCCAACGGTGCAGCAGGTGCAAAATTATCTACAGAAATACCAATGATCCATTCCCGATCCGTTACATAGTCTATCGCATCCGCATACCTATTGTCCACAGCTACATCCAAATACACGCCTCCCGAAAATTCTAAATCTTTCAGAGCATTAGCAGCGCTCTCCACCAATCGTCCTTCCCGATCCTGGCTCGTCTCCCAAAAACCTACGCCTGCCAGTCCCAGCTTTCTGGCCAAGGCTGCTTTGGATGCTATGGAATCAGTATCTTCATATGAGATAAAGATACCATTCCCATACAGATAAGGCGTCTTTTTATAACGATATTGCACGTAACTCTCGTCCTCAAAATAGTTAGTCATCATATCGCAGGTAACGGAATCTCCATCCTCATATTTCGCATTCAATCCATTATCACTTTCTTGCACCCCAAAATAGCGGTATCCATAAAGTGGTATCCCCAAAATAAGCTTTTCTCCCGGAACCTCCGCCTCCAGATAGGCTTCTATAATACTGCGGACTTTATCCATTGGAGCATTCAGCCCTGTCCGGCTCTCCCATGTCCCCCAGAAATCATACGCCATCACAAAAATATAGTCCACGGTCTGTGCCACTGCCACTGGTTCTATTTGGTTCAAAAACTGCTTATTGGGAGCCCCTGTCGCAGTGAGAAATAGGGGTTTCCCCTCTTCTTCCTGGAGGATATCCAACACACTTCTGATTTCCTGTAGCAATTTGGTATAATTCTCCTTATCCTCTGCCCTGTGTATGACATCATCACGGCCTCCGAGCACTGGATATTCCCAATTGATATCGAGCCCATCCAGTTCCTCCTTCCTGACCAAATCCAGACAACTTTGAGCAAATATTTCCCTGCTCCCATCGTTCAGTGCTGCATCAGAAAAGAAGGCAGAATATGTTGGGCCACCCACGCTGAGCAGGATTTTCAGCTCTGGATTCTCTCCGCGCAGCCTTCGCAGCTCCTCCAGCTTCTCCCTGTCCTTCGCCGGATTGGCAAGCACAACCTTTCCGGTATCCGGATCGATCCGTCCAAACGCGTACAGTACATGGGTGAGATACTCATCAGGAAGATCACTGGGCTCCATGCGTTCAAATCCTCCATAATAATAGCCCGCCACCACACTTTGATGTTTTACAGAGGCTGAACTACCTCTATTGTCCACTGTACAGACTATAACCACTAATGACAATACGATACACAGCAGCAGGAACGAAGCATGGGCATTCCTCATATGATACTCCTTTCTGTGAAATCTGCTACTCGTTCCACCCCAAAATTATCTGCTCCCTGTCCATCATTTTCTGATAAGTCTGTTCCACCAACGCATCTACCTCCTCCCGGATTTCCATAACAGTATCCTGATACATTTTCCACAGGCATCTGGGATTTGCCTTTCTCTCCCCTACTCTTGCATCACGACTTACCATGGCAATATAATAGTTGATACTGGATCGTGCCATAGGAGTCCCTTCCGGCGTGGCAAAAACCGGCCCATACAAAATTCCCTCCCGATTCACATATTCCAGCAGTTCCGCCCGCAATCCCTCTGGCAGATGCAAAGACCTTTTTGTTCGGGAATTATGGCTCTCCAGCTCTACTTCTCCCTGCTGTAACGCTTCTACCGTTAATTGCGGCAATTCCTGGATCCGCATTCCGGCTCCCCCAAGGGTCTTAATCAACAGATATGACTTTTCCCGCCCTGTGTTCTTTGCCGCGGACAAAAGGCGCCAATATTCCGCACGGCTAAGCTCTGGCTGAGCGCCTCTACCTTCCCGATAAAACCCGCCCATCTGCCATTCCCTCCGCCCAAGATAGCGCACAAAGCTATTCCACACAGATATCCGGGCATCCGCCGTCGCATGGGAGAGTCCCTGCTTCTCAAAAGACTCTTTCCACATATAGCCAACCTCCAGATTAATTCTCTTGTCCTTTGGGAGATAATCATACAGCCCTGTCAATATCCGCCGATAGCTCTGTATAGACGCTCCGCTTCTGCCCTGGCCTTTTAAATACTCCAGAAAATCCTCTATCTTTTCTTTTGTGAGATATTCCTTTACGGATGCCTCCATACTACCTGATCCTCTCCTAAATCCTTTTCATCCATTCTTACTTTTTGAAGGAAGGGGCCAACTCATCATTTCCACTCTCAGAAAGCAGATACCTACGGGCCTCCCATTCGGGAACGGGTTTGAAAAATCGAAAGCCCTGCAGGATATCGCAAGAATGCTCCCGTAAAAAACATTCCTGCCCATCATTCTCTACTCCCTTCGCCAGTGCAATGATATCCAGTTCCCGGCAAATCTGTAGAAGAGCCCGCAAAACGCTTTCCCCTTCTGTTGTTCCAATACTCTCAATCAATTTCTTGTCCAGCTTCAATATATCTGGCAAACAGCTCTGAAGCTCCATAAAGGAAGTAACCCCATTATCGGTCAATGCAATTTTTATCCCGTTCTGTCTGAGCCTCCTGATATTTTGACTAACCGGCTGTACATACTCACCATAACCCTGTACCACCTCAAAAATAAGCCGTTTCCTGTCAAAGCTGTACCTTTCGATAATCTCCATGCAGCGCCTGGGAAAATCCCATCCCGAAAAGGTTTCCTGGGAAAAATTACAGAATAAAATAAACTCCTTCTTTCCCGCAATTTCCAGGTTCTCCAAAAAAGCGCAGGCATCTTCCAATGCATGATAGTCCATCTGCATTGTCAGATGTTCCCGCTCCATTAATGGCACAAACTCTTCCGGCACAAGCAGCCCCCTTTCCGGATGGTTCCAACGCGAAAGAGCCTCCCCTCCTATCACTTTGCCCGTTGTACTCTTTACGCAAAACTGGATATAGATCTGAAACTCCCGCATGTCCAGTCCCCGCCTTAAATCTGCCTGCAATTTTCTCTCTTCCCAAAGAGCCTGCATTAGCTCCCCAGTGTAAAACCGGATATTCTCTTCCTGGCCGTATGCCGCCAGGGCGCATTGCTCCGTATCTGAAATCATTTCATACAGATCATAATCTGTATGCCTAAGACGATAGACCCCCGCCGAAATCCGCCGCACACTTTCTGGAAAACTTTCTCCAGGAAAATCCCGGATACTGTCCAGAAGCAGATTCAGCCATTTTTCAAGCTCTTCCTCATTTGTGGATAAACGAAAAAGAATGAACCCGCCATCTGCAATACGTGCCAAAATATCTGTGTCTGCTGTCTGATTTTGAAGCTTTCCTGCCACATGGCGCAGAAAAACATTCGTGGCATTTCTGCCGCCAAAACGATCCATCCGCATCGTATCCATATATAAGTAAATCAGACTGTACAGTATCTTGTTTTTATCGTTGATAAACTGACCATAATATCTCTCCAGATATTCCTGATTGCCGATACCAGTGATTTCGTCCGTTTCCCTACTCTTTTCCAGTCTCTGCAGACGACGGCGATAATACCTGACCAGACAGACAATTGCCACTACAAGTGCTATCATAACCATCATCATCCCTAAACAGGAAAATCTCATGGAGCGCCGATCAATGGCAGGCTCCTTTGCTACTGTTTCCAGAAGAATACACATCCTGGTTTCCTGTGAAATCTGAGACACATAGTTTTCCAGTTCCTCTTTCAGAGACTCCGGCGCCACCTCTGTCAGAAGAAGCCTCCAACACCCGGCTCCCTCCCCCTCAAGATCCAGAGCAATAACCTCCTGCCCTTCCTCATGCCGAAAGCTCTCTCCCTCTTTGCACCCGGAAATCACATCGACCTGTCGATTGTTTGCCAGCCCCTTTCTCTTATCTGTACTCCCCGGCTGATAATACCGAATATCATAGCCTGTCTCGGCTCCAAACCGATCCATCAGCTCCGGAATCAATCCCTGATAGGTTCCTGTCTGCTCATCAAAGTATTCTACCGGATATGCGTCAGGATTTCCTGCAATGTAAATAACATTGTCCTCCATACTTTTTCCTCCTACCGGAAATTAATTTTTTTCCGTTCAATCTGCCCCCACTCCCTCTTTTTCTTTTTATAGCCAATCAGGGCTGTCATCCTCACCCATGCCAGCACAAAACGCATACAGGAAACCTCCAGGGCGCAGAGTAAAACAGCCTTCAGGGCATCCATAAAGGACAGCCGTAAATCAATCGTGTGGATGCGGGCAAAAAAAGCCGTCAGAGACAGAATGGTAGAAAATAAAATATAAATCCCCAGATAAATAACCCAAAACGGAAAATTCAGGAATTCGATCAGGGCAGCCACGCCGATGGTAAGCACTCCAAATACTTCAATATAAGGGGATGCCAGTTCATATAGAAGAAAATAAAGATAGGAAATGAAGCTCACCATACCATATTTGGGATTTCCCAAAATGTTCCTGTGCCTGGTAAGGCTCTGAAACAGCCCTATATGCCAGCGCCGCCTTTGCGTAATCAGGTCACTGAGCTTCTCCGGCGCCTGGGTCCAGCAAATGGCATCGGGAGCATATCGGATCCGATAGGCAAGGCCGTTCTCCCGGCAAAAAACGTGAAGCTTAAGCACCAGCTCCATGTCCTCCCCTACCGTATCAAAGTCATAACCACCAGCATTGATGACAGCACTTTTCTTGAATAGTCCGAAGGCTCCGGAAATTATGATGCCTCCGTTAAATTTGTCAAAAAGGATACGGGCAGCAAGAAAAGAGCGGTCATATTCCAGTACCTGCATACAAGGCAAAATGTGAGATGGCATCCGGTAACTGATGACATGTCCATCCACAATTTCCGCTCCATTACAGGGACGCACCGCACCCCCAACTGCTATCACGTTTCCGTCCTCCATCACCGGCCTCACCAGCTTCTCCAGGGAATCTCGCTGGAGTACGGAATCTGCATCCAGTCCCATAAAATATGGATACCGGGAAGCATTCACTCCCATGTTCAAGGCATCTGCCTTTCCTCCGTTTTTCTTGCAGATCAAGGTAATAGGAACCTTATAAGTCTGGCTCTCATAAACCGCCTCTGCTGGCTGGCATCGCAGTTGTCCCCGGATTGGACGGTTGATCCGGTGCATACGAAAAGCATCTATCAGTATCTGAGCCGTATCATCGGTGGAACCATCGTCCACCACAATAATCTCATACAGCCGGTAATCCAGTAAAAGCAGGGAACGCACGGTAGCCTTAATCGTAACACTTTCGTTGTGGGCAGGTACCACCACTGAAACCGGTACATAGTAATTACCAGGCAATTCATTTTTCAGTTTGTTTCGTTTCCGGGCGCTGAAAAGTTCGGATGAACCTACCGCCACCGATAAAAACAGGAAGCTGGCATAACCCAGCATATAGATTACAAAGAAAATCCCCACAGCATTATAAAAGGCCTGGATTAAATCCCGCAGCCCTTCACTCATACCGCCACCCCCTTAAGCCCGCTGATTGGAAGCTTCTCCCGCTGTGTCTCTGCCCCGTGCTCTTTTTCTTCCTGCGCAATCCGCCGGCTATCCAGGCGATACATCATCATCTCCCGGGCGTAACGATCCCTTCCGCCGACCACTTCTATCAACTCCAAATAATCCAGATCCTGTGCTTCCAGACTGACTGCGGCGTTTGATCTTATGTACCAGTTAGAGCTGTGCAACGCCTCCATAAGCACCGCAGCCACATCCTCCCCTTTATAAAGGGCAAGCCCCGAGGCACTGATGGCGGCATATTCCCAGTTTGCCGGATCCTTATCAGCAGCAAAAGCCAACAAAATTTCCTTGGCGGGGGCATAAAAATATTTGCCAAAATACCGGATTGCCGCCAGCCGCAGCTCCTTATCAGCATCTTCGTTGTTCATGATCCCAAACATCTGTGGAATATATTTTCCTGTCCGGAATCGTATGTAATTCAGTATAGCCAGACGGGTCCCCACCGAAAACCTCTCAAAGCTTTCCCACAAAAGCTCTGTCAGCCTTTCATGATCCCCCGTATAAGAAAGAAGGTTTTCTGTCAGAATTTTGTCATGAAAAAAGCCCGCCCGTTGATCCTGAATCTCCACTGCCTCCACCAGTACCTCCGGTCTGCCGAAGGCGCACAAAGCCTGTAGTGTATTCACCCGGCAGTAAAGGCTTTCTTTTTCCATATAATTCAGCAGAATGTCCTGTATGGAACTCTCCGGCTTCTCCTCATCCCTTGCATTTTGCCGGAACAAAAAGTAAGCAAAATAAGCTGCCTGAATGTCCTCACGGTTACCGTAATGCTCCGCCAGCCGAAAGAGTACCGGCCGAATCTGCCGTCTATACCGTAGCAGCCTCTGTTCATCCCCTGTCTCCTTGGATAATTCCAACGCCCGTTCAAGAGCCACAAGGTTATTGATATTGGAAAGCCGACGATACAGACTGTTCAATTCCCTCTCATCAGGAACCCTATTCTCCTTTGCAATTTCCCTGCAAAAGTATTCCGTTTTCTTCTCCAGACGCCCATCATGACTGTTTTGGGCCGCATTGTATACGATATTAAAAAGTAACATACACAGACACACAATTCCATAACCATACAGAATCATCTCACTTCCAGACAATATACTAACCTCCTTACGTCACTATTTCAGAGAAGTCCAATAGTCCTTTAGCATATAATAGGAACTCTTTAGCCTTTCATGGCTGGTCACATGCTTCCCCCATCCCTTCAGCGGCAGAGCCGTCATACGGATGCGGTACCGGGTGTCCTCTGCACTGCCAATCCCCACATACATCTCATCAATCTGCAAATTTTCAATTCCATAACACCCATAATAATCGTCATGGATCATCATCTCTGACGGATTCGAAAAATTCAGCAGTTGCCATGGGATTCGTATCTCTATATAGTCCCCGGAAAAAATAAAGTCTGCCAGGGAGTCAAAATCTTCCGCCTCTGGATTGGCATTTCCATAGCGAAGTTTACCGGTCTCATAGGAGATGCCCGTAGGAATATCCTTCACCTTAGGCAGTAGGGATTTTAGCTTTAACGGCATATGAATCCTTTTGAACAGCGGGCTGTCTGCCTCCGGCGTATTCTCTTTATAATAAGGATTGATTGCATAGTATTCCTCGTGATAGATAGACATCAGCACTTCATATCTCTCCTGCACCAACAAGCGGCTATCGTTCTTTCCATGGATTACCATCAAAAAGTCCGCAGCATTTTCAAACGCTATATCCTCATTCTCCGCATAGGTACTCCCCACCTTCGGGTTCGTATCGATCGGAATATAAAGGGTATCTGTGACCTGGTCAAACCCTTCTTTATAAACCAGGAAATAAACACATTTCTCATCATACTTCATGGATATAGTCATATCACCATTTTGTACGACAAGATCTTCCTCTTCCCATTCCGACAGATTCCCATCCACATAACACACACTCTTTTCCCTGCCGGGATCAAATGTCATGATCCCGAAAAATTGCTCATTGGTCTGATAATCGCTCCAATAGGGAGTTTTAGACATATCCACAGCATACATAGTATTCCATGTACGCTTGAACCACTCATCCTGCCAGGAAAAAAGACAGGAACCGGCACACCCTGAAGCCATAATATCCTCATAACACTCTATCAATCCCTTCCCCTGCTCCTGCTCCGTCACATGTCCCTGATTTCGTCCCGTGTTGACGTCCTGCTGTGCCATTCCTCTTCCGGTAGTGATCCCGTACTCGGTAATGACCACCGGGATGGTATGATAACGGTTCAATGCCTTCAGGTAAGCATAATAAGTATTGAGCCGTCCCCTCCCATCATAGTAATCCTCTTTCCGGAGATAATCCTCAATTCGCGGAGCCTTCAGCAGGGAGGTTCTGTATTCCAGCAATTCCTTATGCATGCGCCCATAGTGTTCGAGTATCTCCTCCTGGGGGTGCTGCTCGCCTTCCCGCATGATATTAATGTAATCCGGAAAATAGGGATAAATATGATAGGAGGCAAACATCCCGGAAAAGTAGGTTTCATCATTACTCAGAATATGCTCCACATCTACGCAATTCACCTTTGACCGGGTATCAGACACCAACAGCGGATAGGCGAACGGATCTGTGGTAGGCCAGTTGGAGAAAGCCACCATCCTCTGCTGCCCGTAACGCTCTGTCTCGTATTCGATCAGCTTATCCCCCACCATAGCAAGCATAGTCTCAAAGGGCGAAGCATTTTCAGCAGTAAAAAGATACCTGCCGGTATAGCCGGCTTTATTCTCATTTATTTGGTTTGTATATTCTACCAGAGTGTTCTCCCATTCCACCCCGGGAAGATAGCCGATCACCCACCGTGACACATCATGGCGATAAGTGCCACTGCCCTCCCCCTGATAGCCAAGCTTAAGAGATGCCTTACCATGGATCACATCCACCACAGTACGGCAATCCTCCAAAAAGGTGTCCAGAAAGGCGCCGTCGAAGGCGCTGTTGTGAGAATTCGCTACATAATCATTGACCCATACCCCATGCAGAAGATAAAGAGGCTCCTCTCCTTCCTTTTCCCGCTGCGAGTTATACTCAAAAAAAGCGTCATAAAAGTCCTGATGGTGGATAGTATAGATGCGGATGGTATTGGCCCCTAGATCCTGGATGTAGCCAAACCAACGCTTGTATGTTTTTTTATCAATAGCAAAATCCACCGCCCATTCTCCCGGATAACCGCTTCCTAAGTCCACACCGCGTATCTCAAAAGGTGCAAACTTCCCGTCTTCCCCCCGTTTTAAGATCTCTTTCCCCTGGGTCGTCATAAAATAATCCAATTTTTCCCGGTGTTGCGGCAGGTAAATTCCCAGGCGGTAATAAGCCTGATATCCGGTAAACAGTACAAGTACTGTAATGCTTACTAAAATGATAAATTTTTTCAAAGTCATTCACCTCTCCGCTTTGTCCGTGGTCAGTTGTTATATACCTTATTCCGGGAGGGATGTGCCACTGCCCTCAAAGCATCTATATTTTTGTCCATCCATGCCCCACGTTCCCTTAGCCATGTCTTGAGCTGTTCTACCGCTTCTTCATGGCTATGGAGATTCCGGCTCTCAGGCTGCAAAGGTTCATAATCCGTAAAAGCATACCTCCACCGCTCATTATTTCGTTCAACTGCTGGTCCCAGCCATTGCATCGTTTCGTCAATATACCGTTCCATCCATGTATCGCTAAAGTAGGTGCTTCGTACCTCATGGTAGCGGGATATGATCCTTTCTACAAACTCCTCGTCCTTAACCAGCATAAAAAAGAAGGGTTTCTCTCCTACGAACATACCTTCGGCGCCAAACGCATCCTCCACAAAATTATCACAGGAGTTGTTAAAATCCCAGACACACATTTTGAATTTACCGCCTACTTCTTTATAGTAGTATGTGGAAAACCGCCCCGCATCTACGTTGTGGGTAAACTCATTGATCAGATAATAGTCTACAAAATTGTCCATATCAATCCAGTTCTGGTATCCATAATCCTCTTTGTCATAATCAAAAGAATAAAGGCTCTTTTCAAACCGGGCAAAGTCGCCTTCAATCTCCTTTGCCAGCTCCGGCGTCAAATTATTTTTGCCAGGATAGCGGATCGCCACATCCTCCAGCGAAATGTTCATGCGCTCCACAAAGCTGTAAATATTCCTGGTAGTCTCAATCTCCTCCTCTGTCGGCCGGTCAATCCGAAGAAGATATCCTGTCATATTTTCTCCCTTATAGCTTTCCTCTAAATTCAGGCGTCCCGCTTCCCCGTCCGTAATCGTCTCAACCATCAGGTACAGCCCCCGGTACTCCCCATTTAAAAAAAGCTCACAGTAACGGACATTGGGCGCATACTCCATCATTTCCCCGGAGATGTTGTACCACATATAATTGCGCACCAGGGATTTATCCAGATAAGGGCCATTCAATGCCCACTCATGATGGGCATCCATCCCCATCACCTCAATCTCATTGTTCCCGCCGGAATCATCCACAAAGTCCATTAAATAGGGCGACTTTTCGAACCTGCGTGAGGTGTTTCCCCGAATACGAAACAGGCTTCGGGTTGTAAAATCCGCAGTGTCGGTAAGATGGTTATTACCTTCTTTATTGTCAATTACAGACACAGAAACGTTTATCATACTGGTATTTTCCGCAGTCTTGGTATAGATAGATGTGTTGAAACGATCTGCGTATCCGGTTATTGCTCCCGGAATTTCCTGCCCTTCCGTATCAATTACCACCAGCGGCAGATGCGAACAGAATACATTCTTTCCATGATCTTCACAGGGAGTATAGCCCGGTTCCTCCAGATGCTGGTGATAACGGCCGTGGCTTTCTTCTGCGCTGGCTTTTGGAAGAAAATGCAGACTCAATAACATAAGCGCAGCCATCGCTATGCCAAAAATCCTGAATTTCAAGTTATCCTCTCCTTTGCCTCATCAGCCGCTGACGTCATCACTTTGTGTGACAATATTAAAATACTCGATGCTTCCCAGCGCATATACCGCATCCGTAATGCTCAAGACATTCTTTTTATCCTTCTCCAGTGCCGTTTTACTCAGCTCATAGATAAACTCTGCTGAGGTTTCCGTCGTATTTTTCACGCGCATCACAGCCTTACGTTTAAACCTCTGAAATATCAGGGCTTCCAATGGCTCCTCATTCGTGCGGGAGGTGCGCAGAATCAGCAGAATCCTGTTGTCGTTTTTTACCCGTCCCAAAAGTAATAGCAAAAGGAAAAGAACGGCGCTGCCTAACCCCGCCGTTTCATAGTCCCCTGCGCCACAGCAGATTCCCGCCACAATTGTCCAGAATATGTAGACGGCATCGCGGGAATCCTTGATGGCTGTCCGAAAACGCACAATCGACAGAGCTCCCACCATTCCCAAAGACAACGCCAGATTATTCCCGATCACAATCATCACTGTGGTGGTCATAATCGTCAACGCTGCCAACGAGATATTAAACTTTTTGCTGTAAATCCCACCTGTGTGGGATAGCCAGTAGGATAAATAAATAAAACAGGCGATGACCGCTCCCGCCGCCAGCCTGATCAGGATCATCTCTATACTAAGATCCCCTGTACCGGATACATCCAATAGTTTTATCAACGTCTCTTTCATATTCTGCCTCCTGTTATTGCATAATCATGCCTCTTGCCAGACAATACTTGCTGACGGAAAGCTCCGGGCAGTCTGCTCTGCTCACGGCTGATTTAATATAGTCCAAAAGGAATCCGTTATATTTAATCTCAAGCACCATATAAAACGGATCCATTACCGGTTTCTGCGATAATCTGGGAGAAAAAATATCAAAGCAGGATTCTGTCGCAATAATTTTGCTGTCAAACGTAATCCTGATCCGGTTCTCTTTTGCAACATAAGCCTGACGGCGATATTCCACCACTGCTCTTGGCACATAACACATCTTCTTCATAAGACAGTAACATTCCCATGCAAAAGGATCCTTATAATTCTTCAAAGCCGTATAATCTCCCCGGATCATCTGCTGGGCGTCCAAACGCTCCATACGCAGAGAACGCTTCTTCTGATAGGGACCTTCCTTTTGCTTTATCTCCAGCATAGCAAAATCCTCTGTAGGGTCATAACACCGAAGACGGATTTTTTTCCGCTTTTCCACCCCGTCAATCTTATCGTAAAAATCGCTATCTTCCAGAGTATCAAAATACAGGGAACGGATGGAATACCCGCCAGAGCCGTTATGTTCATCTGAATGCATGATTTCTCTTAAGTATCCGCTAAGTCTTGCTCCCTGCGGAAGTGTGAGCAGGTATTTCTTCTCCTGCCGGATCACCTCATTCACTACCGCTTCCCTCCTATTTTGGTTTCGTTTCCAGAAATCAACCATTTTTAAAAATGTATACATTTTTAAAAATTTAAAATGTGCAAAAATTTTTATTTTCTCACCAAAGCAAAAACTAAATCCATGAAAAAAGTATTGCAGGTCACTAAATGTTGTGCTATAATTTTCCCTTAGAATTGTTCCAGAAATGTATACATTTCTGTTACTCTACGTCAATCCGTTCTTTTCATAAACCTCAGTCCGATAACGAAAGGTTGATAACGGCATCCCACATTCTTTTGCGGCTGCGGTGGCTGTGATTGCTCCCGCTTTCCATTTCTGATATGCACTTTGATAGTTGGCCGGAAGAGGCATCGGAGGCCTTCCAAATTGTACTCCCCGTGCTTTTGCTGCTTCGATCCCCTCTTTTTGTCTCTGCCGAATGTTCGTACGTTCATTCTCCGCCACAAAAGACAGCACCTGTAGTACAATATCGCTGAGAAAGGTTCCCATCAAATCCTTTCCCCGGCGCGTATCCAAAAGGGGCATATCCAGTACCACAATATCTATTCCTTTTTCCTTGGTGAGTATCCTCCATTGAATCTGTATTTCTTCGTAATTACGCCCCAGTCGGTCGATACTCTTAATATAAAGCAAATCTCCCTGCCTCAATTTTTTTACCAGGATTTTGTACCGTGGCCGCTCGAAATCCTTTCCCGACTGCTTGTCCATATAAATATTTTGTTCAGGAATATACATCTCCCTAAGTGCCACAAGCTGCCTGTCCTCATTTTGTTCCCGGGTGCTCACCCGAATATAACCATATGTACTTTTTGTTGTTATCATTCTTTCCTCCTTCCTCCACCATCGCACTATAATACCCTGCAAACATCATCCGTGGGTCAGTTTATTATAAATCAAGTCGAAAGAATTTTCTTCCTGCCCGCGCACCGACAATGCGCCACTTTGATGGCATGTTTCCTCAGCATCTGCGTGCGCATAAAAAAAAGACCCCATCTATGAAGTCTCTTTTCAATCACAGCAAATTTCCCCAACTGTACAGACCCTGTGTTGTATCGTGAACGACAAAAATTTTAACATAAAAGACCCTGTTGTAAAAAACTATAAACGCCTCCTGTCCGCATAAACAAACTCCCGCTGGATAAAAAAGCTCAGGAAAAATAGCAGCACATCCACCGGTATTTTGACCACTACCTCCGCGCCGCCGAATAGTGGATAGAGCTTTCCCACCAGAAAAGCGCTCAGCGACATCTGCACCGCTGCAAGCAAAATATATTTGGGAAGGGTGGAGCCCACGCTCTTCCCGCTCTGAAACACCACCTTCAGATTCAGCGAATAATTATAAAAAGCGGAGAGTATCCTTGCAAATAGGGTTGCCAACGTGATATAGCTCACTCTCACCCACTGCATATCCCGCATGAGGAAACAAAACAGGGAAAATAACACCAGATCCACCACGCTCGAAGACAGGGAGGAAAACAAAAATTTCCCAAATATCATATAAATCTTCACCGAATCCCTGATGGGATTAAAATGGCTGGTTCGGTTTTCTTCTATATATATGGTACGGATGGGAACCTCCACGATCGGTATTTTCCATCTCTTTGTCTCAAGCAGCATATTGGTTTCAAATTCAAACCGCTCCCCCTTCACCATGAGCAGCCGCTCCATAAAAGAAACCGAAATCCCCCGTAATCCCGTCTGCGTATCGGACACGGTGATGCCCGTGAGATATTTCATCACTACCCTGGTGCATTTGTTGCCGAACTCAGACCTGGCCGGCACATCCTTTCCCTCAAAGCACCGGCACCCCAGAACCAAGGCCTGGGGATTGGCAAGCAGAGCGTCCACACAGGCCAAAATACACTCCGGAGAATGTTGACCGTCTGAGTCAGCCGTTATCACGCCAACCGCCTCCTTAAATTCCTGGAGACAATAATTGAAGGCCGTCTTAAGTGCCCGTCCTTTTCCCTGATTGATAGCGTGACGCAGCACCTTACATCCATAACCGCTCTGGGCCTGCTCAAAAAAGCGGGCATAAGCCTCCCCGCTTCCGTCGTCCACCAACACAATATTCTGAAAGCCCGCCTCCTTCAGCTCCTTTAGCAGTTTGAGAAGCTTTTCATCCGGCTCGTAAGATGGAATGATGATGGGTACCTCCCATCTTCTTTTCTCCTGTTCCATAAGACCGTGCCTTTCTTAGTTCGCCTTTCTCAGGAAGATTTCTTCCCCTGTCTTCTGTACCTGGTACAAACATCCATACGAAAATTCTTCTTTGTCCATAAATGGCTGGAACAATTCCTTCCCGTCCTTTGGCCCTTCCCCTGACAGCCTGTCCACATACAAAAATCCTGCATGGGCCTGCTCAAGGGCATTTATAATCGTCTGGGAATCCGCCGTGGCAACATCTATGTTGGCATACATCACCGATACCGGCGAGGCGGCGAACCCCACATAAGTATTCCGCACCCAGCTCACGTCAGAGATATCCCGAAGATAGAGAACCCGTCCCCCAAAGCCTTTTCCTACGCTTACCACGGCTCCTGCGCTCTCTGGCGTTCCCTTCTCCTTCTCTGATGCGGCTTCGCTGCCCACAGCCTCCGCCCCTTGCACCGTTGCAAGAAAATCCCTGGCCCTGTCGTCGATGATCTCCTCCCGCTCCTTAAGGATTTCCTCCACCTCTCCCCGATATCCATACAAGGCACGGTAGGCCGCCCCGTAATCTGTGGTCAGGAGCACAAATACCAGACAGGCCAGAGCCCCTGCTTCTGCACTGATCCGGGCCTCTGCTTCCACCGCAGCCTTGGCTACAGGCCCTGCCTCCGCTTCCATCGCCGCCTTTGCTCCAAGCCCGGCTCCTCCCTCTGCCTTCCCTGCGGCTCTCCCCATGGCAAAAAACGCCAGCAGATACAATCCGCCTATGGCAAAGGGGGCTCCGTATCTTTCAATGGAGGAAACCATGCCAAAGGGCTCCAGATATTGAGTCTCCACCGCAAAAATAGTCAAATGGCTGATCAGGTTTATACTGTAAAACACCACTCCCGTCACCGCCAGAAAGCCGCCCAGATACGCTGCCTTCTTTCCTTCCAGCACCCGCAGTCTCCAAAGCGCCCACACGAATAAAAGCAGCAGCAAAAACAGCCCCATGGGACTCAAATCAATCCCAGGCGTCTTGCCCCTGTGCAATGGCCACACCAGAAAGGCCTCCACAAAAGCCTTCACCATCTGGCTCTGATAGGCCGGAATGTTCATTCCCCCCGTAGCCATCTGAATGGCTGTCCCCGTAAGCTTGGCCACTCTGCGATTCCAAAGGCAAAACCCCAGCCAGGACAGCTCTGTCAGCACGGGGAGCACAGTGACCATGAAAAGGGGCCTCAAAGAGCCTTTCTTCCCTCTGCCACGCCGCAGAAACAGGAAATGATATCCATAATCAAACAACAGTCCGAAGGCCACCCACAGAAATCCCGTATTTTTGCACAGAACCAGTACCATGAGAAACAGGGCCTGCCTTCCATAATAAAAAAGTCTGCCATGTCCCTCCCGGTCTGCCACCGACACCAGAAACGCCCCGTAGACCAGGGCCATGGTCAAATCCGCACAGCACCCGTCGCACCAGAACGCCTCCGCCACAGCAGGGAAAAGCCAGAGCGCAGCCCCGCCCGCCGCCATCTGCAAGGGCAGCAGCCAAACCTTATATTTTTCCCCCGAATGCTGCAAAGCATTTTGGGAAAGGTACCGTGAATCCTTTCCCCTGCCATCCTGTGCTCCCCGACCTGTATCTAATATTTTCAGCAGGGGAAACAAGAAAGACAGATTGAAAAAGTAATACCCTGCAAACATCAGCCCTTCCCGGAACTCTCCCGGCGAGAAATGGAGAAACCACCACTTCATAAGCTGCGTCCCGGGAGGGTAGTCCCCGAACTCCGCCGCCACATTGGTATACTTCCCGGCAAAGCCGTCCAGGTAAAAAATCGCCTTGGCGTCGGTGGCCCAGAAATTGTAGTCATCCCACCAGCTCACCACCTTGCCGCCCACACAGATCGTCATAACCACTGTCATGACCAATGCGGTCAACGACGCCGGACTTGCCAGCTCCCGCCCTACAAAGCAAAGCAGCTCTTTTCTTTTTTCCCTGGACATTCTCAGCAAAAAGACTCCCCACAGCACAACCCACCCAGCCGCAATACCATCTGAAAGGGAGAGAGCACGAAAAAAAGAGAGCAGATAGAGCCCCAGGACAAGAAGCGAGCTCCCCACCGGAACCGCCTCCACAAAGCGGATTCTGCATTTCCATGCGATACCCAATATAAGTAGTAAAAAAGCAACGATCTGCAAAATAAACATAAATTCTCCCTACTCGCGCGCGATGAGCAGATTACGCAACAAATTTCCTTATGCGCCCCTGCGCATACCAAAAAGATGTGCGGCTTGCCGCACATCCCTTCGGCTGTTTTGATTCAATAATCCCTCCTGCCTGGCAGGATTTCGTCCTGATCTATCAATATTCCGGCTCGATCAGTCCGTAAGTATTTCCCTTGCGCTTGTAAACCACGTTGATCTGCTCTGTCTCCGCATTGCAGAACACATAGAAATTATGTCCCAAAAGCTCCATCTGGATACAGGCGTCCTCGGGATACATGGGCTTAATGTCAAACTTCTTGCTGCGGATGATCTTAACGTCCTCATCCTCCATATATTCCTTCTCGATAAACTCCTGCTTGAAAAAACCTGCCGACTGCTTCTGGTCAACCAGCTTATTTTTGTATTTCTTAAGCTGTCTCTCTATAATCTCCTCCACCAGGTCGATTGACACATACATATCATTGCTGACCTGCTCAGAACGGATGATACTTCCCTTGACAGGAATGGTAACCTCGATCTTCTGTCTCTCTTTCTCCACGCTTAAGGTTACATGTACCTCCGTCTCCTCCGTAAAATACCTCTCAAGCTTTCCGATCTTGTCCTCCACGGCGCTGCGCAGTCCGGGGGTAACCTCAATATTCTTACCTGATATAATATATTTCATACTCATCATCCTTTCTTTGGATTATTGTGGAAATATTATACCACAGCTTGTATCCATTATGCAACAATTCCTGTTTTTCCTTTTTAAAACCTTAATTTTCGGACACTTTTCCACAAAAGAACTGAGCCTCCTGTTAACAAGATGATAGACCAAAACAACTTTCCCCGCATTTTTTATGGGATGCAGATAAGCCCCTTCCATCACCCGGTATAATACTGCGCCTGGGCCTGCCAGAGCTCATGATACTTGCCATTCTCCTGGGCCAGCAATTCCTCATGGCTCCCCTGCTGAATCACCTGTCCCTTGTGAAATACCGTGATCTCATCGCAGAACTTGCAGGAGGAAAGGCGGTGGCTGATATAGATGGCGGTCTTATCCCCTACAATATCATTAAACTTGCTGTAAATCTCCGCCTCCGCCACCGGATCCAGAGCCGCCGTTGGCTCATCCAGGATGATAAAGGGGGCGTCCCTATAGAGCGCTCTCGCAATGGCAATCTTCTGGGCCTCCCCGCCGGAGACCTCCACCCCGTCCTTCAAAAAATCCTTATAAAGCATGGTATCCAGACCCTGGGGCATGGCAAGAAGCCTCTCCCCAAAGCCTGCGTCAGTAAGGGCCCGCGCCGCCCTGTCCCTGTCGTAGCGCGCCGCTCCCGCCACATTTGCCCCAAGTGGCTGGGCGATCAACTGGAAATCCTGGAACACCACCGCAAACACGTCCATATAGTCCCGGTAATCATACTTGCGGATATCAATGCCGTTTAACAAAATCTGCCCCTCCTGGGGATCATAGAGCCTGCACAGCAGCTTGATAAAGGTGGTCTTGCCGCTGCCGTTCTCCCCCACCACCGCCATTTTCCGGCCGATCTTAAATTTCATGTTCACATGGCGAAGGGCCCATCTCTCCATCCCCGGATAGCGGAAGGACACGTCCACAAACTCCACCTCGTACTCCCTGTCGGCGCGCTTTTCCGTGGAAAGGCTTCCCTGGTACATGGCGTTTGGTATATCGAGAAACGCAAAGGACGGACGCAAAAAGGCGGTGTTGCTCTTCAGCGTACCCATGGTGCCAAGCAGGGTGGAAATATTCCGGGCAAGAGCCGTGACCGCCCCCACATACTGGGTGATGGAACCCACCCCAAAGGCTCCGGCCCAGGCCTTTAAGCAGACAAACACATAAACCACCCCTGTCATAACGGCGCTGATTGCCTCCCCCAGCGCCCGCCAGGCCCCCATGGGTCCCCTGGCAAAAGCAGCCAGTTCTCCCTTTGGCCCAAACGCGTTATTGGATTCCATGTAATGCCGGGCAATGATGTTCTGGTTATACATACGCAGGTCAGCCTTGGCATGTATGCTGTACAGGGATGAAAAGGCGCAGAAAACCCGATTACCCAATTTCCCCTCCTCGGAAGAGCGGGTCCAATATTCTACAGCCTTATTGCCGCATACCGGGGCAAGCCAGGTAGCCAGGATCAAAACCAGAAGAAGTGCAAAAAGAAATACCGGATGATTCAGAACCACGAACGTCCCGGCGCTCTCAGGAACAGGCAGGGTGAAAAGGCTCACTGTCAGGATTATGGCGCTGAGCGCGCCGATGAACCCCTCCACCAGATGGGCAAAGCAGGGAATCACCACCTTAAATCCCCATCCTCCCCAGTTCCGGTTCTGCCTGACCTGGGAAAGCAGGTCGTGGCTTGTTGTGCTCTCCACATCGGCAAAATCCATGGACAGCATTTTGTCCGCATACATATTCTCCAGCTCCATTTCACATTTACTGTTCATGTACTCCTTCAAACGCAGCAGCAAGCCAGTGAGAAGGGTCAGGGCTGCGGCGCTTGCCAGCGCGGCCATCACAAGAGACTCCAATACCTCCTGCCGCCTTGCCCCGGCAAGCTCATTGATCATCCTGGCTGAAAGGTAAATCGCCACATAAGGGGAAAGAGCGCTTACCCCAGAGTGAAGCCCTGTGCTTAAAAAGATTCCGGGGCAGCGCTCCCGCACCTTACAGGCCACCCGGTAATGGGCCTTAAAAGCCTCTCGTAGCGTTATTTTTTCAGCCCTCTCTTTTTCCATTTTATTACCTTCCTTTTCCATGCGATCAGAATTCTTCCCCATCGAAATCCCTCCCTTCCCGGTAATAACGCGCCTGTATCTCGAAGAGCCTGGCATATCCGCCCTCCTGCCGAAGCAGTTCCTCATGAGTTCCCTCTTCTGCAATCCTGCCCTCCTTCAGATAAATGATACGGTCGCAAAAGCGGGTGGAGGCCAGACGATGGGAAATAAACACGGCCGACTTTCCAGCCGTCATCTCACTATATTTTCTGTAAATATCCTGCTCCGCAAGGGGGTCTAAGGCTGCCGTGGGTTCATCCAGGAACAGGAAGGTTCCGTCCTTATACAGGGCTCTTGCCAGCATCAGACGCTGCATCTGGCCCCCGGAGAGCTGTACCCCGTCCTCATATACCAATTTACCCAGATGGGTATTGATTCCTTCCGAAAGCTCTCCAACCGACTCTGCCAGACCGGCTCTTTCAAGGCAGTCCTCAACCCGCTCCTTCTCGATCCCTGATATGGACTGAGCCACCGTCTGGGCCACAGTAATGTCGAGGGAGGAATACTCCTGAAATACTGCGGAAAACATCCTGTAATACTCCCTGCGGTTAAATCTTCTTATATCAATACCGTTAAGGGAAACGCATCCTTCATCCGGGTCATAAAGCCCGCACAAAAGCTTTACCAGCGTGGTCTTGCCTGCGCCGTTTAACCCCACCACCGCCAGCTTTTCTCCTGGATGAAGGGTTAGGCTCAAGTTTTTGACAATTTCCTTTTCTGTTCTGGGATAGCGAAAGGTCACGTTCTCCATTTTCAGCTCATAGCTCTCCGCCTCAGGTATACCGATACCTCCCTCAAAGCAAAAAGGCTCCGGAAGGTTTAAATATTCCTGGATACAGGAAATGTCAAGGCTCTCCTTATACAGCGCCGTACATTCCCCAAGGATTCCGGTAATCCAGGAGGAAAACCCGGTAAATACCGAAAAATAAAGCAAAAAGCCGGAAGCCGAAAGTTCCCCGCCAAGCGCCAGACGGAGCAGATACCAGTAGGCAATGCCGTTTCTCAAAAATCCCAATACCGCATCCACCACACAGGCCCATACATAAACCCGCTCCCTGCGGCGCAGAAACCCTTCATACAAATTCCGCACACTCTCGTAAATGGAGCAAAGCCAGGGGGCCAGGCCGAAAATCCGAATGTCCTTAGCCAGGGGCATGGATTCGGCTTTGCCCCAGATATACCGCATTTTCCGCTGGTATTCCCCTTCCTCCTCCCGGTGGCGGTATCCCCAGCCGCTGATCCTGTTGCTGACAAAAAAGCCTGCCGCCGCCGTAAACGCCACCACCAGAATCAGAAAAAGATTCGTATCCGCCAGCAGGAACAGGTAAACCCCAAAGCCTCCCAGATTCACCAGCAGGCCCGACAGTGTGGTCCAGATATGCTCCGATGCTTTCTGATTGGTGGAACAGGCCTCCATAGCCTTCTCCTGAAGCTTTAGTATCTCCGGGTCGTTACTGTTAGGATAGGAAGTGGTACAGGCCTTCTCATTGAGATCTATGAGGATTGCCGTGCGCACCTCGATCCGGCCAAAGAGCGTATTCTCTCTCACATACCCCAGAAGGCTGTTAAATACCACCAGCAGCAGCGAAAAAAACAGAATCGTCCCAAGAAGCTCCGGCAGAGGCGCCCTGCCCTCCACCTTTCCAAGAGCCATAGGCCCGATCAGAAGCTGTGTCAGATTCAGCGCCACGCTAAGCAGCGCATATACCAGTATCAGCCACAAAACACTTTTCACATGCCGCCAGGCCATCCCGATCATAAAAACCAAATTCCGCCGGACGCCGTATATTACTTTTTTCTTTTCTCTCAAAGCTTTCACCCCCAACCATGTTCCATGGCTTTATCTTAGCAAAAAAATTCACCCCTTAACCGTTTCTGGGGTGAATGGTCCCAATCCTGGGATGAACTGTTATGGCAGCCCTTCATTCTCCGGCCTGCCCGCCTCCCAACTGAGGGATTAAAATTTCTGTTGTGAATGCTCCGTCCTCGCTGGCCCGCTTTAAATAACCGTTCAGACGTTCAATAATGCCGTCGATCCGCACCAATCCAAGGCCGTGGCCCTGGCCTTTGGTGCTGCGAAACCTCTTCCCCGCCCTGGGCAACTTTCCCGTGGCGGTAAAGTTGGTGAAGGAAATATAGAGCTGGGAGCCTTTCATATCCATATACACCCGAATCATGCGCTTTTCCTCCGGCAGCGCCATGCTGGCCTCAATGGCATTGTCAAAAAGATTTCCGATAATACAGCACAAATCCAGCTCCGACATGGTAAGCTTTACGGGAATATGGGCATCCGCCCGAACCCTGATTTTTCTCGACTTTGCCAGGGAAATCTTGCTGTTTAAAATGGCGTCCGCCATGGGGTTTCCCGTTTTCACCGCCGTGTCCACCGTATTCAGATCCACATCCAGCTCGTCCAGATAAGCCCGGATGCCCTCCATATCGTCGTTTGCCGCCAGCGCCTTCATCATCTGGATATGGTTGCGGTAATCGTGCCGCCATCCCCGGATCTGCTGATACATGTTCTCCACCTCCTGATAGTGGGTCTCGATCAGCTCCCTCTGGTAGGAGGCGATCTGTCTCTGCACCTTTCCGGATAGAATTCCCATAGCCCTTCCCCTTCCTGTCTGCCCACAGTATTCCCTTACTTCATGTGAATGATCGCCTGGTTGACCTTCTCATACGCTCCCCTTGGCAGGGGAACCCTGCTGCCGTCGTTCAAATAAATGTCCTTCTTCGTCACCCGGCAGATACAGGCAAGACACACCACCGCGGAACGCCCCACCCGGCAAAACCTTTCATCCAGCATCTCCTCCAGCTCGCCCAAGGTCCTTCTCACCGTGTAGTCCTCTCTGGCATGGATGGTGGCGTAGTTGCCCTGCATATCAATGTAGCGGATCTGGTAAAGAGGAATCCTGAGCATTTCTCCCCCGGTTTCCAGGTTCAACATACGCTCGTTTTGGGAGAGCTTTTCCGCCGCCCGATCAAGAACCGCAAACAGCTTCTCCTCCTTCACGGGCTTAAGCAGGTAGTGAAGCGCCTCCACCTCATACCCCTCCGCTATATAATCGGAATACCCTGTGACAAAGACGATCTGCACCCTGTCGTTCTCCCGGCGCAGCTTCTTAGCCATAGCCACCCCGTCCATAGGCCCCATCTCGATATCCAGGAGGAGAATCTGGTAATCCCCCTCCTGGGCATAGCGAAACAGAAAGTTTTCCGCAGAGGAAAATTCCGATATTTCCAGACTGTGGCCCGCATTCTGCGCCCACCGCCTTACCAGGGCCTTTAGGTGCCCTCTGTCCGCCTCCACATCGTCACATATGGCAACGCCATATTTCATGGTTTCACCTCCGCATCCCCCAAAAGGAGCTGTTATTTCTCTCTGTCCGCCACAATTTTCGGACAATTTCCACATCGAGTCTTTTCGACCCATTTTTTCCTTTTTTTCCTTTTTATCACAATTCACAAAACATCCGTTCTTAATTCTGATTTAACTTTTGCCCGGACTTCCCGATTTCATCGGTGGATAATGTGGATAACTTCGTGTATAACTGCCAAATACGGTTTCTACAGGCTTTCTTTTGTGGATAACTTGGTGGCTGCTTTCCGCCCCGTCTCTCTTTTTTCGGATACCCGACCCAAAAATTTGTGAAAAGTGTACAAGCCCTCTTTTGTCAATAGCTTTGTCCGCAAAAAATATAGTCAGACTATTTCACGGAGCCCAATGGCTTTTGTCCTTTTATCCGCCTTTTTACCCACCCTTTTACCCGCTCTTTTCCCCGCCTTTTGACACACCGCTCAGCAAGCTTCCGGCTTTATCCTCACAACGCTAAAGCTCTGGGGCTCTAAGGTCAGCTTTCCCTCCAGGGTAATTTCTTTGGTCTTTATGGACGAATTTTCCGGCAAAAGCCTCTCCCCGGCAGATCCCTTCGCCAGCTCCTGCTCTGGCCGTGGCCCATCCCCGGTGAGCACATGGAGCAAAGCCTTCCCGCCAAGAGCCTGGCCCGTCTCGCCGCAAAGCCACAGCTCCTTCTCTTCCCTGTCCGGATTCACCACCTTCAGGATGTACTCGCCCTTCCCCTCGTCCAGGGACACATTGGCATAAATCCTCTCCCCGGCCAGCGCCTTCTCCTGTCCTGCCATGGGAACTGTCACCGTCCCCGTATTTTCACTGTAAAGCTTCTGCACATAATAGCTGGGGGAAGGATATACCCTCTCCTCGTCAAACCAGATCATATCCGGCGACCACTGGGCATATCCCAGACGGGCAAAAAGCGGGGCATAGGAGGCGAGAACCACCACGTCCGCATTCCTCTCCACCCCTGTGAGAAAGGCAGCTTCCGCCAGCGCTCCCGCCAAGGTATTGGCATCCGGCCGGTTCATTCCGTTCAGGGGATGGGCCGCATACTCCCCGGAAAAAACCTTTACATCCCGGGAATACGCATCATAAAAATCCATATGCTCATAAAACCACTCCGGCTTTACATAATAGTGCTCATCCACTGCGTAGCAGAAATCCGGATTTTCCTTCGCCGCTTTTCGGTAAAAATCCCAGGCCTTCTCATAGCGTCCCGTGAGCACGTCAGGCCCGGCGGAGCCGATCAGCTTCATCCCGGGATATTTTTCGTGGATTGCCTTCTCGAACACCTGATACCGCTCAAAAAAATCAACTTTCTGGGTCTGCCATTGCTCATTACCCACGCCAATCATGGTCAATCCGAAGGGCTCGGGATGTCCCATCTGTGCCCGGAGACCTCCCCAAACAGTGTCTGCGGAGCCGTTGGCAAATTCGATCAAGTCCAGAGCGTCCTGCACGAATTCCCCAAATCCGGGATCCTCCATGGAAACCAGCTCATAGGACTGATACTGGCAGGCCAGCCCCACATTCAGCACCGGCAGAGGCTTCGCGCCGATGAGCTCGCAGAGAAGAAAATACTCATAGTAGCCCAGCCCAAGGGTCTGATTATAGTGGGAATAAAGGGTGTGCCATCCGTTTTCACTGCTGGTCTCATGGACCGCCCAGCGGTTAAAGTTCCCTCTCCGGCTCTCCGGCCTCCCCACGCTCTCCTTCCAGCGGTAACGGTTTTCTAAGGTATTTCCCTCTATGATACAGCCTCCCGGAAACCTGATAAAGCCCGGATTCAGCTCCTTTAAGGCCTCAAACAGATCCCGCCTGAAAATCCCTGCCACCGCATCGGCGGGCATCATGGAGATAAAGTCAAACTCCACCGTCCCTTTGTTTTCCAGGAGAATCACGAACTCACCGGCTTTCACGTCCCTCTGTGCCTTAAGATCTGTCTCGTAGCGGCGCCACATCTGCCCCTCCTCCTCCGGTGCGTGATACAGCGTGACACATGCCTCGGCACAGACCTCTTTCTCTTTCCTCACCAGCACCCTGACATTTCCCTCATAGGCAGCCGTCCTGGCGTAAAAGGAAACCTTATACTGCTTCCCCTCCTGCAAGTAAACGCCTCCATAGGCCTGATTGGCAAAGCCCTGCCCCTCCTCTAACGCCGTAAAGCGCAGATAGTGGGGATTGTTCCGATCTACCGGACTTCCCATCACATACTCCATACGGCATTTCAAATCACCCTTTGAGGTATTATCACCTTCTGCTGCCTGCCAGCCATAGCCGCAGTCGTGCTTTACATAATAATCTCCCTTGTCCCCGTAACAGTCCAAAAATTCAAAGGATCTGTTTTCGATCATCTCCGCGTACAAACCACCGTCCGCCCCGTAGTTGATGTCTTCAAAAAAGAGACCGATCATGCCCTCCGAAATTGGTACACCTTTTTTTTGAGAAATGGTTAACTTCATTTGTCTTCCCTCCCTGACCTCGTATTAGTAAAAATCCCCGCCGCAAGCGACGGGGATTACCTTCATTCTATTATATGTTTCCGCATAATGCAATTACAATTTCAGTTTCTTTCTGCCGTTTCTTTCTTTTCCTTCTACCCGCTATTCCTGCCCGAAACACATTCCTTTCCTGGAAAATTCCTAGAAAATTCTTCTTACGGAAAGAACGGAACGGTAATTGGCGTTGGAGATAATGATACCTGTCTTGGAGGTGGAGGCGTGAACGATCTTTCCGTCTCCCACATAGATACCCACGTGGCCGGAATAGCACACGATATCTCCGGGCTGTGCATTGGCAAGGCCGTCCACGGTGGCTCCCACGCTTCTGTCCGCTGCGGAGGAGTGAGGCAGGCTCACGCCAAAATTATTGTAAACGCTCATGACGAAACCGGAGCAGTCCGCACCGTTAGTCAGACTGGTTCCGCCGTATACATAAGGATTACCCACGAACTGGCACGCGAAGTTTGCCACTGCGGCGCCCATTTCGCTTCCGCTTCCTGTGGCGATCACAGGAGGCTGATAACTACTTCCGCCTGAGGATGAGGACGAGGAGGAACTCTTCTTGGCGGCTGCTTTCCTTGCCGCTTCCTGAGCTGCCTTTCTCTCCGCCTCCTCCTTGGCAAGTCTCGCTTCCTCTTCTGCCCTGGATTCCGCCTTTACAAACTCTGTGGAAAGGTCTACATAATCAATGGACACGTATCCGAAACCTTCCTCGATATCCACCTTCACCCAATCGCCTAATTCTTCCGTGACGATCAGTTCATCGCCGATGGGCACCAGTCCCAAAACCACCGCATCCATCCCCGGCTCTTCACGAACCTTTAAGGTGGTGGTGTTCACTGTTCCGATCCTGGTTCCCACTTCCCTTGCAAGAGAAACCGCGTCCTCTCCCGTGACACAGTACTCTGCCTTCACAAACCCGGTCACGCTGCCGGACTCTATCTCATACCAGCCGTCCTGCTCGGAGATAAACTCTCCTACCGACTTGTCATAAAGCTTACCTAAAATATCTCCCTCTTCACTGGGGATGCTTCTCACATTTACATAGTCATTCACCTTGGCAATCACCAGAGAGCGGAATCCCTTCTCTTCTCTCTTGGCCTCGATCTCCCTCTCCACCTGGTTCAGGGGCTTGGTGGTGGTGGCAATTGCTGTTTCCTCAATCACCTTTTCCTCCTGGGGCTGCGCGGTGGGAGTCGCCGTCGGGATAGGCTCTGCCGTAGGCATAACAAAAACGGTGGGTGCTTCCTTGCTCTCCGCCTCTCCTTCAGGCGTCTGGGTGCTTTCTGTCTCTGCCTCCCCATTTCCGGCGTTCTCACCATTTTCGGTGCTTTCCGTGTTCGGGGCCTGGTTCTGTGGAAGATTAACCTCCTCTTCCTCCTTAAGGCTCTTTACGCTGGTTGCATTGGATGACAAAAAGAAATCTAATCCTGCCGATGGAAGGCCTGCTCCCTCCGATGCAAATGTATCTAAACTCATGCCTGAAAACAAAAGAGCTGCCGACACCGCATAAACTGCTGTCCGTTTGCCTGCTTTCACGATCTTTCTTCGCATGATAACCTCCGTTCCTCTTTCCTCTATGGTAAGTCTCTCATTTATCCTATGAATTATTACAAATTTGTTACATCTTTCTTAATAAATATATCACTTTCATTTCCTTATGTCAACCGGTGTAATAAATTTCCAAAAAGAAAGGCCCTTAACGGGCCCGTTCTTTTATAACAGCTCCAATCAATACTTTTTTTCCGCAAAAGGCAAATCCATATTTGCGTATCTTCTCTTTTGAAATCCCTTTTGCCGTCAGATTCGCCTGATACTCCTTTTGTTCTATCTGCCTGAGCGCAGCCTGAACAGTATCGGACAATTCCTTTTCGTCCTCAT
Source organism: uncultured Lachnospiraceae bacterium (assembly GCA_949949005.1). Taxonomy (GTDB): domain Bacteria; phylum Bacillota; class Clostridia; order Lachnospirales; family Lachnospiraceae; genus Suilimivivens. Next base: position 72,902 of record CATLHM010000005.1, read on the forward strand.
CCTGCACCTTAAATTCTATGATCATAGAATCGTCGTTCAAATTTCTTGCTTCCAGTAACACATCATATCGTCCAAAACCGCTCTCCCTGTTTGATGTGATCACATATCTGTCGGCAAGCTCAACCATCATGCCCAGCACAAAACCGTGGTAGAACCGCTCCGGCGCTTTCTCGGAGGGCTTACTTCCCGCATCAAAGCTACTGAACATCTCCTGCGTCACTTTGTTCATATAAAGATTCATTGCCTTTACATCATCCAGCAGTAATGCTTTGATAAAATCATTGTAATCGTCGTTTCCGGAAAACCAGTCCTGAATCATATTTTCAAACATAATTTGGACTTCTTTGTTCGTCAATTCCACATCAAAATAGGTACGGCCTATTTTTTCCTCAAAGGAAATTCCTGCCACCTTCAGGTACCCGCTTGCCAGCAACAGACTCCAAACAGCGTTCTTTCTAGTAAATAGTTGGTCATAGACAATCTGCTCGTCAATCTCCATATGAAGCTTGCCGCCCCCAATCAACTCTTCAAAGCTCTTTTTAATATTGGGTTTTCCCTCTCTGAGAAGCTTTTCCACCAAACCGTTAGCGCTGGTATTCGCCCAATAGGCCCCCACTTTCCTCTCAGAAAGGAAATAAATGATAGACCATGGATTATAAATATCTGTCCTGCCTCCGAATGCAAATCCGTCATACCAGTCTTTTACCTGCTGTTTCCGTTCTGACAGACCATATTCGTCCAGAGCCGCAAACACTTCCTCTTGCGTGAATCCGAAACAGTCCGCATATTTGTCCGAGGTCGTTGTGACCACCCGTAAATTATTCAAATCCGAAAACACCGATTCCTTACTTACCCGTGTAATACCTGTCATAACGGCGCGTTCCAGATAAGGGTTAGTTTTAAACGTAGAGTTAAACAGACTTCTTGTAAAAGATACCAATTCCCCCCAATAGCCATTTACGTAGGCCTCCTGCATGGGGGTATCATATTCATCCAACAGGATAATCACCCTTTTTCCATAATACCGGGACAAAAAATCCGACATTTTGTGGAGTGCCCAGGTAGCCACCCCATCCCCCATATCACAGGCTACGCTCCGGAAATAAGCTTTTTCATGGTTCGTCAAAAGATCGCCCTCAAGTAAAAAAACATTTTTATTATAAATATCCTCCAGGATACGGTTAATGGATTGCCTCGTTCCTCCATAAGTGGGTTCCTTTACATTGGCAAAGGACAAACTGATTACCGGATATGTCCCCTGCAAATTCCGGTATTTTTCCTCCTTCCAGATGGAAAGCCCTTCAAACAACCTGCTTTTTTCCGCATGTCTGACCGAGAAGAAATACTCTAGCATACTCATGTTCAATGTCTTACCAAATCTGCGAGGGCGGGTGATCAATGTGACACTGTCCGCGCTTTCCCACCAGTCCTGTATAAATTTCGTTTTATCAATATAGAAGCAGCCTTCTTTTCGAATCAGCTCAAAGTCCTGATTTCCAATACCAATTTTTCTTGCCATAACAGCTCTTCCCTTATTCTCCTTAACGCCCTGGCTATCCTTCCGGCTATCGCTCTTACGCTTTCAGAGGCCTCTCAAATCAACTCTCTCATATAATCCAGCACAGAAGCGATGGCATTGGCCCCGTCGGCCACGGCTGTTACCACCTGCCTGAGTTTCTTCTTCCGAAGATCCCCGGCCACAAAAACCCCCGGCACATCCGTGGCGCAGTCCTCCCCTGCCAGAAAATATCCCTGCTCGTCACAGCCTACCATGTCTTTCATCAGCTCCCCGGAGGGCACGATTCCCACTGCGATGAAAATGCCATCCGCTGCAAGGCTCCTGCCTTGCCCTGTCCTGGTATCCTCCAGAGAAAGAGACTCTACCCGCTCTTTCCCCGCGATCTCTTTTACCACCGTATTCCACAGGATCTCCACGTTAGGAAGCGCTTTCAGCTCCCTTTGCAGGATATCCGCCGCCCGCAGCTCATCCCTGCGGTGAATCAGATAGACCTTCTCACAGCTCCGCGCCAAAAATATGGCGTCCTCCACCGCCACATCTCCGCCTCCCACAACCGCCGTGGTCTTTCCTCTGAAAAAGGCCCCGTCGCAGGTCGCGCAGTAAGAGACTCCCTTTCCGGCAAAATCTTCCTCCCCGGGTATGTGCAGCTTTGCGTGGACTGCACCCATAGCGGCAACTACCGTTTGGGTATGAATTTCCCCCTCGCTGGTTTCCAGAATAAAGCCCTTCTCCTTTTCATCGCCAGCCCTTCTTACCCCTGAGACAGACGCATTTTGGAACTGGCATCCCAACTTGTCCGCATGCTCCCTGAATTTCATTCCCATATCAAATCCGTTGATACCGGAAAGCCCGGGATAATTGTCTACCTCATAGGTATTGAGTACCTGCCCTCCGCTTAAAGGGTTCTGCTCAAGAGTCAGCGCATCAAGCCCTGCCCGCTTTGCGTAAATCGCCGCGCTGATTCCCGCAGGCCCGGAACCGATTATCACAACATCATACATCTTATTAACCTCCATTTTGCTAACCTCCATTCTGCCGTCTGGCGGCTTTCAAACCTATAGAAAATACCACGTAAGCCATCAGGCTTATTTTCAACCTAACTCCCATCTGCCCGCTTCAGCGGGCGTACAAATCAAGATATCCAACCGCCGTCCATGGTAAGAATCTGTCCGGTCAGATAGCCCGGGGCATTCACCATAAGCCTGATCATCTCCCCGGCTTCCTGTGCGGTTCCCATCCTCCCCACAGGAATTTCATCCTCCAGCATCCTTATCTCTTCTTCAGAAAAACAGGCGTTCATTTCCGTATCTATCACGCCAAAAGCCAGAGCGTTCACCTGGATATTGCTGGGAGCAAGCTCCCTGGCAAGCGCTTTGGTAAAGCTGTTCACGCCTCCTTTTGATGCGCTGTAAGCCACTTCCATGGATGCCCCCGCATTTCCCCAGACAGAAGAAATATTCAGAATCTTCCCTGCCTTCCGATGCACCATCTGGGGAACCACCAGCCGGCAGGTGTAAAACAGAGCATTTAAATTCGTGTCCATTACCTGCTGCCACTCTTCCAGGGACATATCCGTGAGAAGCCCCACATAGGAGATCGCGGCATTATTAATCAGCACATGAATCTCCCCTGCCTTTTTTATCATTGTCTCCACCTGGTCGGCCTTCGATACGTCGCACAGCGCCGTTTCACAGCAGATCCCATACCTCTGCGACACTTCCCGGGCCACCTTCTCAAGGGCCTCGCCGGAGCTTTTGCACACAAGGAAAAGGTCGTGTCCGTCCTGGGCCAGAGCCTTGGCCGCCGCCGCACCTATCCCACGGGAAGCGCCTGTGATCAGCGCCTTTTTTTTCTTTAATTGATTATCCATTCTATATTTCTCTTTTCATTCAGTACATGCTTCCGGCCTAAATAAGGCTCCTGATCCCATCGCAAATCCTGCCCGCAACCTTCACATTGTTCATAGTATAAATATGCACCCCATCCACATCATTAGCAATCAGATCCACAATCTGATTCAGTGCATAGGCCATGCCCGCATCAAAAAGTGCTTCCTTATTGTCCTCATACTTATGTAAAATCCGCTCGAACTTCTTTGGAAGCGAAGCTCCACAGGTATTCACCATTCGTTCGATCTGAGCCCGGTTTGTCACCGGCATAATACCTGCTTCCACCGGAACCTGGATGCCTGCAATTCTGGTTTTTTCGTAGAAGCTATAAAAATATTCATTGTCAAAAAAGAGCTGGGACACCAGATGGCTAACGCCTGCATCCACTTTCTTTTTCAGGTTGTGAATATCCGTAATGGCGTCAGGGGCTTCTAAGTGGGTTTCCGGATAACAGGCCCCGCTGATGTGGAAATTTCCCTGGCCTTTGATGAACTCCACCAACTCATTGGCATATTTGAAATCATGCTTCTGTGGTATATTGGGATTAACGTCCCCTCTCAGTGCAAGAATATTTTCAATTCCCGCATCCTCAAACTGCTTCAAAATCTCGCTGATCTCCTCCCTGCTATAATGCAGACAGGTCAGATGCACCATGGGCTCCACCCCGTAATTATCCTTAATTTTTTTGGCAATGCCTACCGTCTTGTTGTCCGCACCGCTCCCCCCTGCCCCAAAGGTCACACTGATAAAATCCGGGTGCAGGTCGCAAAGCCGCTCTAATGTAGCATCAATATTCTTAAGCGCCTCTTCCTTTTTGGGTGGAAAAATTTCAAATGACAGGACTGACTTTCCCTGTCTTTTTTTTGCTTTTACAATTTCCGTAATCCTCATTTCTACCTCCTGATGTTACGCCTTTCGTATTATTTCCAAACTTTCATGCGCTGCTCTTTGATACACCGCCATAACATGAAAGCCACCTGCTCTCTGTCTTCGGCACTCCCCCATCGTCGCAAGCCTGCTTGTAGCAACGGGCAGCACGCTCCGCGAGCTGCCCTTATGCCTTTTACTCAGCCGATTCCAGGCCCCTGGAACACGCTGTTAATTTCCTCCCTGTCTTCCGTGGAAAGACCGTCAAGGATCTTGTCCATCTCACCCTTGGTCCTGGCATCCTTGCATTGCAGAATAATGTGCTCCTTCTCCGTCTCGCTCAAATGGTCAAATTTCTCCCTCACGCCGTCATTCATGGCAAGGGGAATTCCAAGGCCCAGAGGAATATTGGCAAAACCGCCTGAATAATTATTAGAAAAATTGTTACTGTCCATTTGTTATCCACCTCCGCAAATATTATGTGGACGCGGACATGAATTTATTCCCTCTCTTTTTCCTGTTCGTTACAAGCCTTGTTTTTCGTTGCTTTTCCTTACAACTTCATATCATTTTGGTGCGGTTTTATCCCTCCTTTATGTGGTTTCGAAGCCGGCGTACCCATGTCCCCAATACATTCTCAACTATAAACCAATATGTATATATGGTATGTTTTTTCATCTGAAAAATATTGTGCCTCCATTATTTACTCCTCTCAAAACAACTAATTTATCTTTCCTAATATCATGACCATATCATAACTATTTTGGCCATAAACTTGATCATGAATAATATTTTTGATTCTTACTTTTTGGTTTATCTGGCAATGTCATTTTTAATCTGCCCTCTTTCACCAAAGTATTTAAATATTTTCTTCTAAAACTTGTCCGGCTGTCAAATCCAAATTGTTTCATGATTTCCGGTATGGATCTTGCTTCTTTACAAAAATCTAAAATCATCATAACCACATCATGACCATTTTGGTCATGATCTCTATCACTTTGACCAAGATGCAAATCCTCCTCGTCATTCAGCAATTCCAGATATTTATCACATGCCTTACATAATACCATAATTCCAGATACGCTGATATTGTATTCCGGCAGACGACCATCGTACTTTGCACACGCATCCTTGATTTTGTCAAACCCTCTTCCCCATGCCTCTATCATACCGCTCTTAAAGAAAACATTTGCCAGCTTAGGATTATACGGCTTAGAAGAATGCTTTTCAAACAGTTTCTCCGTTGAGTTAAGCTCAAACGGCATCTCACCATCATTCCAGATATATATTTTATCCTCGTATACGCTGATCTGAATCGGATTGCAGGCACTATAATCCTTATGAACCACTGCATTCAGTAATATCTCACGGAACGCTTCCTGTGGAAACATAAACTGCTCAATCCTCTGAATCCCTTCATAGTAAATCAGAGCTTTCAAATATTTTGTATAAACCAAATCAACCGTCTTATCAATCTGTTCAATCAGAGTTCCATGCACCTCATCCTGATATTTCAAATCAGAATCGGAATCGCCAAAATAACCAATCTTGATATAAGAACCTGTAACCCATTTCTCCGGATCTTTATAAAAGGCAAGCATTGCTGCTCTGATCAGATATCCTTCCTCATCAATTAGATGAAGGTTTTCCATCAATATCGAATCATCTACTTTGGCTTCCTCCTCTGTCAGCCTACCTCTCCGTATCGCCTTTTCTTTTAGTAAATCAATCGCTTCTCTCCTTAAATCTGTTACTTTCAGCTTTGGAATCGGCAGACCGTCCCATGTTCTGCCCTGTGACTTTAAGATTGCTTTATCCAGTTCTTTTCCCGTTATCGTTCTCATTGTGCTGCCAGAACGGTAAAAATATTTGCCATGATAGCTGATAAGTGATGGATACTTGTCCACAATGATCTCAATATATTGCAGTCTTCCCTTATATAGTAAATTTACATCCGCTACAATGCCCATTGTGTCAGTAATCTTATTGGGAATAGCTTCCAATAACTTTTTTCTGTCTTTATCACTAAGTCCGACAACCTGCCCATCATCATTTTTGCCTATATAAAGCGTTCCGCCGTATGCGTTTGCATATCCGCAAATCCACTCTAAAAATTCATCATGCCATGATTCTTTGTATTCTATTGTCTGGTGTTCTGGCATACTCTTCACCTACTGCTTTCTTATATTCTAACATACCGTCCTATTCGGCGGCTCCCATTTTCTGACAGGTTTGCAAAAAAACTGTTATTTAACAGATTTTCTCCAATGCCTGGGCCAGATCCGCAATCAGATCCTCCTTGTCCTCTATACCGCAGGAAATCCGAACCAGCCCCGCTGGCACGCCTGCCTCGGCCAACTGCTCCTCGCTCATCTGACGGTGGGTGGTGGAAGCCGGATTCAGACAGCATGTCCTTGCATCCGCCACATGGGTCTCAATGGCAGCCAGCTTCAAGTTTTTCATAAAGATTTCCGCCGCCCTGCGTCCCCCTTTTAGCTCAAAGGACACTACCCCGCAGCCGCCCCTCGGCATGTACTTCCTGGCAATCTCATGATACTTGTCAGAGGCCAGCCCCGGATAATTCACATAAGAAACCTTGGAATGGGCCTCTAGAAACTCCGCCACCGCCTGTCCATTTTCCACATGGCGGGGCATACGCACATGCAAAGATTCCAGTCCCAGATTCAGGTAAAAGGCATTCTGGGGAGACTGGGCGCACCCAAAATCCCGCATGAGCTGAGAGGTACACTTGGTAATAAAAGCCCCCTCTTTTCCGAATTTCTCTGCATAGGTAACGCCGTGATAGGACTCATCCGGCGTACAAAGCCCCGGAAACTTGTCCGCATGGGCCATCCAGTCAAACTTTCCTCCGTCCACAATAGCTCCCCCAAGGGCGGCTCCATGGCCGTCCATATATTTGGTGGTGGAATGGGTCACAATATCCGCCCCCCACTCAATGGGCCTGCAATTGACAGGGGTTGGAAAGGTATTGTCTACAATCAAGGGCACGCCGTGCTTATGGGCCGCCTCCGCAAATTTTTCTATGTCCAGAACGGTCAGCGCCGGGTTCGCAATAGACTCCCCAAAGACCGCCCTTGTATTGTCCTGAAACGCCTTATCCAGCTCTTCTTTCGTGCAGTCCGGCGACACAAAGGTCACCTCCACCCCCATCTTTGCCATAGTGACGGAAATCAAATTAAAGGTTCCCCCGTAAATAGAAGAGGAAGCCACAATATGGCTGCCACATTCGCAGATATTAAACAGGGCAAGGAAATTTGCCGCCTGCCCTGATGAGGTAAGCATTCCCGCCGTTCCGCCCTCTAAGTCCGCAATCTTAGCCGCCACCGCGTCATTGGTAGGGTTCTGCAGCCGGGAATAAAAATAGCCTGAATCCTCCAGGTCAAAGAGCCGGCCCATATCCTCGCCGGTTGCATATTTAAAGGTGGTGGACTGGATAATCGGTATCTGACGGGGCTGTCCATTTCCCGGGGTGTAGCCTGACTGCACACACTTTGTGCTTATCTTATAATCGCTCATCTTGTTTTATCGTCCTTTCATGCCTGTTCTATTTGAGGCAAAGCAACTGCTATTCACTTTGTCAGAGATCAAATTTTATTATAATATATTTTCCGCTTTTTTTGTAAAAAATTTTTTAAGTGCTGTGAATAGTGATGAAAAAAGAGCCGGCCCAAAGGTCAGCTCCTTTTCAAAAAACTTATCAGCACCCCATACACCGTTGCAGATTCTGCATCTGCCGGGTCCCTCTTTTCTGGGAAGTGATGATCGCCTGCAAAATCGGTATCAGCTCCTTGCAGAGCGGGAAACAGAGGGCGTTTTCAGCCATCCGCACTGCCCCCTCGTGGTGAGGGATCATCTCCCACATAAAATCGCAGCTTACCCGGTTAGAAACGCAGGCGTTTTTCATCGCCGAAAACATCTCCCGCATGATCTTTTCCGTGTTTTCCTGGTATCTGCACACATCCTCCTTCTCATTCTTCTGCCTTAAGCAGCACTCCCTGATCTTTTGCATATTTTTTATGCTTTTCGTCTGTTCCTCGATGATCTGCTCCGCTATTTTGCAAAGTGTCTTGTTTTCCGTGTATTTGAGAATATTTTTTGACATCTCGATAGCCGCCTGGTGATGGGGAATCATCTGCATAATAAAATTATAGGAAATACTCCCGCTCAACTCCGCGCCGGTCATACACCAGATCATTTCGTCCAGAATCCCGTAAAAAGTATAAAGATATTCTTTAGCAGCATTATCAAATCTGCACTGTCTGTTCATATTGGCACCGCCTGTACGCCCTTTGTCTGCTTTGGACGCACCACTTTTTTACTTCTATTATATTCGGCGCACTTTCCACAGTGACAGGAAGTTATACAGACCGGCGAACCCATGGTCTCCGCCGTCTCACCCCAGAAGCGGCTCGTCCACCAGCCGGATCTCCCCGGACGCCTTACCCTCCGTCTCAAAGATCAGTATGGTATTTTTCCCCTCCTTCAGCAGTGGAGCCGGAATGTACAGCCGCTTTTGAGGGCCACTCTCCCAGAACCTTCCTATATTAAAGCCGTTCACCAACGCGCAGCCCTTCCCCCAGCCCGTAAAGTCAAGGAAAGTGTCCCCCAGCTCCTGCGCTTCAAAGGTAAACTCATAGAATCCCGGAGTGCCCTTTGCCAGAGGCTTTTCAAAGTCCAGCCCGGAGAGATCCTCCATGGGGAGACAGTACTGCTTCCAATAATAAAGCTGGTGCCCATTTACCACCACGTTGCCGTCGATCCCCTTGCGCTGCCTCTCCATCTTGTAGCCATAATTCACCCTGCCCATGTTTTCCACCAGGACGGAGAGCTTCTCTCCCTTCGGAACCGGCTTCTCAAACACATGCTGATCCAAAAGCTCCCGGTCATAGAGGGTCAGTATCGGCCTCTCATCCACAAAAATACTGGCCCGGTCATTGGCATCCAAAAGCCTGATCATCCCAATATCCCCTGTATTTGCCAGATCGTTTTCATAAAGAATATAGCCGTATCCCTGGCCCAGCTTTTCCATCGACTGAGGCGATAAGTTATCGACCGGAGCAGTCAAATTTGTCAGATTAGGAAAAAGCCCGGTACTGCGCTCCGCCTTAAGCGTCCCATACCCTTTCCGCTTAATATCTGCGGTCAGCTTCATCTCCGGAATCCGGACATACTTAGAGATCACCTCCCTAAAGGCGTCATATTTAGGGGTGATCTGTCCGTCCTCCGTCAGTAGGGCGTCATAGTCATAGGAGGTTACATCCGGAGTCAGTTTTTCGTAATAATTTGAGCCATTGGTGAATCCGAAATTCGTCCCGCCGATAAACATATAAATGTTCACATGGCCCATATCCAGAATTTCATCCAAATCCCTGGCATGCTGCTCTGTGTCGCCGCCCATGTGCTCGGGAGCTCCCCAAAAGTCAAACCAGCCTACCCAGAATTCCATACACATCAGCGGATGGTTTTCGCCCACCTTTTTTTTCAGCACATTAAGCTGCAGACGTCCCTTCGACCCGAAGTTTACCGTCTGCTGTACGCCGTCCACCTCGCCGCAGTTTAACATATCCTCCACAAAGCCGTCGGAGGTGACAAGGGGTACGCTGCAGCCGCACTCGATCATGAGATCCCTTAAATATTCCGTATACCTGCGGTCATTTCCGTAGGATCCATACTCATTCTCCACCTGCATCATGATCACTGGGCCGCCCTCCGTAATCTGCAAAGGCGCGATCACGGAAAAGAGCTTCTCATAATACTCCCTCACATGCTTTAAGAAAGGCTCATAATTGCAGCGAAGCCGCATCCCATCCTCCTTAAGAAGCCACCAGGGCAGCCCCCCGAATTCCCACTCCGCGCAAATATAGGGCGAAGGCCGCAGGATTACCCAAAGCCCCAGCTCCTGTGCAAGCCTTATAAAACCGGCAACATCCCTATCCCCGGAAAAGTCAAAAACTCCTTTTTCCTTCTCATGGAAATTCCAGGGAATGTAGGTTTCCACCGTGTTACATCCAAGCATTTTCAGCTTCTCCAGCCGATCCCTCCAGTACTCGGGCACGATCCGGAAATAATGGATACTTCCGGAAACAATTTTAACTTTTTCCCCATCCAGATAGAAATCATCCTTAATCTCAAATCTGCAGCTCATAAATACTCTCCTTAACCTCTTTTTGATAAAATCAAGCGCTGTCATATTTCGCGAACCGGCTTGTCCAAACAACGGATGCCAGGCTCCGCCAGCCATCCTTATGTTAACAAAAAAGGCAGGGTCTTCCCCTACCTTTTCGTGAAGCAGGGAGGCGGCGCTGCCGCCCCTCCGCCCATTGTATTCTTTTTTCCTCTGCCTGTACAGAACTTTTTGCTCTATGCAAAGAGCTTTTATTTGTAAAGAGCGTCGAACTGTGCCTGCAGTGCTGCGGTAACGTCATCGATACCTGCATCTTTCAGCTTCTGCTGATACTCGGCAACGATTTCCTCAGCAGTTCCGGAGTACTTACCGAAAGAAATCTGCTTCATGTAGTTGGTATGGATCTCGTTGATGTTCTGGATCTTAGCCTGGATGTCGTCAACCTCAGGTACGAACTGTCCGTAAGGATACTCGATCTTGATTCCATCATATTCAGCGTACAGTTTGTCAACAGCGTCCCAGTTAATCTCTGCGGATCTGATCTCGAGATCGTCGTTACGTCCCCACCAGAAGTTGGTAACCATACCGGCTTTCTCATCGGTATATCCCTCAGGCGCCTGACGAAGGCCTTCGTCGTTCAGCTCCCATGAAACGCCCTCGATACCATAGTTGAAAAGCTTGTAGCAGTCGGGATCATTTCTGAGCAGGTCATAAACCATCAGGGCTCTCTCAGGGTTAGCGCTTCCTGCGGAAATAGCCATAGCGCCATGAGTAATGGAAAGGGCTACTACGTTCTTGCTCTCCTCGCCAAAGTAGAAGAAGCCTACCTCTGCGTCCGGATCATCCTGGAAAATCTTGTTGGATGTCTGTGCAGGGCTGCAAAGACCTGTCCAGGTCTGGGTATGATGCTGGTCAGCAGCAGTCTTACCAATCTTGAAATCGTCACGGTTGGTGGAAGCGGTGTTGTTGAGAACGTCTGTCTTCCAAACACCGATCTCATCCCACTCCTTCATCATCTTAGCGTACTCTACCAGAGAATCTGTCTCAGTTACATAAGGAGAGTAAACGGTATAGAGATCTTCCTTGGTGCCGCCCCACATAGCGCCGGCATTGATGCCGTCGATGGGCACATAGGTGGTCTTAGAATTAATCCAGCCGCTTACCATCTGTGCATAATGGGTTCCGTCAGAATCCCAAGGAGTAATGTCGGGATAAGCTTCCTTCACATATTTCCAGTAGGTGGTCATATCTTCCCAGCTATGTACGCCGTCTGCAAGTCCGGCTTCCTTTGCCCAGTCAAGACGGTAGATATAGCCGTGGTTTGTCCACTGTGCGTAATTATCCTCGGGCATCAGATAGATTTCGCCGTTGTACTTACACATTTCCCAGTTCTCAGCGGGAACGCTTGCCCAGGTCTTGGGAGCGTAGGTCTTGAGCATATCCTCGGAGAGCTCAAGGAACGCGCCGTTCTTTGCGTTAGGCCATGCATCCAGCCAGTCGGAAGCGGTACCAACCAGATCCACTGTTCCGTCCATACGGGCCAGAGTCAGGTTGTAGTTGGAAAGATAATCTGTCCAGGAAATGAAATTGGTTTCCAGCTCTGCGTTTACCTTCTCGGTAAGGATGGCGTTTAACTGCTCCATAACTGCCTCATAGTTGGCAAGCTTGTCTCCTGAAGGAGCATCGCCGGTGGTCATGTAAACAATTTTTACATGCTCGGATGTGTCTACGTCCGCCCAGGGATCATCGGATGAAGCGGCTGCATCATCCCCTGCTGCTGCGGAATCGTCCGTAGCTGCTGCATCATCCGTAGATGCTGCGTCATCCGTAGCTGCGTCGTCGGATGAGGATGCGTCATCGGATGAAGATGTGTCTTCGGTAGCTGCGCCGTCGGATGAGGAAGAATCGCTTCCGCCCCCGCAGGCTGCCAGGCTGACTACCATGGTGGCAGCCAGAAGTACTGCAAGTAATTTCTTTTTCATTTTTTACCTCCATTTGATTTTTTTATATTGAACCCTGCTTTGCAGAGTTTCAACCTTAACCCTTTACCGCACCAACGGTGATACCGCTGATGAAGTATTTCTGTACGAAAGGATACAGAAGGACGATAGGCCCTGTCGCCAGAACGGCGTTTGCCATCTTAACGCTCTCCTGGGGAATATCGCCTAAGTCTACGAACTGTCCCGCCACGGAGTTCTTAAGGGCATCTACCTTGTTCACAACCTCGTACAAAGTGTACTGCAGGGGCTTCACCGATACTTTCGAGCCCAAAAACAGGGAGGACTGATACCACTCATTCCAGTAACCCAGAGCCAGGAACAGACCGATAGTAGCCAGCGCCGGCTTAAGCATAGGCAGGATCAGGGAGATAAAGATCCTCATATCCCCGGCCCCGTCAATCTTCCCGGACTCTGTGATCTCGTGAGGAATGGCTTTCACGAAATTCTTCATCAGAATGATCAGCCAGGAGGACATCAGCAGAGGAAGAAGCACTGCAAAGTAGCTGTCCTGTAAGTGGTAAGTCTGCGTCATCGTCAGGTAGTAGGGAGCAAGACCTGCGGAAAACAGACTGGTAAAGTAAATGTAAAAGGAGATGGCGTTGCGGAAAGGGAAATCCCTTCTCTGCAATGCGTAGCCTGTCATTGAAATGATGGACAGTCCAACGCCGGTTCCCACTGCCGTCATCACGATGGTCAGCAGGTAGGACCACCAGATTCCCCCGCTTTTCACTACCATCTTATACGCTTCAAGGGTAAAGTCCTTGGGGAAGAGCTGTACGCCAAATTCCCTGATCGCCGCCTCACTGGTAAAGGAGGAGCTTACGATGATAAGGAAAGGAACGATACAGCAGACCGCGTAAAAGGTGATAAACGCATATCCGAATCCCCTGATAATTTTATCCGAAGTGCCAAGCCTTACCTTGGCGCTCGATTCCATTAAATCCATATTTTTATTTGCCATGATTAACCTCCGCTTCCGATTAAATACATTTGTCTGGAATGTCGTTCCTTAAAACAGGGAGTAATCCGGTTCGATCTTCTTCACAACGTAGTTGACCACCATTACGATCACAAACCCTACAATAGACTGGTACAAACCTACCGCAGACGCCGTCATGAAGTTAAAGTCCGTCATGGTTGCGCGGTATACATAAGTCTCGATAATATCTGTGGTTTCATACAGAATCGGGTTCGTACCTACAATATTGTAGAACAGTCCGAAGTTACCCTTTACAATGCCGCCCAGTGCAAACAGAAGCAGAATAACAATGGTGGGCTTTAAGGAGGGAAGTATTATGTAGCGGATTCTCTGGAATCCGTTGGCGCCGTCTACCTTGGCCGCCTCCATCATCTCTCCGTCAATTCCCATGATTGACGCGAAGTATACCACCGAGTTATATCCTGTCTGCTGCCACAGATAGATAATTACCAGCAGCACCGGCCACACACTCGGATCCGAATATGGCTGCCATCGTTCCATTCCCAGCTTGGTCAGGATTCCGTTTACAAAACCCGTATCGTAGTTTAACAGGTTGAATACCAGAATACCTACAAGTACCTGTGAAATGAAGTAAGGCAGAAACATCAATGTCTGGGAAACCTTCTTGAACCATTTGCTGCGCATTTCGTTGAGCAGGATCGCCACGAATACCGCCAGAAAATTTCCCAACAGAATAAATGCGATATTGTATAGAATTGTGTTTTTAGTCAGTGACAACAGCTTCCCTGAGCTTGCCAGGAACTCGAAGTTCTGCAGTCCCACGAACTTACTTCCAAAGATACCGTCCCTGTAGTTGTACTTGACGAATGCCACATAGATGCCCGGCAAAGGCACATAGTTAAACAAGAAGAAGAACACGATTGCCGGAAGACACATAAGAAGCAGTACCCGGTACCTCACAACCTTCTGGATAAAGGTCATTTCACCATTTTTCTTTCTTTTCATAACCCTCTCTCCCATCCTTATAGTTTTTGAAATCGCTTTCTTGAAAATTATGATATAACTTCCAGGTGGGTTATGTCAATATGTATCTTCCAATTTCCTTTTTTTCCACATTTTTAACATTTTTCACATATCGTTTTTGGTTATTTTTCCGAATTTTAATTTATTTGGTTCTTTTTTTATTTAATCTTCATTTTTCTCTTTCTGTCCCGTGAAACTTCCTTGAAATTTTTTTCTGAACATCCCCTCCTCCGCACTTTCCCGGCCGTATTTTTCTTAATCGAGCAGGAAAGATTTTTCTTCCTACTCGCGCGCGGCCCGTGCGCCACTTTAGTGGCATACTTCCTTTGCATGGGCCTGCGCAAAAAAAAAGACGGACTGTTACGTCCATCTTTTCTCCGTTCTTTTATGAATCCGATTGAAAACCGTTCTTTCCGGCCCGCACCTTAGAACAAGGTTAAATCCCTGCCCGGGTTATCTCTTTTCCCGGTCCCTGCACATGGCGCTGCTCTCCCGCACTACCAGGGACGGCTCCACCATCCGCACCCTGGGCACAGAGTCGTCCTTTTCGATCAGCCGGATCGCCGTGCTGACCAGCGCTTTCCCATATTCCTCATAATTGTAGTTCACGCTGGTAAGCTTCGGCTCCGCGGTCTCCGCCATGTAGGTATCATCATAGCTGACCAGGGTAATATCCCCGGGGATCGCGAGCCCATGCTCATGAATGCTTCTGATTACCCCCCATGCGGCGAAATCATTGATGGCGATCACTGCCGTGGGCTCACCGCCCTTTTGGAAAATGCCGTTCATCTGTTCGTAACCGGAGCTGAAATCATACTTGCCCCCGTTTCCGATCAGATCCGGATTCACCTCCAGACCTCTTTCCTTCAAACACTGTTTATATTTAAGCACCTTTTCATAGGTGGAAAGCACGTCCATCCGCCCTCCCACTATGGCGATCTTCTCATGCCTGAGCGAAAAAAGATGCTCCATTACCAATTCCATGGATCTCATGGCATTGATCCTTACGGTGTTGCACTGGGTTCCGTCCAGCTTACCCGTGATAACCACCGGCGTCGTAGCCATAACGTCATTCACAGCTTCCACATATTCCATGTTGGATACCAGCTCATCCGCATGCCCTCCCAAAAGGATAATGGCGTCCACACGCTCGTCCAGAAGACGCTCCAAAAGCTCTTCTTCCAGCTCCACATCCCCCAGGAAATTGTATAAAATTACCGAATATCCCTCGCTCCTTGCCGCCGTCTCACATGCCACAAACATGGAGGCATAGTAAGGATTGCGAACATCCGCCATCAAAACCCCTATCTTCTTGCTCTTTGTCTCTGCAAGCCCTTTCGCAAAAGTGTTGGGCTTGAAATTATACTTTTCGATTACCTCTACAACTCTGTCTCTCTTTCCGCTGCTGACCCTGGCCCTGTTTGTCAAAACCCTGGATACAGTGGCCGGAGAGACCCCCGCCTCTCTGGCTATGTCGTAAATTGTGATTGCTTTGTTTTCGCTTCCCCTCTTCGATTGCATATTTCCACTTCCTTCAATCGCATTTTTCGCTATTTTCTCCCTAAGATAATTTTCTCCTAGAATAATAATAGTAAAAAACGGATAGTTAGTCAAGAAATTTCGAAAGCCCTTTCACACGGTTCTTTCACAGGACGGCCCTGCGGCTTATGGCTGTCCTGTTTCCTCCATCTTCCGCGCCTGGTCACACGCAATCCACTCATCCAGCGTCAGCGGCTCATAGTCCGAATAGCCGCAAAAGCAGTTAATCATATTGCAGGGGATGTTTCTTCTGTTTCCCTCCATATCCGTGGTAACCGTTTCCCTGATCCGCCTCTGGAACTCCTCCAGCAGGCGCTGATCCCTGGAATCGTGGACATGTCCGTACAGCATATAGGTTTTTGGAGCTCCCTTTTCATCCAGGCGATACTGCCCGTTATAAAAAAGAATCGGATAATGACACAGAATCACCTTCCGCTTTTGATCCGAGAGCTCCTCATAGGGCCTGATCCACTGAAAGCGGCCCGCGTCCAGCTCCTTGTTCCGCAGGAACCTGTCATGATTTCCCTGGATCAGATAAAGCTTTCCCTTTAACTGTGTCAGCAGGTGGTTTGTCTGCTGGGCATTTCCCCAGGATAGATCCCCCAAAATCACCACCTCATCATTACGCCTTACTTTTTTGTTCCACTTTCCCAGCATATATTCGTTCATCTCTTCCCCGTTTTCAAACCCGCGATGGTCCATTTCCCTGTTCATAGCCTCATGGAAAAAATGAAGATCTGCAATGTAATATCTCAAAGCCTGCCTCCTTCTGCAAAATCATGCTTCTGCCATTATTCGCCTAGAGCGTGTTTGAATTTTCAGACACGCTCTGGTGCCGTCACAGGATTTTCAGGAAAAAAAGAATCCACATCAGCCTCAGCCAATATCGTGGATTCCTGTTTGAAACTGCTGGCCTTAAATCAAATTCAGCAACGCCTGAACCTGCTCATATACATCCCTTTTTATCAGTTCAATATCCTCGTCAGTATGGCTTCTGCCAGTTCCTCCCCCCGCCCCTTTAGCTGGAGGCTGTCCAGATAAGCCTGCAATGGCGATACCACAACATCTCCTGTAATGACCCGGCAGTCTTTTATATAAGAATTATTCTCCAAAGGGAAAATAACGACGTTGGCACCGCTGTCCACCTCTTTTATCCCCAGATAGCGGGCTGCTTCCTGTATTTCCTCCGGGAACAAATATACATGGACTTTATTATACCGGACAACCGGCGCATACCGGACTCCCCCGGAAAATCCTGTAAGATAACTCTCTATCCCCGTATCCTGCTTCAATTTCCTCAGCTTCCCTTCCACAACAGGAGGGGTATCCAAACTGTAGCAGGGATATGAAATTGCCTCCTTCTTACCATAAACTTTGCCCCACTCCCTTAAAACCAAGTCGGGCTCTGAAACAGCATACCCCTCTGCCGTCTTAACTGCCCAGGCATTCTTTACCAGAGCTCCCATTACTTTAGACACCTGGCCAATACTGCAGCCAACCGTTTCCGACAGATACTTTAATCTCCACACCTTATTTATATCTGTAAAAAGCTCCCGCAGAATCAGGGAGGAAACCACTGATGACCTCTCAAATATGGAAACGGCACCGCACTGCTTTGGCTGGGGATTTTTATTTCCCCGCTCAGAGAGATAAATAGAATGCCCTACAAACCAGCAGTTTCCGGCATAATCAAAATACCCCATTCCATTCTCTTTACATATCTGCGCTGTTCTTTCCGATATATATGGTGATACTAAAATACGGATTCCCGTATCATTCCCTTTCTTTTCAATCAGCTTCAGTACAGTTGACGGGAATACCTGCTGTAAAGAATAGGCATGTATTTTGAATGTAAATCCATCATCCATTTCAACCGATGCAATGAACCCTTCCTCCGTTCTCCGATCCACTTCATATTTCTGGATATTAGGCAGCCGGAGAAACTTGCTTTCCACACATTCCATCCCTTTTCTGCTGTCACCTTTCACTCTAACTCCCATCTGCCCGCTCAGCGGGCTCACAAATCAGGATGGTGAAATCTCCGATTTCACCCTAACTCCCATCTGCCCACTCAGCGGGCGTACAAATCAGGATGGTGAAATCTTTGATTTCACCCTAACTCCCATCTGCCCGCCTCAGCGGGCTCACAAATCAGGATGGTGAAATCTTTGATTTCACCCTAATCACCGCTTTCACTTTCTTAGTGAAACATATTATATCAGTGAAATTTTATAAGGTCAATCACTGCTTCACAATTCTATCTGCAATTTGGGCAAACTATCCTTATATCAAAAAAAGAATCCACATCAGCCTCAGCCAATATCGTGGATTCCTGTTTGAAACTGCTGGTGGCCGGACTTGAACCGGCACGGGATTGCTCCCGAAGGATTTTAAGTCCTTTGCGTCTGCCTATTCCGCCACACCAGCATAATCAATATAAAATTGATTAATGGGACCTATAGGGCTCGAACCTATGACCCTCTGCTTGTAAGGCAGATGCTCTCCCAGCTGAGCTAAGATCCCAAACAATCGAGCAGGGGAGTTTCCTCTACTCACCGCGCGAGGCGTCAACAGCAATTTCGTCTTTGCGCCCCTACGCATATAAAACGACCCGGATGGGGTTCGAACCCACGACCTCCGCCGTGACAGGGCGGCGCTCTAACCAGCTGAGCCACCAGGCCAATTAATACTTTACTATCTAAACTAACAATGGGGTGATAAGGAATCCTCCCGCTTCGCGGGCCCCTCCTTACCAGAGGTGGGTGATAAGGAATCCTCCCGCTCTGCGGGTCCCTCCTTACCACAATGCTTACCATAATGAATGGACCTTCGGGGACTCGAACCCGGGACCGACCGGTTATGAGCCGGTTGCTCTAACCAACTGAGCTAAAGGTCCATATACCCTTGCGGGTCATTAATGACTCCGACGGGAATCGAACCCGTGTTACCGCCGTGAAAGGGCGATGTCTTAACCGCTTGACCACGGAGCCTTATTCGTGAGCTATTGCCCGTTCCCTGTTGCGGTTACACACCTTAACACTTCGATAATATTACGTCCAACATCACTTTCAGGGTTTTCCGCCAGGCAATAATCTGCTTATTAACCTGACGGAAAATATGTTACCATAATCACAGGTATTTGGCAAGAGAAATTTTTATTTTGCGGGAAAGATTTTGCAGGAAACGTGGGAAAATTTTTCACCCTTTCAGATTTCCTGCGCCCCGGCCTCGTGAAATCAAAGAATCCTCCCCTTTGTATCGCTAAAAAAGCGGTCGCAGTCCCTTGCCGCAATCTCCGGGCATTCATCCGCCCCTCCGTGCCCTAAGTGCTGGTAGGTGAGCAGATGCGCCCCCGGAATTGTCTTCGCAATTTTCAAGCAGTCCTCCACCCTTGCCAGGGGATCGAGCACGCCGTTCCAGATCATGACAGGAACCGGTATCTGGGATAACCTTTCATAAAACTCTTCCTCTGTCTGTGCTTCACAGGCGGTCATACTGCTGTTCTTCACCAGGAATTCCTCTTTCCTGCGGCTTGCCAGGATCTCCAGATGTTCCAGGTGATTTTTCTCCCTCCTTGCAAGCCTTTGGGGATTGTTCGTCGGCCACTGCTCCATCCAGGCCATTTTTTCCAGCTTCCCACGGTTACCCACAAGTTCCTCTATCTCTTCCTCATCATGCTGCATGGCTTTTACGCCCTGCTCTTCATCCCTGCGAAACTGAGCGATCCCATCGCAGCAGAAAAAGCCCCGAAGCAGCTCCGGACGGTGAAAGGCAATGTACCATCCGGCCCAGTTTCCGTGGGAGACGCCGCTGTAATAAAAGCTTTCAATCCCCATAGCCTGCGCAAAGGCAATCACATCCTCTCCCCATATTTTTGTATAGTCATGAGGCCGGGAATCAAAAATATGATCCGATTCCCCATACCCTCTCATATAAATCAAAAATACATGATAATCGTAGGGTTCCCTTCCCAAAAGCGCCATGTGGCAGTCTGTCAGGAAAAAGGTCTGCGTGGAGATCAGGTATTTGTCTCCCCTTCCGATCTCCCTGTAGGCCAGCGTCACCCCGTTGACCTTGATTTTCTTAATCTCTTCACTCATTTCTTACTGTTCTTCCTTTCGTTCCAGTTCCTGAATAAAGGCCGTCAGTTCTTTTGCCATCTTTTCGTGTCTGCGGATAGAAGGATGGAAACAGGCTCCTACATCAGCTCCCATCATCAACATCTTTGTGAATTTAAAGCAGAAAATATTTTCATCCTTCTTTTCCCTTCGGAAGCGCTCCGCCGCATGGAGAATTCTGTCATACAGGTAAAAATCAATACATCCCAGAGTGCAGATCAGCTTAGGCCCATAACCGTTATACTTCCTGATCATTTCGAGGAAATGATAGTAGTCCTCCTCAAACTTTTCTTCCGCCCTCTGAATATCCCCGCTCAACCCTACCTGGGTGGAGTCGTTGGTTCCCAGATTCAGCACAATATAATCCGGCACATGTCCGGCAAAATCCCAGACTTCGTACTGCGCCTTTTCCTCTCCCCTCTTTCGGGCAAGCTTATCCTGAAGGATGCGGTTCGTATAGGGATAAATTTCATTCATGGCATAGGGCCCCGGGAAATCACCCGTCTTGGCTACCGTAATCCCTGATACGCTGACAAAGTCCGCATCCATTTCAAGCTTCCGGACCGTCAGGGCGGCATAGGTCATCCAGCCGTTTTCCTCCCCGGAGTAAAAATCCCGGTTGCCCTCATTGGTATCATTTCCAAAACCACAGGTGATGGAATCTCCAATGTACTCGATCCGTTTAGCCGCCTTTGGGGCGGGCCAGACCTTTCCCTCCATCTTCAACTGAGAGATTCCGACGGCTGAACGGAAACATTCCGTCAGCTTCACGATGCGGATCCTGTGCGTCTCTTCCTTATCGCTCTCAAAAATAACCGCAGTCAGCTCTTCCCTGTCCAAAGGAAACTTATGGTACGGCGTTTCGCCTCCGTCCAGAAAAACGGCAATCCACGGCCAGTCTTCCTCCTCCTTGGTCTGGGTGGTTCCGGGTGTCTCTCCCGGGATCTGTCTGACTACCATTTCGGGCATCACACGAAAGCGGGCCATCAGGCAGCTTCCCTGGAACTGAAACTCCATCCCTGCGCATGTCCAGTCAAAATAAAGGGTATCCTCTTTATCCATATAGGTTCTTCCGCACAGCTTTACATGTTCTCTGATCTTTCGCCCATACATTGTTTCCATCCGATTCACCTCTCCTCTCCTTCTTTGGACTCTCATCCTGTCCTTTGAAGATCAGAATCCCATATCCTCAAGCCACTCTCTGCACAGCTCTCCCCAGTGGGTCACGTGGGGAATATCCATTGCCAGATCGTTTCTCCCGTCCGCCATGGCAAGTCCGTGTACCCCCGGTTGGAATATGTGAAGCTCATAGGGCACTCCCGCATCCTGCAACGCTTTTGCAAGACACATACCATGCCTTCCGTCGTCGCTCATGGTCTGCCAGATAAACATGGGAGGCGTATCATACGTCACATTCTTCTCGATGGCCAGATACATCCTGTCCTTATGGTTCTCTCCCATCAGAGGATCTCCTTTCATGCCAAAGGGCGCAGGAAAGGACACTCCGCTCATAGC
Organism: uncultured Lachnospiraceae bacterium; assembly: GCA_949949005.1. Taxonomy (GTDB): domain Bacteria; phylum Bacillota; class Clostridia; order Lachnospirales; family Lachnospiraceae; genus Suilimivivens. Next base: position 94,457 of record CATLHM010000005.1, read on the forward strand.
GCCATAGCCCACCACCACAGCGTCAACTGCGCAGGAAAATCTCTCGGTCACATCCTCATTCTCCGGCCGTCCGTTATCCGGGTGGGTGGCACAGTTTCCGGCCAGCATACCTCCGGCCGAAAATCCCATCACGGCAATCTTCTCTCCCAGATTCCATTCCTTGGCCTTGCTTCGGATGATGCGGATGCTGCGCTGCATGTCGGCAATGGCGTCAAATCTGGTATAGGGCAGCAGCCGATAGCATAAAATCGCCACATTAAAGCCTGCTTTCCAGAAATAATGAGCCACATTCACACCCTCCGAACCGGTCCGCCAGGAAAATCCGCCGCCGTGGGCCACGATAATTGTCCCCCTTACCTGTTCCTCCTCTGTAGGCACAAAGACAAAATAGGGATTTTCCTGCAAAGGCGTCTTTTCCGGATCAAATCCCGGCGCTCCCTGTTCCCAAAGATACGTCTTGTGGAAAGGCGCAAGGGCCTTGTTCCACACCTTCAGATTTCCCTCCACATCCAGATTTCCGTCCGCCTTGCGGTGATGCTCGATCGGGAAAATCGCCGCATTTTCCTGCACAGCCTTCTCCAATAATTCTCCATTTTTTCTGTAAAGTTCCATCATTAAAATCCTCCTTACTTTTTCGTTTTAACTGAACACGAAATTTAAGCCGCCGATATTTTTTTAATCCACTTCCCGCTTCGAAGCCGCGCCACACACCAGAGTGCCTTTGCTACCTGATCAATCTTTAAGAAAAAGTAAATCCAGAAAGCGGGCATATGGAGTACGAACCCTGCCAGGACTCCCAACGGAATCGACAGTACCCACAAAAAAATATTGTCTGTCACCATAAGGATCTTGGTATCGCCGCCTCCCCGCAGGGTTCCTTTGGTCATAATACTGTTGGTAGCCTGGAACAAAATAATAAAACTGATTGCCCCCATGAGCTGCTTTGCAATCCGGGCCGTTTCCTCAGATACATTATAAGCTTTGATCATAGGCCCACTGATCAGCATAATTACACAGGACGCGAAAATTCCGAAGGCGATTCCTAGCCCCAATAACGCATAGCCCTGTCTCTGGGCTTTTTCCCGGTTTCCCTCTCCCAGCGCATAGCCTGTTACGATTGCCGCTGCCTGGGCCATACCCTGGGTCAGCACGGAGCTGAGCTGCTGGGTCATTGTGGTCACCGCATTGGCAGCCACAAAGCTTTCTCCCTGCCTCCCGATCACCATAGCCACCGCGTTATTTCCCAGCATAAAGATGATATCGCTGACAAGCACCGGCATGCTGATGCGCAGGTACTCTTTCCAGAGCGCCCCCGTTTTCATGAACAAATGATAGAGCCGAAAACCAATCGTCTCATCCTTAAGTAAAAGATAGCCGCAGATCACCATAAGCTCAAACAGCCGTGCGATCAGCGTGCCCACCGCCGCTCCGGCCACCTCCATTCTGGGCATCCCCCATTTCCCAAAGATAAACAGGTAATTTGCCCCCACATTGATAAAGAAAGCCGCAATTGAGGTAAAAAGCGGAATCTGTACCTTCCCCACTGAGCGAAGCATCAGCGTGCAGGTCAGCGACAGTCCCAGCAAAAAATAGGTTATAACAGACCATCTCAAATAAATCTCCCCCTGGGTAATTATGTGTTCATCCGGGGTGTATATACACATAATGCCTGCCGGTACGAGAGCCGTCGCCACGCAGAACGCCGTGGCAATTCCCAGGCAGAGCCGGAGCATGATGGCAAGGGTCTTACGGATCGCCTCCGGCTCTTTCATGCCATAATACCGGGATACCAGTACGGAAGCACCCATGCCGATTCCCATGCAGCATCCCTGAAAAACCATGATAAACTGATTAGCCAGGGAGACGGCGGATAGCTCTGTCTCCCCCAGGGCGCTGATCATCAGGGTATCCATCATGTTCACCCCGGTGGTAATCAGGCTTTGCAACGCAATGGGAATTGCAATTTGGGCCACTAATCTGTAAAAAGCAGGTTCCTTAATAAACAGCGTCCCTGTTACCTTTTTAATATATCTCATCTTTTCACAACCTTCAACACTCCTGTTTCCAACCACCGCTGTAGCTACCTACTCCCTGTAAATGCTTTCTCCTGTTTTCACGTCCCGGGAAAAATGTTCAAAAAAACCGTACATCTGGCGGATCATCTCCGGCGTAGGCCAGTGCGGCATATTCATCTCGCACATGATTCTGACACGCACAATCCCATCCTCGCTCCTTAGATCCCCAATATAATTGGTGATCCCGTCTGCTATCACGGTATGGATACAATCGGCGGGAAGAGGAAGTCCCAAATTCTTTTCCGCTTCGGAAAGCCCCTCTTTCTCCTTCATGGCAAATACTTCCTCCGGATCCAACTCCTGCGCATGGTTTACCCTGGCCCAGGAGTTGATCCCCTTTATCATTTCCTCCGCAAAGGAATTTCCCTCTCTGTCCCTGGCGTTCCAAATCGGGAATCTTCCGCCGTCCAGATTCCCGGAGGCCGTAAACACCGGCATATAGGTATTCATAGCCAGCGCCCTGGGTACTCCGTCAAAGGGGGGCTGGGGTTCCGGGCCAATTGCTTTTTCACAGAAATTATTGCTGATGGGCGCCCCGCAGGGACCTACGGCCGCATAGACCTCCGGGCGCTTATTGCCCAGCGTCCCCGACATATATCCGCCATACGAAAACCCCGTGGCATAGATCCTTCTCTCATCCACAGGATAAAGCTTCCTGGCCTGTTCCAGGACTTCGTCTACCAGATCGTCCAATTCCAGGGCAGGCACGATCACAATCCATTCCCGCCTTGCCGCCTCCTGGACGAATCCCCACCCATCTATGATGCTGATGGGATTAAAACCCCCATGCAGCACCACCACCGTGGGATACTTCCGCTCTTTATTCTCCGGGGCAAAAGCCGACACCGGTACAAAAGAATTCCACATCTTATACCGGTTCTGCACCCCTTCCATGGGGCTGTGGGGATCCTCCCAATAGTAGCCCGTCTTTTGTCCATATTCCGTCCAGCTCATCACATCATCCCTGCCGTGAGCTTCCTTCACCATGCCGCGCTTCGCCCAATAGGCCAGCACCTCTGGGCTGAAATCATCGAATTTGTCCAGAATGGGCTCCATCATTTCTTCCACTGCTTCCAGAAATCCCTGATCTTTCAATGCCTGCAAATCCACCTGGGGACTATAGGTGACATACAGATCCCTGATCTTATCTATTTTTCCGGCATCATTCATCACAAATTGCCGTTCCAGTATCTTCTCATATTTGTCCATCCCTCATGCCTCCTTTGACAATTCCGCCTGGATTACCTGCTCTGTGGGCTCCCCAAAGGCCATATTGACCTTCTCCTTCACCAATACCTTTTCCCCTTCAAAGGTAAAGGTCATCACTCTCTCCCGGCAAGTCTCCACAAAACGTGTCCTGACCTCCAGCACATGCTCCGCCGTCCATGCACCGCTCATAAGCCCCTGCACCACGGCACCGCCCTCCAGCACATTCCATCTCCTGGAACCGTCCATGGCGATCACTGCCTTCTCATCCGACTTTTGGGTCTTCCACTTCATAGTGACGCTGTCACAGCAAAACTCGAAGGAAAATGACTGCACCGGTTCCGGCAGCTCCATTCCTGCCATATGATGGGCCATCCCCACGTCTCCCATGTACAGAGTTCCTTCCTTCACCAGCCATTCTCTGTTCTGAATCTGGGAAATCACCGGACTATAGGGGGCATAGGCAGGACCTGGCAGGGCCAGGCATTTCATCCTCTTTGCCAGTCTCTGGGCCGCCGGGCTTCTCTCCGCCTGACTTTTCTCCACTTGATTTTTCTCCTGACTTTTCTCCGCCTGATTTCTTTCCGACTGACTTCCCTCCATCTGACTTCCCTCTTCAACATCATGCCCTGCATGGGCTTTGATTCTGTCAAGAAATTCCCACATGGTGTCTAACGTGGACTGTGCCCAATGCGCCCCTGCGGCATTCTCCGTAATGGCAATGATCATATCCATGTCCGGTACCACAATGGTAAACTGCCCCATCGCGCCGTCCGCACGGTACACCCCTTTGGGCCTGCACATCCAGATCTGATAACCATATCCCACAAAATTGTCCTTGGCGGGCGGATTTTTGCTCTCCTCGCTGGCCGACTCATTCTGAAGTGTGGTAGCCCTCTGAACAAAATCTTCGGCAAGGATTCTCTCCCCTTCCCATACGCCTCCATCCGCATAAAGCTTCATCAGGCGCAGGTTATCCTCGGTGGTGGCGAAAAGACCTCCGCCTCCCACCTCGCACCCATCCGGCATTTTCATCCATACATGATTGTCAGAAAAAATTCCGATCTTGTCATAAAGCCTTGTCTTTAAATATTCGTGCATTCCCATTCCCGTCTTTTTGACTACGATAGCCGCCAGAAGGGAGGAACCTACGCTATTATACATATAAGTAGTTCCCGGTTTGTGGACAACCGGTGTATGTAAAAAATCTCTGATCCAGTTCTTACTTGCCCCAGGCATCTCATCCATACCGCAGCCCATGCACAACACATGATGTACTGTCAGCTCTTTTAAATATTCCGATGGATGCTCCGGCGCTTCCTCCGGGAAAATATCAATGATTCTCTCATCCAGCCCAACCAGCCCTTCCGTATAGGCAATTCCCACCGCCGTAGCCGCGTAGGTCTTGGAGTGGGACTGCAGCCCGTGCCGTATTCCCGGTGCATAAGGGCTCCACCAGCCTTCCGCGCATATCTTTCCATGACGCATAATCATCAGGCCGTGGGGCTCCGTAAATCCACTTTCCAGCCGGTCAAGCAGCCATTCCATATCCTCCGACATAATTCCTACGCTTTCCGGCGTTACCCGTTCAAATTCTTTTCTCATTTTTTTCTCTCTCCTTCTTCTGTTTTCTTATTTTTATTATAGCAATCTCTGGCAGGGATTAATTTTAAATATGTCTGATTTTGTTTCAAATAAATAAAAAGCTATGGTAAAAAAGGAGCCGTCGCACCATTCTCTACTTCTGATGCGACAGCTCCCGTCCGGAATCTGACTCTGTTATTAACTCCCCCTGATAAGCGCCTATCCTTTCACGCCTCCGATGACCACGCCTTTCACCAACTGTCCCTGGATAAAAGGGAAAATAATCAAAACCGGGAGCACTGCGATCATGGCAATGGCCATTCTCACACCCACGCTGGGCAGGTTCATGCCCGCAAGATTCGCCCCTTCCGTCAGGGTGGACTGTTGGGTCAGCAATTGAATATTATTCATCAGGTTATTCAGATAAACATTGATGCTGTAAAGCTTGGGATTGCTGATATAGTAAAGGCCGTTCGTCCAGTCATTCCAATAGGCAATGCCTGCAAACAGGGCAATGGTAATCATAACCGGCTTGGAGAGCGGAACCAGAACCTTTGTATAGATCTGCATTTCCGTTGCCCCGTCAATCCGGGCGGCCTCCAAAATAGAATCCGGAATACTGGCCGTGTAATAATTTCTCACCATCAGCACATTCATGCCCCCCATGAGATAGTTGGGCAAGAGCAGGGCCCAGATGGTATCTTTGATATGGAAGGTCCGGGTCCAGATAATATAAGACGCCGTCATACCTCCGTTGAACAACATGGTAAAAAATACCACAAAGGCAAAGACATTTCTCCACTTAAAATCCTTCCGGGAGAGAGGATAGCCAAACAGGGAAGTAATAATCACATTGACTGCCGTGCCTGCAAAGGTTACCAGAATCGAGATCATATACGCCCTGAAAATCGTCTCTCTCTTGGCCCAGAGATATTTATAGGTGTCAAAGGAAAATGCGCTGGGCCAAAACTTATATCCCTCCCTGACCAATGCCTGTTCCTCCGTAACCGAAGCTGCCAGCATAAGCAGAAACGGAGTGATACAGATCGCCGTAAATACTAATAGAATCGTCAGGCATATGTACCTGAATCTTTTTTCACTGTTCATTCTCTTCTTCATATGCCTTCCCCCTAAAACAGCGCGCTGTCGCTGTCAATCCTTCGCACAATCAGATTGGATATCATTACCAGGACAAATCCCAGAATTGCCTGGAACACGCTGGCGGCGGACGACATGCTCACATCGTTGCGCTCCATCAACGCCCGGTATACATAAGTATCAATGGTCTGCGTAGTCTCATAAAGCATACCGGAATTCATGGGCACCTGTAAAAACAGACCAAAATCGGAGTTAAAAATCCGCCCTATGGACATAAGCAGCATCAAAATAATCATGGGGCGGATAATCGGCAGGGTGATCTGAAACACCTGCTGCATCTTGGACGCGCCGTCCAGCCTTGCCGCTTCATAGAGGCTTTTGTCGATACCTGATATGGACGCTATGTAAATAATGGCTCCATATCCCGCGCTTTTCCAGAAATTCACGATGATCAGAATCGCGGGCCAGTATTTGGACTCCTTATACCAGCTAATCCCCTCGCCTCCTAAAATGGTATTGTTTACAAATCCGTCTGATCCCAGAAAGGCATAGACCAGATAGGCCACGATGATAATGGACACCATGTTGGGGAAGCAGATGGCCGGCTGTATGAATTTTGCAATCTTCATTTTGCTGATCTCTGTCATCATGACCGCGATGGCCAGAGACAGAACCAGCCCGCCAAAGATGAATACCACATTGTAACACAGGGTATTGCGTATCATGATAAAGGCATCCTTGGTCTTAAACAGGTACTCAAAATTCTGAAAGCCGCACCACTCGCTGGCTAAGATTCCCTTCCTGAAGTCCAGGTTTTTAAAGGCGATGGTAATACCAAACATGGGCAGATAATTATTCACCACCAGATAGATCAGCCCCGGCACCATCATCAGGAGCAGGGGCACATAGCTTACTCTCTTACTTTTCTTTTTCTTCTCTGCAATCGCGCTAGCCATACTCTCAACCTCTCTATGGCGGAACTGCCGCCTGGAAGGACTAAGGCCCTGTCCTTCACGCGGCAGTCCCTGCTTTTCCTATGGTTTTACTTCTGGTTCTATTTCCATGCATCCAACTGGCTCTGCGCCTCTGTCACAATATCGCTCATGCCTGCGGCTTCCAGCTCCTCCAAAAGCTTGGGAATATAGACTTCAGGATCCAGCTCTCCGGTAAGCAGGCCGCCCTCATACTGTGCAATGACATTGCTGATGGCTGCCGTCTGGGTCTTGATATTGGTGATGTCAACCGAAAATCCGAATACCGGGCTCTTCTTGGCGTTTTCCATCTCTGCTGCCATAAAAGGAATATCGGACGCTAGGGTAACCCCTTCCATGGAATACATGATAAACTGATTGCCGATAATTCCGCAGGTAAGGGCGGCTGTGTAGGGAACGCTGTTCATATCCTTGCCTTCCGGCCACAAAATGGAACCGTCTCCTGTGCCTGCATCCACCCAGTCACTTCCCTCCACTCCGAAGATCAGGGTATTGAGCACAAACTCGTCTGTGTAGAGCATATTCAACACTCTTGCGGCGCCGTCCGGATCCTCGCAGGTATAGGCGATGGCCCAGGTAAGGGTGATAGGATTGAGCATATCGGTGGAAAGATCAATGGCTACCGTCTCGTAAGGCTCCGCCTTTGCCAGGGACATGGCTTCCACACTCTCCGTACTGTAAGCATATCCGATGATATAGCTGCAAGCCCTGTCTGCTTCCATCAGCGTATAAGGGGCGTCGGTTGCCACAGAGGCATCCTTGATGGTGTAGCCCGCCTGGTTCCAGTCATACGCAATCTGACATGCCTCTTTAAAGAAATCTGTGGCATACATGTTCTGCACTGTTATATCATCACCCACAACGCACAGACCGTTGTTTAACTGGGTCACCTCATAATCTCCTACTCCGCCCAGAACACTCATCTGTACAAAGCTGTTTCCCGCTCCGTTTGCTCCAAGAGAGGGTGCAATGGGAGCCCTGTCAGGGTATGCTTCCTTCAGCTTGGCAAGCACGGGAGCCAGATCCCTGATATTCTTGATAGAATCTCTCTCCACTCCCAGAGAATCAAAGATCTCCTTGGGGCATACCCAATAGTAGTGGAGCACGCTTCCCTTGTAGCAGGGGAGGGCATAGGTGGTACCGTTAAACTCACAGTTCTTTTTGAAGTCTGCCCCCATCACCTCAATGGCCCCGGCCAGCTCGTCATCCAGATATTCGTCCAGGGGAAGCACCTTGTTTGTCTGAACCGCTGCGTCCAGTCCGGTCAAAGGACAGTACAGCCCGATACTCTCGCCGCCTACAATCGCCATATCCACCTGCGTGGTATAGTTGTTTCCGTCGATGGGATCCAGGTCGATCCTGACACTCTCGCCCTTTTCCTCGAGATATGCATTAATTGCATTCTCAGCTTCCACCGTCCCCTCTTCCGAGGGAACCACCACCAGGGCAGGATAGGAAACCCGGATCGTACTGATCTCTCCCGTCCCCTCCGACGCCGCACTCCCGCCGGATGTTTCTTTCTCTTCACCGGCCGCCGCTTCCTGGCTCTTGCCTGTTTCACTTTCCTTTACATCTGCTGTGCCGCTGCCGCTCTCTCCCGAGCCGCATGCACTCAGAGCGATCATTGCAGCGCTCAGTGTCAGCGCCAAAATCTTTTTCGCTTTCATTGTCATCCTCCTTGTCTCTAAAACGACATTCCTTTTTACTACTCACAGTATAAAAAAACTGCTTTCATAAAACCTTTAAAAAAGTAAGCTTCCCTTTCACTTTTGTGGTATCTTCTGCCCCGGCGGTATTTCTATTCTTCCATATACCATCTTCCCTCATGCTGCTGGGGATCCTGCGTCTGCTCTTTTATATAACGGCCCAGCGCCTTTTCCACCCCGTAGGAATGTAAAAAGCACCAGGCGGAGGGCAGTACCAGAACCGCAGGGGGAATCACCCACACCAGGGCGGTCCCTGCCGCCAGGGTAATTAACACCGGAATCAGGGTCAGCAGGTTGGTAAACGAAAAAAATACTGCCAGCCGAAGCGCTGACAGGAGGGACAAGGTAAACCGTGAGATCACCGGCAGCAGGTAAGCGCTCACACAGGAAATCACCACCACGGAAATCAAAAAAAACAGATAGTAGCATTTCCCCAGCGTACTGGTAAGACCTGCCAGATGGGCAAAACGGCGGGCAGCGTACAAAAGCGCCCCTATAATAAAATAGATCAGCTCCAAAGCCATCCCCTGTTTCAGATTCTGCCTAAAGCCATTCAGAAAATCCCGGAACACATATCCGGCATCCCGCCTTACCACCTTGACGGTGGCATAGTAGAGCGCAATCGTTGACGGCACTATGGTCACTACCGGAAGGCTGAACAAAATCCATAACACACTGAGAAAAAACATATCCGCAATCTTGCCAAGAGCCAACATAAAACCATTATTCAGAAACGACATTTTTTCCCTCCATTCTTAAGGGGCAAAGAGCCACACCACGAGCAGGGGCAAACCTTCCCTGCCCGGGGATTCACTTCCCGAGGCTGCTTTTCCAGGCCGCCGGGGTCATATCGCAATACTTTTTAAACACAGTAGAAAAATAGGGAATATTCTCAAAGCCCACCATCAACGCGATCTCCGTCACACTGTGGCTGGTGGCACCAAGCAGCTTTTTCGCCTCCTCGATCCGGCAGAAATTGATATATTCCCGAAGCGCCATCCCTGTCTCCTCATGAAAAATTTTGCTGAGATAATTAGGCGTCAGGTAAATACTGGCTGCAATATCTTCCCGGCTGATATCCTCTCTGAAATGTTCTTCAATATATTTTTTGATACGGTCAATCACCGAATCCGATTCTTTCAGCGCATCCACCTGCTCAAAGGTACTGTCATAGAGATAGCTGATGTACTTGATCATACTTACGGAAGAATACTCCGCCTCTTCATTCAGCTTCCGGAAAATTTCATTCTGGAATAGCTGGTACGCCTGAATATGGTTTTCAAACAAAAACCCATAAAATAACTGCATGAAATCATGGTGGAGAGCCTGCATATGGATGGTATCTAAATGTTCCTCCCGGTCTAACTGCGAAAGAACCCTTTTTGCCATTCCCAAAAATTCTGTCTTTTTCCTTTCCCTCAGATATCCAAGGGCCTCTTCTCTGACCAGAACCCCTTCCACTGTCTTCTCCCCTGCCTCTTCCTTCAAGAAAATGATCCTGGAGTGCTCCGCCCTTTCCCGCAAAAACAGTTCGTCCATGGGCTTTTTCATCTCTCCGAACTCAGCGGGCAGCAGCGGCGGGGAAATTGCACAGGACAGGGCGATCCCCAGATACCTCTCCGCTACGGTGATCAGCCTGCGGCAGCGCTCCTGCAGCCATTTTTCATCCCCCGCACACTCTCTCACCGGCATAACCAGGATATAATAAGGGTATACCGTATTCTCCACCACACAGTTAGCGTCCACATTTCCATAAATCGTCTCTGTGGATAAATTGCGGAAGATGAAATAAAACTCGGACTCTGTAATTTTTTTCATCTCATTGTTGTTCATATTAACGCCCACATAGACCAGATAATACCGCTTGGTAACGTCAAAGGCGATATCTCTTCTTAAGGCCGCCGCCCTAAGAAGCTCCGTGCTGCCTTCCATGGTCTTGTTCAGCAGCCTGTTGATAAAATTCTGTACCAGATAATCCTGATTCTTTTCGGCCTGCCGCTCCCGGGCCGCAAGTTCCTTGCGCACCCTTGCCTCTTCCTGTTTCTGCCTGCACTTTACAATCGTATTTAACAGGGCTCCCAAGAGCTCGTCCAGCTCAAAGGGCTTGAGCAGGTAATTAGATACTCCGTGCCGCAGCGCCTTCTGTGCAAAGGGAAAGCTGTCATGGCAGGTCAGAAAGATCACTTCCGGCGGCTGGGCAAGTACGGACAGATGCTCCAACATCTGCAGCCCGTCCATCTGGGGCATCTCAATATCAGTGATCACAATGGAGGGAGCGTGTTCTTTCACCATTTCCAACGCCTGTACACCCTGATAAGCGGTATATACCTGCCCGATCCCATATTCTTCCCATGGAACGGCGTCCCTTATCATCCGTACCGTATTTGGGTCATCATCAACGATCAGTACTGTCAAACCCATTTCTGCATCCTTTCTCATTTGGTATCCAAATTTCCACCCGTGCGCCGTGGGGCAGCGCGTTAGAGAGCCTGAGCAAATCTTTCCGTCCATACTGCAAAAGCAGGCTCCTCTTTACATTGCTCAGGCCAATATGCTTTTCTTCCCTGTCCTCTAATATTTCCCCGTTATTGTAGCGCCTTTGCGTTTCCTCATCAAACCCTTTTCCATTATCCTCCAGAACCACCCGATAACCGTCAAAGTCCTCTGTGGCAAGTGCCCCGCAGGTAATGGTGAGCACCATGGTTTCCTGTAATGTCATGGCGTATTTGAAAGCATTTTCCACTACCGTGTACAAAAGAAGATGGGGAATCCGGGCCTGCTCCAGCTCTCCCGGGCACTCCGTCATCAAAATTACCGAGGATGGGAACTTAATCTCCTGCATATTCACATAATTCTCTATGTGGGATAATTCCTCTTTTAACGTCACCGTGCTTGTCATGATCCGCATCATATAGCGCATATGGCCGGAAAGCCTGGCCAGATACTCCCGGATGTCTTCGTTTCGGTTCTGATAGGTCATGCTGCTCACCGTCATAATGGCGTTTAAATAGAAATGGGGACGCAATTGTGATCTTAACTGCCGCAGCTCCCCGTCCTGTTTTTCCACCTGATTCTTGTAGAGCTGGATTCTTCCGGAGAGAACCTCCTGCAAAAGATGGTTTAATACCGCCTGCAACGTATAGATTTCCTCTGTCCTTGCATCCTCCGCTATCACAAGCTGTTCGATCCTCCCGCCCTCATCGGCAGCATTCTTCACCTGGCCCGAGAGCTTTGTCACCGGCCTGATCACCGCTCTGCGCAGAATCAGATTCTGCACCAGGATACTTCCCACACTCACAAAGACAATCAGAAGGACGCTGGCAAAGGTACTTCTGCGCATAAATTCAAGGGCATTCACATCAATATTGCACTCAAATGTAAGCCCTGCATTGGATGAAACGCTCTCCAGCTTTATCTCCCCCGGTTCATCAGAAGCGTAATAGACATAGGGCTGATCGTCGCAATCCTTTATGGTCATACTTCCCGAAACCACCTCAAACAGGAGCTTCAAATCCGAAAAAATCTCATTTTCAGGAAGCCCTACTCCCACATAAATCCCGGCCTTGGGGTATTCATACACCAAAAAACAGTAGGTTACCCCGTCTATTTCCCGTATTCTCCAAAGGTTCTGGTTACTGTCCGAAACCAGCTCCGATACATGCTCCATCACATAATCCCGGTAGGCCAGCCTCTGAGAGCCGCTCCCCTGCAAATAAACAATTCCCAGATAAAAATCCTCCTTACGGCAGACAAACAGGGTTTCCAGATCAGGATGAAGCAGGGATTTATCGCTCATTAATTTCTTCACGGCCATCTTATCAAAATATTTATGTTCCTTATCCTCCGACCACAATCCGTTATTGTCGATTACCTCATACAGTATCTCCTTGACCTGAAGGGCATCTCTGCCCAGGCGGCTCTCTAACTCCCTGACCCTGGCGGTAAGTTCCGCTCCCCTTGCCGCCGCCTCTTCCTCCACAGTATTTTTCTGAAAATAGAATCCTACCAGCAGGGCCAGGCCCAGCACCACTGTAAATAAAGTCACCTGTACCGCGATTGTTATGCGGGATAGAGATACGCGTTTATTCATACCCTTTCGTCCTTCCGGATAAAAACAGTAAATGTCCCCAGACTCAGAATTATTTGATATAGCCAAACGGCTCTCCTGCATCCACAAAAACCACTTCAAGATCTCCTGTCACCGATTTCATCCAGCTTCCCAGATGCTTCATTCCACATTCCTCGCTGCGCTCATGTCCCAGCACCAGCATTCCCTTATTAAAGCCAAGGGCAGCAGCATCCCGGATATAGGCGCTCAGCGTCCATTCTGTAATATCGCCGCAGATAGCCACGTCAATATTCCGCTCCCGCATATGCAGCATAGGGCGCTGCTCCAGCCCCAGTCCCAGGCTTCCTCCGCCTACCAGCACACTCACCCGCCTCACCGGCATCTCCGGATTTCCAACGATCTGCACCACATCCATATCCAGCTTATCCCTGAAAAACTGGCACAGGTTTCTGAGGGAAGTTTCCGGAATTTCATAACAGGCCCCAAAGCGGTTCATATCGCTGCCTTCCACATCCGCCATCCGGTAGCCGGCCCACCCGAATTCCTCCTCAAATCCCCGGTAAATGCCATCCTCTTTTCCCATATGCATATGGTCATGAAAACGCCAGACGGCAATTCCGCTCTCTTCCAGAAGTCTGCGCTTTTCCTGATACACTGGGTCTCCTTCCAGCCAGGCCGTCTGATCCATTCCCGTAAACCAGGTGGGTTCATGGGTGATAATAAAATTAGCCCCGATCTCTGCCGCCTCCCGTATGACGTCCACCGTTGCCATAAATGTAGTCACAATTTTCTTTACTTCCATTTGGGGATCGCCGATCATAATCTGGTCGCAGGTCCGATCCGCCGCAAGCGGCTTAAGCCCTGTCTTTTCTATCATACCGTTGATAATTTCCTGTACTGTCATTTTTTCCGTCCCTCCTTTAAAATATAGGTTGAATTATAGTGAAAAATATTATTCCGCTCTGACGCATTTTGTAAGCTCCATTATATCTCTTTGAAATTTGGGGTGCTTTTAAAAAAATCGTTTCTGGTTTTGAATATGTATCTATCTGTTGATAGCAGGATTGTCATACTGTGTTCAGAGTCTTTTTCCATGCAAAGATTGAGAAACATAAATATGACAGTTGAAAAATATAACAGTTCAGCTTTCGACCGAACTGTTACACATAATCTCTGAAACCATAATCAAAGTTTTTTGCAACGAGTTATCTTATTTCCCCTTTATATCCCCCCATACTTTTCTTCTATAATTTCACTTATTCGTTTTGTCTCCCTGATATTTCTCCCTGTAGTTTTGACGACAACACCATACCTCTGGTCTGTCCAGGGTAAAACAATCTCAATCAATCCATCCTCACGTATCTTTTTAATAAACTTACGTTCAGAAGGACTAAAAGGCAGAGAATTAATAATACCAATTATATAAGGACATCTGATTAAGCGCTTTGAAAACTCTGTCAAAATGTCCATTCCATGGTCATGTCTTAAAGAAATCTTTTTGTCCTCAATCATCAGATCCGTTTTTACCAGTTCCGGCTCTTCTTCCGATTGTAATTGCGGAATATGTAAATCAACATGTTCTTCTCTGCCTATATTTCTAACTTTATCTACCTCATCGTCTTTTGCCAGAGGAATAAAGGCTACATCCCACTCTGCTTCGTAAAGACTCAGTCCTGCCGAATTTAGAATGGAAGCTAATGCAAATCCTATACATGATCTGCCATCATAAAACCAGTCATGCGCAAAATATTCATCCTGCTCTTGCTCTACAGCCGTCGATTCATAGGGAGGCCTGAAAAAGGAAAAATAAAAATTCTTAATATTTGTTGCATCCGGCATATTTTGAAGCATCTGAAATAGTCTCAAATTGTCCGCGGAATCAATTCTGCATGTGGTTATATTATATTTTCGTAAAGCACGGTAAACTTTGATAAGCTCCGATACGCAGTCCACACCTATGCTTTCTTTTCCCTTTAATGACAGTTCATTAAAAAACAACTCCAATTCTAATTTGTCCTCCTTGCCGCCCGTCATCTCCCTGACAGAGTTTCCCTTGTACTCTTTAGAAAACTTTAGATTAATTCACCATTTCCTATAATTTATATCAGCTCAGTCATCAGAATTCCCCACTCATCCAGCAAGCCCAACGGATAATCACTTAAATTTCCTTTCCTGTCAATATAAATATTGTCCACCTTCGTTTCTTGCTCTTTATTCTTTGAAAAGAAGGAAATTCCCACTTTTTCATTGGCAATTTTTCCCTTTTTTACGGCAACCCGTACTCCGTTTATCACATGATCACTATGTGATTCACAGATAATCTGGCATCCGCGTCCTGCTGCCAATGATATTAATTTTGCAATCATTGTCTGCCCTTTGGGATGGAGGTGCGATTCAGGGTTCTCGATCAACAGCAGGCTATCTTTATCAGATATAAGCAGTTCTACAATGAGAGGAAGAACATAGGGAATTCCAAAACCAACATTGACCGGCAGGAACGCATCAGAAACCAGTCTGTTTCCTGTATAGCTAATCGCAAGTTTTGCTTTTTCAATAGAAGGAAGTAATTCTGCCGCTATTCTTATCCCCGGTGATATTTCTGCCATCCAGGCCGACACTTGATCAATCAGACGGTTTGTTTTCCCTGTCTGGAGGCACATCTCATCCGGCACCCGTATTTTTTCTCCCTCCATTGCCAAAAAGGGAACCACAAATTCGCCCGCTATTCCCAATTTGGTAACTCCGTTCTTTTTCCAATTTTCAATGCTATATTGCTTCCGAGGGCCTATATGTTCCGCACCCAGATAAGAAAACTGTTCGGAGAATAAGGACACATTATAATCATTCTCTTCCTTTTCTCCAACTCTGATCAGTTGATCGCTTTCCGGAGCATCCAATTCATATTTGTAATAACAATCATATTTTACCCTATTACTGAACTGAATATAAAACCTGATATTATCAGTCATCCCACTTTGGCAAAAAACATCCTTACCCGTTCCCAGTTGTATCATGTCTCCATTTGTATATAAATAATCCAACCCTGATTTATGGTTTTCCCAAAAGCTCTGTCTTAAAAGCAATAATGCCTGTATCACAGAGGATTTACCCATACCATTCATTCCAAAAAATAAATTCAAATTCTCCAACGGCAACGACAATTTTCGTATCGACTTAAAATTCTCTATCTGTATATAGTTAATCATTTACTAACTCCCCTCTACCCGCTTTAACATAATACCTCTTGAAAAAGTTTATATATTGCATCATATCTTCCTTTAACGCTACTAATAGTTGCTGTTCCTCTTGTAATAATATCCACAAATTTTTTATCCTTCAATAAAGAAATATATTTGCCTGACAACTCCTCTTTTTTTTGCAGCAACTCTTCACAATCCCTTACTTCCAATCTGGCCAAATTAACTGCTATGGCATCATAAAGAGGTTTATTAATCTTCCCATATCGCCCATCCGCATTAATTTTTCTAAAAGCCGTGTCTCCAAAGATAGCAAAAGCATATTTCATTGCTTTCAAAAAATTCCTGCGACATATTTCCAGCGTATACTCTGACTCTGTCTGCAATCTACTCATCACAGTATTTAAATAATCTTCCAGATTACCCGGATATTGGTCTATACCTAATAAATAAAAAGCCAGAAAACGATTGACAAATTCGCAGTCCAGCATCCTGGAGGAATCTATTTTATTTCGGGTTGCCTTGATAAATTCCTCAGAATGAGCCAATTCTTTTAATAAATTGGCGGCTTGCCCTCTATAAACAGAATTTTTAATTTCCGCTGGCTCTAAGATTAATCCGCCTGTATTAATCCTTGTAAAAATACTTGTCCTTACCTTATCAGGTGTTCCCGGTCTAATGACATAAGCGGTCAGAGTCTGCGCTTTGATCCGCCTCTGTATGTTAGCCGGAAGCTCCTCAAATATTTTCCCTTCGTATTCGCTTAAATATTCTAAATCTGTCAGCCTAAGACGATCGGGATCCTCTTTGTCGAGAACCATAAATCTTTTAATAGCGTACAATCTTTGCAACCCGTCTACTACTATTAATTTATCGTCCCCGGTACTGTCAAAATAGAATGTCGGCAGTGGTATCCGAATAATGAGCGATTCTATTAACCTACTCTGTTGCTTCGGGTTCCACAAATCAGGGTGTCTCTGAAAGTCAGGCTCCAATAAAATGTCATCATACTTTAACTGGTCAATGATATTAGAAACCACCATTGGCTGAGAAACAATATCCACATCCTTAGGATTAAAAGGTTCCACTATTTCTTTCTCATATGCTTCAGGATATAATTGCTCTTCCTCGACTCCATCTGTCATTAATTGCTTTTCGGTAGCCATCCAGTCCTTCCTCTCATAAATATTTGTCATGTCCTGTTCTTTGCCATTCTATTTGTCAGTATACCATATATTTTTTTCCATGCAAAGATTGGGAAACATAAATATAACAGTTCAGCTTTCAGCCGAACTGTTACACATAATCAAACCTCAACGCACCTTTTCAAGAAACTCTCTCCCTGCCCTAACTCCCCCACACTGCTTAAAACCTTTAGAAATCTCCTTCGCCGCCTCCTTATATCTACTGTCTGCCAAAATTTTTCTCGCAGCCCCAAGTATCTCTTCCTTCCCGCCTGCCGCCAGCCTTATTCCTGCCCCAAGCTCCTCCGCCCGCTTTGCCACCGCACCCTGCTCCGGCGTCTGGGGAAAGCAGATCAGCGGGACTTCATAGTATAAAGCCTCCGACGCCGAATTCATCCCACAATGGGTGAGAAACACATCCGCCTTTGACAGCACTGCCATCTGATCGACGAAGCCGTATACCTGAATATTCTCCGGCAAATCCATATCCTCCTTTTCGCTTGCCCCCAGAGCTATGACGACCTGATAATCGGTATTTCTAAATGCCTCCACACAGCTTCTGTAAAAATCTTTCCTCTTCATCACGGTTCCCATGGAAATATAAATCAGCTTTTCCCTGGTCTTTTCGATCTCACTCTCTATGGGACGGATAGAGGGGCCGATAAAACAGTACCTGTGGGAAAAGGTGTCCGCACAGGGCTGAAACTCCTTAGAGGTATAGACAATGGTATTCGTTTCATTGTCATTCTGGACAATATCCAGGATGCCCTTAACCGGATAGCCCTTTTCCTGTAATTTCCTGATGTGCTTTTTGATCTTGGGCATGGCAAGGAGCATCTTTAATAATTCAAAAACTCCATGCTTCATATATTTTGAGGAATATTGATTAAATGCAAAGGTCGTAGTGGATGACACGTAAGGAATCCCATACTTCATTGCCGTGAGCTTCCCCCAGTATGCCACCGAATCAGACACGATCAGGTCAGGCCCAAGCCGCGCCACCTTCTCTGCCACCATCTCGTCCAGGGCCAGCGTTGACTTCACCAAAAGCTCCGTGGCAAAGGCCATATCCTTACCCACTCTCTCTCCGTTCTCCTTGTCCTCCATCTCAAAATCATAGGAATTACAGGAAACGAACGTTGCCCCTGCTCGTTCGATCTTCTCCCGGAATTCCTCAAAAGAAAAATACGTAACCTCATGTCCGGCCTGGGTCAGCTCTCTTACCAGACCCAATGTCGGGTTTGTGTGTCCATGGGCCGGTATGCAAAACCATGCTATTTTCATCTCTGCCACCTCCTTGTCTTTCCTTCCTGCCGTCTCTCCGCCCGGGAAAAATCACCCTTTATCTTTTCTCCCCGTCCGGGGAAAAACCGCCTCTTCCATATCGGGCTTTCATTCCCTCATATCCATCCGTCATCACCCTGCTGATAAACTCTTCGTCCAGCTCCAGATAAGAGGTTGCCAGCATGGTGGCTATGCCGTGAACATAAATCCACATCTCAAGGTGGAAGAAATAAGCATCCTCCTCGCTAAGACCTAAGTTTTGCCGGATGATTTCCAGTAATGGGCGTATTTCCTCTTTATTCTCGCCCACCCTTTCGCCTGAACGGTCACGCATGAAAAGCAGCTTAAAGAGCTCCTTTTCCTCCTTCGCAAAACGGATGTAGGCCATACCGCTCGCCTTATAGGGCGGGTATTTCCCCTCTGCCATGTCCTTTCTCAGATAGCTTTGGTAAAGCTCGTTTGCCGCCTTCATAACCTCCTGCTGAACCTCCTCCATATTTTTAAAAAGCCCGAAAATGGGCCGGGAGGAAGACCCCAGCTCCGTCCCCAGGGCTCTGGCGGTCAGGGCGGATAAGCCCCCTTTTCTTGTCAGCTCCACCGCGGCGGCGATGACCTGTTCTCTTGTAAACATGAATTTTCTCGGCATGGGATTGTACCTCATTTTAACAAAACATATGTAGTGCAACATCTGTTTTATTATTTTACTCTTTTAGAACGGGAAAGTCAAGGATCTTGCCGCTTGTGAAAATAAATTCGCCATTCGCTTATAAAATTCACCAAAGATCAAAAAATAATAAAAAAATACAAGTTTTTGGACAGCGCTCCGAAAAGCTTGATGATTTCTTTTATTTGGAGTATACTAATTGTACACATAAAAAGGATGGTATCATTATGGTAATTCAACGCAAAGAATATTTGGACAAATTGATCGCCTTTAAGGATAAACAACTCATTAAGGTTGTAACCGGTATCCGTAGATGTGGGAAATCTACCTTGCTGGAAATCTATCAAAATTGGCTATTGGATCAAGGGATCGATGAAAGGCAGATCATTTCTATAAACTTTGAGGATATTGATTTTGAGGAATTGACAGATTATAGAAAGCTATATGAATATTTAAAAAAAAGGCTTGTTGCCGGAAAGGTAACCTATATTTTCCTGGATGAAATCCAGCATGTTGAGGATTTCCCGAAAGTCGTAGATAGCCTGTATATTAAGAAAAATGTAGACATTTATATTACCGGCTCCAATGCCTATATGCTTTCCAGTGAGATTGCAACATTGATTTCCGGGCGGTATGTGCAGATTGAAATGCTTCCTTTCTCTTTTAAAGAATACATGGAGAGCACAGGGAGTATGACAGACCGGGGAGTCAAATACACAGAATATCTGGAAAACAGTTCTTTTCCGTATACGCTGGAATTGAAGGGACAGCCAGATGAGCTCCGAAATTATCTCGAAGGTTTATATCATACGATTGTCGTAAAGGATATCGTAAACAGAAAAAAGATTACAGACACGATGATGCTGAAAAGTGTCCTCCGGTTCGTATTTGACAATATCGGCAATCAGCTGTCTTCCAAGAAGATCGCAGACACGATGACTTCAGACGGAAGAAAAATTGATTCAAAGACTGTGGAAAAATATCTGGAAGCATTGGCGGAAAGCTATATCATCTATCAGGCCAAGCGGTACAATATTAAGGGTAAGCAATACTTAAAGACATTGGATAAATATTATGTGGTTGATATTGGACTACGTTATATGCTTCTGGGGTCAAGGCAAATGGATGCTGGGCATATTCTGGAAAATGTTGTTTATTTGGAATTGATCCGCCGGGGATATGATGTGTATGTAGGGAAAATAGGTTCGTTTGAAGTTGATTTTGTTGCACAGAACGGTAAAGGGCTCCAATACTTTCAGGTTGCACTTTCTGTGCGCAGCGAAAAGACGCTGGAGCGAGAACTGAGGCCACTTATGGCAATACGTGATCATTACGCAAAGATAATATTGACGTTAGATGATGATCCGGAAGTACAGTATGACGGAATCCGGCGAATCAATGCCAGAGACTGGCTTCTTGGGTTGACAGATTAAGCGAAAACAACGGATGCCAGGCTTCGCCAGCCATCCTTATGTTTCAATAAAACCGCCGTGCTATGATAAATGCACCGCTGCTCTAAAAAGGCTGATTTACAAATGAAAGGATATTCCAAACCTATGAGAAATAAAAAAGACAACGTGGTCATTGCGTTTATGAAAAAAGAAACCGTGCTCTGCGCCGCTGCTGCCCTGGCAGTTATCTCCATGTTTGCGGTGCCGCCGGATCAAGAATATGGGACCTATTTGGACTATCGGGTGTTGGCGCTGCTGTTTTGCTTAATGCTGGTGATCGCAGGCCTGCAGAGCATCGGCCTGTTCCGGTACCTGGGACTCGGGCTTCTTAAAAAAACCAAAAATACCTTGCAGCTTGGCTTTGCCCTGGTGGCTTTATGCTTTTTTTGCAGTATGCTTATCACCAATGACGTGGCACTGATCACCTTCGTCCCCTTTGCCGTTATGGCGCTGACCATGGCAAAGGAGCAGGAGCTTCTCATCCCCATAGTGGCCCTGCAGACCGTAGCCGCCAATCTGGGCAGTATGCTCACCCCCATCGGCAATCCCCAGAACCTGTATCTCTACACGGCCTTTGACCTGTCTATGGGAACCTTTCTGGGATATATGCTGCCGCTCACCCTTCTTTCCCTGTTGCTGCTTGCCGCAGCCCTCTTTCTTCTGGGAAAAAAGCCTCTGGCTCCCCAAAGCCTTGAAAGCGCCGATACCCCTGACGGGAAAAAGCTGGCAGTCTACGGACTGCTCTTCCTGGTCTGCCTGGCCTGCGTGCTCCGCCTGATCCCCTGGCCCGTGATGCTCTTTGTCCTGATTTTGGCGGTCATTCTCACAGACAAAAAGCTGTTTGGGTCGGTGGACTATTTTCTGCTCCTGACCTTCGTGTGCTTTTTCCTTTTCATCGGAAACGCAGGGCGGATTCCCGCGGTTTCCGCCCTGATCAAAGCTTTGCTTGACGAAAGAGAGCTCCCCGCAGGCGTAATACTCAGCCAGGTCATCAGCAATGTGCCCGCCGCTATTTTGCTTTCCGGATTTACAGACAAATCCCGGGCCCTTCTCTACGGCGTCAACATCGGCGGACTGGGCACACTGATCGCCTCCCTTGCCAGCGTGATCTCCTACCGCCTCTATGGCAACAGCCCCGCCGCCCGAAAGGGAGCTTATCTGAAAACCTTCACCGTGTACAATTTGGTTTTCCTTGCCATCCTTTATGTGGCCGCCATGCTGCTTTTAGGAACTGTCGATAAATAACTTATGCAAATGGCGCAGCATAAATTTTCATATGCAAGGCGGAGGAATGAGGCGTACTGGGGTACGCCGATTGACGACAACGCAGTATATGGAAATTTAGGCAAGTCAGATGCACAAGTTATTTTCGGACAGTTCCTTAGCGCACTGACGGCCAGAAAGCATTGCATGAAAGAGTTGCATAAATCCCCGCCGTGACTTGCACCAAAATGCTCTCTTTTATCTTTAAAATTTCCAACTCAATATGGCCTTGGGGAAAATCCCTGAGCTGCCACTCATACTGATACGGCAAAGCTGCCGCGTCCTTGTCCGAGAGATCCGGTATCTCGAAGGGATTCTCCTGGATATTTTCGTTGGCGTTAAGATCTTCGGCAAGAACCGCTACGGCCTGCTTGACTTTGTCCTCTTCCCCCTCGTTAAAATCCCACACATATCCCGCCCGGAACAATCCCTCCCCGCCAAAGGCAAACGCGACCTCCGCCTCGCCGGAGATTCCTCCGATCTCATAGGTTATCAGCGGGGTAAAGGTGGTGATGCCCGTCTTACCGGAATAGGAATAACGGTACTCGTCAAAGGTTTCGCTCTCCGGATCAAGAATGTCAGCCCCCTCTACCTTTGAGAGGAAATCCTCCTTGCTCATGTTCCAGGCAAAATCCCTGTTCGGAACGAAAACATCGTCCTCAAACAGCAAATCCGTAAATTTCGATACCTTTTCCCTTTTGCCCTCAGATTGATTGGAATTGCCGCATCCATACAGCAAGACCATGACGCTGACGGTAATGAGCCAAAAGCTTATTCTTCCTTTCATAAAGAAGTCCCCCTCACCCGTTTTGATTGATTTTCCTCATGTCAAAGCTGACTACCTCCTCATTCAGGTTGTTCAAACCCCTCTCATGGGTCACCAGCAGAATAAACTGTTCCCAGCGCCTTTTTTCCAGAACCTCCAGCAGCCTCCCCCGCTTATCCACATCCAGGGAGGCAAAGGCCTCGTCCAGAATGAGCATCTTCCTGCCCGAGAGCAGGGCCCGCAGGTTTACGATCTGCTGCCTCTGTCCGCCGGAGAGGGTACGGCCTCCCGCCTCGATCACCGTGTCGATTCCCTCCGGCAGAGCGCGGATAAAGTCTCCCGCCCCCAGCTCCTGGGCCAGAGCCATACATTCCTCCCGGCTTATCTGCGTCCGGCCAAACACGATATTCTCATAGATACTCATGTGGAACAGCTCCGGCTCCGCAGGATTGTAGACACACCAGGGCACGGTGCCGCCCTCCCGCGCCTCTCCGTCCACCAAACGCTTCAGGTGCAGCTCATAGGGCTCCTGCCTTTCCTCTTCTCCTGCTTCCTGCGCTTTCTCCGACTCTCGGCCCACATTCCCATACAGGCCGCACAGAATCTTGCACAGCGTAGTCTTCCCGCTTCCGCTCTCCCCGATCAGGGCTCCCATCTCTCCCTTTTTCAGCTCCAGTTCCAGCCCCTTTAGTATTTCTGCCTCCGGCCCATAAGAGAAGGAAACCTCCTTTACAGCAACGGCCCTTTCCGGCTCCGGCAGCTTTCCGGGCTCCGGCGGCGCCTCGATCTCCAGAATCCCACCGATCCTCTCCCATGCGGCGATCCCCACGGCCACCTGTCCCATCCACCGGAAAACCACCTCTGCCGGCATGATCACCTGGCGCACCAGCACGATAAACACCAGAATATCCCCCCAGCTCGCCTCTCCACGGATGCCCTTGTAGCCCATCAGAAGGATGGTGGCATAGAGCACAAAACTGCTGGTCAGGTTGTAGGCCGAAAGCCGTCCCGTGTCGATCAGCTCCGACTTGTAGAGCGCCTCGTTGTACGCCTTTTTCTTTTCCCCCAATAACGTCTGAATGAAACCCTCCGCCCGGTAGGCCTTGACTGTACACATCCCTTTACAGGAAGTCAGAACCGTCTCCGCAACCTCCCCGGCCGCATCCCGGGAACGCTTCCGGTAAACCTTCTGTCTGGTCAAAATCTGCTGGTTCACGAAAGCCATAAACAGGGTAAAACCTGCGATAATAAAGGCCGGAGCCGGACTGATAATCAGCATATATACAAAGGTGGACACAAACAGCATCACATTCAGCTCTATTCTGGAAAAAATAGAGTAGACCATATCCGCCCCCTGCTGGACATCCCCCCGAATCACCGCCTGCAACTGGCCTGTTTTCTGCTTCTCGTACTCGCTCCACGGAATGCGGCAGAGATGGCGCACCAACTGACAGCGGGTCTGCAAGGCCAGCTTTTCCGTCAGCGTCACGCAGAGCATGGAGCCTGCATACCGCATCACATAGGAGGAGCAGGCTACCGCCGCCCCCAAAAAGGCAAGGCCCAATGCCTCGGAAAGCGGGGCTCTCGCCTGCAGATGCTCCACAATATCCGAGATAAAGGAAGCGCTGTAGGTTCGCACCACCGCAAACCCTGCCAAAAGAAGGCTAGCCAGAGCCAGTACCAGCCATTCCTTTTTCAAAAAATCCAGGAAGAGGGTCACGGATGTCCGCCGCCCTGCCTTTAGCGGCGTTTTCTTCTGATCATTCTTACTCATCCTTCATTCCTCCTTCCGCTGCCGGTCTGGGCTTCTTCCATTGCCAGCCCCTCGCTTTCCTCTCTCGCAACCTTTTCGTTTTCCTCTGCCGCAACCTGCCCTTGGGCTTTTTCACGCTGGGCTTTTTCACGCCGGGCTTCCTCCACCGTGACCTGCCCGCCTTCCACCGTAATCCGTTTATTCCATGCCAGAGAGCAGTCCCCATGGGCCACCAGGATAATGGTACTGTTGGCAAACTCCTCCTGCAAAAGCCGGTAAATGTTCTCCGCATTCTGGGGGTCAATGTTGGCCGTGATCTCATCCCCTAACAGGAAAATCTCCCCGTCTCCCCCTCTCCTTAAGGCTCTGGCGATATTCACCCTCTGCTTCTCCCCCTGGGAAAGGTGGGAGGCCTCCCTCTCGAGACGGTCCTCCATCCGCAGCTTTCTCAGCGCCTCCCTGCACGCCTCACGGTCAGGCTCCCCACTCAGTTCGATGTTCCTGGGCACATCACAGTGGAACAGGTCGTTCTCCTGGGCGATGAGCCGGTATTTCTCAGAAAGAGCCTTAAGGGAAAGCTCCGCCGTGGGTACGCTGCCATACAGGATCCTCCCCCTGTCCGGGCGGTACTGGCCGCTGAGCAGGTACAGCAGCGTGGATTTCCCTTCCCCGTTCGGCCCCTGCAGCAGTACCCGATCCCCCGGCTCCACCACAAAGGAGACATCCCGCAGGATTTCCCGGGAGCTTCCATCCTTCCTTTTATAGGAAAAAGACACATTTTCCACCCGTATCTCCCCAGGCCTTAAAGCTTCTTCCTCCTGCGGGGACATGGCACGTCCCCCTTCCAGCTCCGTCTCATCATAAAGCCACCCCAGGGCGTCTATGGCGCTCAGCGCCGTATTCTTCTCCACCAGCGTACTCATGAAAGTGTTGATTCCTTTTACAAAATAATCCATGGCAATGGGATAAGCCAGGAAAAGGCCGAAATCAATCATTCCCCGGTAATACAGGATTCCCCCAATCCCATAGACCAGCACATACTCCGCGAACTTAAGGGAGCACCAGACAAACTCGCTCTGCCCGCTCCCCCACACCATCTTCCTGATACGGCTTTTGCAGGTCTCCTTTTCCTTCCCCAAAAGCTTTTCATTAAAGTAATCTTGCTCCCTGTAGGTGCGCACCGTGAGCATGTGAGAGAGAAGCTCTACCAAAAAGCCGTTGTTTTCCTTCACCACCTGGTTACAGGTATCCGCAACCCGCCTGGTCTGTCTCTCCGCAATGGTCAGAAGCAGCCGCAGGATGATATTAAAGGCCACCACCACCAACGTCAGCGGGATGCTCAGATAACACATGTAGAGCGTACACACCAGAAGGACTGCCGCGCTGGAACAGGTATCAAAAAAGCAGTATACAGAGCCCTGCACTGCGGAATCCGCGTGGTCGGTGATTGCCGTCAGGTAATCCGGGATCTCGTTTCTCTGGAAACGCTTCCTCTGGAACCTCATGACCCTCTCCATCAGCCCGCTCTGGACGTTTTGAAGGGTTATGTTCAAAAAAGAGACCATCCGCAGTTTGATCAGGGCCTCCACCAGAAGGGTGCCTGCCGTCACGAAAACCGCAAAGCCCACCACCAGCTTAAGCATGTCCCAATCACCGGCCCCCACCGCGTCCATGGCCCTGTTTAGCACCTCCGGCTGGGCCACCTGAAACAGGGCCTGCAGGGCATACAGCAGGAGCAGGAGCGCGATCCTGCCCCCGGCAGCCCGGTCTGAATTTATGAGCCCAAATATCTTTTTCATCTTGTCCTCCTTTCATTGCTGTTTTAATCCAAATTACTCCCAAAACTATCCTCAATCATAATCTAATAAGGCATTTCATACCATTGCTTCTGGGATTGAAAAAGACGTACATATTCCCCATTTTCTTCCATTAACTGGCTGTGCGTCCCCAATCCCACCAGCCGCCCCTTTTTGAGGACGGCGATTTTATCGGCGATTTTGACCGCCCCCAGCCGATGGGTAATTAATACCGCTGTCCTCTCTTTTGTTATCTGGGCAAACTTTTCATAAAGATATGCCTCTTCATAAGGATCAATGGCAGAAGTGGGCTCATCCAAAATAATAAACCTGCTTTCCCGATAAAGGCTCCGGGCGATGGCTATCCTCTGCCATTCCCCTCCCGAAAGGTCAACGCCTCCAAATTCCCGCGACAGCATCGTGTCCAGAGATTGGGGGAACCGTGACACATCGTCTGTCCTGACGCCTACCTCATCCGCAATAGCCGTTAAAATATCATCTGTGGCAGGGCGGTTCTTTTGGCTGATATTGATATTATCCCGCAATGGCATCTGATACCTTTGGAAATTCTGAAAAGCCGCGGAGATATTAACAGCAGGACAATTCCCACCAGACTCATCCAAACCATAGGTGATTTTTCCCTCGGTAGGCGGATACAGTCCGCAAAGCACCTTGGCAAGTGTGGATTTACCCGAACCGTTCTCACCTACAATCGCCAGCGTTTCACCCTTCCTGATTGTAAGCGATATCCCCTTCAATGCAAAGTCCGTGCTGTTGGGGTAGATAAAACCAACCTTTTCCAGGGTGATATCGGAAAAAGGAAGTTTATCCCCACCTTCCTTTTTCTCTTCAGGCAGGGCCATAAAATCCAGATAATTGTGGATAGAGCCATAGTTTGAGGCCAGCCGGGCAATATGGCCGCAAACCACTTCCTCCATCAAAGAATACAGTTTCCCTATGGAAGCGAATACGGCGGTAAATGCCCCGATCGAGATGTCACCGCCCATCAGGGAGGAAAACAGTAAATACAGGATTCCGGAATATCCGGCCACAGTAAAAAGACGCATGCATAATTCTGTCATATTCGCTTTGAGAGTCGCCTTAAATGTCAGTTTTTGCAGCAGCCCAAGGGTTTCCATGAACATCTTGTGGAAAAAGGGGAAAGCGCCCAGCTGTCTGGTTTCCTTAAAATATTCCCGGTTCACAATACACCCTTCATAATAGGTATTCTGCCTCCTCACAGGGGCTGCCTCATCCTCCAGCCTTGACAGTGCCTTCGTCCGGACTAATTGGATGGCCATGACCGGCAGGAACACTAGGACAATCGAAACAGCCAATATGGGATTTAAGGAAAATAAATAGCTTCCCATGAAAAAATAGTATGGCACATAAAAAGCGGCTACCATCCAAAATGTGAATACAAACATGACCGCCCGGCTTTTGCCCTTTTCCGCCTTATTAATGTCATCAAGGGTTTTGGCTTCTTCATAGTACAGCGGCGAAATTCGGGAAGCCTTTTGGTGGATCTCATAACTCAGCCTGCCGTCAATGCGGTCAAGGAACATATCTGGGACAACATTCACGGCCCCGCTCAATATCTGCCCTGCAATGGATACGCATCCAAAAATTATGATGGAAACCATGACAGGTTCAAATGAATTTTTACTTGTTATCAATCCTGCTGTTTCGTCAAACACCCTTTGCTGTAATACCGTCTCAAAGGTTAAGAGTATGCCCTGCACAATACTGAGCAGGAAATATCCCAGAAACCCAATCGGACATGCCCTAAAAACAGGTACTGCTAATTGGCAGAAAAGCGCGAGCATTCCCTTACCCTTCGTCCCCTTCTTCCCATCACGTCCCATACTCATACCACTCCTTTTGGCGGTGATACATTCCTGCATAAATGCCGTCCAGCGAAATGAGCTCTTTATGGCTGCCTGATTCCGCTACCCTGCCATCGTCAATTACCAGGATTTGATCCGCTATCTTTGCCGCGCCCAGCCTGTGGGTAATAAATACGGTAGTCTTATTTTGGCTGATCTTATGGAACAGGGAATACATACGGCTTTCCGCAACCGGATCCAAAGCCGCGGTAGGCTCGTCCAAAATAAAGACAGGGGTATCCCTATACCAGAGACGCGCTAATGCCAGCCGCTGCCACTCCCCTCCTGAAAGGTCAATATCCCCGGTTACCTTTCCCAAAGGGGTATCCAGCCCATCGGGGAAACGGCCAATGATCCCAGATAACCCAAAGGCATCCAGGCTTCTGCGGGCGCGCTCTTCGGAAAACTCATTTGCCTGTCCAAGTTTTAGATTCTGCCGGAGGGTAACTGCATATTTGCAGAAATCCTGGTAAACAACTGAAAAGACGGATCTTAGCTGTGCCGGTGAATAGGATTGCAGCGGCCTGTCATTGATGTATATTTCCCCCTCATATTGGTCGTAGAGCCCCGTCAGCAGTTTGACCACTGTAGTTTTTCCCGCACCGTTTGCACCTGCCAAGGCATAGGTCTTGCCTTTTTCCATGGTAAAAGACATATCCTTTAAAATATACTGGTTTGTCCCTGGATAGCAAAAAGAGACATGGATGAATTTGATAGATTCCAGCGGGAATTCCGATACATCTTCCACATTCTCAAGCACATCCGGCATTGTCTCCATACCCATAACCGCTGTCAAATCCTTTAAATATTCCTTCTGCCTGGAAAGCTGCTTCATCGTATTCGCCAGTGTCCAGGACATCATCTGAACCAGGCTGAAGGAAGCTGTTACCAACCCCATAAACAACCCTGCGGACAGCTCCCCTTTCATCACCAGGTAAGCCAAAACACCTGTAATAATAAGCGAAATCAAAACGGTGATAAGGCTTGCCCCCTTCATGCGGATATAATACTTTATATTGGTTTTGAGATTAATTTTGCGGGCCGCCTCATATTTTTCCAGCCATTCCCGGTTCACCTCATCGGTAAAACCAAATACGGCCCTCTCATTTACGGCATCCCGCCCGGACAGTACTTCATGCAGATAAGAAGCCCTCCTGCTGTATTTAGCCGCCGTTACATTGGCCTGGTAAGTAGCTTTTCCCCCTTTATAAGCCAAAAACAGCAGCGGGATTGTCACCAAAAGCAGGATGATTGATACCCCCAGGGCCTTAGTCATTAAGATAATGAGAACGGAGCCCACACGGATGAAAATTTCGGCCACCCCCAGAATCAGGTTAAATCCGTTCAAAACAGAGCCAGCCGGATCCCCACATGTACGGGAAATCAAATCCCATGCCCCGGTATCCTCTATGTAACGGTACTTTAACGAAGCCCTATGCCGCAGCATTTCTGAGTGCAGAACCTTGTTCAGCCGCATATTGGCTGTGTCATCCACAACGCCCATAACCGACCAATTCAGATAACCGTGTGCGATAAACAGCATTAATAACACCAGTGGCAGGTAAATAGAGCTCTCTGACATTTGACCATGAAAAACTGCATCCGCAGTATCAATGAACCGGGCAATGACTAACACCTGTAAGGATGGGATTAGCGCCGTAACTAACTTGTTTATAACTTTTACAATCATGTGAAAAGGAACGATTTTAAACGGGATAACGAGACAGTCCCATAATTGATACTCTTTATTCGGTTGAAGCGCTTTATACGGTTTCATAAGCTACTATCTACCCCTATACATTATCAACTGGCAATAATATTACACCAACACATTTTTTGACTATCACCTAAATCTTTTTTGAACGGGTGGTATCATGCTAATTTCAACACATTTAGCTTCCTTCTTCAGAACGCTGCAAGCAGGGGGGAATTAGGCCCTCGAAGGAATAAAACAATTCATCCTTAAGTACATATTGCTAAATTGTACAAATATATGAATAACAGGATTATATTATAATATTTATTTCTTTCCATTTCTATCCGAAATGCCTAAACGTCATTTTTTTGACCGCGAATATCTCAGCCTACTCATCCCATATACATCGTAATATCGATCACAAAAATCTCACCCTTACACTCCCAATCCAGACACCCATGGTATTTTGCAATCACATACCGGATGCTCCGCATTCCGATTCCATGCATCTCACCTGGATTTTTCAATGTCCTTAGCCCTGTCCTTTTAGACCACGCAGGACAACTGTTCTCCATATGTATGGAAACTATGTTCCCCCTCTGTCCCATACAAAACCTGATCTGCTTCTCACCCGCGCATCTTTCACAGCTTTCTATGGCATTGTCCCACAGATTCCCTAATACCGCAGCCCAGTCCATATCCTCATCCTCTTTCTCCCCATTAAGCAGGCTGCCGCAATTCAGATCTACTGAAATTCCACAGGTCTGGGCATAAGCAGCCTTCTCAGAGATCAGATAATCCACCAGATGCTTTCCTGTATACTCCTGTGTACTGCCATAAGATTCACATAACCTGTCCACATACTTCCCGACCTGCTCCATCTGCCCTGCCTTAACCATCCCCTGTATTGCCAGCAGGTGATTTTTCATATCATGAAAGAGCCTCTCTTTTTCACCCATACGCAATGTTATATTTTTATAGCTCTGGGCATACAGGCTTTTCTGCATT
This sequence comes from uncultured Lachnospiraceae bacterium, assembly GCA_949949005.1. Classification (GTDB taxonomy): domain Bacteria; phylum Bacillota; class Clostridia; order Lachnospirales; family Lachnospiraceae; genus Suilimivivens. Next base: position 125,135 of record CATLHM010000005.1, read on the forward strand.
TCCGCTAGTTCAGACATGCTCTCTGCCATACTGTGAATGTAAAAAACAATCAGTGCAAAAATAAACAAAATACCGACAATAAACACTGCCCTCACACGGAGCCATGCCAGATTCTGCTCTTGTCTGCTTGATGACAAGACTATATCACACCCAAACAGGAGCAGATGCTCAAAAAAAGGGAGCAGATAAACCCATTTCTCATATAGGAAAAAAGACAATCTATCTTTAAGGGCATAAACTGCCAAAAACAGACCTGTTGCAATACATCTTGCAAAAAGATAAATGAGAATCCGTTCAAATTTCAGGGTGAACTGCTGTTCCAGCATAAAACCCGGATTATCTGTAAAAGTTCCCACGAGGATACTTGTGATCAAGTCCAGACAGTAGATCGACTCATAATAAATTGCCATCATGAAAAAGTACTGTCCTCTGCATCCAAACCGCCAAAAATAAATCAGGCTGCAAAGTCCGATACATAGCAATAAATAATGCCGCGAATACATCGCTCCGCTCCGCTGGAAAATGGTCAATGCAACAATCAATATCACACCGACCACATATACGATCTTTTTAATGAGACTACTCTTTTTGGGAGCATAAAGCAGTCTTACCCATATAAAAGAGCCGACGATCTCAATCACTGTTATAAGAGCCTGTACTCCCTGCAACATACCTAAAACCTGCCTTTATAGTAAGAATGGATTTTCTCCCTCACCTCTGAAGTCCGGATGCTTCCGAGAGGGATCCTTTTCCCGTTTACCAGTTCAATTTCTCTGAGTTCAAACCTCTTGATCTTCTCTATATTAACGATATGTCCTCTTTCCACCAGAATAAATTGATTCTTCCCTGCCAATTCCTGAAGGATCTGTTTTAAAGACTTCCGCACTGGAACTTCCCTGTCCCCCAGCACAAATACCGCATATCTTTTATCTTTATAAATATATAAAATCTGGCTCAGTGGAATTCTTTCAAAATAGGTAGGGACATCCACAAGATAGCATTCATTCTCTGCTTTCTCAAATTCCCTTTTGACCTTCCCCAGCGTCCTTTTCCATTCTTCCTTAAAATGCTCCTTCAACAGATAGTCAAAGGCATCTACTTTATAGCCGCTGATTGCATATTTAGAGTAAGAGGTCAAAAATATAAGGAGCATACCGGAATCTATCCTTCGTATCTCCTGCGCCAACTCAACTCCGTTTTTTCCCGGCATCTCAATATCGGATATACATAAATCGTAGATCTTCCCCTCCTTTAAGCCACTGATCAATAAATCAGGCGCATGATACACATCTACCTCAATATCCTCATCCCAGTCGCTGGCATAAAGCTCTTCCCTGATATATTTTGCATAATTTATATCGTCATCGACAACAGCGATTTTCTTCATAACAGCTTCCTCTTTTATCTCGATCGTTTGATGGCCTAATCGGAGCAGCCAGGTAGAATCTATCTGGGTCCAGTTTAAAGTATATCTGAAAACTTATGGGTTTTATATAGATAAAAACTGGAATCCATTGACAAAAACAAGGTGATTTCATTGATTGATAAATCTTCCCTTCCTAAAAATTTTACCTGTTCGTCAAATGCTGCATTTACTTCTTTCTGTGTGATAGGGTATCCCTCCTTTTGGGCAAAAGAAAACCAGCTATCCTAAAGCAATTTAAAATAACTGGCAGATAAATGATTATATAATTGTTATAGTATATTGATTTCTTTTTCCAGTTTCCGGTTTGCCACCATGACCACCCCGAATGTGGGGACAGCCTCTCCCTGATCGCCAGGCTCGTCCTCCCTGTTCCGATATGCTGCCTACGTATCCGTTATTATCCATTTTCCCGCTTTAGTTGAACCCTCACGCACAAGTCTTCCCTCATTCTTCAAATTCCGTATCGCACTTTCCGCCATTCCCCGCGATATATTCAATTTCTCAACTATCTCATTTGTGGTAATAATTGCATTATGAACAGGAGTCTCATCAATTCTTGTAAGGATAATCCATTATTCAGCATTACAAAAGTAACGTATGGAATTGCGCCGTCCAAAATAAAAGAACGAATTTCCTCTACTTTCTTTCTGTTCTGAACATTTAATTCAATCCGTGTAGACGGATCGAACACACATTTTATAGTATTTACGGCTTTCTCAACGGCATTCGCCGGGAAATTGCTGTCAGTGTCCAGCTTTCTGGAATACTTTGACTGAAATAATACAACATGCAACTGAGAATCCTGTGCCTCTACGATATACGCTGCATCAAAGCCCCCGTCATTTCCCCCGTCAGTCAGGTACTGAATCGCTTCCATCATATCAATATCCAAATATGCCGCAACCCCTAAAAGCAAAAATGCTTTAGAACGGTTTCTTTCCTTATCGCTATCGGCAAAAATTTCCCTATTGTCTTCCAATATCTTATTTATTCTCTGGTCAATAATCTGCTTCGCTATATCCATTCTCTGCACCTGCCCCTTAATTTTTCTTCCTGCTTTAATAGTATAGTATACTTTCTTGATTATACAATCATATAACCTTGTTCCAAAATACATGATTGTGCCAATCAGTCTGAAACATTATAATATATATTGTCGGATTATAGAAGATATGGTATGATGGTTTGGGAAGCAACTGTGTTGCAAGGTGGTAAGCCTCCCTAAACTGAAAAGAGGGGAGGTGGTGCAGATGGGTACTTATGAAGTTTTAAGCCTTTTATTTCTAGGCGGTACATTCCTGATTGCGCTGCGAACCCAACTTGTTGGGTTTGCCTACTATAGATAGGAACAACAAGCGAAAATAAATAAGCCTACCTTGTACTTGGCGGTCTAGGTAGGCTTAAAAACTTATCCGGGAGGCTAACCACTTTGTGGGCGGTTGTTTCCTTCTGTGTTTATAATATACCACAATATACTGTTTCATTCAACCATTTCTAAATATTATCGCGAAATCCTAGAGCCATTGGATATCTTGAGTATTTCCTTTATATTTTCCTCTGCACTTCCAACCAGTTTCATACAGTCCGGCAGTTGATAAAAATTGACAGTATTTTCAATACTGAATTCTTCTCTGGAAGCAGCGCACAAGAATATCTTCTTATTTAATGCCAATGCCATTCCCAATTCAATATGAGTCCCCCTTCCTGCCGGAAGCAAAATGATGACAACGTCAGAATCCACGATACCCTTTATCTCCAATTCAGAATATTTTACCAAATCCTCAATAGTTGCCTCGCCGCCAATATTCTTTGTCCAATTGTAGGTATGTGACCATCCATTTTCCTCTAATGCTTTTGAATAATAATTGACCAATTCACAGTTTTTAAAGCCTGAACCTATGTAAAATTTCATCCTTTTATCCCCCTGCCTACTACAAGCTGTACTTGCAGTACTGCCACCAATAAGTAGTTTGGAAGTTTACTTCCAAACTTATCCTCCCTGCCAAATTGAAAACCAACCAAATTATACCATGAAAATAAAAGTGTTCAACCTTTTATATTTTCCTCAACACAGTTATTGGAAAATCCCCTCCGCCATGGTACATTATATCTAACAGGACAGCGCAGGCGCGGTTCGGACAATCGGTTTCAATCATTTGAAACCACCACAGAGGAGGTAAATTCAATGATTTTTTATGTCAATGTCAATGCACCTAAAGAGGGCAACGGCAGCAAGGAAACACCGTTTAGGCACATCAATGATGCCGCCAAGGTAGCAAAGCCGGGGGATGAGGTGCTGGTGGCGCCGGGTATCTACCGGGAGTATGTAGACCCGATCCATGGAGGGCGGGAGGATGCAAGGATCACCTATCGCAGCGAGGTGCCGCTGGGGGCGGTGATCACCGGCGCCGAGGAAATGAAGGACTGGAAACATTATGAGGGTAATGTCTGGGTATGCCGGGTGGACAACGGGGTGTTTGGCAGCTATAATCCCTACACCACCTTTGTGGGCGGCGACTGGTATTTCGCGCCGGTGGTCAGACATACGGGGGCGGTTTATTTAGATGACCGCCAGCTCTATGAGACGGAATCTCTGGAAGAGTGTATCAAGGGAGAAATCTATGAGCCCTCCTGGGAGCAGGAATGGTCTGTCTATAAATGGTACACCGAGCAGGATGGCAATGAAACTGTGATCTACGCCAATTTCCAGGGGAAAAATCCCAATGAGGAACGGGTGGACATCAATGTCCGCCGGAACTGCTTCATGCCCTCCAAAACAGGCGTAGGCTATATCACTTTCAGCGGCTTCAATGTGAACAAGGCCGCCACCACCTGGGCTCCCCCGGCCGCTTACCAGGACGGTATGGTAGGCCCCCACTGGTCCAAGGGATGGACCATTGAGGACTGCGAGATCAGTAACAGCAAGTGCTGCGGTATCTCCCTGGGTAAATATTATGACGAGGAAAACGACCACTATTTTACCCGTAAGCACGTCAAAAGCCCTACCCAGATGGAGCGCGACGCGGTATGCCGGGGCCAGTATCACGGCTGGCTGAAGGAAAAGGTGGGCAGCCATATTGTAAGGCGCTGTCACATCCACCATTGCGAGCAGACCGGCATCGTGGGCCGCATGGGCTGTGTATTCAGTCTGATCGAGGACAACCATATCCATAACATCAACAATATGCAGCAGCTTGGCGGTGCGGAAATCTCCGGAATCAAGCTTCATGCCGCCATCGACGTTGTGATGCGCCGCAATCATATCCATCACTCCACCATGGGTATCTGGTGCGACTGGCAGGCCCAGGGGACACGTATCTCCCAGAACCTTCTCCATGACAACTATGCCCCCGAGGGCGTTCCCATGGCTGCCGGTGCCATGATGAGTCAGGATGTGTTCGTAGAAGTCAGCCATGGCCCAACGCTGATCGACAATAATATTATGCTCTCCAAAGCGGCTCTGCGCATTGCCACAGAAGGCATAGCCTGCGTACATAATCTGATTCTGGGAGCATTTACTGCGGTAGGCGGCGGTACCGACAATATCGTGAACGGCGTCAACCAGCCTCGCTATACGCCGTACCATATCAGGCACCGCACCGAGGTTGCGGGCTTTATGACGATCCTCCATGGAGATAACCGTTTTTACAATAACATCTTTATCCAGAACTGGCCTGTGGAAAGGTCAGAGGAGAAAGAAGACATGGGATTCAAAATGGCGGACAACCAGGTAGTGGGCACGGAGGTGTTTGACGAGTATCCCACCTATGAGGAATGGATTGCAAACTTTGATATGGATCAGCAGGCGGATATGAGGAAGCTGGCATCCTACCATTTCTCACATCTGCCTGTCTGGGTAAGGGGCAACGCTTACTTTAACGGCGCCAGGGCATGGAAAAAGGAACAGTCCAATCTGATCGACACGGAAAATCATGTGAAGGTGGAACTTGTGGAAGAGGATAATAAGCTTTTCCTGAAAACCAACGTCTATGAGCTGTTGGGCGATTTCCGGGACGGAATAATAAACAGTGATATTCTGGGCTATGCGTTTGAGCCGGAGCAGAGATTTGAGAATCCGGACGGCACTGCGATTCTGTTCAATGAGGATTATCTGGGTTCCCACCGGGGTACGGCTACGATTCCCGGGCCCTTTGCGTCAGGGGAGGAAGCGGCGAAACAACTTTGTTAAAGGGGTAACAACGATTTTTCTCAAAATTATCAAAAGAGGTAAGGACGTTTGCTCCTTACCTCTTTATGTCTGCTTCCGTTCACCGCAAGTCCGTAAATCCTGCATTTTCGCAGTTCAGATAATTTCCCATACTTCAAAATGCTCCTTTTTGCCGCTGATTTAAGTCTGCCTCTCTTCTACATCCCTGGATTCCAGTATATCTGTTTTTCTTTCGGAAATCAACGGAGTTTCCTCTTTTCCGTTCTATACTGCACCAGAACCAGCACAAACCCCAGCAGCAGGATAATAGCGCCTGCACCGCAGAACATCCCCCTATAGCCCACTGAACCCACAAAGAAGCTTCCGATAATGGGAGCAAGTGCATTTCCCACATTCTGGCCGATCATGATGGTACTGGTTGCCACTCCCGCCCGCTCCTTATCAAATGTTTTTACGCAATGGGCCTGAAGGGACGGCGTGCCCGAGCCCTGCCCCAGCGCCTTGAAAGCCCCTGCTGCCAGCATCATCCCCAGGGATGTCCCAAGCCCGACGAATATCATCCCTGCTGCCGCAAAAAGAAACGAAGGAATCAGAATGACAAACACGCCCCTCTGATCAACAATCTTTCCCGTAAAGGGTCTTAAGAAAATCATAAACAGGGAATAGACCGTAAAGAACAGGGAAATATTCGCTATGGCACGCTCCTCGGCAATCAGCTTCAGATAAGTACTCACCAGGCCATTCCCGGAGCTGAAAAGCATAGCCATCAGCATAAATGCCGTAAATTCAACAGCATACAAATCCTTTACCGACACTTTTTTCCGTTCTTTTTTTATTTTGGGCTCTTCCTGAGATGGCATCAAAAAGATCACAAATACACATACAATACACGCCAGCCCAGCCCCCACAAAGGATGCGCCAAAGCCCCCCGCATCCAGCAGCCCCAATCCGGCCATAGGGCCGTATGCCTGCGCGACTATGGACGCCAGCGCTACATAACCCAGCCCCTCTCCCATACGTTCTTTCCTGATAAAGTTGGCCGAAAAAGCAACATTGGTAACACTGATCACGGAGAAGAAAACGCCGGTCAGAAGCCGCATCACTATGAGCGCCGTGACGGATGCACAGAACGCATGTCCAAAAAGACAAATGGCATACCCCAGGTTTGCAAATATCAGGATCCATTTCCTGCTGACACGGTCAGCAATACTTCCCGCAAAGGGACATACAAAAAGGGAAACCATGGACATCAATCCCGCGGCCGTAGATGCAAGGGTTAAATCCGCCCCCAGATCAAGGGCATATTTTGCCACCAGCGGCACGGTCATCTGTCCGGCCCCGCCGCTCAGCAGGGTGATCACAAGGAGCATCCAAAACTGCTTTGTCCACAAACGTTCTCTCTTTTCTCTCATTCCTCTCCCCCTGCATACCGCAAGCTGTGCTTGCGGTACTGCCTCCAATAAGTAGTTTGGTTCCCCTATTTCATTTCCCGCAGTCTTTTCCCGCACTCGGCGGCTTCCATTTGGTTTTCCTGGGGCATCTCTTCCAGTTTTCTGATGATGTCATATACCTTATCGCAATACTCGGCCGCCTTCTTTGTATTGACCTCTTCTCTGCCAAAAAGTCTCCCATAATTATTCTTATAGATATCCTGCAATACATCACCGGGGAGCCCAATCCCATGAACATAAAAGCCCCAACTTACGCTGAAGAACTTTTCATCGGTTTCCAAAAAGGATCTGATCAATATGATCGTGGCCAGCGGGTCAAGCTCTATGGTATTATCCGTGCCGAACAGAATCCTCTTGCTGTGATCGCACAGAAACTCCCTGCTCCTCTTCGGATTCTGTGAAAGGTAATAATAAATCTGATCACATGGCGTCAGATCCACACAGACATTAGGATGTCTTTTCAAAAAAGCGGCCAGGCCGTCTAAGTCGTCGGCATGGAAATAGGTATGGGGCAAAATCAGCCTTAGCTTTGGATGACGTTCCAGCACCCTTTCCATCTGGTCAAATTTCACGGCGTTGGCGTCCTGTATCCTCTGATTAAAGCTCTCTTCCCGGTCGTCGTCCGCAGGCCCCTGATAGGTGAGGAACGGCGGATTTTCCACCTGATAATGATTTTTCACAAAAGCCTGCCTGCCGGGGGATAGGGCAAAACCGCCCACATGGTAAATCATCGGGGCGTCATTCTTCTCCAACACATCGAATATCGGGTCAAAATCGGGATGATCCAGAGGGCGGCCTTCGCCGTTCACATCCGCCATCTTCACACCGTCAATCCCTCCGTCAATCATATCCTGCACCTGGGCCGCCATCCCCTCCCTGTCCGTGCCAAATTCCCCAATTCCAAAAGTAGGGTTTCCCAGCACATTGAACCTGCCCGGATAGAGCGCCTTGGCAAGAAGCGCATTGGGCTCCGTCACACAGGCGCTGCGCCCATGCTTCACACACAACAGGTTTTCCGCATCAAGCCCGGAGGCGCTTAAATGGCTCACCGCATTTCTAAGAAAACCGTCAACCGTACAGCCACCATGGGCATGTACATGAACATCCATAATCCCTGTGTTAAACCGCATCTTAATAACCATGTCCTTTCCATAACCTGCAAACTTTGAGCCGCAGGCACAAATTTGCGTGTGAAAAATTTATTTTTCACACTAACTCCCATCAGCCCGCCTTGGCGGGCATACAAATCAGGATGGTGAAATCTTTGATTTCACTCTAACCTCCCTGCTGCCGCCAGGCGGCTTTCAAACCTTGTCCTCTTCTTTCCCAAACCGCTTCAGCGGCAGAGTCTCATCCAGCATGATCCTGATATAGTCGTCCCACATTTTAAAATCATGGGTATAGCCTTCGGCCAGAATATAGTCCACCTCATATCCAAGCTCCCTCAGTTTGTCCACATCCTTCTCCACCCGGTACCGGATAAACTCCTCGCTGCCACAGCAGACATAAAACCTGGAAAGAGGCTCTTTCGATTCCTTCTTCCTCTTGGCTATGGCGTAGAGATCATGGGCAGAACCCTCATACCCATCCGCCTCCCCGAAAGAAGAATTGTAAATCGGCATAAAGTTCCTAAAATGGCTTCCGGACAGTTCCTCCTTCATCACCTCATTGTCCAGGGTCATACCGATCCCGCCCGACATATCCACACAGGCGCAGAAGAGCTCAGGGTGCATGATGGCCGTTCCCAGAGCCACGTTTCCACCCATAGCATACCCCATGATAAAGTTGTCCTCCCGCTTGGGGGAGGAGGGAAAAAGGCTCTGGATCACCACCGGCAGCTCCTTCGCCAAAAAGGTCTGATACTTTATTCCGTAATCCGCATCCACTCCAAAGCTGTTGGCAATATCCGGTGTCACCAGCATCACATTATTTTCCTGTGCATACCGCTCCGCATTGGTATAACGGTAGGTCAGGGAATCATCATCCCCGCCCCCATGGATTAAATAGACCGTCTGAAATTTCATGCCGGGATGGTACACATTCCTTTTCCCCTGATGGCCGGGGGCTTCACCGTGGAGCCCATACTTTTCTTTCTCCAGGTCATAGAAATCATAGCGGTCTGTGGGCAGGACGATAGATATATCCACATATTTTCCCAGGACGCTGCTCCTGTAATTAAATCTCATCAAACTCATTTAAACCTCCATGCCGCATTTTTGCGGCAACGCGATGCGAAATGCGCACAGGCAGTTTCGCATCTGCGTTCAAATTTGGGCCGCCTGACTTTATCTGCTGTAGAATCTGTCGCATGCAGACTGATAGGCGTCGATACACTCCTGGATACCATAGGAATCCAGACCCTTCACAAATTCCTCATAGGAAACCGTATCTTCACCAATGATGGTCTTAACCATATACTCCTGACAATAGGTGATAATATCCGTCAGATACGTGTTTATAGTATTATCCTCTTCCGTGCTTAAGGATATGCCCACCGGCATACTGACCGTCTTCTCGGGAGACTTCCATATCTCTATGGACTCCACCTGGGCGGAAACGCCGTTAGGGGATGTGGCTATGGACAGACGGTCTCCTGCTTCCCCGTTATTGTAGCCCATATACGCTTTCATTGCATATAAGGACAGCTCCTGGTTCGGGGACAGATCCCCTGAAGGATGGAGAATCGCATCCGTATACACTGGCTCCTTATTCTCGTCCAATGTGTAGGATTCCCCCTCAATCCCGTAGTGCATCAGGAACATGCCCTCCTGGGAATAGAGATAATCCAGCCACTTGGCAGCCAGCTCCGGATCCTCACAATTGGTGGTTACAAATATCTCGTTCCCTACACAGCTCGAGTCACTGCATTTCATGACCTCATCCCCGGCCTTAAGGACTACGCCGTCGATCGCCTGCAGATAGCACTCTTCATTGGTTATAAATCCATTCTCATTTAAAAAGGTGCCGTTCTGAAATCCAAACATACAGTCAAACAACATGGTCTGGTCGTTTTCGATATTGGAGTAGTCTCCTGTGATGATGGGAATACAGCCATTGGTAAAGTTTTTGTCAATGAGCCCTTCCTGATACCATTCGGCCATAGTACCAAGCCACTCCTCAAAACCATCCTGAAGAGGCCCGAACCCTACCTTGTCCGTATTGTAGTCATACTGCCAGTAGTTGGAAGACCAGTCCGTGTTCACCCCCCAGGCCAGGGACAGGGCGGTACCGCCGTCCGTCTCCAATGTCATGGGAGCCGCCATCCCGTTATCGCGGCACTTAACCAGAAGGTCGTGCCACTCATCCACTGTTTCCGGAAGCTCTTCCCCCATCTTTTCCAGAATATCCGAGCGGTATGTCATGCCGTAAGCGCTTCCGCCGCCCTCAACTTTTGTATCTGTGCCCTGTAAGATCCTCACTGCATGGAATTCACCGTCGTCATACATTGCCTGCTCCGTTGCTTTTTCACTGGAATCCAGCAGTGAGGTATAATTGGGCATAAACTGAAGATAGTCTTTCATATCCACCAGTACGCCGTCATCAATGCCCTGTATATATCCGCCAGGATAATTGTTTGTGCCGCCCGGACACAGAATATCCGGGAAATCCCCTGTTGACAGGGTCAGGTTGAACATCTCCAGCATTTCAGTCTGGTCGTAGGTAATCCAGTTGATGTGGACATTGGTTCTCTCTTCCATCTTCTGGATGCCTTTGATCTCGTTGGGGTCATCCAGCAGGCTGTTATCCCAAACCACCAGTACGCTCAGCTCCTGCTTTTCCTCACACAAAGGCAGCTCAAGGCCCCCCACATTTTCTTTCCCTTCCTCCTCGGGCTGTGCCTGCGTCTGTTCCTGGGTCTCTTCCTCGACCGGCGCCGTATTCGTATCCTTGTCTGCGCCGTCTGTGCCGGCAGCCTTTTCCCCACAGCCGGCCAGCATTGATCCTGCCAGAATCGCCGACAGCATCAGCCCCATACCTTTTTTCCACAACTTCATCTCATATCCTCCTTTATCTTTATTAACTCTTTACCGCTCCCAATGTCATACCCGTGACAAAGTATTTCTGCACGAAGGGGTACAGGCACAGGATCGGCAGAGTTGAAACCACTATACACGCATACTCTATTTCCTTTGCATAAAGAGAGGCTGCGTTCTGCACATCATTTGACGTACTGGTCAAGTCTATTTTTGCCGTAATCAATATCTGGCGGAGCACCATCTGAAGAGGATAGTATTCACTCTTTGTAGGCAGATACAACAGCCCCGAAAAATAGTCGTTCCATTTGTATACCGCGGTGAACAGCATAATCACAGTGAATGTGGCCTTGCACAGGGGCAGGATGACGACGAACAGCACCTTAAGATCCGATGCCCCGTCTATCCTCGCCGCATCCTCCAGCTCCGAAGGGACATTCTCCATAGACGTACGCATGATAATGATATTGAACACCGTAAGCGCGCCGGGAATCACCATGGAAAGGGGAGAATCCAGAAGCCCCACTCTCCTGATCACCATATAGGTGGGAATCATCCCCCCGTTAAAGAGCATGGTGAATGAGATCAGCATCATAAATGCATTCCTGAAATAAAACCGCTTCCTGGAAAAGATGTAGCCTGACAGGGTCGTCAGAACCGCCGTAAGCCCACATGTGGACAGAATATACAGAATCGTATTTCTATATGCGCTCCACAGCTTTTTATATTTCATGATGATCTTATAGGCTGTCAGATCAATATTCTTTGCCGGAAGAAACAAAAACCCTCTGTGTGCGTTCAGCGCCGTGGGATCGCTCATGGACGACATGATCAGATGCCATACGGGGACAAAGCACATGAAGGCCACGAAAAGCATTATGAGCACGTCAAAGATCAGAAATACAAGTCTTGCCGGGCTGATCTTCTTTTTCATATTCGTACCTCCTCTCAGAACATTGAAGTGTCTGTCGTCTTTTTCAATACATAATTTGATGTAAACAGAAGAACCGTTCCTATGATCGAATTAAAAAGGCCAACCGCGGTGGACATTCCGTAATTCTTATCCTGGAGTCCCAGCCGGTAAACGTAAGTATTGATCACATCCGATACTTCATAGTTGGACGCATTATACAAAAGGAGTATCTTGTCCGCTCCCACGGAAAACACATTTCCCATTCTCATGATGAACATCATAATGATCATGGAGGAAATGCCCGGAATGGTGACATGCAGACACTGTTTCCAGTATCCCGCCCCGTCCACCCTGGCGGCATCGTAGAGCTCCTGATCCACGCTGCTCAGCGCCGAAAGATAGATAATCGAGCCATACCCCAGCCCCTGCCATGTACCGGAGAGGATATATACCGCCCGGAAATACTTCGTCCCATTCAGAAGGTTCTCACTCTCACCCCCGGTAAAGGGAACAAGCATGTTGGAGATAATGCCTCCGGATTTTGTAAAAGTGATAATCAGGCTGGCTGCCACCACGCTGGAGATAAAGTAAGGCATATAGCTGATCGTCTGCACCGTCTTCTTGAAGTGCTTCTGCCTGATCTCATTTAAAAGGAGCGCAAACAGGATAGGAGCCGTGAAGTTTACTGCCAGATCCAGAAGCCCGATCACCACCGTATTCCGAAGAAGCCGCAGGAAAAAGGGGCCTGAGAAGAACTGTTCAAAATTAGTAAGCCCGATCCATTTGCTCCCAAACAGGCCCTTTACCGGCTGATATTTCTGGAAAGCCATCAAAAGGCCCACCATAGGAGCGTAGTTGAAAACGGCAAAATAAGCCAGTATGATTACAAGAATCACATAGAGCACTTTATTGCGCCTGATGTCCACGGCAAGATTGTGCGGCAATGCACGCAGGCCGCCGGTTATATAGCCCAGTTCCTTTTCCTGCCCCTTTTTTCTGCCCTTATCCCTATGATCCTTCTTTTTTTCTTTCACTCTGCCCCACCTCCTGATCTCTTATGTCTCTAATCATATCTCTTCAAAAGACGGTATTCTATCAAATAGCAGACACAAAATATAAAAAACGGACAGAAAAAGTGCAAATTATAAAAAAGCAGAAAAGTTATTTAAAAAACGGGAAAGGTTATTCTTGACAAGGGTACTATAATGAGTTTAAAAACAGATGTTTCGTCTGCGAATAACAGAGAAAGGAGATACTGAAAATGGCTGTCGCAAAGGTAAGATTTTTTTCTGACACACTGCACATGATGGTTCCCGCAGCAGTCATTCTGCCGGAAGAGGCGGAAATCCCCGATACGGGACTCAAAACCGTGTGGGCCCTGCACGGCGGAAACGGCGATTACCGGGAGTGGCTCTATGATTCCTGCGCAGCGCGATATGCACAGGAAATGGGGATAGCCCTGGTCCTGCTCTCCGTCTATAACAGCTTTGGGATGAATATGGCCCATGGGGGTGCCTACGCCGACTTTCTCCAGGATGAGGTAATGGGGAAGATCAGGAGCCTGTTTCCCGCTCTTTCCCACAGGCGGGAGGACACTTATGCAGCAGGCGCCTCCATGGGAGGCTTCGCGGCATTTCGCTGGGCAGTGAACAGACCTGAGCAGTTTGAAGCGGTAGGCGCTTTCGCCGGCGCCATCTATATGGAAGATATCTTCCGTAAATATCTGGAGGGGACACAGCCCGGCGGGCCGGACTTTATCAATTCCTTCGGAAACCTGGAGCGGCTTGTCCGCACGGATAATGACATTTTTTATATGACTGCCCAGAATATCCGGGAAGGGAAAAAGAATCCGCGGATGTATCTTTTGTGCGGAAAGGATGATTTCGGCTTTGAACAGAACAAAGCCGCTTTCAGACTTTTGAGGCAGGCAGGGGCAGAGCCTGAGTTCCATGAGGTGGAGGGCGCCCACAGCTTTGGTTGCTGGGATCCCTACATAACAGACATGTTTACATTTTTTATGAAAGGAGGGACGGATCATGGCAAAAATCCATTGTGAACTGAGGCCTGCACAGCTTGGAATCAACACGGAAATCCTGTTAACCATTCCCGACAGCGGCAAGAGGGCTTACCCTGTGGTCTGGCTTCTTCACGGGGGCGGCGGGAGCTGTGAGGATTTTGCTTCCATGTTCGACTTACCGTACTACAGCAACAGATACGGAGCGGCTTTTGTCTCCGGCGAGGCGCAGAATTCCAGCTTCAGTGATATGCCCTTCGGCCCCGGCTGGTTCACCTACCATACCGCCACGCTGCCCGCATTCGTACAAAAAAATTTCCCCATATCTGCCCACCCTTCGGATCAGTATCTGTGCGGAATATCCATGGGAGGCCACGGCAGTATGAAAATGCTGATGACCCATCCGGAGAAATACCGGAAAGCAGCTTCCCTGGGAGGCGGCGTCTGGTTAGCCCAGAAATATGCCCAGGGCCAAACAGAAGGCTTCATGGACAGGCTTCTGGAGCAGGACTTCGGCACAGACAAAGAGGCGGTATGCGGAGGAAAAAACGACTGTCTCGGCCTGGCCTGCCGGGCGGCGGGCAAGATCAAGGAAGACCAGGTGCTGCTCTGCTGCGGAAAGAAGGATTTTTCCTACAATGAAAACCGGCAGTTCTGCGATCATTTGAAAGAAAAAGGGATTCCCTTCCGCTTTTGGGAAAATGATTTCGGACATGACAGGGATGCCTGGAATGACTTTTTCCCAAAAGTTTTGGAATGGATGTTCCCCCAGGCATAACCCAGGAGGAAGTTGTTTGAAACTTTGGCCCACAGCTACGAAAAGAAATCAAAGAGGAGATATAAATGGAATATCACATTAGAAAAAATATAGCCGTCCCCATGCGGGATGGGGTCATCCTGTATGCGGATCTGTATATGCCCGCCGCAGAGGGCGTCTTCCCTGCGGTGATTATGCGCACCCCCTACAATAAAGATAAATTTGACCAGGAATGGCTTTATTCCAATCCGGAGCTCTGGATGAAAGAGGGATACTGCCTTCTGATCCAGGACGTGAGAGGCTGCTGCAGATCGGAAGGTATCCTGCGTTCCACCGGCGAGAGCGAGGTGGAGGACGGGTATGACACGGTAGAATGGGCCGCTGCCCAGCCCTGGTGCGACAAAAACGTGGGAATGTATGGCCTGTCCTATTTCGGATGGACCCAATATGCCGCAGCCGAAGGCCGTCCTCCCCACTTAAAGGCAATCTGTCCCTATATGAATGCATCCCTGTTACCCTTCTCGGTAAATGAGTACAAGGCCATCGGGGGGCTGCACATGTACTGGCTCTACGGCCAGGCCCTGGCCAGGCTGGACTTTCTGGACATGGACGAAGCACGGCGGGAGCAGGTCAGAAGCGCATTGACGGATAACATGGAACATCTTGACGAGCTGCTCTTCCCACTCCCCCTTAAGGATACAAAGGCCGCCCATGTAGAAGGAGTCCCCCTGCTTAAGGATTACATAGAGCTGGTGGAAGGGGCAGAAAAAAAGGAGTTCTGGGACAGAGGGCATCATCCTGTGAAAATCGGACAAATGGCTACGCCCATGCTTCATCTCACAGGATGGTTCGATATGGCAAAAGACGGAACCATAGGGCAATACCTGGAAGCAAAATCCAATTCTGAGGTGGGAGATAAACAGAAGCTGGTCATCGGCCCCTGGTTCCATGGCGGCGCATTGACGGATGGGATCGACGATTTGTACTTCGGCCCCCAGGCAAGCGGGAAAGCCATGGAGATGGATAAAATGATGGTCCGCTGGATGGACCGCTGGCTGAAGCAGGAAAAAAATGACCAGGAAAATGAGCCTGCGGTTTTATACTTTATGCTGGGAAGCAATACCTGGAAGAGGGCTTCTGCATTTCCCCCTGAAAACACAGCCTGCAGAACCTGGTATCTGGATGGCGGCGGCCAGAAGGGCAAAGGCTCCCTGACCACCCCCATCCCGCCAACGGACGGCGTCTGCCAGTATGTCTACGATCCCCAAACTCCTGTGCGCTCCGACTTTAAGGACAGCCAGGGACGTCAACTGACTGCTGATCTGGGTGAGCTGGAGGTAAGGGAAGACATCCTTTCTTTCACCTCCGCGCCTTTGGAAGAAGGAATCCCCGTAACGGGGGAGGTAAAGCTGACCCTTTATGTATCCACTACCGCTGTGGACACGGATTTTATCTGCCGCCTGACCGACGTATGGCCACAGGGCAGAGTCCTGGGCTATACCTGGGGAATGTGCCGTACCAGATTTTCAGACAAAGGTTTTGAGCCAAAGCTGCTGACACCGGGCGAAAAACTCCGTCTCGAAATCAGTCTGGGCTTTATCAGCGCTTATTTTGAAAAGGGGCACAGAATCGGGCTGGAAATTATGAGCAGCTTCTACCCTGCGGTCAACCGAAATACCAATTCCGGTCAACCCTCCGGCAGCGCCGCCCAGTGTAGCAGAGCCACCCAGCAAATCTTCTTCGGGGCGGCATCGCCCTCCGCGTTATCTCTGCCCGTAGAGAGCTGATCAATCCCTGCCGGAGCAGTCCGGCCCATCCGGGCTGCTCCGGTAATTGTTTCCAGAAAGGTTTCCATTACGTTTTTCTTGTCACTTTTCATGTAATCAAGTATACTGAAAGATACAGTACTGCTTATGATAAGAACTATCAATCGAGGAAGATATGAGTATACAAGATTCCAAACCCAAACACCTGTTTCTTTTTCTTTCGGCTGTCATATGCATTTTTGTTTATTCGGTTCTGTTCTTCCTGTTCACCTATTCCCTGCGCCAGGATAAAGCCTATCAGAAACAGATCTCAACTATGCTGCTTGATGAAATAAGCTCCTCCATAGACACCAACCTGAAAAGCATCGAGAGCAAGGTGATATCCTGTTCCCAGTCGGTGGGATTCCTTTACTTTTCCAATAAAAAGGATCCCCGAAGGGTTTCAAGGCTGGCTGACCAGATCGGCGACAAGCAGGGGAACAGCTTATTTGCCAGCTCCGAGGTGGTGGCTTTTTCATTATATAATTCCGCAAGCGGCATCCATCGCAACTATATACGCTCCTACAGCCATTCTTTCCTGGAATCAAAGCTTCCTGAAATCACCGCGCAGCTCCTTTCCAGCGAAGATACAAATTATGGCTTTTCCACTTATACGCTGAACAACCATTGTTATATCACTTACCTGGCCACAAGACGCTACGGCACGGTTCTGGTCATGATTGATCCGCAGAAAAACAAAAAGCTGGAGGGGTATGACAGCTCCGCCCTGTATCATGATCTGGAGCTCACCTTCACCCTTACAGACCATCCCGTGGACGTGCAGTCAAATCTTACGGCACGGATAGGCTCTCTGGATCTCTATCTCACTCAGGAAACCCGGTTTGATCCCATCTACCGCAGTTCCCGCCGGATCATGACTGTTATAATCGTTATTGTCTTTTTGTTTATACCCTTTGCGTTCCTGACCATCTATAAACTCCTCATACAGCCTATGAACGGTCTGTCAAAGGATATGGAACAGATCTCCTCCGGTGACTTGGACCACAGGCTCGACGACAGATATTTTCTTTCCGATATAAACAAGCTGGCGCTGGATATTAATACCATGCTGGATCGGGTTCAGTTTTTCCGCACGGCAGAATTTGATTCCAGAATAGACGCACTCCAGGCGAAGCTGCAGTTCCTCCAACTGCAGATCCGCCCTCACTTTCTGCTGAACTGCCTGAAAAATTTGATTTCCTTGATCAATCTCCATAAATATGAGGAAGCCAAGACCCTTTCCTTCTACCTCTCAGATTATCTTTCCTACAACTTCAGTGACACGAGGAACTTTGTATCGCTGAAAAGTGAGCTGAACTCCGTTCAAAGTTATGTAAACCTGTGTTCCATGCTCTCCTATGAAATAAAGCTTCTATTTGACATCGACGGAAACAGCATTAATGCCCAATGCCTTCCCATGTCCATCCTTTCTTTCGTGGAAAACAGTATCAAGCACACCCGGAACATTTCTTCCCTGCACATCAGTATCACAACCGAGATCATAAACGGTTCCGGGGACGCTGCCGTGCTGAAAATTATCGTCAAGGATAACGGCGGAGGTTTTCCGGAGGAGTATCTGGATGAAATTAAAAAGGTAGACCCGTCAGAGATGGTCTACCGGAAAAACAAGATCGGCATCACAAATATAAGCTACAGGTTATGGCTCATATATGGAGAGAAAGCATCCCTGCGGGCTTATAATGAAGGCTCCTGGGCCGTTATTGAAATCACCCAGCCATATGAACGCATGGCAGAAAGGAATTCCCAATGAACCTGTTAATCGTTGATGATCAGCCAAATGTAGTATCTTCTCTTGCGCTTTCCATCGACTGGAACGCCATTGGTATCGCAAACGTTTATACTGCTTCCTCTGCGCTCCTTGCAAAGGACGTCATGCAGAAGAATCACGTGGATATTCTTCTCACGGATATTCAGATGCCTATAGAGAGCGGTCTCTCGCTTGTAGAATGGGTTCGCCAAACCGGAAAGAATACCGCCTGTATCCTCATTTCCTCCCATGCTAACTTCATATATGCCAAACAGGCCATCTCACTCAAAGTGACCGATTATATCCTGCAGCCTGCCCGTGAGGAGGATGTCCTAAAAGCGGTCCAAAGAGCAATCGCCCAGATAGAATCCGAAAAAAATGTGCGCAGTGTGTTGAATGAATTTTCTTTTTCCGTAAAGGAGCAGGCCTTTGCCGCCCAGAGATTCTTTGAAAAGTGGCCCGATCCCTCCTCCCCGGATTTCCGGGAAGAGCTCCGCAAAAAAGTCGAACGGATCAACGCGCTGGATGTCCCATGCACCGAAGACAGTCCTCTGTTTCTGTTTATTACCCGGGTGGATAAATGGCATGCCATCCCCATGGACCGTTATGATTTTCTCAGCCAGTATAAGAAAGCGGTACAAAAAACAATGGCCTACATCAACGGAAAGCCCTTACTCTATTCCCTGAGCGACGCCATCTTTGTCACTGTCCTGGTTCTTGACCATGAGGAAAATAATATCCACGACTATTTCTCTCTTCTTCAGGATGATGTTTTGAAGGAATATGCCTGCTCCATCAGCATCCTGTACAGCAGGGCGGACTTTTGTACGCTCAAATCCCTGCTGCCTTGTATGCTGCAGGATGATAAGCTGAAAGCCGCCTCGATCCCCTCCCTCATCCGTCAGTACCAATATCTCCCGCCGCAGAAAAAACAGCCCGGCCTCTCCGCGCGCCGGTATTATACCCAGATCCTCAATTATATTGACGCCCATATCGAAGAGCCTGTAAGCCGCTCCCAGATCGCTGACTTTATCCATATCTCGCCCGATTATGTCAGCCACATCATAAGGGAAAGTGCCGGAATATCCAGCAAGGAGCTGATCACTATCAAAAAAATGACCTATGCCAAAAAACTCCTTCAGACCACCTCACTGCCCATCGGGGAGGTGGCAAGGCGGTGCGGCTACGATTCCTTCGCTTATTTCAGCAAGGTGTACCGGTCTGTGAATGGGCAGTCCCCCACTGAGACAAGAAATCTTGCGGACAGAACCTGAAATGTCGGGCGCTTAAGGGAAAAACGACAGTTTTCCCCTGCTTCATTCCCAATCACGTCCTGAGAGCCGTTTTAATATTTTTCTTCCGCTTCTCATTTAACATTTCATACAACTCAATCTCTTTCTGGGAAAAACCCTCGTACTGAATCTGCTCCAGGTCATACAGGCCGAACAATGTCTCCGACAGGATATTTTCGGCCTCCTGTGTGATCGTGTATTCATTTACCCTGGCCTTTCGCCTCTCTCCCTGTTTTCCCTTAGTCCCGCTTTTGGCCTTGCCCCTGCCCTGTTCCTCCTCCGGCGCTGCAATCATTTCTTTTGCCAGCAGTTTCTGGACAGAGGCATTTATTTTCCTTACGGGAATATCCAGAATATCCGACATTTCCTTCCGTGTACAGTTTTCATGAGGGCCGTTTAAATAATACAATATCTTTATATCAACCGTCGTCAGATCATTTCGCAGCGCCACTACGTCAAACAGTTTTTCAAGCAGCTTTCTTTCCCTGTAAAGGTCAAAGAAAATCCCTTCGCCCTCCTGGATCCCTTCGCTTACCTTCGTTCTCTCGCTGCCAAGCTTATAATTTCCATGTAAATCTAAAGGCGATACACTTCCGTCACTGGCCGCGTCCAGCAGAAAACGGTATACCTGCCCTCTCCTTCTCTCATAATCCTCCTCGCCCAGAACATCCTTGTAAAAATGGTTGTAAAATGCAAAGACCATACGCTTCATCTGAATCGTCTTTTTCATGCTGAGCCCCTGGGAAACCAAGGAATCCTTTGTTTTTACATAATAATACATTGGAACCTTCAGCACGTAGACCGTATCGATATGCCGGACATATTCCATATTAAATATAAAATCCTCACACCAGCTGACGGCAATATCCATCTTGATCTGATGCTCTTTTATAATGGAACTTTTATAAAATTTATTCCAAAGAACCCCATAATAAAAATCCGCCGGCTTCCGCATCATATTAGCGGCATAGTCCTTCCTGTCCAAAATGCCGTCCTTTTCAATCGTGCCCTTTTGTGCCACACGCTCTCCAATCACTCTGTAAAAATCCCCAATCACCATATCGCACCCATGCTCTGTGGCTGCACGGAGAAAGAATCCCGTGGCTTCCGGAATGATCCAGTCGTCGCTGTCCACAAATTGCAGATACTCCCCCTCTGCCATAGTAATCCCCTGATTCCGGGTATCGGAAACTCCCGAATTCTCTTTATGGCATACCCTGACACGCGTATCCCTTTCCGCATACTCATCACAGATCCTGCCGGAACCATCCGTACTGCCATCATCCAATAGCAGCAGTTCAAAATCCTTATATGTCTGGTTCAGTATGCTCTCCACACATCTCCCAATCGTTTTTTCCGCATTACATACCGGAACAATAATGCTCACTGACGGCATTTTCCCACAAACTCCTTACGCTGAATTTTCTTTTCCATCAAAAATGTCTTTCTGGCATCCTCTCTTTTACGCCTTACGCTCCTTAAGCAGAGCCCGAACCTACAATTTGGTATCTCTTCATTTTTGTTGTCCCCGTCTCAACAATCTTACCATCATCCACCAATAACTTTAACAAATTTCTAGTTCTTGTTCTTCCAACTTCCAGCCAAACAGCCACTTCCTCTACCTTATATTTTATATTCGGCTGCATTTTACTTAAAATAATCTTCTTCTGCATCTGTGTTTTTTCTGTCACTTTTTTTCTGTCACTTTTTTCTGTCACTTTTTTCCGTCACATCCATTGCTCCTGTGGCAATAAATGATAACTTCAGAATTGTCCTGTCAGGAGAATATTCTTCTATCACTTGCGGCTCAACCCACCCCTGACTTTCCCAAACAGAATAAATATCCGGCACACCACTTCCCGCACGTTCACCGATACCAATCATATTAAACATTTTCATCAATGCCTTGTTTCTTGGGTCAGAAATCCCTCCTTTCAGCATTTGTTTTTTTCCGGTGCGTATTCCGCCCGGATTTTCCAGAACAATACTGTCCTAGTCTTTCTTAATGACAATACCTCTCGGCAAATAAAAGTCCGTATTTACAATACAATTTGCAAGTGCCTCTCTAATTGCCTTATGAACATGCGTGTCATCTACTCTGACCACTCCATCCAGCCTGAAAGGTATTTTGATGTCCTTCACCAATTTTCCATATACACGAAAAAAGAAATCAAACAAATTTCCAGTCCAATCTCCCGAACTGGACTGCAGGCGGTCAGTCCAGCGAATTTCCGGATCCAACAACTCTCTGAAATCAAGAAAATATTCTGGATACTCATATAAAATCTTATATTCATCGCCAAACATCAATAGCCCAGCCGCAGTTGGATGAAGATTGCCATCTGTGCGATCCAATTTGGCCGCGCCAATCCTTTCCAGATAATCTGCATCCTTCAGCTGCTCCCAGACATGCTCACTCCGATACGCCATATGTCTGTTTCGATACGCATGTACGGTCTCCATGTTAAGCACATCTAATTGCATATTATCAAGTACTTTCATGTCCATAGTATCCTCACCCAACTGATATGTTCGAACATCCTGCTCTGTCAAAAGATTGTGACTCACTTTCTGAGGATTATTGATATTATTCCAAAAGTCTTTTTGCAGCTTTCCTTCTCCCTGCAATCCTGTTGTACTCCAGCTTCCATCCGCATTTTCTTCCACTCCAAGAATAATCACACCACCATAGCAATTTGCGAATGCCGAATAGGTACTCCACAAAGAATCCGGCAAGCCTTTTCTGGCTTTCTTTACCTCACGGCGATTGTCTTCCCTATATTCATTAAATTTAGATAACTCAAACATTAAAAGTTCCTCCGGATAATACTTGAAGCTGCGCGTAACGCAGCCTCAGATTGATTCATGAAGCCACGCAATGACTTCTCCCTCCACATCTGTTGAATCCACCCAGAAGTCAGGCTCAAATCCCTTTCCCTCCTGACAATCCTCCGGATTTTTGCAAAGATTGATCACATTCGGTACACGGCACACAATTCCTGAGTTGTCAAGCACATAGCTTGCAACATTTCCAAATGTATTGCAGCCCATAGTATTTTCTCCAATCAGAACCAGATTTTTTACGCTTCTTGCATACAGAACCGCCGATTCGCCAGAAGACGCCGTGTCACTATTAACCAACATATATAATGTTCCCCTGTACATTGCTTTCTCATGCTCATATGTCCGACAGTCCGACATAATCCATTGCCGTTTGCAGTCTTTTCCCTCCGTAATCGGGGAAATCAATTTCGCTGAATATGGGGCAACCGCTCTTTATTACACAAAATTTATTTTCGCTCTTTTCAATTAGCAAGTCGGCAAAATAGGCGTAATATTGCTTATGATACCCCAAACGTCCAGTCAATGGCGAGGCAAACGCAAAATGATTGTCAACAATCCCCCTGTCAAAAGCCCTGTGTATTGCTTTGCAATAATCAGATATGTAAATTTTTTCCTCATGTAATACGTAATCTCTTATTTCCTGATAGCAAGCCGAAAAATCAATTCCTTTATGCTCCCAATACTCTTTACCACAATAACGGTTATCTATAATATAAATCAGCTCTTCTGTATCTTGTAATGCCTGTTCCTTTGTAATAGTTCCGCAATATGTCTGTACTGGTTGGTATTGAGCCATTCTTGCTTCCGAAATATACTCTGCAAATATGTCTTTCAAAATGTCACCGACTCCTAATAACTACTTTATTTTCATCAATTATTTTAGTCAATAAAACATTTCACGTCAAGGACTATGGAAAAGCAGGCCACCGATTCAAAACCCCTGAATCATGGCCTGCTTTCATCAAATAAAACCCTTCTTTATTCAACCAATGCAATTTTCTCTCCTATATTTGAATGACTTTAACAATGGGGGCTTATACAACAACCTCCTACAACTATAAAAACAAAAAAAATTCACCTCCTCACCTTGATCAGGACCTTTTTATTCCTGAAATTATCTGCGCAATATTAGAAGTAAGTTTTCCTTTACAATCCGAAATATCCTGATTAATATTCTTCTCCTGATCTATTGCCACATCTATTTTTAACGCTAAATTGCCAATATCCGGATTATGTTTTGCATTCATCCCTGTCTTTTCCAAGAGCATATTATAGACAGGGGTTTTCCCTTGCACCTTCTGATTCTCCAAAATAAGAGAATAGTTTGGACTGATTATTTCCTCAAATGAATTCTCTATGTGCAACAGTAAAAACAGTTCAAATGCCGGATTGGTTATGGCATATATGCTGCTTTTACTTTTATCCCGCAACAGTTCCTGATAATTGCAGACTTTTTTCTCAAAAATATCAGCGTCAAAAATCACCACCATTTTATCTTGTTTATCGTCAAATTCAATTTCACCGGTCTTCTTAAGTCTCTCGGCAAATTTTATCAAATGTGCAGGATAAGATATGTTTCGATCATCCCCGGTCTTTTCCAAAAAACGTATATCAATCGTATCTTTGAACCCAAGGCTTTTCCTTTCATCGATGAGCTTCTCAAAATAAAATTTTTCTGTATTTGCGCCTTCTGCTATAAAATAATATTTACAGTAAGGATCTACAGCAGGTTCCTGATCTGATTTCCTTATATGCCAATTCCCATATGAGCGCACAGGGGTCATTACTCTTCCCCCTTTGCAAACGAAAAAGATTTAAATACAGGAATTGCGCCATATCTCCCCTCCAAATATGCTTTGCTTAACTTTTTATCATATCTCTCCTTATATTTGTCCAGAGAATATAAGTGTGAGCAATTATCAGCATTCCTTTCCACAAACCATATCTCGTCGCGCCGAAATAATTCCTGATCCATAATTGTGGGCTCATGGGTTGTAAATATCAGCTGGACATTTTTCTTTTCATGGAATTTCTTAAACAAGTCAATAAAGCGATACGTCAACTTTGGATGCAGACTTCTCTCTAATTCGTCAATGGCATACACCATCTCGTCATCATCTGTCTTTAGCAGCATATCCATCAAATCAAACAATCTTCTTGTCCCATCGGACTCCTCACTAAATCCAAAATCCGCAACAGAATTCCCGTGTTTCAAGGAAAGGGTTGTGATTTTCAAATCCTGCTGATCATCCATGGAAAAATTGTAAAAATCCTTATTGTACCTCAATGAAATCTTCACACCCTTATGTTTTCCAGTAGCCATCTTCTCCTTTATCTCTTCTACTATATCCATAAATATTTCCTTAGGTAGTTTGGAACTTATATCCTCCATGGAAAGTTTATCAATCCTCACCTCGCTGATCCCTGTGTCAAACGATTCAATCAACCGATTTACTGTCTCTAACGAATCTGCATCATAATAGTACTCAAAATTAGTAATAGGGGTATTGGGACTATAGATCACCAGATCGTTTGAAAACCAGTCAAATATCCTCTTAAAAACAACTAACTTTGAATGCTCTGAAATATTCTTATTTCTATTCATTTCTGATAGGAATAACGAATTCCTGTTATCTGACATGTCATCAGCATAGATCTGGAATTTCGTCCTGTCTGCTGCAGAAATATTTATCTTATCGCCTAACTGTGGCGGCTGACCCGCTTCTCTTTCAAAAATCATCTGTGAGCCCCCGCCGGGCAGCAGCTCATATGCCCATTCCCCAGTAATTGTCCGTCGACTTAAAATGATTGAAAAACCGTATGCATAAAATTTATTGTGTTTGACAATCTGAACCTCAAACACCGATTCCTTACCCGCATTTTCCTCTTTATTCCTGCAATACATTTGTTTTGCCTCTAATGGAATGCCTTTTAAAACACAGTATTTCATAAAACGTAATATTTCCACCAGATTTGACTTGCCGGAAGCATTGGCACCATACACTACTGCAGATTTCAAGAGATTGACTCTCTTTATCGTAACTTTATGCTCATTATTTTTTCTAATTTTGGCCGACGAAACCATTGTCAACTCAGCCGCATCCTCAAATGACTTGAAATTCTCTGCTGTTACTTTTACTAACATGTTATTCTCCTCCACCATGTGTTTATATAATACATATGTGTGTATTGATTGTCAATACGTATTTAGAGTTTTTTTCTCTTTATATGTCTGGTAAAAGCTTCTAATACCGGCATTAACGGCATCATTTAGAGATTAAACTCTTTTAGTAATCATTATATGCATTTGTTCATTCTATTTTCATATATAAATGTATTTGTTTCCTGGCGCGGAAAAACATTTTCCCTTCTAAAATTTATGGTGCAACACAAAAAGCAGGCCACCGATTCAAAACCCCTGAATCATGGCCTGCTTTCATCAAATAAAACCCTTCTTTATTCAACCAACGCTACTTTTTCCTTAATAATATCTGTCAACATCTCTTCAGCTTCACCCATACCTGTACTTTCCAGATCTGAAATCATTTTATCATAAGACGCATCAAAATCTGCTTCGCTTCCAATGACACAACTGATCAATGCAGACCATGCAACCTCATCCAGCTTATTTCCAATCTCATCAAACTCAGTCGGTTTTGAATAAGCCCAGATTGCGGAATATTTAGGCGTCTCGAACTCGGATGCCTGCGGGAAGATGTCAACCAGAAGATCTACTCCCCATGCTTCACATGCTGCCAGTTGTTCCTCATCATACTCTGCGATAACCGCATCCTTACTGGCTGTTGTATAAGTACTGCCGGTGGAATCCTCAATCCCATTGCCATAACACGGGAACGGATAATTGTGAAATCCTACGCCGGTATTTTTTGCATAGTCCTTGTTATTATTGGATTCGTCAATTTCCTCCTGGGTACGATAGCGATGGCCTTCCTCATCAATAAAGTAATTCGTTCCCTCTATTCCCCAGTTTACCAGCACCTGGCCTTCATCCGAACA
The DNA here is from genome assembly GCA_949949005.1 of uncultured Lachnospiraceae bacterium. Classification (GTDB taxonomy): domain Bacteria; phylum Bacillota; class Clostridia; order Lachnospirales; family Lachnospiraceae; genus Suilimivivens. The sequence goes on from CATLHM010000005.1 coordinate 151,564, forward strand.
GAGAAAATCCAGATATTTGATCGCCGCTACAGGATCCTTGCATGCGGTAGTGATGCCCACTCCCTGTCCTGTGGTAAGTCCCTGGTACATTAAAGAAGGGGCTTTTGTACCCGCATCCATAGTCAGCGGAATGCCGCAATAGGTCAAATCCAGCTTGCCGTCTGCTTTCAAAATCTTTTCCCCATCGCCATAATCCCAATCCGTATCAAAAAGTGATAATACACGTCCGGTTGCTATCTTTGCAATGTAATCCTCGTGGGTCTGGGTTGCGAATTCATGGTCGAGAACCCCTTCATTATACATTCTGTTGAGCCATTTAAAATACTCGCGTACCTTAGCGGACCGGAATTTGTAACTGGCATTGTAGTTCTCGTCCACCAGCCACTGCCCGTTATCCGGCGCGCCCTCCGCGATATATCCGGCAGGATTTCCCAAAGTAATCATCCAGTGCCAGTCTGATGTGGAAAGAGTGAGGCCGATGGTTTCCATACCGTCATCCGTTGTGGGATGCGCCGCAATATAATCTTTGAGCATCTTCTCAAATTCATCCAATGATTCCGGAACTTTATAGTCATTTTCCTTTAATACTGCCCATTGAATCTGTGCCGTACCGGAGTTTTTATAATTTGTCCCGCCTACCGCATAGGAAGATAACTGATAGATGGAGGAATCATCCTGGGAATATTTCAGTTTATCAAACTCGTCTCCGTACATTTTCTTAATGTTAGGGCCATACTCCTCAATCAGCTCCGTCATATCAATCAATGCGCCTGCATCGATCAGACTTCCCGCATCCCCCTTCGCATAGATCAAATCAGGATAGTTCTGCTCTGCAATCATCAAAGCCACCTTTTGATCATCAGAGGATACGGGATATTCTGTTTTCAGCTTTACACCGGTTTTTTCTGTCAGGGCCTGGGCTACCGGATCCGTCCAGGGATCTTCCTGTCCGTCTGCATTATAAAAAGTCAGTTCTATGACTCCGCCCTCATTTGTGCCTTCGCCGGAAGCTTCCGCGCCTCCGCCTCCCGTGCCGGTGCCCGCACTTCCATTTCCGCCGCAGCCGCTAAGCAGGCCGACTGTCAGGGAAGCACCCAACAATAAGATACCAAGCTTCTTTGCGTTCATAATTTCCTCCTTTATCTACTACACTTTTTATTATAGTAAACGACAAATTATTTTGTCGTTTACTATTGTTTTCAGTCTTTTACCGCGCCAAGCGTCATGCCGCCCACAAAATATTTTTGTAAGAAGGGATAGACGATCAAAATAGGTACCGTTGCAACAATTGTGATTGCCATACGTACAGACATGGGTGATACCGCGTTTTGAATCTGATTCGCCTGTGCATGAGGGTCAATTTTAATGGTAGCCTTCTCCATAATTTCATATAATACATACTGCAAGGTGGGAAGCTCTCTGGCATAAAGATAGGTATCCATGAAAGCGTTCCACTGTCCGACTGCCAGAAACAATGCTACCGTTGCGATGGTCGGCGTACAAAGGGGAAGTATCACTTTTGCCCAGATGATAAAATCATTTGCTCCATCTATCTTTGCCGCTTCCTGCAGGGCAATCGGCAGCCCTTCTATAAAAGAACGCATCAGTATAACATTGTACACCCATATCAGCCCCGGGATAATATATACCACAAAATTGTTACTTAAATGCAGGGTTCTTGTCAGAAGCAAATATTCAGGAATCATACCGCCGCTTACATACATTGTAATAATAAACAAAATCGTAAAAGGCTTGTTAAAATAAAAATCCTTCCTGCTGAGCACATACGCCAGCATGGCTGTACAAATCACACCAATTCCGGTTCCCACCAGAGTCCTTGCAATCGACATCAAAAAAGCGCCGCCAAGGTTATTTTCCGTAAATATGTAAATATAATTGCTGAGCGTAAACTTCCTGGGAATAATGAAATTAATGTTCCTCATCGTGTCCATGGGATCATTCAATGAAATTGCAAGTACATTCAGAAACGGATATACTGTCATAACGATGAGGAGCAGGCAGAAGATAAGCAATACATAGTCAAACCACTTTTCACTTTTCCCTACGCCTTTAATCTGATAATTATTGTCTGCCATTTTCCCGCCTCCTACACAAGTTTACTTTCGCCCAGCATTCCCGCAATCTTATTTGCAATAAACAGCAGGATAATGCCGACTACCGACTGGAACATACCGATTGCGGTACCGAGCCCATAATTATTGCTTCCAATACCGCGGACATAGGCAAACCATGAGAGAACCATTGCATGATCCTGAACAATGCCATTGCTGAGAAGCATCTGACGTTCCATGCCTACATTTAATGCACCGCCAATACTCATAATCAGCAGGACAATCACGGTCGGTTTAATGCTTGGAAGCGTAATGTTCCAGATCCTCTGAAAACGATTGGCCCCATCCACCTTAGCCGCTTCATAAAGCCCCTGATCAATTCCTGCCATTGCGGAAAGATAAATGATGGCATCCCATCCCATCTCTTTCCAGACGTTGATCAGACATACCACAATCCAAAACAGCGCAGAATTCGTGGACATCAGGTGAAGTTTTGTATTCAGCATGGTATCAATTGCGCCGCCGTCATTTAAAAGCATTTTTGCAATACTGGCAATGATTACCCATGATACAAAGTGGGGCAGATAAGACACTGTCTGCGTTATCTTTTTGAACCGGGTAAAACAAATCTCATTCAATACCAGCGCAAAAAAGATAGATGATACGGTTCCTATTGCAATACCCAGAATACTGATTCCTATGGTATTGATCATCGTCTGGGGAAACAGCCGGTCGGTGAATGCCTGGATAAAATTCTCGACTCCCACAAACTTTCTCTCCCAGATCGGCAATGCAAAGGAATTTGGCTTTACTTCCTGAAATGCCATCGTCCATCCCCATAAGGGAACATACTTAAAGACAATCAACCATACTACGAATGGAACTGACATCAGCAGAAGGTATCTCTGTTTCCACATAAGATTCCATGAAAACTTTTCTTTCTTTACTTTTGGTTTTTGTTTCTTCATAGTCTTCCTCCCTCCTTTTATAAAAAAATTATAAAAAAAGAGTAAATTTATTAATACCCTGTTTTTAGGAGGAATTTCACCCTACTTTTGGTAGGATCAGACAGAGGGCGGCATCAAAAATGCCAGGGCCCTTTGACCCTGACACTGTCTTTGCTAATTCTTTCCCATTTCCTTTTTGTACTCTTTGGGACTGATCCCCACATATTTTTTAAACTTAAGGTAAAAATAATCTATGTTATTGTACCCTACTTTCTCGGAAATCTGATAAACCTTCATATCCGTTTCCAGCAGCAATCTCTTCGCATTGACAATCCGTATCGTATCTAAAATATTGTTAAAGCTGTCCCCCATCTCCCTGCGGAAAATTTTCCCCAGATAATTACTGTTGTAATTAAACATCTTTGCAAACCCTTCTACCTTAAGATCCTGATCATAATTTTTTTCCATATAATAATACATCCGCTTAATCACAGTTGCAGAGTCGTCACTTCCGATCTGTCGGCACATATCTTGAAGGGCTTCGCAATATAACTCCACCAAAGGCTCCAATTTCTCCAATTGATTTATTTTTTCCATTAATTGCATGATATGTCCGTTCAGGCTGCCGTATTTCTTTTCGATACTGTTACGTATTGTCATCAAATTATACATGAGCTGGATTTTGATATCCATCTCCTTCATCAGATTCTTTCTGCAATAAACTTTAAATTTATCCACACATTCCCTGATTCCGTCCAGATCTCCCACCTCGATCAGCAGCATAAACTGCTCTGCCTGAGGACATTCTACAATTTCCTGCTGTTGTTCAATCGTACTTATGGAAAGAACATCATAACTCCCGAACAAAAACTCCTGCTCTAACATAAACTCCGCAAATTCATAAGAATAACATAAATCATACCATTGATTCACATTATGTCCTACGGCAATCAGCAGCCCCTCGCCAAACCTGCGCCTGAGCCATTCGTTCCGTCCAGAGAGCAGATCAACCCATGTTCTGTAATCCAAACCGATTCCTACCAGCACAATCTGATTATCCATCACTATTTTTTCACTGTACAATTCTCCATCCTGAAGAAACATCTTTACCTTTTCCTGGAATTTACCGTCTTCTTTATGTGCAAGCAGGTCTCTGTCTGTAAGAATTGCGGCACACAGGATTTTCTCCCCAAAGAAAACCTGATAACGCTTTATTTTCTCTTCCAGCTCCTGCCTCGTTTCCATCTGCAGCACAATCAGGCGCAGCAATTCTTCCCTTGCTATATTCTCATTGACTGAGTGATAAACCCTCTCCCCCTCCTTCTGATTAAGCTCATCCTTGATCCTCTGTACACATTGTGTAAGCTCATCCTCTTCAATCGGTTTTAAAAGATATTCTTTCACGCCATATTTGATGGCCTCTTTGGCAAATTCAAATTCCGCATACCCGGTCAAAATAATGAAATATCCCTCATATCCTGCTTCCTTTGCCTCACGGATCAGTTCAAGTCCGCTTAATCCCGGCATTTTTATATCCACCAATACCAGATCCGGCCAATATTCCAGCAGCTTCTTAAGTCCATCCTTCCCGTCTTTTCCATCCTCGCAAAAAGCAAAGCCTTCTTTTTCCCAATCCAGCAAATCATGGACTCCCCACCTGATCATCGCCTCGTCATCTATTATCATTACCTTGTACATAGACATCTCCTCTAAGCTTTTCTGCCTCCGGTAACCATATTTCTATTCTCGTGAATCTTCCTTCCACACTGTCGATTTTCACTCCATATCCGTCTCCATATTTCAGCTTCACCCTCTGATGGACATTGCTGATGCCAATATGCTTTCCCTTTTCATTATAGCAGTCCAGTTTTCTCCTAAGTTCGCACAGCTTTTCCTCACTCATCCCCATGCCGTCATCCGCTATCGCAATAACCACGTTTTCCCCTCTATTGCATATATTGATCTCTATCGTTCCCGTCCCCTCCTTAACTTCCAAACCATGGATAATGGAATTTTCCACAATCGGCTGTATGATAAGGGGAAGAATATATAGCTGCTCTGTTCCCTCTTCCACATGAATATGATATTTGATTCTTTCCCCGAAACGATATTGCTGAATTTTGAGATAATGCTCCACAAGCTCTGTTTCCTTGCAGATAGTAACTTCACTGACGCCTGCCTGTAAGGTGCTCCTCATAATTTTAGCAAGCATCCTGACAATCTCTTCAATATCATACTGCTTACTCCTGCGCGCCTTCATGCGAATCGTTTCCAGAGTATTATATAAAAAATGAGGGTTGATCTGGCTCGCCAGCATTTTAAATTCCGCATCCTTCTGCTGAATCGTCAATCGTTCCGCATGAAGCTTTTCCCGATATACCTCTGCCAAAAGCCGCTGTATCTGATAAATCATGGTTCCCAGATAATCATACAGTTCACTGATTTCATCATTTCCCTCTAACTTTTCTTCCAGTTCAAAGCTGCCTCCCGCCGCTTTCTGCATCTGCTTTAAAAACCGTTCCACACGGTTACCGAAAGAATGGGAAAAATACATAATAATCACAACAGACAGCACGACGCTTAACGCAAAAAAGAGTATACTCTTCATTGTCTGACTATTTACATCATGCAGAATATTATGATACGCCTTAAGACTGACGATCTGGAGATAATCCTCAGACTCGATTAACGGAATCGTTTCGCAGGTCATCAGGTACTCCTGTCTCCCTAACAGGATATTCTCCTGTGTCTCATTGCTGTCAGCAGATGGCAAAAATCCCATAATCTCTTCGGCCTGTATCTTTTTTCCCAAGTCTGTGACGACTGTTTCTCCATTCAGCAGGATAAATACTTCACTGTCCTTATTCTGCAATAACGCCTCAAACCGTTCCGGCCTGATATAGACCGCCAGTACTCCCACGTCCTCCCCTTTTCTGGTTTTCAGCATCCTGAGAAGAGCCAGCGTCCTGGAATCAGTAGACGGGATCTGGCACATCCGCCATACTCCTCCTCCATTTTTTTCTTCTGCGGACTGATACCACTCTTCCTTTTCCAGTTCCTCCGTCATCTTAATAAAGCGTGAATTGCCAACAATACTTTCATTTTTTATGTAAATGTTCATCCATGCAAGGGTATTATTATAATATCTCCCATAATCCAGAAAGGAAGTAAACTCCTTAAAATCCTGTACCACCTCCTGATAATCTTTATATTGTTTCGCTGCAATCTCCTCTAACCTGGAATCAAAATAGAAATACTTTGTGACTGTACTGACCGTTCCGGTCATTTCCTCCACTTGCTTTTTTACCATTTCAAGCTCAACTACTTCCGCATCTTTCGCCTGTTCAATCAAAATACTGGACATTCCATGTATCAGATATAGCCCGATAAAAATAATCGGCAAGGCACCTCCGATGATATAAATAAACAGCATACGATAACGCAGCTTCATTCCGGAAATCCGATTCATTAACAATTTGATTTTCTGTGGCATATATGATTTCTCCATTTTGACATTATCATAACCTTCATTACAATACTGCGTCAATGGATTTATAATATCTTTCATATATGTTATAATGTTTTATCTCACAATCGGAAATTTGTATGAAGGGAGGAAAACAGAAATGATTTTAATGGTTGATACAACAGCAAAGTGCCTTTACAAAAGGACTGGCAGAAAAAGGAAGCACCTTTGAAACCTATGCAATTTCCAACCGACAAACATGGGACAGTATTCGTGATGCTTATACAAAAAACGGTGAAATCCTCATTGCACTGCCACTATATGTAGCGTGCGTGCCGGGACTTCTCCTGGAATTTTTGGAGACGCTTCCCAGAAAGGATGCGCATACAAGGCTTTCTTTTGCAAAGCGGCTTTGCGGAGGGGTGCCAGCTTCGCTGCGGCGAGGCATTCCTGGAAAAATTGCCGGAATATTTGGGGGTTCGTTATGGCGGCTGTCTGGTAAAGGGAAATAATTTCGGAATCCGGATTTTGGATGAAGAGAAACAGGCTCAGGTCACAAAACCCTATCAGGCGATGGGCGAACTGTTTGCAGAGGGAGACGGCTTTTTTGGTGAGGAAGCAAAAAAATTTACCGGCCCGGAATATTATCCGCTTTCTGTGCGCCTGCTGATGGGATTGATATTCAAAACCCTTGCGAAAAAGATCGTGTCGCAACTTGAAGAGTGCAAAGCAAAACCCAAACGGCTTAATGCATAGCTTTAAGTGGAAAAGCAAATATTTGCAGTTCTCTCCAATTTGCATATAATAGCTATAGATACAAAGATGATTGCGTAAGACGCATTGTTGAAGCAGTAGCTGAGACAGAGGATAGACCTAGATGCTATTCCGTCATCGTATCTTCAGAGAGATTGAATGGAAGTTGAAAAAGAGGGCTGGAACATCTTAAGTGTATGTACCAGTCATCTTTTTATTTCGTTAAAAGAAATTGCCTGAGCGGTTAGGCTCAGGCATCACATTTCTTTTTTGAATTGCAATTCTGGGATCAGACCTATGATACTCCATAGCATGCTCCTACCGCATCGTCAACTGCTTTTCTGCTTTTCGCTTTGTCCCAAATTGGGGCCGTATCAGCACACCCGTTTCTTATACTGACGAAGGAAAATCTAATCGTTCGTCCGTATAGCCTATCCATAATCTTCTGCGCTGACAAAAGAAGCAGCCTCTTTATCCAGAACAATAATCAGGACATTCAGCCCCATATTGCGTGAATAGCCAAATTGACTAGCAAGGGATGAAATGATTTTGATGCCATAGCGCTCTTCCTCTTCCGAATCACTGGCCATATTTAGGTAACGCCAGGGGTCAAATGCCGCCCCGTTATCGCGCATACGCACAACCACAGAATCCGGTTTATCCAGAATAAGCACGTCAAACCACTTTTTTTCCCCAGGCTTAAAGGCATGTCTGACTACATTTCCGGCCATCTCCTCGATACACAGGGAAATCTTATTCAGCATTTTTTCATCCATGTTGTGGTCACGGCCCTGCTCGCAGATATCCGTTGCAATTCGCATAACCTCATCCATGCTGTTCCCGATGGAAAGCTCCAGCCTGTCTTTCGGATCACCCCCGAAGCATTCCTCCAAAAGCATAAAGGCGGAAATCCCCAAAGAAAATTTTCCGTTTTTGTGGGTGACATAGCATACGACCGTAAAGAGTGTACCTACTTCTCCCAGGAGAAATGCGATCCATACGCCGGTACTGCCCAAAGGCCGGATCAGTATCAATGCCATGACTACCGTATATACCAGGCTCTGGAGCAGGCAGATCCCTGTGGCAAGGCCTGTTTTTCTGGTACTCTGGTAAAAATTCATCAGTATGGCATTCAATAATGCCACCGGCATCCCCACAGCAAACAATCTTACCGCAGTATTTGACATCTCCCTAATATCCGGCTCCGTAACCCCGAACGCATTTGTTAAGAGGGAAGGGAACAAAAACAGCACTACAGCCACGGCGCCGCTGAGGACAAGTCCCATTTTCAATGTGGTTTTCAGCGTATCCCGAAGAGCTGTTCTGTCCTCCTCCCCGTAGAACATTCCCACTACCGGAATGACGGCCTGACCTATGCCGACAATCAACGCGCCCACGATATTATTCGCCTGTGTCCGGACATTCAGGGCAGTAACCGCACCAACGCTTACAAACGTCACCATCAGATTGTTCAGGATCATCACCTTTAATGTGTCGCTGATACGGCTGATGGCCGTGGGCGCTCCGGTGACGATTGTTGCGGAAAGCTCCGCTGCCACACCCCTTACCCTTACCAGCTTCAGCGTGCCCCGCTTGCTGATAAAATGCAGGCAGCCTACCAGGAACGCAATATAATAGCTGATGGCCGTCGCCAGAGCCATACCAAGCATCCCTTTGTGCAACACAAGCACCATGATAAGATCCAGTGCAATGTTACACACAGACATGACTGCGATGCATAGAACCGGAAGCTTTGGGGAGCCGTCGATCCGGATAAACCCCATCAGCGCCGTCAGCATAATCGTAGGAAGGGCTCCCAAAAAATAACCGTATAAATACTGCGCGGTCAGTTCCCGCAATACGCCCTTTGCTCCCAAAATGTCCGCAATCTGCCAGGTAAAAAGCAGGCCGAAGGCGGTAAGGAGCACGCCCGCAAGAAACGCAAACAACATGGTCACGGTAAAAATCCGGCAGACCTGTTCCTGATCGCCCCTGCCCACGGCCTGGGATGCCCTTGCGGTACCTCCCCCTGAACAGATATTCCCAAAGGCGGAAAGGAGCAGGCTTACGGGGCCGACCACTCCCATTGCGCCGAGGGCATCTGAGCCAAGGTATCTGCCGACAATAATATTGTCGATCAGCATCCCCACGGTGGCCGTCAATGCTGACAAGATAGAAACCGTCACAAAAGAATAGTACAGCTTCCGCACAATATAGTCATTCCTCATATTCCATTACTTTCCTTCCTCGTGGCCGCCCGCCTGTTTTTTTAACGCCGCGGTCATTGCCCCTAATACATCCTCCTGAGAAATGATATCGCTTAAAAACTGCTTAATCTGTTCCAGGTTATCCACCACACCACATTCGTCTATCTCTAACAGCGACATATAGGCCATTGCCACCCGGTATGTGATGAACAGCTCCAGATAATCCCAGTAATGCCCGTCACATTCCTTGTTTAATTCATAGCCCAACTTAAAATAAGGAAGTATGTCCTCATAAAGCACTTTCCGGCAGTCCTCCCCTGCCCGATACCCCATCAGGAAACAGGACTGAATGAAACTGGCCACATCGTACATATAATTGGCATAGGTACAGCCATCAAAATCAAAGAGCCAGATATTATTTTCTTCCACAAAAAAGTTATTGGTGTGGAAGTCCCCATGGCAGATGCCATACCGGCCCAAATCGTCCGGCAGGCTGTCCACCTCTTCCTGAACCGCAATAATCCGTTTTGCAATCTCCGGCGGTATCTGTTCTTTGACCCGGTTTCTCAAGGCGTCAAAGGTATCGCTCAGTTTTTTGCGGCTGTATCGTATCCCCAGCTCCCTTTCGTTGGTGCTGACATGGTGGATTGCCCCCAGCAAGTCGCCGACACAGATAAAGAACATGGGTTTCATCTCCGTGGTCAGCTTCATATTTCCCCGGGCCGTGCGGAACATGCTGGCCCGGTATAGCTTGCCGTCGATTTCAAACTCTTCCAATAGCAGCCCATTCAGGGAAGCGTTGGGCTCGCATATGGTCTGTTTAAAAGGCTTTAGGTCATCCACCCACATCAGCTCGCTTAAGATTTCGCTCCTGCTCTTTTTGGGGGATATGCTCACACGGATCATGTACGGCTTTTCCGGAAAAATAAAAGCATAATTTTGTGTGGAAAAACGGCATACCGCCTCCCCGATATCCACCCCATACCGTTCCAACAGGATTTCACGTATCTTCTGTTTTAATTCTTCATTCACTTTCTGCTTTTCCTTTCTATCCATCCTCACTTTATATCTCGATCTGTCGTTTCCCTTTCGTCCGGTATCACTGAGCCTCTTCCCATTCTGAGAAAAAGCCCAGTCCCTCCGGCACCACTAATCCTCTTCCCGCTCTGAAAAGAAGCCCAGTCCATCCGGTACCACTAATCCTTTTCTCGCTCTGAGAAAAACCCCAGTCCGTCCAGCGCCTCCACCAGTTTTTTCACGTATTCCCTGGAAGTGGTAGGCCAGTGATAACCCAGGCGGTAAAGCACTTTCATAGTGTAATCGTTTTCTTTGGCAATCCCCACCGTCTTTTTTCCATGTCCCATATTCTGGTAGGCGATCATGCTGGACAATACCTTGGCTTTCTCCGGATCCTGCTTGGCTTCCTTAAGTGCCCGCTCATACTCTCCATCCTCTGAGAGCGCAATGTCCATGCCGTATTCTTTCATGGCATAGATGATATCTCCCATATAAATACTGTGGTTATTATAGGGGTGGAATAGGCAGCAGGCTTTCGGCGTCCGGGCCAGGGTCAGAATGGCTTTTGCCGTGCTGTCAATGGGCGCCATCTCCGCCGTGACATCCATCATGGAATACGGAAAATGTCCGATCAGTTCATAGGACTTTAACCTGCCTACAAAGCTGTTGGTGGAGAAGTTCATTTGGAACTCTCCATCCCTATCCCGGGCGGAAAGATTGCCCACTCTCATAATTTTCGCGTCAAGCCCCCGGGAGATGGCCGCAAGGACAGCCCGCTCTGCCAGGAATTTACTGTGTCCGTATTTGGTATCCAGCACCTGCCCAAAATAGAGCATCTGTTCCTTCATAACCGTATCTGCCGGCGGTACATTCCCCACGCTGAATCCGGATACGCTGGTAGTGGAAATATGGATCAGGCGGCTTTTCGTCTTTTCGCAGAAATCTATGGCATGGAGCACACCTCCCACATTGACGTCTTCAATATCCGTTCCGGCGGAAAAATGTTTCACATTGGCCGCACAGTTCACTACCGTATGGATATCCAACGCGTCTTGTGCCATACGTTCAAATACCGCGGCATCCGTCACATCTCCTTCCACTGCGTACAAACGGGTTCCAAACAACTCCTCATAGGTAGTTTCAAAGTAGTAGAAAAGCAGTGCTTTCAAACGCTCTTCTACGCTGCTGTAGCGTCCTCTGCGCAGGAGGCAGTACACTTTTCCACTCTCCGATTCCAGAAATTCGTGGAGAATATGGATCCCTAAAAATCCTGTGGCCCCTGTGAGAAGGATATTTCCAAGGGGCTGGGGCTCCCCTTCCAGGAACGCCTCAAAAGTATTGTGTTCCAGCACCTGCTCTATGGTTTTGTAATCATATTGGGATAAATCCTCCAGCCCCGATGCGGCCAGTAGGTTTTCCTTCTGGAACATTTCAGCCAGAGCCCGGGGCGTGGCATGGGTAAATACATCGCCGAAGGTGATCTCAAATCCCTCTTCTGTAGCCGCAATAATCACGCTGGTGACGGCCAGGGAAGTTCCGCCGATTTCAAAGAAATTATCCTCCCGTCCCACCCGGTCAAGATGCAGCACATCCGCAAATATCCGGCAGAATATCTCCTCTGTCTGGGTCTGCGGCGCCCTGTATTCCCCGGCGCCGGCAAGCTGCGCTTCCGGCAGGGCTTTCCGGTCGATCTTGCCGTTTGGCGTCATGGGGAAATGCTCCATCTGCCGATAGGCATCCGGTATCATATATCTGGTCAGAGAGCTTTTTAGCTGCTCTCTGAGCGTTTGTGGAGAAACCGCTTCCTCCGCCGTATAATAGGCACAAAGATGTTCCGTTCCCTCTACGACCCGAATCAGGACGATGGCCTGCCGAACCTTCGGGCATCTGAGGATGGCCTGCTCCACTTCCTCAAGTTCAATGCGCAGTCCCCGCAGTTTCACCTGATGATCTGTCCTCCCCAGAATCACCACCTCGCCGGAGCGGGTCCATTTTGCATAGTCTCCTGTCTTGTATACCCGCATTCCCTGAAACTCTATGAATCTTTCCGCCGTCATTTCTGCAAGGCCATGATATCCCACTGCCACGCCAGGGCCTCCCACATACAATTCCCCTGTCACACCCGGGGGCAGAAGATTTCCGTCGCTGTCTGCAATGTATTCCACGTAATTCAGAAGGGGCCTTCCCACCGTAATCCTGTCCCGGTCTGTCAGTTCACAGGCATTACAGGACACGGTAATCTCCGTAGGGCCATAGGTATTAAAAATCCTGGCAGGGGTCACCTGTTTTAGTTTCTCAAGAAGCTGCGCGCTGTACGCTTCGCCCCCTGACATCACCACCTGACAGCCGGCCAGGGCCTGGCAGAACGCTTCGGACTCCATATACTGGAGCATCCGCGAAGGGGTTGCGTTAAAAATGTCTCCCTGGGTTTCTTTCATCAATTCCGCCAGACGGAGGGGATGATTGGCCTGTTCCTCATCGGCAAGCACCAGCGTCAGTCCGTTACACAGAGCCACTGCCGTCTCTTTCAGCGACATATCGAAAGAAACTGTGGTCACGGACACCATCACATGGCCGTCTGCCACGCAGGCATGTACATGACTGTTGGCCTCATGGTCACGCACATAATTTACGATTCCTCTGTGGCTGATCATCACTCCTTTGGGTTTTCCGGTAGAGCCGGAAGTATAGATCATGTAAGCCAGGGCATCCTCCGCAACTGCAATCTCCGGATTTTTCTCATCGTCACAGGCTAAAAGCGTCTCCATATCTATGGCATTTTCATAGAAGGCGACACGCTCCTTGGTGGTGAGGATAAAAGAAGCGCCGCTGTCCTTTGTAATCTGCAAAATCCGCTCCGGAGGATATTCCGGATCACAGGGGATATAAGCGCCCCCTGCCTTCATTACGCCGTACATGGCCATGATCTGTCTGCCCAAACGGGGAAGCAGCACCACCGCCGTATCTCCCGGGTGGAAGCCCCGGCGAATCAGTCCGTTGGCCACCCGGTTCATTTCCCGGTTCAGCTCTTCATAGCTCCAACGCCCGTCCGCTGCAATCAGGGCCGTTTTCCCTTTGGAGAGAGCGGCCTGCCGCTCAAATACGCCGTGAAAGCTCATCGGCTCTGTACTGCTTTGTGCCGATACGGAAAACCCATCCAGTATCCGCCTCTGCTCTTTTGTCACAAGAGAGAGTTCTTTCAGCAGACCGGAGGGAGCAGCGATCATGCGGCCCACACATACGGCAAGGGACTGGGCAAGCTGTTCCATCAGCTCGCGGCTATAAAGGGCGTCGTTGTACTGAATACACACCGCTGGCGCGCCGTCCCGCTCCTCAATATGCACGGATATCTTGAACTTTGGCTTGTCGGACTCCCTATTTTCTATCTGAATGACCTCGCCTCCCACCCGGTGTTCTTCTACCACACCGAGCTGGCAGGCATACATGATCTCCGGCGTAAATCCATAGTCCGCCGCTATTTTCGTAAAGGGATAGTCCTCATAGGAGACCACATCCAGCAGCATCTGCCTTACTTCCCGGAGGAACCCAAGCACGGTCTTATCTCCCCCGATATTTCCCATAAGAGGCAGTGTTTTCACGAACATTCCCATACTGTCATAGAGCTTTAAGTCTGCTCTGCCATTGCTGATGGTGCTGATAAATAACCGGGAGCTGCCTGTATAGCGGGCCAGCGTGTAAAAGGTTCCTGCCAGGAACAAATGCGCCGGTGTTACCCCATAGGTCTGACAGAATCTTTCTATTTCCTCCCCGGAGCAGGGCGCCACACATTCCCCTTTCTTTCCGTTCTCTTCCTTTCCCGCAAGATCCGGCGTAAGGCAGGAAGCATGTTCGTATTCACTGAGCATTTTGGAGAAAAACGCCTGCCCCTCCCGATAATGTTCTCCGCCCTCTTGTCTGCGCTCCTGCAAGGCAAAATCAAAATAGGTGTAGGTTTCCCTCTCCGGCAGCTTGCCCTCGCATGCTTTCGCCACCTGATCTAAAAATAGATTCAGAGAAGCCCCGTCAAAAATGATATGGTGAAAATCTGCAAGCAGACAGGTGTTCTCTTCCGTCTCCACCACCGCAATCCGGTATAAGGTATCCCGGGTCAGATCAAAGGGTTTTACAAAGGAAGCGCAATACCCTTTCAGTTCTTCCTCTGTCATGGAAAGCACTGGAATCCTCTTTCCTGTTTCCGCTTCCTCCCCCGGCTTTTGCCGCAGTTCTCCATCCCGGTAGTGGATGCGGGTATTCACATAGGGATGGGCCGCAAGCACCTGCCGTGCAGCCTCCGCCAGTGTTTCGCCGCTGACCTGGCGTGGAAAGCGCAGCAGGGCCGGAATGTTGTACGCCATATCCTCCGGCCGCTTCACGGCGTCATAATATACGCCGAGCTGGGTCTGGGTCAACGGATAATCCTCTGCCTCTTCCCCGGCTTCCTTCCCCAGGCTTTCTGTGGCTTCCTCTCCCCGGCTTTCTGTGGCTCCCTTCCCGCGGCTTTCTTTTTCCTCTCTCACGGAGCGGGTGCGAAGCGCCTGATAGACGGCATTTTCCAGTGACAAAATACTGCACTGCCGCATCATCTGTTTCACTTCCAGCTCCACCTGGTACTCCTTCTCGATTTCCACCGCCAGCATAATCGCGGACAGGGAGGTCAGCCCCGCGTAAAGCAGATCGGTTTCCACGGAAAATTCTTCATGTCCCAGGATTTTCTTTACGATCTGGGCAAGTTCTTCCTCCAAAAGACTCATGGGTCTTGCCGCCTCACTGTGGGTCTCCTCCTGGGTAACGGGAGCCGGAAGGGAGCGTTTATCCACCTTCATATTCTGATTCAGGGGAATCCTGTCAATCTGCATGATAGCGGAGGGCACCATATAAGGCGGCTTTTCCTCCATGATAAAAGCCCGAAGCTTTGGGATATCCACAGGGGTATCCGACACCAGGTAGGCGGCGATGGCCTTTCCGCCCGCAGCCGCCTCATAAGCGGTAACCGTCACATCCTGGATGCCGGGGAATCTGCGGATCACAGCCTCCACCTCAGAGAGCTCAATCCGAAATCCCCGGATCTTCACCTGTCCGTCTTTTCTGCCTATAAACTGGATATTTCCGTCGGCCAGAAACCGCACGTCGTCCCCGGTGTGGTAGACGCGCTCATACCCTTCCCGGTGGGTAAAGCAATTGGGGGTATATACCTTCGCCGTCTGCTCCGGCCTGTTCAGATATCCCTTGCTCACCTGATAGCCGGCCACACACAATTCTCCCACAGCCCCCGCCGGGAGTCTGCGCATCTGCTTATCCACCACATACACTTCCAGATTGTCCAGCGGCCGGCCAATGGGAACGTTATCATACTCCCTGGCTTTGTCCACCGGATAAACCGTCGTCAGTATCGTGCATTCTGTAGGGCCATAGCAATTATAAAAATCGAAATCCGATTTTACCTGAACAGGCACCAGCGTCTCCCCGCCTGTGAGCAAATACTTCAGATAGTGATTCTCCATCTCCTGGGCAAACTGCCGCCCCACCTGGGTGGTCATAAAGGCATGTGTCACCTTTTCCTGTATCAGATATTCATTCAATTTTTGCAGTTCCAGGCGCATCTCCTCCGGTACGATACATAAGGTCCCGCCGCCCACAAGAACCGGATAGGTGTCCATCATATTCGCATCGAATCCATAGCTGGCGTAGGCGCTGACCACACTGCCCGCTCCCACCTGGTAATAGTGGCAGTACCAGTTACAAAATGCTGCCAGGTTTCCGTGGGAGAGCATACAGCCTTTGGGGGTGCCGGTGGTTCCGGAAGTATACAGGAGAATATAGGTATCCTCCGGCAAGGGGGCGGGAATCTCCTCTGCCCCTTCCGCAGGCAGATCCGGAATCTCTTTTGTCAACAGCACCTGGCCTTTATACTTAGGAACCAGCTCCAGCAGGGATTCATCCGCGATCAATAATTTCGTCTGCGCATCCTCCATCATAAAAGAGAGCCTCTCCGGCGGATACTCCGGATCCAGAGGCTGATAGACCGCCCCGGCCTTCATCGCCCCAAGAGAGGCAATGGGCATCGCTTCCCCGCGGGAGATCAGAATCGACACCACCTGTTCTTTTCCAATCCCCAGACGATGAATATAAGCCGCCACACCGTCAGAGAGCCGGTCAATCTCTCCGTAGGTGAAACGCTTCTCTCTGAAAACAACTGCCGTATGCTCCGGCGTTCTCCCAGCTTGCCGGCGAAAGAGCTCCGGCACCGTCAAACCTCTGTCATACTCCCTGCGCTTCCCATGGTAAGAATCCAGGATCGCCAAATCTTCCGGGGAGACGAGGGGAATCTCCCTCAGATACCCGCAGTCCCGAAATCCCTCCAAGGCTTTCACCATCAAAGACAGCAGTGTGCGTGCCGTCCTCTCCAGATAGACATCCCTTCTGTATTCCAGATGGATTTCGTAGCTGCCTTCTCTCTTAAACACATGCACCGTCAGATTCGCCAGACTGCTCCCGGTTTCCAGGGTTTCCATGGGAATCAGTCCCTGCTCTGTATGCATGCCGTTTAAGGTCTCGGATTGGTAGACAAACAAAATATCGGAAGTCACCTGATACCTGCGCGCCAGCTCTTCAAAGGAACAGCAGTCGTGATTCATGGTCTCAAAGAAATCCTGCTGCAGCCTTTGCAGATACTCTGTCACTGTCTTTTCTTCCTGAATCTGTACATAGATGGGGAGCGTGCGCACCAACATTCCTATGGTGTGCCCCAACCGCACATCACGGCGTCCGTTATTGACCGAGCCAAAAAGAACCTCGCTCTGTCCATTATATTTGGCAAGGGCATAGGCAAAGGCTCCCAAAAACAGGGTACTTTCTGTAACCCCGGCTTTGCCGGCAAGCCACCCGGTTTCCTCCTGTCCAAGAATTTCTCCCAGATGGAGGGTGATTCTTCCTGCCGGATGATCCAAGATTTCCGGATCTTCTGGCATATCGAGAACCGGAACCGAATCCACCTCCAATCCCGCCAGCCGTTTTTCGAAATATTCCTGGGCTTCTTGATAAGCCGCCGTCTCCCTACGCCGTCCCTCACAGAGGGACAGATCCAATTGGCTAATCCCCTCTGCCTCCGGCTCTTTTCCTTCGTATAGTTTCCGGACGCCGTCGAAGAAAAGGGCGATAGAGGCACCGTCAGATATGATATGATGCATATCTGACAAGAAATAGATGCTTTCCTTTGTCCGGTAAAAGGCCATCCGAACCAGGGGGCCATGTTCTAAGTCAAAGGGCTTTACAAACTCTTTTTTCAGCCCCTCCATTTCCGACTCTTCCGCTTCATACACAGGAATCTCTAAGCCATCCATGTCATGAAGGGCCATACCGTATGTCTGCTGCTCCTGCCCCATTTCAATGGACACAAATAACACCGGATACCGGCAGGCCATCTGCCTTGCAGCCTCCCTCCACCGCTCTAAGTCGGCTCCTGCGGGAAGACGGAAACAGACAGGGATATTGTACATGGTGCTCTGGGGATTTGCCGCGCACTCCAAAAAAACCCCCATTTGACTGTCTGTCAGAGGATACCAGTCTTTTTGGTCTCGCGGCATATCCCCTTTGCCTCCCGGAATGCTCCCTTTGTCTCCCGAAATGTCCCCATAGATATCTTCCTGCAAAGCGGCGCTCTCTGCCCCGCCACAGGCTGCGGCAATCCCTTCCGGCGTCTTGTACCGGAAGATCTCCGCGGCGGTCACAGCGTACTTTTCCAGGCAGGTCAGCAGCATCACCGCCTGAATGGAATCTCCCCCCAGCGCAAAGAAGTCGTCTTTGCGCCCTACCGGCCGGATTCCCAATACTTGCTCAAACCCGCTGCATATGGCGCGCTCGCACTCTGTCTGTGGTTCTTCGTAGTCCTTTCTGAAATGCGATACATCCGGCGCCTGTAGTGCCAGGCGGTTTAACTTGCCGTTCTGATTCAGGGGAAAATGCGCCACCTCCACGAAGAATTTCGGAATCATGTAATCGGGAAGCTTCTCTGCCAGATGCCGTCTCAGTTCTTCCTCCGCCCGTTCTACAGACACCTCTTCCTTCCTCTGAAAATAGCCGCATAAATAGGTCTGTCCATATTGATTTTCAAATCCTTTGACCACCGCCGTTTTCACAAAGGGGGCCTGCCCCATCAGCACTTCAATTTCTCCGGTTTCCACACGCTGTCCGTTAATTTTCACCATCCAGTCCCTGCGGTTTAGATACACCAAATTTCCGTCGGGCAGCATCCGGCAGATATCGTTGGTGTGAAACAGAATTGTCCCGTCCTCCTGGAACGCAAAAGCTTTCCGGGTCTGCTCCGGCAGATGGATGTACCCATTGGCAATAGAACCCACCACGCACAGTTCCCCTTCCTCCCCGGGGGGAACTTCTTTTCCCTCCTGATCCAGAAGCATAATACGGATCCCCGGGCCTGGTTTACCGATGGGCGTATTCTCATATTCCTGATCAATTTCAAAGGCCGTCACGATAGCCGCCGTCTCGCTGCAGCCATAGGTGTTCAACAGCCGGTATCCTCTTCCTGCCACCCGGGAAACCCGTTCGCTTCCGGTGACCACCAGACGCAGGGAAGAACCGGGCGAGCGGAAATTCCGCAGCATCTGTGGGCTGATAAAGGCCATGGTAATCCCATGCTCCCTTATGTACTGCTCGATCTGACGTACATCCTTTCTCTTTTCCTCCGGAAGAATATGTACCGTCTGCCCAACGGACAGCGGGGTATAAATATCTATGATCATAGCCACAAAGCTAAAGGACGCACAACTGAGCTGAATATCCCCTTCCTCCGACAAAAAAATCGCTCTGTGCCTTTTCACCGCCTCCGCCAGGCTTTTGTGGGAATGAAGGATTCCCTTGGGATTGCCGGTAGATCCGGAGGTATAGACAGCAAAAGCCCCGTCCCGCTCTTCCACCTCTTCCGCCTCGGAAAAAGGTTCCCCAAGAGCCTCTGTCAGAAAATCATCCTCGAAGAGAAAAGGAGCGCCGCAGTCTTTCTGAATGTAAGCAATCCTCTCTTTGGGATATTCCGGAGACAACGCCGCGAACGCACAGCCGCTTTTCAATATCCCCAGTTCTGCTGCCACAAATTCCATCCGGCGTTCCAGGCAAACCGGTATGATATCTCCCTTTTTTACGCCTTTTTCCCTCAACGCCGTACAGATCCTGCCGCTGAGCTCATCAAGTTCCCGGTAGGTTGTCTCTCTTTTCCCGTCCTGGTCAATGATCGCCGTCTTGGATCCATACCTTTTTACATTTTCTTTCCACTGTTTTAAAAACAAGTCCATCCTTATCCCTCCAATTCTTTCACGATAAACTTCAACTTTGACTCTTAGAAATTCTTCTCTAATTTTTTATCTGAATCTTCATAATGGAACTGTTCATTCCCAGAATATTGTCATAAACCGCCTCATCTGTGATCGCAAGAACCATACGGATATGATCAAAATCTCCGGTTGCATGCTCCGGCAAAAACGGATGATAAGGCGCGCCGTTGTCCCGGACGCTGATGCAGATCTGATCCTCGCCTATGGTAATCCGAACGTCTATATAACTTTTCTTCCGCTCCTCTTTCTTCTGCTTTATGGTATTTACCGCCATCTCTTCCAGAGCCAGACCCACTTTATTGGCCGTTATCGTGGGCACCTGATTTTCCCTGCAAAAACCAATGGCTTTCTCCGATAAAGCAACTGCCTGGGAAATCTCCTGAATCATGGTCACATCCATCACATTTTTCTTCCGATCATTTTCCAGCAAAAACAAACCATGTACCTCAGGTCGTTTCTGCTGGATTCTTCTCGTGATCAGAAAAAGAATGAGCAGCGTACCAAGTTCCCCTACCGGAAAAGCCGCCCAGATTCCGGCCGGACCAAACAGCCGCGCCAGCACATAGGCCGCTGGGACAACAATCAAAAAGCCTTCCAGCAAAGCAACAGAACTGGACAGTTTCTTAAATCCCAGAATGGGGTACATACACATAGCGACAAATAAAATTCCCATGACCGGAAGACTAAGGGCGTAGATCCGAAGAGCTTCCACCGCCACAGCCATCTGCTGCGCATCAGAAACACCGAACATTCCTGTGATCTGCCTGGAAAATATTTCAAAAAGAACCAACAAGCTCAGGGTGGAAATCCCCGTGATACAGGCTGCCTTTTTCACCGTAAAGCGGACGCCTCTGGTATCCCCCTCTCCATAGAGAGTACCCAGAAGGGGCCCCATGGTCTGTGCAGAACCGCTCACAAACATGGACACAATGGACAGACAGGAGGTACATACGGAAAAAGCCGTCACCCCGCTGCTCCCCAGATACACCATAACAATGGCATTGATGCATGTGAGCCGGAAAAAATTCAAAACCATACTGATGGCATTGGGAAGACCCGTAAGGGCCGTCTCCTTCAGCAGTTTGACGGCATCGCCTGCTAAGACCGTCCTTGGTTTCAATGTTTCACAATGAAGCACACCATAAAGGGCAACAAGCAGCCCGATCAAATACCCGGTGCCCGTGGCCAGCGCGGCTCCTTTTATCCCCAGGTTAAATGCGCATATGTACACCAGATCCAAAAACAGATTGATCACATTCGCCGTAATCAACACCGTTGACGCCATACGAACGTTCCCCGACGAGCGGATAAAATACACAAGTCCCGGAACCACAATAAGCAGAGGCGCCGCCAACATCACAATACTGAGATAATTGTAAACCAGCTCCGTCAGATTGGGAGCGTTTCCTGTCAGCGCTTTCGCAATACTGTCGCAAAAGAACAGACCACTAAGCACAACAACAAGGGATGCCGTCAGCATTGCGGCCAGCGCGACTGTAAAGATCTGCTGGGCGCGCTCCTTTTCCCTCCGTCCCAGAGCCACTGCGTACAGCGCGGAACCGCCCATGCTAAGCAGCACGTACAGCGAATTAAAAATCAAAGTAACCGGGAGCACCAAATTGACAGCCGCCAGCGCCTCGGGGCCCAGAATATTCCCTACAATCATTCCATCTATGACAATGCTCATAGACAACGCCATGTTCATCATTATGGTGGGAACAAAAAATTTCATAAACTGCTGACTGATAATATAACTTTTTCTTTCCAATAGGTATCCCTCCCTTAAGCCCGAATCTTTCTCTCTCTATCTTCCGCCCATTCATTGCGGGGGAAACGCCCCAAAAGCTGGGGTACAAATCTTCCGATGACATAACACATCCCAATGCTGTACAACATGGCTAAGGCGCTCCCGATCAGCGCGATCACCAGAAATGGGAAATCCCCGGGAAAAATCCCCGACAGCGCAGGTAAAATGACCTGCTGCAAAAACGGCTTGTGAAGCAGATAAATCCCCATTGTCTGCTGTCCGATATAGGTAATTGCACCGATGTCAAAGGGCCGCGCCGATTCCCGAGACAGCCGTGAAAGCAGCATGGATAGGATGAGCACGGTCAGACTGCCGAAAACGCTGTTATACAAAAACCACAGCCTGTTTCCGTAATCGCTCTTGCACATTAAAGAAAGCGCCAGCCCGTCGCCGCGGAAAACCGTTCCCACACAAAACAGAAACAAACTTCCAAGAAAGGACAGAATCAGCCACAGGGTTTTCTGCTGTGCCATGACCAGATAGGATTTTCTGACCGCGATTCCCAGGAGGATAAATCCCCCTGCCGCCAATGCGATATCCGCGCACCACACCACGCCGTTTTCGCTGTGGGGAAGAAGCAGCCCGGCCGCAAGCAGCGGCAGCGCGGCGATCCCGCACCATAGCGGTATGTTTTTTACTTTTGCGTACTCCCCGATATTAACCACAATCTGGACGATGATGCGCGAAACGAAAAAGCAGGGCAGATACCACAGAGAAGTCAGTGTTTCCATACGGGTAAGGGCCTCCCAGGAGCCGTAAATGAGCGCTCCCATATTCGGGTAGGAAAACGGCCCATAAACCAATCCCCAGACGAGATAGGGCACCATCAGGGCCAGAATATTTTTGTACAAAAATGTGCCCCACCCCTTGAAGCCATGCACCGCTTTCGGCTTTATGGAAAGCCCTGCCAAAAAGAAAAACAACGGCATATGAAAGGCATAGAGAACCCGGCGGAACATGGGCGTATCCAGGTTTCCTGTTGTGTGACCCAGTATCACACAAAATATGGTGATTGCCTTTGCGATATCAATGGTTTCGATCCGCCGGCTTTTCCTGATATTGTTTTTTGACATACACAATCCCCCCAACTTTACCTGATGAATCTATTAACGGTTCTTCGTCTCTTCCGTCAACTTCCAAACCTGTGTCCCGTAAAACGGATTGGCCGTACCGATAAACAGTCCTTCGGAGGTGATTCCGAATGCCCGCAGGCCGTGGTTGTATGGGTCGCCAAAGCCGTTGTCGGTGATTTTGGTGAAATGAATTCCGTCCTCCGTCACATAAAGGTCAAAGCCAAAAACCGCCTGATCCAAATATTCGGCGCAGGTCACCGCGCTTTGGGGGACGCCGCTGTAATTCCCGCAGAGATTTTTTATGTAATCATCGACACGCCCCTTCCATTCCTCCGATGCGTTCTCATCGTTCATATACTCATCCAGCGGAATCAGAAAACTGCTTGCGTCGTAGGTTCCTACATAAAACTTTCCATTGTATACCGTCATTTTCCACACATACTGATTTTCGCTGCATCCGAATCCGGAGCCGTAACCGGATAATCCGCCGTCGGGAAACATTTCGTCCGCATCCCCCACAACCAGTTCTATCTCTTCACTCTGATCCATACGATACAGATTCACAGGCTGTTCGAAATTTTTGTTCATAAAGGTGAAATCGTTATCAAACAGCATTCTTTCCACAGCTATCTCCTCATCGTTATATTCTCCAATGTAAAGATGGTCGCCGAAAACCTGCAGATTGGCCGCCCCGCTTCTTGTCCGCTGGGGGTCGATCCCGAAGGTGTACTTCGCGCCGTCCTTTTCTTTATCTCCGATCACACTGGTCCATACCCATTCGCCGTCGTTTGAAATGTCTCCCCGTACCATTGCGAAAGACTGCATGGTATCCCTGTCAGTGGCGTTTTGGGGAGTCCCGGTGCAGATGGTTACATACAGACTGTCCCCGAACCTGGTCATATCAAAAATAGAACCGCCGTAAATACTGTCGCAGAAGCGATAAGCCGGATAACCGAAAAGCTTTTCATCGTCAGCAATGATTGTAAAGGAGCCCGGCTCAGAAGGATTTTCGGATTCCAAAATAACCGCTCCGTCTGAATTGATACAGCTTACGATAAGCTTGTTTTCAAAAACGCATATTCCCCTAATCCCCACGGAATACCCTTTCATAAACGCTTCCTTGTATTCCTCCATGGTCATTCCCGCATATACCTCTTTACATTCGTCGGTTTCGGGATTCACCTCATAGATTACGGGCAGAGCGTTTACCGCGCCGCAAAAATACAGACGTCCGTTCAGCTCCACCGCATTACGGAAAATTGTGTTCTGGCCTGTATCGGCCTTCGACATCAATATTTTCGATTCTCCGGTTTTCACATTCAGCTTTACAAGGATACCAAGCGCATCCACTCCGTCAGGCTCGGCGGTGTAAAGCTCGCCATGATAATATTCCTCTAAGGCCGCTTTCATTACATCCTCGTCAAACTCCCGCCCCAGCGCCGTTTTCATAAATGTCAGTGTATTCATCCACGCGCCGTAGCAGGTACCGATATACATATAATCTCCGTATCCGATTGAGCCCCAGGAATAATTCTGTCCGCGGTCGCCCGTCCCGAGACCGACTCCCATTGTGCCGTTTCCCGTATAGTCTACGATTCCGTCGATCTCTTTCACGCCCTTTTCGGGATGTGTGATTTTTTCGGCGGTATAACCGGTCTCGGAATGATATACCGCCGCTCCCTGGGCGCGCTTCGCGCATCCTGCCAAACCACAAAGCCCTGCGCATAACATGGCGGCAAGACCGATACAAATTTTCTTAAAATAGTTTCTCATAACAATCCTCCTACGGCTCAATGATATTGAAAAACGGTTCAAATTGTGCCAGATTATCGGTGAAGATATCCAGAATATCCTCCTGCCCTTCCACCGACTCAATCGTGTTTTTCATGATAGCCTCGTTGTTTCGCGCAATCCCCATGAGCCCTGCGCGCCTTAGTCTGATGACCGCGTCCGGCTCACTGCTCCATTCCTCTTTTGCATACAGCAGGACACCGTGACGTATCCGCAGCAGATATTTCTCATTTTCATCGGTTATCTCCAGATTGATGACCAAGTTTTTATCCTCGATTTTTTTGGAATCCAGGCACATTGCCAGATAATCGAGCATCGTTTCCGTGCTCATCTCCATGGAAGCGGCCCCGGAACCGCCTATGGTAGTGTCTGGATAATCGTCGGTTCCGTGACGAAGCTCATACGCGCCGGTAAGATACGCGTTGCGCCACGCCCCTGATTCGGCCTGATAGCCGAGCTGCTCGAGGGCGTCCGCGCACAGATACCGTGCCTCCTGATTATCGGGCTGCGCATATACGATGGCGCTTGTAAGCTCCGCTACCCATTGATATTCTCCGGCGTTGAAGTCGGCTCTTGCTTTCTCCAGCGTCTTATCGATATCGCCCAGATATTCCACAAGCTTTTGGGCATACTCCGAAGGAGCAAGCTCTGCAAGATGAACCGGGTTTGCGTCGTACCAGCCCATATATTTCTGATATACCGCTTTGGCGTTATGGGCAAGCGTACCATAGTACTGTCTTGTATACCAAACCTTTTCCAGCTCTGCCGGCAGTTCTATCATGTTGGCGATTTCCGTAGAGGTATAGCCCTCGTTGATATACTGAAGCGTCTGTGAATGAATATAACGGTAGATCGCGGCAGTATTCAGCATATATTCGTCAATAACCTCATTTCCCCAGTGAGGCCAGTTGTGGGATTGGAAAACGACCTGTGCATCGCCCCCAAAAAGTGCCTTCGCCTTCATGATGTAGTCGCCCCAGGCTCCCGCGTTTCTTATTTCCGCACCCCGCAGCGTGTAAATGTTGTGCATTGTCGCCGTGCAGTTTTCAGCCATCCAGAGCGCTTTGTAGTCGGGAAGATAGGTATTCATTTCCGCGGGCGACTCCGTGCCGGGCGTAAGCTGAAATACCATCCTGACGCCGTCTATTGTAATTTCCTCCGTTTCTTCCCTGACCTCATAGGAGGGCGTGTAGTACGACGTGGTTCCCGCGCAGACGGTAAGCCCGATTCCCACTGAAAGACCGCCCTTTTCCCCCTTTGGAATAAGCGAGCCGTACTGGTAATTTGAGCGGCGCTTCATAGCGTTTCCCGCAAGTACGTTTTCCTCCATGGCGGCCGTCTCAAAACCTTCCGGAACGATAAGAAGCGTTTTTCCGGAAGCGATCTGTTCGTCCAGCTCCAAAGCGGGGTCGGCAATCTGCTCTCCGCTGACAAGCCCTCCAACGCCGCCGTAATGGTCAACATGCGCATGGCTTATGACAATCGCCGAAATGTGAGCCTCTCCGAATTCCTCCTCAAAAAGCGCAAGCGCCGCGGCTGCCGTTTCAATACCCGTACCGCAGTCAAAGATAATCCAGCCCTTATCTCCCCTGATAAATGTGACATTCGCAATGTCATAACCTCTGACCTGATAGATGCCGTCAACCACCTCGTAAAGCCCGTAATGGGCGTTGAGCTGTGTGTTTCTCCACAGACTCGGATTCGCCGAATCGGGAGCTTCGGCATTCCTTGCGAAGTCGTAGATGTCCTGGCTCCATACCGTGCCGCCGTCTTCCGATTTTATCGTGAGTGTTTCAGGGGCCCGCAGGAATCCGCGCTGCGCAAACTCCTTTTCCCGCTCGTCGCTGAAATCAAGCAGCTCATACACGGAGGCATTCGTTTCTCTCGTGTCCTCTGTCGCCTCCTTGACATCCGCATTAAGCTGCAAACGCCCTGCCGCCCCGCAGCCCGTTATCCCTATGACAACCGCCGCAAGCATAACCCAGAATCCATTTTTCCTACCCGTCTTTTTCATTATCGGATCTCCTTCCTTATTTTCAAAATATTCTGCCCGTCTTTGTATTCGTAAGTAATATCGTCCATAGTTTTTTTGACCATATAAATCCCCAGACCGCCGATTTGCCGCTCCTTTGCGGAAAGCGTAATATCAGGTTCTTCTTCCGCGAGAGGGTCGTAAGGCACGCCGTTGTCGATAAAGGTGATCACTACGGCGAGGGGATTCTCCGTGACCTCCACCCGCACAGTAGCTGCGCCGATCCCGGGGGTATAGGCGTAGCTGGCTATGTTCCCGAACAGTTCGTCAATCGCGATGTTAACCTGCATCTGCGTTTTCAAAGGGCAGTCGAGCTGCTCTAGCTGCACCTCCACAAAAGCAGTCACGGCGGCGATGTTCTCAATTGTCGCGTCAATTGTAAGCTCCTTCATATTAATCCTCCATTCGTGCCCTGTATTCGAGACATAGCATTGTGATGTCGTCAAACTGCGGTGCCTCTCCCACAAAGTGATCAATATCCCTTTTCACTGCGGGGAGCAATTCGCCGGGCGGCAGTGTGGAATTTTCGCCCAGTATTGCCGTCAGCCTATCCATTCCGTACAGCTCCATTTGCCCGTTGGTGGCCTCAGTGATGCCGTCCGTGTATTGGAATATCTTATCTCCCACCTCCAGATACGTTTCTCCACATTTGTAGCGCATCCCCTCCATGCCCGCGAGAACGAATCCCGGGCGGATTTTATAGGGCGCGAATTTCCCGTTTTTCTTGCAGATGTAGGGTATCTCGTGTCCCGCGTTGACAAAACGAAATTCTCCGCTCACCAGATCCAGGACTCCCTCAAAAGCGGTGATAAACAAACCCTCGCTGTTGCTTTCACAGAGCAGATCATTGACCTCGGTAAACACGCATCCTAAGTCTTTTCCCGGCTGTGTGTGATCCTTAATCAGTGTTTTGCCGATGACCATAAACAGCGCCGCGGGAACGCCCTTGCCGGAAACGTCTGCCATCACAATCGCAAGGTGACGATCATCCACCATGAAGAAATCATAGAAATCACCGCCCACCTCCTTGGCAGGGTTCATGGTGGCGAAAATCTCAAACTCTTCTCTGTCGGGGAAAGCGGGAAAAATGCTTGGCAGCATATTCGCCTGGATACGCGTCGCAACAGACAATTCCGTATTGACACGCTCCTTTTCGGCGGTGATAGCGGTGAGATTTTCGGTGTATTCCACGATATCCCTTTCCATTTTTTCCACCGCCTGTGCCAGGATCCCGACCTCGTCCTTTTGGGTGATATTCATCGGATCCCTGGGCGGCAGATTTGTTTTTGCAAAACGCTCCGCCTCCTTCGTGAGTGTTTTGATGGGCCGTATAATGCCACGCCGCAGGAACACCGAGTATACGAAAATAAACAGAACGATAGCCCCGAAGGTCCACAAAATAACGTGCCGAACGTAGGCGTTACGCGCATCTTCCAGGTGGGTCATAGCCTTTTCCACTCCGATTACCGCCACGATTTTTCCGCTGGAATCGTAAACGGGAAGCCCGGCCGTCGTATGGGCTCCCGATTCCTCGGAATAATAGTACAGATATTCCGTAGCGCGCTCGCCCTTTAAGACGATATTTTTCATATTGTTGACATATATATCCGCCACGCCCTTGTCCGTATAGCCCAGCGGATAACGGTCAAATCCCGTACACTTGTTTACAGAATCATAGATATAGGTGACGGTCTGGAAGTCGGTCGTGTCTACCTTTTCCACATAAATAAGGGTGGCGTTGGTAGCGTTCACAAGGGCGTCCAGCCGTGCCTGTATCTCCAGGTACTCCTCGTCTATTTCCCCCGTTTCCAGATATTGCTCGAATTTATCTGGGTTTAAAAGCGTAATGGCAGCCTGGGCTATTTCATAAGCCGAATCGTTGTACTGCTGCTCAAGAACAGCCGTAAATTCACGGTAGCCCACGATACTACAAACGATACCCAGCAGCAGTCCGAAAGCAATTACGCCAAGCGTTAATTTCCCCGCGATACCCGTCAATTTCTTCATAGGCTGTTCTCCTTTTTTAGAACCTGCTGCGCAAAAAATTCCTTTTTTTCGTCTGTATCGAGAAAGTGCAGCAGTTTATTTTGCCCCATGGGTTTCCCCATCCCGGCCAGCTTCTTTTCATATTTCCGAAAGCTGCCCCTTTGCAAAAAAGCAAGCTTCAGCGGTGCGATCTCATTCATACTCTCACAGGAACGATAATCAAAATTCGCATTCCGCATACATTCCTCGAGTATTTCCCCAGCAATGCCTGTGGTATTGCTGATCGCATTGACGGCAGGATTGCTGGTAGGATTGCCATCGGCATTAAAAGGGGCATTGGCGCTCCAATTATCATCAGAACACTCGATATAAAACAAATATCTGGGTATCAATTCGGAATTGTCCTGGCAGACACAGTAGCCCGTTACCTCCGCTCCCGTGATCTCCGAAAAACGCTTTACTGCCATGGACAATTGCTCGCAATTTGTCTTTTCTCCCGCGATATTGATGGCCTGGTTGATCCGATAGCTGTACTTCACCACAGGAGCCTCGTCAAACCATCCCACCACCTCCACAACGTCGCCCAGACGGTAGCGGTATAGCCCCGAGCGGCTGGTAAAGATCATTTCATACTTACTGCCGGTTTTTAGTTCCCACATCATGAGTATTTTATGGGGTTCTTTTATCGGAATAAATTCAAAGAATACCGCCTCGGGGAAAAGGATATATCGGTCGGGCACATTCATTTTCTCCGCAACTCCAAACACGCATTCCGAGGCGGCATAAGCATAATGACATATGGGAACCTCCCCTGCATATTCGATCATTTTTTCGGTAAAATGGGGAAAGGATTTCCCACCGATGGCTAGAATATACTTCATCTTTTTCCAGATTTTTGGAATGATTCCGTGAAGTGATTCATCCAAAGGGATCGCCCGAAGTTCACGGGCACGCTCTGGATCGGGCGGAAGCATTAGGGTGAAATGTTGCCGCTGTGTTTTGCTCAGTTCCACGGCTTCGTCTATGGTTCCCGTCTCCATATCGCCCAGCAGCATATCCCAATTTTGCAGAAGATAGTCCATCACTCCGGCCACACGGTTGATAAAAACACCGTGGATCGCCGTCAGGTTCCTCTCCGCAAGTGCAAACCGCAGTTTTAAGTACAACTGATCCTCTAATGACTCGGGAAATAACAATTCCTTGGGAACGCAGTAATCCGACGCGTCAAAGCCCACAAACTTATCGGCGCACAAATACACGCAGCCCGAGCGGATCCCCTTTATTCTTCCGTCGTCCATAAATGTTTTTCCGAACTCCCCTACCTGAAATATCTTTCCGAAAATCTCCCCCTCGTCCCTATCGCTGTAATATTCCCGCACCGCGCCGAACACCAGAGCGTAATCGTAGAGATACTGCATTTCCACATCCCCGCCGGTTACAGGAATGAACTTCTCATCCCCCGTAGTCCCCGAGCTTATGCAAAAATAGACCGGATCCTGGGCGGTAAGAATATTTTTTCCGCCCTCTACGATCTTTAAAATATCATCCGCGTAATCATCATACTCGGAAAGAGGAACCCTTTTTTGAAAGTCCGCAGCGCTTTTGATTTCTGAAAAACCGTATCTTCTGCCAAAATCCGTGTCCTTATTTTTGCTTAGAATATCGAAAAGAATTTCGCGCTGCACCTCCTGCGCGCGGTGGCAAGTCGCTCCCAGCCGCTCCAGCGCCTGTTTTCCCAATGCCGCATAGTCTGTCTTCATGCGAACTCCCATCTGCCCGCTTCAGCGGGCGTACAAATCAGGATGGTGAAATCTTTGATTTCACACTAATTCCCATCTGCCCGCCTTAGCGGGCGTACAAATCAGGATTTCCTCCCTCCACAAAAATCTGTACGGTATTTGTGCCGAAGGTGCGCTGATAAAGGGTTTGCTCGCACATACCCTCGATCAGCCGAATCCCCAAATAGGCATCGTCATTGTCCCCATAGGAGAGGGGATTAAACTGGTTTCCGCCGTATCGGATTCGTATTCCGGTCACGTCCTGTAACGAGTAAACGCGAAGGTCAAACCCGGCCTTAGCAGCGCTTTCGTTTTTTGCCGAAATAAGCGTCATCATTTCCTCCAGCGCGAGACTTATTTTCATTGTCTGCTTCGGCGTCATTCCGTTGTCCCCACAAAAATCCGTAATCTTTCCCGAAGCATCGCAAATGCTCTGCGCATCGCTCTTTACCGAGAAATTGATCACATTGCCCGACTGTTCGAGAGAAGTATCCAGCAGCAAAAAACGGGATGCTTCTTTATGAAAAATTCCGGTTGCCCCAAACCAGAAAAGCAGCGTTACTATTTCCCCGAAAAACAAAAACAGCCATGGATTTTGCCCCAGATGCAAGAGCAAAAACAGGCTCCCACAAGAGGCGAAAAACACCCGCAGGAATATCATGAAATTCGCCCACACATTTCGCCCGGAAACATTGTAAAACCCCGCCAAGACAGAGTTGATCAGCGCCGGTATCATTCCCAGTGACAGACAAAGGAATGCAAATCTCAGGGAAAGATGCAGTCCGTAAGCGCTGGAAATGAAATCCGCCCCCAGAATAATTACTGCGGAAAAAATGACCGCGCATGGAATGCCGCTTTTCAATTGGCGTTTTATCAAAAGACGTGTGCTCTCGTTATCGTGTTCTGCGCTGTAGATTCCCAGCATCGCGGAAGCCGCCTGGGGAACGCCGCTGGTTACACTCTCCGCAAACGCGCAGATACAGTTCACCGCCGTGAACGCCGCCACCGTTTCGCTGCCGCAGTAGCCCAGCAGCAACGCATTTATGACGGTTACACGCAGTGTCTGGAACAGATTATTGACTGCCGAGGGACTTCCTGCTTTAGCAATCTCCCAGAATTTCACGCCCTCCGCTTTTACGCAAAGTCCAAACCTAAATCCGCTTTCTTTATCGCAAAGCTTTACAAACCCGAGACCACACGCGGCGGCTGTGGATAAAACACTGGCAAGCGCCGCGCCGGACACGCCCATATCAAACCCATATAAAAACAGCACATCCAAAATCACATTGCCCACGCCCATGATAAGCATCATCAGCGTGACCTGACCGTTTCGTCCGTCCAGCCGTAAAAACCAAAACGGTATGTAGATGAGTATTTTGGGCAGGGTACCCGCCATGGTGGCGCCGAGATACTCTGCAACCAAGGGCGTCACGTTTTCGTCAAAGCATAACAACAGCGACAGGGGCTTTAGAAAAACAAGTCCCCAAATGGTAATAAAAACCGATACCGCTATGCACCAGAAAATCGACATGCGGTAGAGCTCTTGCGCCTGCCCGCCCCGGTTTTTCCCGATCGCATCTAAGGCGCAGATTGCTGTTCCCGACACAATAAAGGAGCCTGCGATACACAATACCAGGTACACAGGCAGACTGAAATTGATGGCCGCCAGAGCCTTCGTGCCCAGCTTTTGCCCCACCAGAATACCGTCCACGAGTATGTTGATATTGCCGCTCAGAACAGATAACACGCAGGGCAGCAACGCCTTGTTGTACGCTTTTTTGAGGAATTGTTCGTTCTGTTTCAGCTCCAAAACATTCTCTCCTCTTTATTCGGATATTTCCAAAGCCACAGTATTCATCCCATCCTCCCCAGAATACCCAAGGTATTCCATTTTTCTGGAGGCATACTTTATGAGCGCCAGGGCCGTGGGGTTGTCACAATCCGCCGGGTCAAACGCTCCTCCGTTATACTGCACCTGCAATTGCATACAGGCTTCTTCCTGGGAATATGCGGCCGTGATCTGCATGGAGACCTTATCCGGCAGTATGGGCAGCAGTATCTCTACACACAATTCTTCAAATACTTCCTGGAAATGATAAATGATTTTCTGCGGAATCAGGTGCCTGCGTCCATATTCTTCGATCTGGCTGTTCATGCCGATAAAATCAAAATCCCTGGAATCGATCGCCGCGGTAAATACTTTCAGGCGGCGAATGAACTGCTTGGTACGCTCCCGCCTGGGATGCTCAAAGATCTGCTCCGGCGTCCCATCCTCGTAAATCTCTCCCTGATCCATATAAAAGATACGTGTGGATACATCCCTGGCAAATTTCATCTCATGGGTCACGATTAACATAGTCAGTCCCTGCCCCGCCAGCGAGCGTATCACGGCAAGCACTTCTCCTACCATAGTCGGATCCAGTGCGCTGGTGGGTTCGTCGAACAGGATAATTTCGGGATCCATAGACAAGGTTCTCGCAATGGCCGCCCGCTGTTTCTGGCCGCCGGAGAGTTCATCGGCAAAAGCCAGGGCTTTGTCCGAAAGCCCCACCATACGCAGCAGCTCCATGCCCCGCTCATAGGCTTCCTGGCGCGACTTGTGCAGCAGATCCACCTGCCCCGCCATGATATTTTCAATGATTGTCATATGGGAAAACAAATGAAAACCCTGAAATACCATCCCCATTTTCCGCCTGACCAGATGGATCTTGCATTTTTTATCCGTAATCCTTTCCCCATCAATGACGATCTCTCCGCTTGTAGGCGTCTCCAACAGATTAATGCAGCGAAGCAGCGTGGACTTGCCCGTTCCGGAAGGGCCGATAATGGATATGACTTCCCCCTTTTTGATTTCGGTACTGATATCTTTAAGCGGCGTCACTGATGCGTATTCTTTCCGTAAATGTGAAATCTGTATCACTGCGTTTCCACCCCCTTTACTTCGCGCTTTCTGCGTTTCGGATCCATACTGCGTTCCGCATAGCTCAGCACCCCGGTCATAAGGTTTGCAATCGCAAAATAAATGACTGCCGTGGCAATCAGCGGGAAAAATGCGTCCATCGTATGGGAACGGATAATATCAGACACCTTTGTCAGATCCTGCACCGCAATGTAGCCCACAACAGAGGTCATTTTTACCATTGAAATGAACTCTCCTTTTAATACAGGGAGAAAACGCATGGCTGCCTGTGGAAATACGATTTTCCAAAAAGTCTGGTACCTTGTATACCCCATGGCAAATGCGGCTTCCGACTGCCCCTTCTCCACGGTTTCCAGGCCGTTTCGCATCATTTCCGAGGTATAGGCGCTGAAATTGATGGAAAAACCGATCACCGCCACCACAATTCCGGAAATATCTATCGAACCAAAAATGATGTAAAATAGAATCATCAAGAACACAACGATGGGCATCCCCTGAACAAGCCGAATATATGCGGCAGTGCCCAAACTGACGGGCTTTTGTTTCATGCGCCTTAGCATACATAAGCCAAACCCCATGAGCAGCCCGAAAATTCCTGAGAGTACCGAAATCAACACTGTAATGCCAAGTCCGTCTAAAATCATTTTCCAGCGGTTTTCTTCGATAAAGGTACTGTAAAAGCTCTGCCGCAACCGCTCCCAAAAATTTCCTGTGAATTCCTGGATGTTTTGGTCGCGTACAAGCAAGACAACAGCACTCTTACAATATGGCTCGGAAAAATCCACATATTTTCTCTTTTCCTCTGTAATATCCATACACCCGCTGGCAACATCCGCTTTCCCGCTTTGAATGGCCGGGACAAGGGCATCAAAATCACAGATGGTCATTTCCACTTTCAAATCCAACTCTTTTGCCACCATAAGCACAAGGTCTAAGTCATAGCCGGCGCTCTCCCCGCCCTTGCCGATATAGCACATGGGATTGTAGGTGGCGTCATGGTAATAGCGTATCGTGCCATTCTTGCCCTCCCAGTCCTGGGGGATCAGCACTTTTCCCTCTTCGTCCCCATCCATCCATTTTTCCTGTAGCGCATCTATCGTACCGTCCTCCCAAAGCTGCTTAATCACGGTATTAAAAGATTCCAGAAAGGGGCTGTTTTTGGGGAAAACAATCCCATATTCCGCTTCGGCCACAACCTCCGACATGATACAGATCCCTTCATTTGCATGGACGGCCAGACGCGCAACCGGCTCATCCAGGCATACGGCGTCCACCCGGCCACTCCGCAGCGCAGTAACCGAATCCGTCGCCGAAGGATAATAGACAAAGGTATTCTCATGATCCAGCGCGCCTTTTAACACCGTATCAAAGCCGGTAATCATCCCGATTTTTTTCCCGGTGAGCTCATCCAGACTGCCGTATTCCGGCTGCGCCTGGCCGTGAGCTTTTGAAGCTTCCGGGCCTGCCCCATTATTCCCGGTTTCTGCCGCCCAGACTGACCGTCCCGGCGTCAGAAATACAAACAGCAAAACCAGCAGACAGCACAGTGCGATATGTACGCAGCGCTTTTTTATAACCCGATTCATCAGTTCCCTCCTCTTTTCTCTGTCTGTCATAAGCTTATGTCCATTAATAGGATTGATGGCTGCTCCAACTGCGCTTCCCTTTCATAAAAAACTGGTCCTGGAACGTTCTCCAAAACGCGGGGGAATCAATTCTCACTCAATCGTCAGAATATCCGAAAATCCCGTCACCTCGAACACCTCGGAGATAACCTCGTTGACATTGCGGATCACCATCTTCCCCTGCTTGTTCATAACCTTCTGCGCAGCCAGCAGAACGCGCAGCCCCGCCGAGGATAAGTACTCCAGCTTTGCGAAGTCCAGGTTGAGCTCGGTATTGTCGCCTATGCTCTGCTTGAATTCTGCCTCGAGCTGCGGCGCGGTGGTGGTGTCGAGCCTGCCCTCCAGGGCGATGTTCAGCGATTTGTCTGTCTGATTTTTGATGATGTTCATATCTTTTCCCTCTTTCTGCGCTGCTTTTTCCCCACAAACTTGTTTGAGTTTTTCAAGTTTGTGGATGCAGCGCAGACACAAACTTGTGAGTGAAAGATTGAAAATCGTGTACTCTTTCCTCCTGAAAATTATTGTACTCTCAACACATGGGCATATGGTTTCAGTATACAATCTCCCCCAGGCTTTGCCATAGCCATGGCACGAATTGTAAAAATCCGTCCCGAATTGTATAAAACTCCCTGATTTGGGGCTTGCAAGAACCACCTTTTATAATTCTCGATTTTTCCTCCGTTTCATGCTATGATAGTGTGAAATCAAAGATTTCACCATCCTGATTTGTATGCCCGCTAAGGCGGGCTGATGGGAGTTAGTGTGCAAATATTTTTGAGTAAAGGAGAGCTTTCCATGCGAATCGCCATTGTGGATGATATTGCATCAGAACGGGAACAACTGAGCGCGGGGCTGGGTGTACAGCTTGCCCGTCTCTCCCTTGACGCCGTAATCTTTGAGTACGCCTCCGGTTCGGATTTTCTGACTGCTGCCGGGAAAGAACGGTTTGACCTTGTTTTCCTTGATATTTATATGGGAAATGAAAACGGAGTAGATACGGCCCAGGCCCTGCGCCGCTTTGACGCGGACTGTATGCTTGTATTTACCACCATCTCCACCGACCATGCCCTTGACGGCTTTCGTGTCCGGGCATTCCACTATCTGGTAAAGCCCTACACGGAGGCAGACCTAGCCGCCCTTTTTGACGAAATCATAAAGCGGCTTCCCGCCGATGACAGATATATTGAAGTGAACGCCGTCGGCGGTTCCATCCGGCTGCGTTTCCGGGAAATACTCTATGCGGAGCACCATCAGCATCAGATACATATCTACCGGACAGACGGGCAGGAGACCGTAGTGCGGCAGACCTTCCGGGAGTTCTGCGCCAGACTTGCGGACGGGCGTTTTTTTCCCTGCAGCCGGGGCGTCGTCGTCAACCTGGAACACGCCGGGGATTTTGACGGCGCGGATTTCATCCTGAAAAACGGGAAAAGGGTTCCCGTCAGCCGCGACCTTTCCAAAGCAGCCAGGATGGCTTTCGGTGATTTCCTCTTTGGAAGGAGGGAAAAAAGATGACGGAATTTTTACGCTCCCTGCTGGAACTGATGATCCTGCTGCCGGCTATGCTGCTTGCCTGCCTGCCCGTAAAAGGATACCTGCGTTTGTCCCCTGTAAGACTTGCGGCGGTGACTGTCCCACTGGTACTTTTTCTCTGCTGTGCAGGCAGCGCTGTAAGCTGCCTTTTCCATGTAGAGACTCTCTGGCTTCTTTTTGCTGCCGCCGCTGTCATGGGAAGGTTTTACGTGCATATGGTGAGGATTACCCGTTGGAAGTCCGTCAGTGTATACCTGTCCATATGCGGCTCCTTTTCCTGCATGGGCAGCACCGCTATCGTGGTAAATGGCTTCTTAAGCCCAGGAGAGAGCGCGCCGCCTCTTTCCCTGCGGGGCGCCCTTTTCTGGTTCGCGCTATGCTGCCTGTCCGTCCTGGCTGTCTGGCATCCGGCCACCCATGCCGCCAGACGGCTGCTGGAGGAGGAAGCTTTCGCGCAGACATGGTATGTGTTCTGGATTCTGCCTCTTCTTTTTATCGGGCTGAACCTTTTCATACTCCCCCGGACTCCGGACATTCTGGAACAGGGGCGGCTACGGCAGCTCTATCTTCTCCTCAGCCTCGCTTTCCTGTTCCTGCTCCTTTTGTTCTATGCGCTCTTTTACCTCATGGCGTCCAGCTTAAACCGCAATGACCGCCTCCGGCGGGAAAACCAGCTTTTATCCATGCAGCAGGCGCGGTACGACAGTCTGCGGTCCGCCATTGAGCAGACGCGCCAGTCGCGGCACGATATGCACCACCATTTCCATATCCTGCAGGGATTTGCCGCCCAGGGAAATTGGGAACGCCTTGCCTCATACCTTGACGAGGTGCAAGGCAGCATCCCGGAGAGCGACCTGGGACTGTGTAAAAATACCGCTGTGGACAGCGTAGCAGGCTATTTTGCCATGCGGTACAGGGAATGCGGCATCCCTCTCACCTTTGCCCTTGACCTGCCCCCTCAGCTTCCAGTGCCGGAGAGCGACCTCTGCTCTGTGCTCTCCAACCTCCTGGAAAACGCTATGGAAGCCGGCATGAAAACCGCACCCGAAAGACGGCAGACCAAAGTAGCTGCACACCTGCATTCCGGCCATATGGTACTGCTGTCCGTGGAAAATACCTATGACGGGAAGGTCAGGGAAAAGGACGGCGTATTTCTTTCATCCAAACGTCTGGGGGAGGGCGTAGGCTTACAGGCCGTGCGCCATACCGCGGAAAGGAACGGAGGGTATGTCCGGTTCCATTACGGGGACGGAGCGTTTACTGCCAACGTGATATTGCGGGGCGGGAAGTAAATTCTCCCCATATAAGCACATGCCATAACACAAAAACCATCCCGGAGATTTTGTTAACCGCAACCTCCGGGATACATTGTATCGCTTTTGTTGATTTATATCTTAAAATATCAGGTGTAAATCAGGCTGGCGCTTGCATATCCCATGATACTGTCAACCGGATCCGGCCCGTCTGACGTTGCTGAAAATATCAGCATCAGCTTTGTATCCTTCTCTACCACTCTGTTCTTCCTGACCTCTCCTCTCACTAAACTCCCGTAGGGCGTTGCATTAGTAAGGGATGGCGACAGGGTAACCAGAGTTTCCTCAATGGGTGAAAAGATATTGCCCATCTCATCAGCCTCGTAAAGTTGTGCTTTTATCGTAATAGCAGGGGTATCAGCCGGCAGTAGAAAGGGGTTGAAAAAAGCGATCAGGCCATTGATCTCCATTGTGAATGGAACCAAAAAATAAATACCGGTAATATTTCCTATTATATTATCCACGTTTAACGGGGAGGTAAACGGCGAGAATCCCTGCCCGCAAGCGCCAAAACCGACAAAAGCCGGCGTGCCTGGGAGACCATTCTGAACGGTTGACATTAAAGCCGAACCTCTTGAATAGAAAAACAACACTTTTTCTTCTGATGCTGTACTGGCAGGGCCGGGAGCACCTGTGGCTCCAGTAGCTCCGGTCGCGCCTGTCGGACCGGTGGCCCCGGTCGGACCGGTGGCTCCAGTAGCTCCATCTGCTCCCGCCGGGCCGGTCGCTCCGGTCGCTCCATCTGCTCCCGCTGGGCCTGTCGCTCCGGTAGCCCCGGTGGCTCCGGTCGGGCCTTCATCCCCCTGACACCCTTTAGGTCCCTGA
This sequence comes from uncultured Lachnospiraceae bacterium, assembly GCA_949949005.1. GTDB lineage: Bacteria > Bacillota > Clostridia > Lachnospirales > Lachnospiraceae > Suilimivivens. Next base: position 190,053 of record CATLHM010000005.1, read on the forward strand.
GCTCCAACCGGGCCTGCTTCACCCTGGATACCCTGAGGGCCGGTTACGCCCTGGGGTCCCATGGCTCCTATTGGGCCGGTGGGCCCTGTGGGACCGGGAATCCCTCTGGGGCCCTGGGGGCCGGCATCTCCCTGTGGCCCGGTTGGACCCGCAGGCCCAATAGGACCGGCAGGGCCCGCAGGGCCTATGTCTCCTTTCGGACCTTCACAGCCGGGATCGCCTTTCGGTCCCATTTCCCCACGAACCCCCTGAATACCCTGGATACCCTGGGGGCCTGCGTAGCCTCTCGGTCCGTCACAGCCTCTTGGTCCTGTATTCCCGGTAGGGCCTACCGGACCTGTATTTCCTCTTGGCCCCCTTGCACCGGGAGAGCCCGGAATACCCTGAGGGCCAATCGGCCCCTGTTCCCCTCTGTCCCCCTTAGGGCCGGGACAACCAGTATCCCCTTTGATACCTTGGGGACCTGCCGGCCCCTGGTCTCCTTTGGGCCCCATAGGACCGCGGAGGCCGCACGAAGAATGATCCTCATTATAATTGCAATAACATGAATTATTTTGATCCATAAAAACACTTCCTTTTTGCAAAAATATAATTGAAAAATACCTTTTTCATTAAATATATTATGCTTTTCCTGGAAATTTGCCACATTTTGTCGAACTGTGGAAAACTATAGCGCATCAAAATACCATTTATTATAAAGGTATACCTGGTCAGAGCAGCGCATCCCATGTTTTAATGCCTGCCACCCCGTCCACGGTAAGCCCATGAGTACGCTGGAACTGCCTTACTGCCGCTTCCGTTTCTGCCCCAAAGATGCCATCTGTCTCCACGCCGAGTTTCCCCTGCAGCAGCCTGACATATTCATTCCGGTCATTATAGCGCACCGTTGTGACTGTCTGCCCTTTGACCAGATATACTTCTGTCTTCCCAAAGCTGCTCACCCCATAAACTTTGCCGTCACGGCGATCCTGCTGCCAGTAATAACTTTTTTCCCTGGTATCCACATGGATAAATCCACCGGTATAGTCATAAAGCCCGATTCCCTTTGCTCCAATGCCCTGTAAAAATTTTGCCACGTCTCGGTTGGATGTCCCCGTCACAGTAAAATCCGCCGCCTGCCCTTTCAGGTGATAGGATGATTCCGCCTCATTAACGCCCTTATTATATTCGTCTGTCCGGTATGCGCTTGTAATAGACACTGCTTTCCCAAAATGATCCCTTACCCTCTGCAATATCTCCAGAAGTCCGGAATCCAGCAATACTTCATCGCTGCCATCCCTGCATCTAAATTCACGCAGAAGGAATTTTGTCTTCATGCCATGCAGCACAAGCCTCTTTTGGCCTGACTCTTCCAGGCTGTAACCGTATACTCCTTCCCTGACCTCCAGTACAGGTTCCTCCTCCGGTTTTGCATTGCTTATGCCGTCCTGGTCAAATGCCCTGTAGCAGTATGACCTGTCAAGCCTTGTGTTAAGGCCCGGTATACTGTAATCGCTGGTATACTGCCACATATCATAATCTGTCTCATAATAACCCAAAGAGGCATTGTAGCGTGCGACCCAGATGCTGTACTCCGCCAGCTCCTCCGCATACAGATTTGTCTCAAGCCAGCTCTTTGATGCGTAAACTCCCGCCCGCATCCCAAGCTGTAATATCTTTTCGCAAAATGCCTTTGTGATGTCTGTCCGCATGCGTCGGGACAGATGATCCGCCCTGCCGTCCCCCTTGGGATTGGACAGCTCGCTGTCATAATAGACGGGCAATGCCGGGCTGTAACTTTTCGTCATTTCATGACAATACTCGGCTTCTGAGATCGCTTCCTGCTCCGTGACCGCCTGCCCCATAAAATAAAACCCATAAGGTATCCTATTTTCTATAAGCCCTTGCATGTGTTTGACAAACAACGCATCTTCCTTGATCGTACCGGCGCTGTAGCCGCGGTATCCAACCCTTACCACTACCCCGTCAAAATGTTCTTTCAAAAGGGTATATTGCTGGATTGTATTATATTGGGATATATCCCCTACATACAATTCTGTTTTTTTTACCTCTTCTGTCATGGCCTGTCTCCTATTTCTTCTTTATAATTTTCAATTGTTTGAGCACCCGTTTTGCCCTATCATAGCCGGGCACGGTTCCCATACAATTTATGCCGCTCATGAACACAAGGTTCACAATGGCAAGCGCATTAAGCGCCATTGAGCCATTGAAGATGATCTTTCCCGCCCGGTCTGTTCAGAAAAGGTAAAAAAATCCTGCCCCTGCCCCATACATACCATGCCCGTGATCGTTAAACTTTCATGGCAACACCCATTCCGGCAATCGCCATGTCTCCGTATTCTACTATTTGGCTGTTTATGGGTGTGCAGACTGCAGCGGATGTGGGCATAAAGAGAAATGTTTATATAAATATAATGCTGAAAAAGATGCAGAGAATTTATGCTGTATGCAATCGGTCGAAATATAAATAAATACCATCGATTTCTACACGAAAAAATACATCTCCCGCAGAAGAGCCCATGCTGAAAAGCATGGAAATAGCGAGTTTTCCGGACTGATTTCCTACCGTATGGATATACGGCACAGGAAGTCCAAAAAGGTTTTCTGACAGTTCCTTAATGCATGGTACGCAGTTTTGCTATATCCTTGTCCGTACGGTTTCCATACAGCGTTATATCCGCAAGGGATTTTTCCAGCATTTCATATTCCTGAGCCGCCAAAGTCACACCATCCGCCCCGAAGTTTTCTTCCATGCGTTCCTTTTTCCTCATTCCGGGAATCGGAACTATGAAATCTTTTTTGTACAGCATCCACGCGAGGGAAATCTGTGCCGGTGTAGCGCCCTTTTCCCGCGCCAGACTCTGCAGCAAATCAAGCAGCGGCTGGTTCCGTTCCATATTTTCCGGTGCAAACCTTGTGATTACCCGTCTCACATCATCCCCCGCATAGGTCTGTTCTTTGGTATATTTTCCGCTTAGGAAACCACTTGCCAGAGGTGAAAAAGGGACGAACCCGATTCCCAATTCCTCACAAGCAGGAACGACATCTTTTTCAAACATCCGCTCCATCATGGAATATTCGCTTTGAACAGCCGATAACGGCGTCACGGCGTTTGCACGGCGTACCTGTTCCTCACCAGCCTGTGACTGCCCCCATCCACGGATTTTCCCCTCTTTTATCAGCTCGCCCATCACCCCGGCGACTTCTTCCACCATGTCATTATCTTCAATACGATGTTGGTAATACAAATCTACATAATCCGTCCCAAGGCGCTTCAAGGACGCCTCCAAATGTTTCCGGATCACGGCGGCAGTATCCCCATCCCTTTTATTCAGGTGGAGTTTTGTTGCCAGCACTATTTTTTCGCGAAACGGCTTTACCGCCTCCCCGACAAGCCTTTCATTCTCACCCGCTCCATAGCTTTCAGCCGTATCAAAAAATGTACAGCCAAGATCAAACGCACTTTGAATCAGGCGGATGGATTCGCTCCTTTTCGGCACGGCTCCGTATCCGTGAGAAAGTCCCATACACCCGTAACCGATAGCCGATACTTCCAAATCCCGCAAAAACCGTTTTTTCATTTCCCCATTCCTCCTTAGACAACCCGTTTTAATTTCCACTTACCGCCGCACCATCGGCAGCTTTCGTCGTTTCATTTAAGTCCATTTATGTACTTTATTGTCCTTTCTGTGCGCTGCTGCGCCTTATCCATAAAATATATCCTTGTAATATTTCATCCCCTATTTCTTATGGCTCAATCAAAATCAGTTCAATACCTTCTTCCTTCCCCAAATTCCGGCTGTACAATCTCTCCTCTGCGTTATTCCAATGCTCGTGAACACCCAGATTCGTAACCGGCTCACCATTCCCATTCTGATATACGGTGCCGGAAGGAGCGTCTGCCACAAGTCCCGCCTCATGGAGATAATTTTCCACTGCCGGATTATGCGCCATCGTTCCATTGCGTTCTGTTATCGTTGGCTCGTTTGCCAGAAAATCCGCGCCCACAGAATCAATGGCCACCGGGTCCTGGGAAACAAAAATACTGGACGTATAATCGCCATTGAACGGAGCCTGTTGCCACCAGGAATTTTCGCCTGTGACAGAAGCTCCCTCCGAGGGCGCACAAATAATCGCATCCAGCATATAAAGCATGGTTCTGCCGCCCAAATATTCATTTGCCATAAAATCAACCAGAGGACTGTATTCATCCATCTCGGCTCCGGCAAGGAAGCCGTGCAGGTTTGCCCCCACCGGCGGCCTCATACGGTTGGTGTTGATATACGAACCGTAGTGGTTCTTTCCACACAAGGTCATCCCGTAGCTGTGTCCTTTTAGGTTGGCAAGGTTTATCATATAGGTCGCCTCGGTGACACAGGTAGGCAGATAATTGGTATCTCCGCCCACATCATACGACCAGTTGATCTGTGCGGATTCATCGGGGGTGCCATTTATCCTCCCCACAAAATGAATCCCCGAAAGGCTTCCCTCCGTACACATCTCCACCATATAATCCGGGAAAATGCGGGACACGTCATATACCGTAATATCCTCTGCCGGTATCCCTGCTTCCTCCACCAGCGATACCAACAGGGCTTTCATCAGAACCGGATTGGTATAGCTCATTTCCGTTTCTCCGGACGCATCATCACTGTTCAGGCCGGAGCCGTTGATATTCGCTTTCATGGCAATCTTTTCACCAGCCTGATACCCATTCTCCCCTCGGTTGTGAGAAATATTATGCGCGGTAAACAATGCCTGCCAGCTTTCCGCCGCAGTATCTTTCCCGCCAAGAGCCGCAATGCTTTCGTTCACCATTCTCTGGATCACCGCTTCATCAAAATGCTCTACTTCCCACCACCAGCCGGTTCCGTCCCATTCCACGCAATCGGGATTATATGCCCATACCACCCTGCCCGGCATTGCCCCAACACCGGTTCCGTAAGGCTCATGCTGCGGAAAGAGAGAATCATATGCTATATCTGAACTGCTGGAAGCCGATGGTTTGGAAGAAGGCTCCTGTTCCGGCATCACTGTTTCCTCCCGTGATTCTTCCTTTTGTTCCGGTGCTGCCTGCCGGCATCCGCAGACCGTCAAGACAAGCATAGCAGCCAATGTCAGCGCTGTTATCTTTTTCATAGGACATCCTCCTTTTCGTTTTTGTTACCAGACAAACAGATTCACCACCACCCCGGTGATATAAGAAAACGCCATAACAAATCCTAAGTACAACAGAAATCTTCTTGTACCAAGGACAATTTTTACTGCCCCCAGATTAGTAATCTTCGTGGCCGGACCGGTAATCATAAAAGCCGCTGCGCTCCCCATGCTCATACCATTTGACAGCCATTGGATCAGGAGCGGGATGGTTCCGCCGCCGCAGGCATAAAGCGGTACACCGATGGTAGCCGCCAAAAGAACGCCAAACCCCTGGTTTTCACCGAAAAGCCCGCTGATCCATTCAGCCGGAACATACCGCTGAAATAGTACAGACAATACGATTCCGAAAAAGAAGTATAGGCCGGTTGCTTTGATATTGCGCCAGAGGTTCTTCAAAAACCGGATCAGGAGATTGGGATCGGTGTCTTTGTTCTTCGGCTCCTCAAAACCGGAAAAGTCAAAAAAGTCTTTTCCCTTATAAAACCACCTGAGAAGAAGCCCCGCCAGCACACCGCACAGGAAGCAGGATAAAATGCGGACGGTAAGCGCCACTGTTCCAAGCGCCGTGCTGTAAATAATAAGCTGCGGATTGAGAAGAATGGAACTCATCATAAATGCCGCCAGCCAGTCATCCCGGCGAGTTCCATCCGCCGTATTCCCGCTTTTGGAAAAAGAGGCGGCAATGGGAATCGTACCGTACATACACAGCGGGGAGGCAATCCCTAACATACTGGCCGCAAAAATTCCTAAAACGCCAAGCTTTCTTTCCCCCAATGCCCGGAATGTACCGTGAATCCGCTCTTTCAGGAATACGGAAACCGCCGAACCAATCACCATGCCTAAAACCCAATAGGGAAAAATCTGCCCAAGCTGCAATTCAAAATAATACCAGAGATATACAAATTCCCTGTGAAGCGTTTCCGCCATCCTTCACCACCTCCTGGTCTTGCATTTTTCCTCCATGCAAACGTTCTTATTTCACAATTTCAACCTTCCCGTCCTCCGTTCGCCGTTATCGCCGCACAGCGTACCATTTTACCGTGAAAGAGTTTTCTTTCGCTTTTTCAGGCAAGCTGCCGCTGCCAGCAGTAAATGAACCGTCTGACATGCTGCCAGCGTTATCATTCCGTATTGAAGATAAAAGAGACTTTCTTCAAATGCCATGCTGCCGCTATGGAGCAGAATCATATCCTTCCAGATTCCGCTGGCGATAAAACAGCGGATACCCGCAGCCCATACCAGAAGGAACAGAAGGACATAGGTATATCCAAAAAAAGTGTCTTTTGTCTTCCGGTACATCCTGTGAAATAAGCCGTGGGTATGGAATCCCAAATGAAGGGCCATCCATACAAATCCCCATGCGGTTCCGCAACTATGGAGATTCCTTGCAGACTGCGTGGCCACAAAGGGCGAAACGGCAAATACATCTCCCGACATCTGCACCGAGCTGATCATCATGGCCGCCATATCCGCAAGCAGCAGAAAATCCGTAAAGACCAGTGCCGCCCTTTGAAAGGAATAGCCGCCTTTTAAAATCCTCCGATACCATGCCAAATTCAAAATATGATGGAGCAGGAACAGGCCGAATAACATACAGCCCAATACTCCATGTAAAAACAGTCCCCGTCCTGCCCGGTAGCTCATCAAGTAGATAAAAATGAAGTACATCACTATATCTACCAAAATTCTCATTTTCCGTTTCATATCCTGTTATTCCTCAATCCCGCTTAACGCAAGCCACTCAGAGATTTCATCGGAAAGAGCGCTGCCGCCGGAATAGTTAAATTCAAAGCCGATTCCCACATAGGAATCCGGAACCAGCTTGGAAAGGTCGGATACGCTGTCCCCAAACATGGTTCCCCCGTGGCTGCTAAATGGGATAATGATTTTTCCGCCAAAATCGTATTCCTCCACAAAGGAAGTAAGCGCAAAATATCCTGACGGAGTGACAAACGCTTGATCCCATTCCATAATGGATAGTGAAAATGCAAGCATTTTACTATACCTATGGAGGCCAATATATGCCAGCAAAGCCAATTAAATCAA
>CATLHM010000006.1 GCA_949949005.1 uncultured Lachnospiraceae bacterium
CAAATCAGTTCTTGGCAGGGATAACCGCTCCGTTGTAATGCTCAGTGATGAAGCTCTTTACATCGTCAGACTGCAGAATCTTTACCAGAGTCTTGATGGACTCGTTGTCCTTGTTTGCCTCTGTCACCGTAATGATGTTGGCATACTCGGAATCCTCGCCCTCCCTCATCAGGTAAGAGGTGGTATCAATGTCGGCCTCAAGCGCCCTGTTTACGTTTACGAAGTAAGCGTCAAAATCAGCGGCGGAAGGGATGATGTTTGCCTGATCCATCTCAACGATCTCGATAGGGATCAGATATTCCTCGATCTCGTTTACGGAGGCGTCTATGGCTGTCATCTCAGGATTTAATTTGATAAAGCCTTCCTTTTCAAGAACCTTAAGGGCTCTGTACTCATTGGAAGAATCGTTGGGAATTGCGATTACCGCATTTTCAGGAAGCTCGTCCTTGGATGCATATTTGTCCGAAAAACATGCATAAGGCTCTACATGAACGCCGCCCATGCTGTAAAGGGTTGCGCCCATCTCCTCCTCGATGCTTTCCATGGCAGGTACGTGCATGAAGTATGCAAAGTCGATTTCTCCGTCGATCAGCATGTCATTCCAGGTAGCGTCCCATGTGGTGGATACAATATCCAGCTCAATGCCTTCTGCTGCCAGGGCATCCTTTGCGGATTCCAGGATCTCGCTGTGAGGGGTAAGGTCGCATACGCATTTAAGAACCACTTTCTCAGCGGAAGCCTGCTGAGCATCTGCCTCTGCACCGGCTGCTTCTTCCGTATCGGAACCGGAATCTGCCGCAGCATCCTCATTTGCTACAGCATCCCCATTTGCTGTATCCTCCGCAGAAGAATCCTCAGCAGCGCCTGTATCAGCATCAGCCGTATCCTCCGTATTGGCTGCTTCCTGCGTGGCCCCGCCGTTGCCGCAGCCTGCCAGAAGGGCAGAGGCTGCCAGTGCGGCTGCCATGATAAGGGCAAGTTTCTTTTTCATAATTTTCTCCTCCTTACGAAATTATGTATTTGGTAGAACAGTGTCATTTTAACACACTCAGCCTCAAAGGGGTATCTGCATGAAAGGAAAATTAAAGTCCTTGTCCGGTTAAAAATTGTTCATTTTGCCATTTCATTCCCCTTTCTTTCGGGGACTTTTTTCGTCATAATAGACAACAGGCAGCGGCTCTCGTCCACTGCCTCTCTGCTCTAAATCAGATGCCTTCTTTTCAAAATAATCTTTGAAATCGTATCACCCAGGATCTGCACCGCCTGGACAATCACAATCAACACAATAATCGTGGCAAACAAAAGATCATGCTCAAACCTTGTATAGCCATAGGTGACGGCAATATATCCGATTCCCCCGGCTCCGAAGCTTCCAGCCAGGGCCGTCATGGAAATAATAATCACCACTGCATTGGTGAAAGCGCGCACCAGGGAAGGCATGGTTTCCGGCACCATGATCTGAAATAAGATCCGCATATTCCCGCTCCCCATAGCCTTGGCGGCCTCGATCTTTCCCTTATCCAGCTCTAACAGGCTGCTCTCCACCAGCCTTGCAAAAAGGGGCACACAGCTTGCCACCAGGGAAATAATACAGGCGTTGGAACCGTAGGATTTGCCCACCAGAGCTCTCGCCACCGGCAGCATTACAATGATGATGATCACCTGGGGGAGGGAACGGAAGCAATTGATCACAGCGCTCAAAACCGTATGTACGCTCTTGCAGGGCACCAGCCCTTCCTTGCTGGTCATCACCAGCACCAGTCCCAACAGTACGCCAAAGACCAGGACAAACACTGCGGACACCGCGACCATATACATGGTTTCGCTGATGGCGGGCACCACCCTTTCCCACACTTCGGCGCTGAAGGCATGCTTAAGTACTTCCCAAAAAGAATATTTATATAAACTCATTTTGCTTCCTCCTGCCAGTAATCGCTCCTGAATTTGTTGTAAACGCCGATAAAGTTCCTGGCGGTATCACACTGGGGATGCTGGAAAATATCCTTTACCAGTCCCTGCTCCAGCAGCTTTCCGTCCTCCATAACCGCCATCCTGTGGCAGGTATATTTGATGACCTCCAGCTCATGGGTGATCAGGATGATGGTCAGCCCCAGCTTTTGGTTGATTTCCTTGAGCAGATCCAGCACGGAAAGGGTTGTCTGGGGATCCAACGCACTGGTAGCCTCGTCCGACAAAAGCACGTCCGGCTGATTCGCCAATGCCCTGGCAATCCCCACTCTCTGCTTCTGCCCGCCGGAGAGCTCCCCGGGATAGGCGTCCCTTTTTTCGGTCAATCCCACCAGCGCCAGCATCTCCTCTACCCTGGCGCCTATTTCCTTTGCGGACGCCCCTGCCATTTTAAGAGGATAGGCGATGTTCTGAGCCACGGTCATGGAGTCAAAGAGGTTGAACTGCTGGAAGATCATACCGATCTTTCTTCTCTGCTTGTTTAACTGCGCCTTTCCAAGGGAGGTGATCTCCTGATCCCCGATCCTGACGCTTCCGCTGTCAGGTTCCTCCAGACGGTTGATACATCTGACCAGAGTGGATTTTCCGGCGCCGCTGAAGCCCACGATGCCGTAGATGTCTCCCTTTCCCACAGAAAGATCAATCCCCTTTAAAACCTCTATGTCCTGTTTTTTGGTGTGAAAGGTTTTGTAGAGCTGTTTCACTTCAATAAATTTCTCGTCCATGCTGTTTCCTTTCAGACAGCCTGTTTTCGGCTGCCCCTGTTTGGCTGGCGCATTTTCCGCTTCCAGCGTTTCGTCTTTTGACATGGTCTCATTATACTAAAAAGGGGACAGGTTTTCAAGCATGAGCAAAAATGCACGTATTTTCGAAATCACAGGAGCGGCAAAAGTCTTTGCAAGAGGGGGGACTTATGGTATAAATAGATGGGAGGATTGAAATCCATGCGGAAAATACTGAAATTACTGACTTTCATTCTGGCCGCCATCGGCGTATGTACGGCGGCGCTTGTTTGTTTTATACTCATATATCCCGTTTTCTATGGGGATTTTTCCTCCAAAGAGGCCAGGGTGCCGAAAACCTTATCCGACACGCGAGAGGAAAATCCTCTGCCCGCTGAGACGACGCTTTCTCCCTCTGAGACAACGTCTTCTCCCGCCGAGACGACGTATTCTCCCTCTGCGGCTTCCCCTACGGTTTCCCCTGCAAGCGTTTCCACTGCCGCTCCCTTAAACCTTTCTGCTATCCCGGCAGAGGAAAATGAAACCCAGCCTCCTGCCCCAACGCCTACGCAGGCGCCGACACCGACACCTACGCCCACAGCCCAGGTGGAAGAGATCCCCATCGAATACCAGTCTGCCCTTAACAGGGCCGACAATTACTGCGACCTGATGCACATGTCCAAGGAAGCCATCTATGACCAGCTCACCTCGGAATATGGAGAAAATGTCTCCCCCGAGGCGGCAAGGTATGCGGTCAACCACGTAAGGGCCAACTGGAACGAGAATGCCCTGCAAAAAGCCAAGGTTTACAGCGAAACCATGTTCATGTCCCGAACCGCTATTTACAACCAGCTTATCTCCGATTCCGGGGAAAAATTTACCGAGGCCCAGGCCCAGTACGCGATGGAACATCTTGAGGCCGACTGGAATGCCAACGCCCTGCACAAGGCAAAGGAATACCGGGAATCCACGAATATGACCAAATCCGCTATTTATGACCAGCTTATCTCTGAGCATGGGGATAAGTTTGAACCGGAGGAGGCCAGTTATGCGATTAAAAACCTTAAATAGATTTTCAAACACGCTCTAACTGTCTCTCCCCTGCGTCAAATACGCCAGCGTCCCCATCATGGAAACATCCAGTTGCACCACACAAGGATAGGAATCTCCTTCCTCCACGCCCCAAATGTAAATATACATCAGTAAATTTTCTCCATTGATCGGCCTGTCCTCCTTGTCGGCCCGAAAGACTGCTGTAAGCCTCTCATATTCCTCATCCGGCAAATTTCCAACCCTCCATGCCTCGCAAAAATGGGTCTCGTTAAAATACCCCGGATTTGCCTGCCGAAGCTGCATTTCCATAGAGGTACCGCCGCCGGAAGGGGACAGCTCCCCGTAAAAATCTGAGAGGCGGTCTAAAATTCTCTCTTTTGTGGTAGAACTTAAGGTCATCATAATACCGCAAAGGCCGGAGGAGAGCTTTTCGCCTCCCATGTCTTCCGGGTCTGTCAGGTTATGATCTCCCACATAAAAAATCACCTGGGAGCCGCCGCCCAGCTCTGTGTCCATTAAAGCACCATCCTTGGAAATATCATAGGTCATAGTCGTTCCTGCCTCGCTGACCTCTTCTGCGGAGGGCTCACCCATAACGGCTGTGAGTTCTTCCCGGCTCATTCCCCAGAAAAGCCTTCCCTCCCCCAGAGGAATGTCATAACAGCTAAGCCCGTCTCTGTATCCCGGCTGTCCGCCCTTTCCCGGATTGGCCACCAGCAGAGCAGCTGCCAGAAGACAGACTGCTCCCAAAAGCAGCGCCGCGCTCTTTTTTACTTTTTTATAATGAAGAAGATTTTTGATCCTGCTGCCCGTCTGCCCTTCCCCGAAAGCCAAAGGGAGCCCCGGCATAACCCTCCTGCCACAGGCCAGGGAGAGAAGGGATGCGGAATAATCCTTCCTCACACCGCTTCCCATTTTCCTGATCACAGCCTCGTCGCAGGACATCTCCATATCTTTCCCACTTAAGTAAAAAGCAATCCACACCAGCGGGTTGAACCAGTGGATACAAAGGGCAAGATAACTCAGGGCCCGCCAGATCTGATCGCCTCTTCTGATATGAATCTGTTCATGCAACAGGATATAAGCCTTCTCTTCCTCCCCCAAGGCCAGGGGCAGGTAAATCCGCGGACAAAAAAGGCCGCAGACAAAGGCTGTTTCCACCCACTCTGTCCGGTAAATCCGGCCTGCCTCTTCCTCCGCTTCTACTCCCCTTAAACGCATTCTCAGCTTTCCATAGGATACCATACTATAGACTATCATAGTCAATACTCCTGCCAGCCAGATAACAGCGCCTGCAAACAAAATTCCCTGCATGGGATTCATGGAAGCCTCCGGCATACCTGCAGGCAGAGATGAATTGACTATATCAGTCACAGCATCCCCCGGTAGGCTAATCTCCGGCTGTCTCATAAGACCGATATTTTCCGGAATATATTGCATCTGCCCCTGCTGTGGCAACGGCGCTTTCAACATCCCCAGCAGCGAAAAATCCAGGGAAAAGGAAAGCGGACATAACAGCCTGAAAAGCACTGCCAGCCACAGAACATAGGAAAAAATCTTCGGCGTTCTCCGAAGCATAAGCCGCGCCGGTATCACGGCCAGGATCACCACCCCTGCCGTAAGGCTCATATTCAAAACTCTGATCAGCATTTGTTCCATTCCTCTATACCTCCTTCCCCAGATGTTCACTCCATCTCGTCAATCATCTTTTTCAGAGCCTCCACTTCTTTGGGGCTCATTTTTTTCCTCCGGGAAAAAGCCGCAAGAAAACGGGGCAGGGAACCGTCAAAAACATCATTGATAAACTGCTCCCCCTGAGCCGCCTGAAACTCTTCCCTGGTCATGAGCACCGTAACCATACCGTTTTCATTGGCAAAAAGCCTCCTGTCGCAAAGCCTTTTCAGCATGGTATAGGCCGTCGTTCTTTTCCATCCAAATTCATCCCCGCACCGCTTCGCCAACTGCCCGGAGGCAATCGGCGCCTCCCTCCATATCATATCCGCAAAACGCTGTTCCATTTCACCTAATCTGAATTGTTCCATAAACCCTCCATTCTTCCGCCAAGCCAGCGGCACAAAACATGGGTTAAAGCCTTTGTGTCTAATGATATTAGACATGTTTGTGTTTAGTCTAACATCATTAGACATCATTGTCAACAATATTAAACAATAAAACCGTTTTACAATAATCATTGTATAATGCAGAAACACAATTTATAATATAAGGAAGAAGTACCCAGGGCTTTTGATCTGACTGACAGCCCAAAAGAAACAAATAGGGGTTTCCATGCCCCAATTGTTTCTCCAGGCATTGCGGCGGATGATTACATCCGAGATTTACCAAATATTTCGTTCTGATACTGACTATAAACGGAAAACTTGTGAAAAGGAGCAAAGCGCATATGAAGCCAACGGTTTCAATCGGGACTCAGGATTTTGAAAAAATAAGAACCAGCCATTCCTTTTATATCGATAAGTCGATGCTGATCAGGGAATGGTGGGAATGCAAGGATGACGTGACTCTCATCACCCGCCCCCGTCGTTTTGGCAAAACGCTGAACCTGAGCATGCTCAACTGCTTTTTCTCCATGGCATACAAAAACCGGGACGACTTGTTTGAAGGCCTGCGGATCTGGGAGTTGGAAAGCTTCCGCCGACTTCAGGGAAGCCTGCCTGTGATTTATTTAAGCTTCGCGGACATCAAGGGAAAGGATTATGAAACTGCCAGAGCGGGGATCATCCGAAAGCTGGTCAAGCTTTACAGTAACCATTTTTATGTGAAAGAGCGATTAAATGACATTGACTGCGCGTCCTTTGACCTTGTCCGTACCGAGATGGACGATGCCGCCGCTGGGGCCGCCATCCAAAATATGACCGACTATTTATATCAATACTACGGGAAAAAGACGTTGATCCTGTTGGACGAATATGACACACCTCTGCAGGAAGCCTACGCAAACGGCTATTGGGAAAAATTAACGCTGTTTATCCGCTGCCTCTTCAATTCCACCTTCAAGACCAATCCTTATATGGAACGGGGTTTGCTTACCGGCATCACCCGGGTCAGCAAGGAATCGATTTTCTCTGACTTGAATAATCTTGAAGTAGTGACCACCACCTCCGGGAAATACTGCTCTCAATTTGGCTTTACAGAGGAAGAGGTTTTTCAGACGCTGGATTTTTATGACCTGTCAGGCGAAAAAGAACATGTCAAGGAATGGTATGACGGCTTTACATTCGGGACCCTGACGGACATTTACAATCCCTGGTCCATCACCTGTTTTCTGGAAAACAGGCTGTATAAGCCGTATTGGGCCAATTCCAGCTCCAACCGCCTCGTGAGCCGTCTGATCCGGCAGGGAGATCCGCAGACCAAAATTTTAGTGGAGGATCTTCTGCAGGGGCGTGCCCTGTCCATGGAGCTTGAAGAAGAGATTATTTTTGACCAACTTCAGAAAAAGCGCGGCGCCATCTGGAGCCTGCTTCTGGCAAGCGGTTATTTAAAGGTGGAATCCCGGCAGTTTGATGCGCCAAGCGGCAGATTTACCTACTGTCTCCAATTGACCAACCGGGAAGTCCATATGATGTTCGAGGATATGGTCAAGGACTGGTTTTCTGATGAAAACATCCCGTATAATGGGTTTTTACAGGCATTTTTACAGGGCGATGAGGACTATATGAATGAATACATGAATCTGGTGGCCGGGCAGACTTTCAGCTCCTTCGACACCGGAAATAAGCCCTCTGAGAATGCGAACCCGGAGCGGTTCTACCATGGTTTTGTGCTGGGACTTATTGTGGAGCTGGCCGGGCAATACCGGATCACCTCCAACCGGGAAAGCGGATTCGGCAGATATGACGTGATGTTAAAGCCCCAGGATCGGTTGCGGACGGCATATGTTCTGGAATTTAAAGTGCGAAATCCCCGAAAGGAAAAGTCTCTGGAGGATACCTTGCAGGCGGCCCATGCGCAGATTCTGGAAAAAAATTATGATGAGGAACTGATTGCAGAAGGCATCCCCAAAGAAAATATCCGGCATTACGGATTTGCTTTTGAGGGAAAAAAGGTGCTGATCGGATAATGCCGATTTCGTTGATATGCCTGAAAAATCATTTTCCTTTCAATTCCGGCCTCACATCATAATCCCCGACACCAGCGGCATGGTAGCCACCGACAGGATTGTGGTAAGCGCCACGGCCTTGGAGGCCATCTCATAATCCCCCTCGTACTGCTGTGCCAGCATGGCGGTCATGCTTCCCACGGGAGTTGCCAGCATCACAAGACATACCCCAAGGAGCAGCTCACTGTCCACAAACTGGCGGATCACCCAAAGCCCTATGATCGGTATTACCACCAGCTTAATGGCAGAAAACAGAAGGAGTTTTGCGTCCGTAAAAAGCTCCCGCAGGTCGATCGCCGCAAGGGAAGCTCCGATCACCATCATGCTCAGCGGCGAGGTCAGGTTGCTTAAATGAGTCAGTGTGCTCTCCGCAAAGGCAGGCAGGCGCAAATTTGCAAAATAAATTATGATGGTCACGATACACGCCACAAAGCCCACATTGAAAATCCCTTTCAGGGAAAAACCTCTCCCCTCTTTTTCCCCGCTCTTGCCCGCAATCGCCGATACTCCGTATGTGTAAATCAAAATATTATAAGGGATCACAAAAAAAGTGGCATAGAGCAGGGCGCTGCTGCCATAAAGGGCATTGATCACCGGAAACCCCATAAACCCGATATTGGAAAACACGGTCATCGCCCTGTAGGTTCCCCTGCTTTTTTCCTCCACACGCAGCAACCTTGGCAAAACCACCGCCAGCGCCAGAAGGGCCGCATACATAAAAAGCGAAATCACAATGGTCAGCTTAAGCTCCTGTCCGGAAATTTTCTCCTCCCCCATACCGCCAATGAGCACCAGCGCAGGGTTCGCAATATTCACCACAATAGCCGAAAGCTTCCGGCTCACCTCGTCCGTAATGATCCCCTTCTTATAACAGAAAAATCCGATCCCCATTAAAATAAAAAGCACGATCATCTGTTCCAGTAACAGCATTTTCACTTTCTCCTTATCCTGCCATATTTTCGCCGCTCCTGTATCCTATCGTAAACGACAAAATAATTTGTCTTTCACTATACCTTCCGCCTCATCCGGCTGTTTTGCACCGCATCAGCGCTTTCCGTAAAAAAGAACGGCGGCATTTGTTTTTCCCTTTTTGCTGACGCTCTGCTGACCCAGATAGTCAAATCTTCCATAGCCCCTTGCGCTTACCCGGTCTCCCTGGGCCAGAGACACACTGTTATTTTCACAGATCCTGCCGTTTAAAAGCACCTTCCTCTGCCGGAAAAGCTCCAGGGCCTGACTCCGGGAAAGCTTATACACCCTGGCCAGCACGGCGTCAATCCGCCCGGAAGCCACCTGGATTTGGATCTCCTGCCTGTCTGTACCTGCAAAATCAGGAATCTCCCGGGTTCGGCTGCACAGGATAGAAGTGTGCTTTACTTTTCCAAGGTTTTCGGCAATAAAATCCGCCATACTCTCCAGGCAGAAAATATATCCCATATTTTCTATTATCCAAATATCCCCCAGAGTGCTTCTGTCAATCCCGAGATTCATAAGCGCTCCCAGAAAATCCCTGTGGCTGAGAGCATCTGCAAACTTGGCCGCCAGAGGCTTTGCGGCAATACAGGCAATCGGGAAGTCCTCCTCATACCCCAGCTCCTGCTCCCCTCCGAACCGAAGCATCACCCGCTCACAGAACTCGCTTCCGCCCCATATCTTATAAGGAACATAGGAAAGCTCCCTTTCCATCTCGTAAAAGCACTCCATATCCGCCGGGCCAAGAAAACCGGTAAAGGTGTACTGGTTATTCTGATAGCATTTCCTCGCCAGCTCCCGCAGCCGTTTCTTAAGTAATTCTTCCGCTTCCATGATCTTACGCCATCCTTTCCCCAATCCCGGGCCTTCTCTTACGCACCTGCGCATTCCTTCCGCAATCCTGCACCGTCCCTTTTGCAGGCCCTTCTCTCAAGCTCTCACACGGCCGGGAACTACCCCAAAGCCTTTTTTGCCATCATATAATAAACCCGGATTTTATAACCCGCATAGCCATAGAGATGATCCAGACCGCTATAGGTATAGCCTAAAAAGGCTTCCCTCATTCCCATCTTTCGCAAATGCCCTGTCCCGATACAGACAAGATTTACCGCAATATGCCTTCCCTGAAAGCTGCGCCTGACCGTGGTACAGCCCACGCTTCCGATTTGCTTCTCCTTATCTTCCACCCCCACGATCAGGGTTCCTGCCACCTGGCCGCCCTGCGCCACTGCGATCAAGGCTCTCTCGTCACTGTCCTTCGCATACAGACTCTCATTTTGGTAGTACTCTGTAAATTCCGGGCAGGCATCCTGCGTACACTCGCATATCTCCTTTAAGTCCCCCTGCTGCGCCCATCGGTAAGTGATGCCCGAAATCTGATCGCCCATCCGGCATCCCTGTGCCTGAGGGGCTCCTTCCTCTGCATCCCCTGACACGGAAATCCCCTCTTCCTCCTTCCCTTGCCCGTAAAAGGGAACCATCATATCAAAACAATTACATTCCCAGGAATGGGCATATCCCCGTTTTTCAAAAAAGAGGACGGCCGACTCATCCAGATTTTCGTAAAGCCTCTCATTCTCCGCCTGAAAATACCGCCTGGAGGTGGGCACTCCCGGCATAAGATAATCGTGGCCGGCTCCGATCACGATTTCGCTAAAACCCCGCTCCCTGATCAACTGCTCGGATTTTTCCAAAAGCTCTGTACCAATTCCCTGGTTTCTGTACTTTCCGTCAACACATAGCATCAGCACGGCATTCCGGTGAATCACCGACACTCCGATCAGCCCCTTCCCTTCCTCCCTTCGCTCCAGGACAACATTATCCCTGTGGCCTAAAATCTGCAAAACCGTGTCCTTCTTCCTTATATTAAAAGGAAAATTCCTTTCATATATCTCAAACAATGCCTGATCCATCATTTACTCCTTTCCGGACAGCCAAATTTTCATAGCGGACAGCGCACCGCAAAGCGGTGCATGAAATCCTGGTTTCTTTATTTTACCATCTTTTCCGCCTTATGCGAAACAATATATTTCTTTTTTGCGTCCAGACGCATAAAAAAAGGCGAATGCAACATTCTGTTAACAAATGTTGCATTCCCACCTGTTATTATATTTATCGGATTAAGCCGGAAATACTTTAGCATTAATTTCAAATTTTTTATATTTCTTTTTATTTCGACTACTCTTACAGGGAGATATTTTTGAATACATCATCCCTGTCATCCTGTTCAATCCCAAGATACCGCTTCGTAATCTGATAGGAAGAATGGTTGTAAATATTCATCAACAAGGCGGGAGGCGTCCCCTGCTTCCATGCATGGTAGCCAAAGGTCTTTCGCAGAGAATGACAGCTCACATGATGGTGCAGGCCTACTGCCTCGGCCGCCTTTTTTATGACACGGAAAGCCTGACTGCGCCCTAATGGCCTGTTTGTGCCCTTACGGCTGGGAAACAGACAGGTTCCTTTTTCGGGAACAGGCGAAAGCTGATTCCTGTACGCGGTGAGAACCTCAACCACAGTCTGGTTTAAGGCGATGGTGTTGGGTTTGCCCGTCTTTCTCTCGATCACAGCCAAATGCTCCAAAAAGCAACTCTTATCAAAATCATAAAGATCACCCCATCTTAACTCCAAAATATCCGTGATGCGCAGGGCCGTGTTAAGCCCCATGATGCAAAGGGCGTAATTGCGGATGTTTTTCTCTTTTTCCAGATAAAAATCCTTGAACTCATGAAGTAATGCAGTATCCCTGATCGGTTGTGTTGTGCTCATCTTTTCCTCTTTTCTGCGCGGCTTTTATGGCCCGGCTCTACCGAGACTATCGTACGTCAAGTTTGCGGATCCCGCGCAGACACAAACTTGTATGGTGAACCGTCAAAATTCCGTTCTTGACCTTCACTCTACAGTTTCCTGGAACGGCCGTGTAACCGCAGCCGCCTTAATTATAATGCAACTTTTGTTAACAGAGTGTTGCATTCAAAACAGGCAGGGATTGCTGAAAACGACAAGGAGGTTATCATGCTGAGACTTACAGTGAGCACAGAAGAATATCTGATGATCGGGGAGGATATCAAGCTGGTATTTCTGGGCGGAACGGGAAATCACCTGAGAATTATGGTAGAGGCACCCAAGGAGAAGAACATCGTCAGGAGTACCGTGCTGGAGCGGAATATCACAGCCCCACAGCAAAGGGCAAAGCTTCCCAAGTACTATGCACAGCCGGAGCATCCGGAGAAATATGTAAAAAAAGTTTCACCAGGTAATAACCGGAGGGCCCAGCGCCGCATCAAAAGCCAGGCAGAAGGGCAGTTCGGTCATTATAGAAAAACAAAAAACATTCACACCGATGTAAACGGACTTACATCAGGCAAAGCCAAGGAGGTAAATTATGGTAGTACAACACAATTTAACAGCAATGAATTCCAACAGAATGCTCGGTCTGACCACAAAATCACAGGCCAAATCCACTGAGAAGCTCTCTTCCGGTTACAAGATCAACCGCGCGGCGGATGACGCGGCAGGACTGGCAATCAGTGAAAAAATGAGAAGACAGGTCAGAGGGCTGACCCAGGCTTCCTTAAACGCGCAGGACGGTATCAGCGCAGTGCAGACGGCAGAGGGCGCTCTCACCGAAGTACACGACATGCTCCAGAGAATGAATGAGCTGGCAACCAAGGCCGCCAACGGAACAAACTCTGACGAAGAGCGCGAGTATATCCAGAGCGAAGTGGATGCCCTGATCTCCGAAATCGACCGTGTGTCCGAGACCACCAAGTTTAATGAGCTTTATTTGCTCAAGGGCGGAGAAGGTGATTCTGCCGCAGATACGGCGGCTGTTAAAAAGACCGTTTCTATGAATGCTGAGGCAAAGAAACTGGCGGAGATGACCATCAGCATCAAGGCAACAGCGCCCGGCAATGCATATGGTGCAGGTGAAACAGATGCCGTTACAGCATCCAGTGGGGCAACTACAGCATCTATGGCATTGAATGCAACTGCAATAGCCGCTCTTGGCGGTGGGGGCAAAGTGCTTTGCGCAAGTAGTGATGGTACAGATGCCAATATGGTAGAATTAACGGCAGCTAACCTTGATCAATATTGCGAGGTAGATGATGATGGTAACGTGACCGCAAAGGCCGGCGTAAGCTTTGCCTATGGCAATAATGAAGCTGCGGTAAAAGCAGGTGGTGGAACAGCAGTCACCGACGTAACAACTGTAGTAGCCGGTACAGCCGCTTCAGATGCAACTACGGGCACTCTCGACAAATATGTAGAATTAGATGAGAACGGCCAATTAAAGTACAAGGATGGCGCAATGCTATACAAAGTAGCCGCTGATGCAACCGGCCAGCATGGAGCTCAAACACCTCAAACAGGTGCTCAACAGATTGAGGAAGGTAATTTGGGTGACTATTTTGAGGCGAAAGGAAACCCCATCTCTTTTACTGAAGATAACGGTGCCACCTATAAAGCTTTGGCCGAAAATACCGATATGTTGACCTACTTTGATGAGTTTGGCGTATACAAGGGAGGTCTCTATCTGGAAGATAATGCCGGCAATATGAAAGAAATCGGCGCTGAGCAGATCGAAAAATATTTCGATTTTAAGAACGCGGACGGTTCCGAAGGCGGCTCTGCAGTACCGGTGCTGGAATTCACACTCCATGTTGGAGCAGAGGGCAATATGGACAATACAATCGGCGTAAAGATTGAGTCCATGAGCTCCGCTGGAATCGGGGTTGACGGCTTAGATGTCCGCACAGAGGACAGCGCAAGAGAGACGATCGAGACTCTCAAAGGCGCGATCAAGAAGGTTTCCCAGCAGCGTTCCGACCTTGGTGCAGTTCAGAATCGTTTAGAGCACACCATCAACAATCTGGACAACATTGTGGAGAACACCACCGCTGCAGAATCCCAGATCCGCGATACGGATATGGCTACCGAGATGGTAAGATACTCCAACAACCAGATCCTTGCACAGGCTGGCCAGGCCATGCTTGCACAGGCAAATCAGTCCAACCAGGGCGTTCTGTCTCTGCTTGGTTAAACGGGATAGCTTTTGGAATAAGAATCGTGTTTTACACCAGATACATAGCCGCAGGAAAGAAAAATTCTTTCCTGCGGCTATTATTATTGCCGTTTCCACTATTCTTGCCGATATGAATTTAGCGCTCTGACCTTAGAAGCGCATAATAGCAAGCATCTGATAGCCAGTTTTATACATCGCGGCCGCATCCTCATTCCCATATCTTCACAAAATCAGCTTTTACGTTTTTTAGCATCATAAATACGGA
Source organism: uncultured Lachnospiraceae bacterium (assembly GCA_949949005.1). Taxonomy (GTDB): domain Bacteria; phylum Bacillota; class Clostridia; order Lachnospirales; family Lachnospiraceae; genus Suilimivivens. The sequence continues at coordinate 14,127 of CATLHM010000006.1, forward strand.
TTGATAATTTTTCTCTTGTAATATATACTAATTATATACTTCATTGTAAGGAGGCTTTACATGCAAGCGCAAGTAAAAGAATGGGGAAGCAGCCAGGGAATCAGACTATCAAAAGAAATACTGAAAAGTGCTGGAATTGCATTGAATGAGATTTTGGATGTTACGGTATCAAACGGCGTAATTACTTTAACAAAGTCATTTCGCCATAAAACTCTGGAAGAAAGAGCTGCGGAGTTTGACGGGGAATTAATGCTTGACGGCGAATATGACTGGGGCGAACCTGTTGGAAGAGAGGTGTGGTAGTGGGGCATTTGCATCAGGGCGATATTTTGAAAATAGAAAAAATACGGCATCCAATATTGGTTGCCAGTAAAGATTTTTTCAATGCCAGTGGTTAAATAATAGGCTGCCCTATCATTAAATATTCCAATCCAGGGCCTCTTCATATATGGATGTCTACAAAAAATACAGAAGGATATATCCATTGTGAAAAACTTGCGTTATTGGATTTATCTGTTCGCGGTTATAAAAAAGCAGACAGATTGCCAATTTCTGAAATGATGAATGTGTCTGATGCCATTCAGGGTATTTTCGAATATATTTGATATATTTGGAATAAGTCATCTTGTTGTCTGTACTATGATGGTCAGTATCCCATTTCCCGACTCGATTGTCAGCATAAATGTCTCCTTTTTCCAAACAATCTTCTTACCGAATTCATTATAACATTCGCGCTATCTCTATACAACACACAAGTCCTTGCGGACGTAGAATTCCCCATCCCCTAAAAAGCTATGGTTCCAACGGAAATCACAAAGTAACGGTTCCAAGCCGCCCTCCGATATGTTAAAATAAAACGAGCAAAGCTCGCATCTGGTTTATTTTACATCAAAGGAGACCTTCATGAATTTAAAAAACGCAATCCAAAGCATCATCCGGCCCCACGAAAATGACCGGCTCACCCCACTGACCACCGCCTGGGGCGAAGCCCTTGACCATAACAACGTGCTGCCTGAATATCCCCGTCCCCAGCTTAAACGGGACTCTTTTTTCTCCCTGAACGGTTATTGGGACTATGCCATCACGGAAAACTCGGAACCGCCCACCCAATTTGACGGAAAAATTCTCGTGCCCTTTTCCCCGGAAAGCTCCCTCTCCGGCGTAAACCGGCAACTCCTCCCCCACCAATTCCTCTGGTACCAAAGAACCCTTCCGGCCCTTCCCTGTCTCCCCTCTTCCGATATGCGCACCATCCTGCATTTCGGAGCCGTGGACTATCGGGTGCAGGTTTATGTAAATGGTCGTCCGGCTCTCTTTCATCAGGGCGGCTATCTCCCCTTCCATGTGGATATCACAGAATTTCTTCAGGCAGGCCATAATCAGCTTTTTCTCAAAGTCCAGGATCCCACCGAGCGGGGCGGTCAGCCGAGAGGAAAACAATCCCTGCACCGGGGCGGCATTTTTTACACCGCCCAGAGCGGCATCTGGCAGAGCGTGTGGCTGGAACAGGTTCCCGCTTCCCACATAGAAGAGCTTTGGTTTGAAACCGACTATGACGAGCGCCGGGTCACTGCCCACATAACGGCCAAGGCAGGAAAGGAAATCCCGCCCCTTGCCATGTCCATTTTCTGCCAGGGGAGGGAGCTTGCCAGGCAAAGTATCTCCCTTGCCATTGGCAGCCCTGAGGATACCGCCCAGCCTGATACGGATTCCTCCTCTTACTCGGCTTGTCTGTGCTTTACCATACCGGAGGAATCCTTCCATAGCTGGAGCCCGGAGCATCCCTTTTTGTATCAGGTCTCCCTCTCCTTCGGCGAAGATCGCGTGGAAAGCTATTTTGCCATGCGTCTTTATACCCTGGAAGCGCCCCAGGGCACTCCCGTTTTCTGTTTAAATCACAAGCCCTACTTCCTCATGGGTGTGCTGGATCAGGGCTATTGGCCCGACGGCCTCTATACTGCCCCTTCCGACGAAGCCCTCCTTTATGACATTACTGTCATGAAAGACCTTGGCTTTAATATGCTGCGCAAGCACATCAAAGTGGAAAGCGCCCGATGGTACTATCACTGCGACCGCCTGGGCATGATCGTCTGCCAGGACATGGTAAACGGCGGCGGCCCCTACCACTCTTCCATCGTCAGCTATCTGCCCACCCTGTCCTCCAAATTTACCTCTACCTTCAAGGATACCCGGTACGACCTGCTTTCCATGGAAAATCCTAAATTCCGAAAAGCCTGGGAAAAAGAATGCATGGAAACCATCGACTATCTGAAATTTTTTCCCTGCATCGCCATCTGGACGCCCTTTAACGAAGGATGGGGACAGTTTGACGCCGTGCGGATTACGGATTTGATCCGGAAAAAGGATCCCTCCCGCCTTATCGACTCTGCCAGCGGATGGTTCGACCAGGGCTGCGGAGACTTTATCAGTGTCCACAATTATTTCCGTCCCCTTACAGTGCCCGGAAAAGCTACTGCCTCCCAGGAAACAGAAAGCAGCCAAAGCAAGGAACCGCATTCGGAAACCGCACCTGCCCCGAATCAGAGAGCCGCTTTCTTGTCCGAGTACGGCGGCTACGCCTGCCATATAAAAGACCATTCCAGCCTGGACAGGATTTTTGGCTACAAACGCTATGACAGCCTGGAAGAATTTGCTTCTGCCTACCGGGAGCTGATAGAAAAATCCCTGCTTCCGCTTGAGAAACAGGGATTGAGCGGAGCCGTGTACACACAGCTCTCTGATGTGGAAGAAGAGGTCAACGGTCTCTTGACCTATGACCGGAAGGTTCTTAAGCTCCACAGGTAACGCCAACTGCCACAAAATTTTGCGTCCGCACACAGCAAATATGGGCCCAGGAAACGTCATAAAGAAAAGGGTTGTGATGTTTCCTGTAGCTGGCGCTCCCGCCTTTGCACCTTGAATTTTAGGTAGATAATGGTAAGAATTAAGAACCATGCCCCAAGGATATTGGTGAACTGCTGGGCGTAAATCCTTTTTCCGGAAAGGGTAATCTCCGCCCTCTGGAGAAAGTCCAAAAGCTGCCCGGCTGCAAAGGAGACCAGAAAGCCATACACGCCGGAAAGGGAGGACAAAATAGAGAGCTGGATATCCCTTTTTCCCTCATCCAAAAGCTCAAGCTGCACGCCAAACAGGCCGATTCCCGCAAAGCTCCATCCAAGCGCGGAAAAAACAGTTCCCCCGATGACCATCGGGTACGCATTGGAGGGAACCGCCAGGGAAAAGCACACAAAGCACAATAAAATTCCCACCAATGAATATTTATAGAGAAATGCCATCCCATATTTATCCCCCATCCTTCCCATCCGGGGCGTGATGGCAATACGCAGCATATTTCCCAGAAAACCGATCACCATGATAAATGTGAACGGCATTCCCAGCTCTTTGAGCTGATAGCTGGTATTAAAGGGGGAGGCGCAATAAAAAGAAGTCTGCCAGAGCAATGTGAGCCCAAAAGCCATCCTGAAATCAGGCTTTCCAAAGGCCTCCCGTATCTCCCCAAGAAGCTCCCCTGTGTGTGTCTCCTTCTCCTGCCGATACTTCCTTTTCAGTTTTCCGTGAACCTCCTTGCCCTCCGCATTGATTCCTGCCTGTCGCGGCTCCTTCATGCAGCTAAAGGCCCAGGCGTTCAGAAGCACCAGCACCAGAATCATGATTCCGTTCAGGGTGAAGCCCACATTTTGCTTCTCACCAGCCGTGACGTCCATCAGAACCCCCGAGAGCAGCATCATGGTCACTGTGACGAAAACACAGATGGCATCCTTCCTGGAAAAATAATTTCCCCGCAGGCGGGCCGGAACCAGCGAGGCAATCCAGTCCTGGGTGGCAGGGGTTCCAATCTGCGCACAGATCTGCGCAACAAAAAAACCCATAATCATCAAAAGCTGGCGGACACTGCCCGGGGCCGGAAGCAGCGGAATGAAGAAGATAAATGCCAGATAAAGCTTCTGTACCGTCATCAGGCAGATAAAGAGCTTTCTTTTCCTCAAATGGCTGACCTTTCCCATGGTAAACAATTGAAAAATCGCCGCCAGGCTGGCAACGGAAGTCAAAATTCCCGCCTCCGCATCCGAAAATCCCGCAGAAAGCATAAGCGAGACCAGAAAGGTTCCGCCCGCCAACTGCGCAATCGTCTGCGCCGCCGAATCTCCCACGATGTAACGGCGGCGGCTCTTTTCATAATCCGCCTCACTCTCCGGCAACGCCATAAAATAAATCCTTCGCAGACGCCCCAGACACCAATTCATGTCAAGCATCAATTTTTCCATAATGATCTCCTCTCCCATCTTCGATGGGTCCCTCCTTGCGACAAATTATAAGGAGGCACGCTGATGCGTGCGTAGGTCGTAAGGAATCCTCCCATCTTCGATGGGTCCCTCCTTGCGACAAATACTATAATAAAATCTTTGAATTAGAAATGTATTTTCTTTTTCAAATAAATGTGTTTTTTTGTCCTGAATCTGATGGAGGATTACCCCCGAAAATAATTGATTACAGTGTGGAAAACACGTATAATAGGAAGTGCGCTGATGCGCACGCAGGTCGTAAGGAATCCTCCCATCTTCAATGGGTCCCTCCTTGCGACACATTATAATTAACGCCAAACAACCACACAGGCGTTGCCGCAAAAAGCGCGGCAGGGAGGTTAGAATGGCAGAATTAGAAAACAATCAGGCGGCTCTTTTGGCAGGCTGCTCCTGGCAACAGCAAAAAGAACTTGCACCGCAGGTGCTCTCCCTTTGCCAGCAGGGGCAAACCGCCGATGCCATCAGTAAAGCGGTAGGGCTTTCCCCTGATGCTGTGGAGGAAATCATTGAAAAGGCTTCCCAAAAATCCCGCATTCTTTTTGTTTTTATGGATCGGGAAATTCCGGCCACCGTCATCGACGTCTGTGGAGTTACCCGGAAAGTAAAAATTGTGAATCTCACAGACGATCTGCTGAGCCGGGCCTTTGGGATTCGTGAAAATCCTGGCTGGAATGATTACGAGGAATTTCTGGAAAGCAGATGTATGCCCAGAACCCGTTACGGAATTAAGGACGAACTTCGGGATCTGGGTCTAGACTGCTATGATCCTTTTCAGATCGTGGAAAAGACCGCCGGCCGGGTTCACGGAGACGGGCAATGGCTGCGGAGGATGGATCGGGAATGGATCGGTCAGTATGACGCCATTTTGGAATCCTCCAAAAGTCAGGAAGAATTGCGCAAAAAGCTCCTGGCTCTTCTTGCCATGGGACAGTAGGAGGGAAAAATGGGACAAACCAATCCTGAAAGGATCATTCATATTGACGAGCTGCGTGCTGTGGATTCAGAATCTGCCCATGCCTCTTCCAAGGGCAATCAAAATAAATGGACTTCCCAGGGAATCTGGTACAAGGCTGATGGCCTGGGCTATGAAGCGTTGGCGGAGGTTCTGGTTTCCCGTCTGCTCGAAAAAACCAATGTCGCTTCCTTTGTGCATTACTCCTATGTAACACTGGAACGAAAAGGGATTCTTCTGCACAGCTGCCGATCAGAAAATTTTATGGGGCCGGAGGATGACAAAGTGGTTTCCGTAGAACGCCTATTCCAGACCTTTAGCGGAGAAAGCGCCGCAAAGGCCGTACTTCGCTATAGGGAAGCAAGGGACAGGATTGCATATATCACAGATTGTCTGGAAACCTTTACCGGAATCACAGATTTTGGCGAATATCTGCGGACAATACTCACCATTGATGCCTTGTTCCTGAATGAGGACAGGCATTTCCACAATCTGGCTCTTATCCGAAAGAAAGACGGTTCGTATCGAAAATGTCCGATCTTTGACAATGGGGCTGCTCTGTTTTCCGATATCAGAGTTGATTATCCGCTGGACATGGAACTGTCCCAATGCTTTGAAAAGGCCTCGGCTAAACCTTTTTCCAGAAGCTTTGACGAGCAGCTTGACGCCTGCGAAGCATTGTATAAAGGCAACCCTTTTCAGGCTGCCTTTACAATGAAGGATATAGATAAAATATTAAAGGAATTTTCAGAAATTTATGAGCCTGCTGTTCTTGCACGCGTCCGGGAAGCTATGCGCTGGCAGATGCGGAAGTACAGTTATCTCTTTCCTTTGTAGTGCTGCTTGGCAAAGATATTTCCTATGATTTCCAAAAGGTTTTTACATTATGTGACATAGCTCTCCCCCTCATTGGAGGCTGCCCATTTCCCTTTCTCCCATAATCTTATTTCATATGCTTCCATAGTTTCCTCCTGGCTATCCCGTTTTCCTACGAAGCCCCCTCAAAATCTATCTCATACCTGGTTCCATGAGAAAATAAAATTCCGTCTTTCAGCCGGATACAGAGAATACAGGTATTTTCATCCTGGAAATCATTGTGCCCGTTATCAATCCACTCTGCAAAAGCCTTCCTCAGCTTCCCCGCAATTTCCCCGTTTTCCGGCTTCCCAAAATATCCCAGGTTTATGCCTGTTCCGTGAGCGGTAAACCAGTCCCCGGCGATCCCCACCAGGGGGTTTTGGCTGATCTGCTTCATTTTATTGGAAAGCCCGTAGGTGATCACATAAAAAGCCCTGTTTTCATAATAGGCATTCACATATCGCACATGGGCAGCGCCATCCTGGGTGGTGGCAAGGGCGATCACGGTATCCTTTCCAAAACGTTCCTCCATTATCCTTTCGGCTTCTTTACTCAGTTTCTCCATAAAATTATCCATCCTTTATGACTTTTTCTTCAGCTTTCTGCCGGAGGAGGCCAATTCCTGCGCAACAAATTGCTCTGTCAGGGCGCCCTTAAATTCTGTAAAGACAGCGTTGTCTTCCAACAGAGTAATTGCGTCCAAATTTCCTTTTGCCCCCAGCAAGCCAATATCCAGCATATAAATTTTGAATGAGGCCATGTCCATATAAAAAGGCAGCGGCATCCCAGGCCTGCGAATCCGATAGCTTTTATGGATCAATCCGCAATCCAAAAGCCATTGAATCGCATTTTTCAGGCCACTCTGTCAGCAGTCCTTTTCCTTCGCATAAAAATCCCCAATCGCCCCCAGATATTCCCCGATAGAGTGATAATTTCCCGAATAGACGACCGGATTAAAATCCGTCAGGTCAATTCCCTTTGTGTCCACATCAATCCCCTCATCCACCTGCACATTTTTCACCCGGCAGAAAAAGGTGTCCGATTCCCCGGTAGTGACCGTCCTTGCCACCTCACATTCACAGACCCATGGGCTCACATCAAGGGTCGGCGCCTCCACGCAGACGGCCTTGTCCCAAGTGTAGGGAACCGCTTTCTTTTGTCCGTTCTTTCCAGAGGTTTGACCAAAATAGTCAACCAATTCCAACATGGGAGGCGTAGCAAGATTTACACTAAACTGCCCGGTTCTCTGGACATTGCGCTTTGTCTGCTTCGTTCCGTACATACTGATAATAATCAGATAATCGTAGTCCTTCTCACAGGTTTTGCTCACCCAGGTGATGGGTGCAAAGTCCGGCGTGCCGTCCTCATTATAGGTGCCGATAATAAAAGTCGGCTGCACGATCATTTCATGGCGGGCTCCAATAGATTTTCTTTTCATGGTATAATTATGCTCCTTTCTTTGCACTTACATGCTTTTTTATTCTGTTCTCTGGCCTACGCGTCGGTGTTAGTTTACGGAAACGCTCTCCATCTTCAGCCTGAAGATCACGAAAAAAATCTCATCCTGATCCACATATTCCTGCCTGATCATGGGATATAAATCCAGCATTGCCTCCCTGATCTGAGCCGAACCATCCGCCTGTGCCCGGCCACTGATCCGAATCCATTTGCGGGTATACAGATTGTAACTTGCCAATTCTACCTGGGGATTTTTCATCAGATCATCATAAACGTTTTTTCGTCTGTCCGTCACAAAAAACAGCTCCTTATCATCCGAATAAATCATTCCCATGGGCCTTAACCTCGGTATGCCGTCGGCACATGTTGCCAGGAAAAAATACCCACATTCCCGGATGAACTGAACGCACTCCGCCCCGGACAGTTCCCTGTACCTTTCCCTGACCAGCTTATCCTCCGTGAGTTCCTCATTTAACAAAAAATCAATACTGCATTCCAGCAGCTTACTCAATTTGATCAGCTTTTCCGTCTCCGGAAAGGCCGCATCCATCTCCCATCGGGAAACCGACTGTCTGGAAACCTTCAGGATTTCCGAAAGCCCCTCCTGGGTGATACCCTTTCTTTTGCGCAAAGCCGCCAGCTTTTCTCCTGTAGTCATGTGGTCACATTCCTTTCTGCAATCTGCCTCCCGGTCAGAGGTTAGGATCTGATGTTATTGTAGTTCCTTATCCCTCAAATGGGAAGTCCTTTATGATTGCACGATGTAAACTTTGAAGTGCTTTTAGACTAATCCTATTGTTAATTTGCTACGCATTCCTTATAATAAAGCAGTAGAGGCGCTTTTTAAAACGTGGCAAATATCATGGGAGAATGGCAGATGGGAAATTATCTGAATCCGGGAAATGAAAGTTTCCGTAAAATAATAACTTTGACGATACAAACCTGACAAGAACCATACAGGACGCCTATGCCAAAAGCAAGAGACCCTTTGTCATAATCATTGATGAGTGGGATTGTATTTTTCGCGAATATAAAACGGATAAAAAGGCTCAAGAACAATATCTTGATTTTTTGCGCGACCTGATGAAGGACAAATGGTATATCCATCCGGCCTATATGACAGGAATCCTTCCAGTTAAAAAATACGGCACCCATTCCGCATTGAATATGTTTGATGAGTTCACAATGACCGAACCGGGGCCGCTTGCCCCTTACGTAGGATTCACAGAGAATGAAGTGGAAAGCCTCTGCAGGAAGTATGCGATAGAGATGGAGGAAGTGAAAAGCTGGTATGACGGTTATTCCTTTGAGGGGAGCCGTCTGTCTACAGCCCGCGTTCCGTAGTCAGTTGTATGCTCTTTGACAGGATTGGAAACTACTGGAACCAGACAGAAACTTCAGGACAGAGGATGACGCCAGAAACGCGCCATCCTTTCTAATATTTCTCCTATTTTCCAATCAAAACCTTTTTCCCGCAAAAGGCAAACCCGTACTTGCGTATGCGCTCCCTGGGAATTCCCTTTGCGATAAGGGCCGCATCATATTTCTTTGTTTCAATCTGGCGAAGCGCATCCTCAACAGTATCGGAAAGCTCTTTTTCCTCTGCCTCCTGCACTTTAAATTCCATAATGATAGCATCATTTATGATAGCATCATTTGTGATAGCATCATTTGTGATAGCATCATTTGTGATAGTGCCATTCGGGCCCATGCCAGCCTCAATCCTTTTGGGTTCCAGCATGATATCGTACCTTCCAAACCCGCTCTCCCGGTTGGAGGTAAGCGCATACCGGTCGGAAAGTTCCACCATAAGCCCCAAGACAAATCCATGGTAAAAACGCTCAGGCGCTGCCTGCGAAGGGTTCTTTCCTGTATCAAAATAGCTGAACATTTCCAGCGCCACTTTATTCATATACACATTCATGGCCTTCACATCATCCAGCAAAAGCGCCCGGATAAAATCATTATAATCATCATTTCCGGAAAACCAGTCCCGAACCATGTTTTCAAACATGACATGGACTTCCCTGTTCGTCAGCACCAGGTCATAGTATCTGCGTCCTGTCCTTTCAACAAATGTGGTATCCGCAACCTTCAAATAACCGCTGGCAAGCAGAAGACTCCAGATCGCGTTCTTTTTCACGGAAAGCTGGTTATAGACAATCTGCTCGTCAATTTCCATGTGGTGAATTGTCCCGCCGCCCAGCAGTTCTTCAAACATCTGCTTAATATTTGGCTTTCCCTCCCTAAGCAGCTTTTCCACTAGAGCGTTAGAACTGGTATTGGCCCAATAAGTATCTGTTTTTCCTTTATTAAGAAAATTTATAACAGACCATGGATTATAAATGTCTTTCCGGGCACCGAAGGTAAATCCATCATACCAGTCTTTTACTTGCCCCTTCTGTCTGGAAAGGCCAAATTCATCCAAAGCTGCAAAAACCTCTTCCTCCGTAAATCCAAAACTGTCTGCATATTTATCTGATGTGGTTGTTATCACTTCCAGATTGTTCAAATCGGAAAAAACCGACTCCTTGCTCACCCTTGTGATTCCTGTCATAATTGCTCTTTCCAGATAGGGATTCGTCTTAAATGTGGAATTAAACAGACTTCTGGTAAAGGAAACCAGCTCGTCCCAATAGCCGTTCACCCAGGCCTCCTGCATAGGCGTGTCGTACTCATCCAAAAGGATAATGACCTTTTTTCCATAGTAATGGCTCAAATACTCTGATAGCGTCCCAAGAGAAGAGGTGGCTACATAATCCTCCATATCAGCACTGACTTTCCTGAAAAACTGCTTTTCCTTCTCATTTAAGAATGATCCCTCCATCAAAAACCCGTATCTGTTATAGAGCCTCTCTATAATATAGCAGATCTTCTTCCTAACCTCACGAAAGGATGGCTCCTTAACACCCGCAAAACTCAGAAGAATTACCGGATAGCTTCCCTGGAGGCTACGGTAATGCTTACTCTGCCAAATAGAAAGCCCTTCAAAGAGATCGCTTCGCCCGGCATAATCCAGGGAAAAGAATTTTTCCAGCATACTCATGTTCAGTGTTTTCCCAAATCGGCGCGGCCTGGTAATCAATGTTACCTCATCGCCATATCCCCACCACTGGCTGATAAATTCCGTTTTGTCTATATAAAAATTGTTATTTGTCCTTATTTTCTCAAAATCCTGATATCCAATCCCCAGCATTCTTCCCATAAACACACCTCCCCTTCTATTATATGATTAGTTACAAAAATAATCAAAACAAATCCGGTAAATAACAATTCCTTTTCTCTTCTTCTCCACCTATAAGGAATCCGTCCGGTTCATCATCCGATCCAGCCTGCGCCGCACATGACGGTAGGCCGGAACCAGAAACGCCGTCGCGGAGATCCAGGCCAGAGGGTTGGAAAAGCACACCCCGATAAAGCCCACTCTTGGCACCAGCGCCAGCCCCACCAGAGACCTGGCTATCATCTCAAACACCCCTGCCAGGATGGCAAAGGTACTAAAGCCCATGCCCTGTATCATCAGACGGAAAATGTTCACCATAGCCAGCGGAATATAAGCCGCGCTGTTGATGGTCAGAAACAGCTTTGCGTTTGCCAGAATTTCCTCTCCCACGGCAGCATCCTCGGAGCTCACGAACAGAGAGGCCAGATTATCCCCGAAGAAATACATAACCACGAAGGCTACCAGGGCATAACATGCTCCCAACAGGGCGCAGGATTTCAGCCCCTGACCCAGGCGATCCAGCTTTTTGGCTCCCACATTTTGTCCGCCGTAGGTTGCCATGGTGGAGCCCATGGACTCAAAGGGGCAGGTAAAAAACATGTTCACCCTGCCTGCCGCAGTGACGGAGGCCACCGCAAGAGCGCCTAAGGTGTTCACCGAGGTTTGCAGGATCACCGAGCCGATGGCTGTGATGGAATACTGCAATCCCATAGGCAGCCCCATACCGCAGAGCTGCCTCATATGGCTGGGATTCACTCTCCACTCTTCCTTTGTGATATGCAAAATTTCAAATTTTTTAACCATATAAAAAAGACACAAAAGCCCGGAGATAAGCTGGGAGATCACCGTGGCTGCCGCGGCTCCCGCAACGCCCATCTTAAAGGCCACGATAAACAGAATATCCAACCCGATATTCAGGCCAGAGGACAGGGTAAGAAAAAACAGAGGCGTTTTGCTGTCCCCCATGGAGCGGATAATGCCGGACAAAATATTATAGAGATAGGTGGCCGGAATCCCCAAAAAAATAATCAGTATGTAAGAGTAGGCATAGTCAAAAATATCCTCCGGGGTTTTCATCCATGTGAGAATATTTCTGCACAGCAGGGCCACTGCCGTGGTCATGACAACGGAAAAAGCCGCCGACAGCCATACGCCGTTGGCTACCACCTGCCGCATACCGGAATAATCCTTTGCCCCGAATTTGTGTGCCACCGGAATCGCAAAACCGCTGCACACACCCATGCAAAAACCCATGATCATAAAATTAAGGGAACCCGTAGCGCCCACCCCTGCCAGCGCATTTACTCCCAGAAAGCGGCCCACGATCATGGTGTCCACCACACTGTAAAGCTGCTGAAAAAGGGCGCCGAAAAGCAGAGGGATTGTAAATCCCAAAATCAGCTTCATGGGCGAGCCCACCGTCATATCCTTTGTCGAATCCTTAGCCATAATAATCCTCCATCCTGCCAACACCCGCAAATTTGAGCGTCAGCACAAATTTGTCTGTGAAAATTTATTTTTCACAGTATCATGCTCCTTTCAAAACAAATACAACAGACGCTGCCATAGACCTATTATGGCGGAAAATGCGGCCAAACAACTTTTTACCGCCAACTCTGCCGCCGATCCACGCCAAAAAGCAGCCCCTGTAATAAACCACAAAAGAGTATAATCACAGGGACTGCTTTATGCAATGTATTTTTTTCTATATGATTTGTATTATTCTGGCATCTTTACTTCCAAGAAGTATCCAGATATCTGAAAGTTGCTATCTAAGCGCTACTATCTGATCCGAGTTTTTTCAGGCAAAAGGATTCTCCGACTTATACAACATTCCCCCCGGCTGGTTAAATCCAATCTCATCCAGCTCTACCCCGATGTATTTGAATACCTCGTAAAGAGCTTTTCCATGATGGCCAAAGGCAACCGCACCGTGGTGAGGATAGTTTCCTTCGATCAGCACATGACGGTAGAATCTTCCCATCTCAGGAATGGCAAATACGCCAATTCCGCCAAAGGATTTGGTGGCAACTGGCAGCACCTCACCCTGGGCGATATAGCCGCGGAGCTTATTGTCAGCGGTGGACTGTAAGCGGTAGAAGGTGATGTCTCCGGGAATGATATCTCCTTCCAGAGTGCCGTTGGTCACTTCCACAGGAAGGGATCTTGCCATAATCATCTGGTTCTTCATGCTACAGAAAGCCAGCTTCCTGGAACAGGTATTTCCACAGTGGAAGCCCATAAAGGTATCCTTGTGGGTATAATTAAATTTATCCTTGATGGACTCCTCATACATGTCCTCAGGAACAGAGTTGTTGATATCCAGCAGGGTTACCACGTCATCGCTCACCGCCGTGCCGATAAACTCACTTAAGCATCCGTAGATATCCACCTCACAGGAAACAGGGATTCCCATACCTGCCAGACGGCTGTTTACGTAGCAGGGCACGAAACCAAACTGGGTCTGGAACGCAGGCCAGCACTTTCCGGCAATGGCAACATACTCACGGTATCCTTTATGCGCCTCGATCCAGTCCAGAAGGGTCAGCTCGTACTGCGCCAGCTTGCTTAAAATCTCCGGCTTCTGGTTGCCCTCTCCCAGCTCTTCTTCCATCTCTTTTACCTTGGCAGGAATCCTCTCATCCCCGTCATGCTTGTTGAAAGCCTCGAACAGATCCAGCTCGGAGTTCTCCTCAATCTCTACGCCCAGGTTATAGAGCTGCTTGATGGGCGCATTGCAGGCCAGGAAATTCAGGGGTCTCGGACCAAAGCTGATGATCTTAAGGCTCTTAAGCCCCACGATGGCTCTTGCGATGGGAACAAATTCACGGATCATATCGGCGCATTCCCCGGCTGTCCCGACAGGATATTCCGGAATGTAAGCCTTGATGTTGCGAAGCTTTAAGTTGTAGCTTGCGTTCAGCATTCCGCAGTAAGCGTCCCCGCGGCCGCCCACCAGATCATTCTGGGTCTCTTCTGCTGCCGCCACAAACATGGAAGGCCCGTCAAAATGCTTTGCAAGCAAGGTCTCGGAAATTTCAGGCCCGAAGTTTCCAAGGTAAACGCAAAGGGCGTTACAGCCTGCCTTTTTGATATCTTCCAGAGCCTGTACCATGTGGATCTCGCTCTCAACGATACACACCGGGCACTCATAAATGTCCTCCTCGCCGTATTTGGCCTTGTAGGCCTCCACCAGAGCCTTTCTTCTGTTGACGGAAAGGGATTCCGGGAAGCAGTCACGGCTTACTGCCACGATACCGATCTTAACTTTGGGTAAATTGTTCATTGCTTTGTCCTCCTTATTGAATATGAAATGAATTGGTTTCCAGTCTACTCTCTGACATCAAGATTTTTTCCAATCAGCCCCATAGGACTTCCCTGTGGTAGGCCTCCTTCCGGATGGCCCAAAAGCCACTTATTCTTTGCGGTCAGATGCCCGTCTTCTCCCCCCTGATGGCTCTCCTCCAGATCTAAGTTCGTTCCCTTGGGAAGCACGATGGCCACCTGGAAGCCCCCGCCGTCCACGCCGCAGGGCGCATAATGCAGGGTCGTGGCATACATCTCCACAGCCATCCCTTCCGGAAGCAAAAATGCCTCCACCAGCGAAGTATCATAGGTAAAATCATCCGTGATATCCTGCTCTTTTCCTACCAGCAGGATGGCGTCGGTAGCAGCCACATTGATTTCCGAGCTTCTGTGATATTCCAGCGCATTCAGCAGGAAATTATGCCCATTGCAATAGCCGATCTGAATCGGCATCTCACCGTACACCTTCCGGGTCAGCTCCTCCATCACCGGGAGAGACTCAAGAGCCTCAAGCCCGGGAACATAAGCCACATCCTCCGGAATAGGCGTTTCTTCCTTCAAAACCCTGACCAGCTCGGAAAAGTCGATGTCCTCAACTACCTTTCCATAGGCCTTGAAACGTTCGTCCGTTACCTTGTAAATATCCATTCTCCACACTTCCTTTCTCTGCCAGGCGCTCTCACGCCAGGTGGGTCAGCTCATTCTTTCAACTTTTGTATCATGTTCTTGCGGAATGCGCAGCCAGTGCGCATTCCTGAGCCGTGAATAGTAACAACTTTACTTAAGTATCTCAAATAGGGGCTTGCAGGCCGGATAAATCTCCTTAAACTGTTGGTATCTTTCCTCATACTTTGCCACCAGTTCAGCCTCCGGCTCCACGGTATCTATGATCTTCACGATTTTATCGGCAGCCGCCTCCACATTTTCGTATTCGCCGCAGGTTACCGCCGCCAGCATAGCGCCTCCTAAGGCAGGCCCTTCCTCGCTCTCGATTACATCCACCTTCAGATTCAGGATATTGGCGATCATCTTTTTCCAGAGAGGGCTCTTGGCTCCCCCGCCGCAGATCTTGGTTCTTTCCAGGTGGATACCCAGAGATTTAGCCACCTCCAGGGAATCTCTCAGGGCAAAGGCCACGCCCTCCAGCACGGCCTGGGTCATATCCGCCCGGGTGGTGTCCATGGTCATACCGATAAAGGTTCCCCTTGCATTGGGGTTGTTGTGGGGAGAACGCTCTCCCATCAAATAAGGAAGGAAATACACATGATTCTCTCCCAGCTTTTCGATTCCCTCCTGCTCCCCGGCATAATCGCTGGTTCCCACGATATCCTCCATCCACCATTTGTTACAGGAGGCCGCGCTGAGCATACATCCCATCAAATGATAGTACCCGTCCGCGTGTGCAAAAGCATGAAGGGCATTGAATTTGTCCACTCCGAACTTCCGGGAGGAAATAAAGATGGTTCCGCTGGTGCCAAGGGAAATGTTGCACATCCCCTCTCCCACCGTGCCGGTTCCCACTGCGGCCGCCGCATTGTCCCCGGCCCCTGCCGCCACCTTCACGGATGGTGCAAGTCCCAGCTCCCCTGCAATCTCCTCTTTCAAAGTCCCCACACACTCATAGCTCTCAAAGAGCTTTGGCAGCATTTCCACCTGGATTCCGCAGATATCGCACATTTCCTTTGACCAGCAGCGGTTTTTTACATCCAGCAAAAGCATTCCCGAGGCGTCCGAAAAATCCGTGCAATGTACCCCCGTCAGCTTATAGGCAATATAGTCCTTGGGCAGCATGATCTTTGCGATCCTTGCAAAGTTTTCCGGCTCCTTGTTTTTGACCCACAAAATCTTGGGGGCGGTAAAACCGGTGAAGGAAATATTGGCCGTGTACTCGGAGAGTTTCTCCTTTCCAATCACGTTATTCAGATAATCGCACTCCTCGAATGTCCTGCCATCATTCCACAAGAGGGCCGGACGTATCACCTCATCCTGATCATCCAGAATCACAAGCCCGTGCATCTGTCCGCCAAAGCTGATGCCTGCCACCTGCTCTCTATCAGCCTCCGACACAAGTTCACGAATTCCCTCCATGGTCTGGGTAAACCAGTCCTGTGGATTTTGTTCCGACCACCCTGGATTGGGGAAATAAATCGGATACTCCCTGGAGACAATCTTTTGAATCTTCCCCTCCCCGTCCATCAGCAGCAGTTTCACTGCGCTGGTACCTAAGTCAACACCTATGTAGAGCATAATAGCCCTCCTTTCTTTTTTGTTCCTCTCTTTTTCCTTCCTACTCCCATTCGCTTCCGTTAAAATAACAAAGATTTTCACCTGTGATGATTTCCAGCTTAGAATAAAATTTCTTCTTTTCAGGGACAATCCCATAGCACATCTCTTCAAACAATAACTTGATCCCGAAATAAGCCTGCCTGCTTAAATCCTGATACACCACCGCGTCAATCACGCAGTCCGCAATATCCTTCTCGATCTCACGGAAAAGGTCAAATCCCACCAGCCTGATATCCGTCCTGCCACAGTCCCGAAGAGCCCTGGCCGTCACGTCAAGCCGATAAGTCAGGTCAAAAATTCCGGCCAGCTCCGGCTCCCTCTCCACACAGGAGATGATCTCCTGATAAATCTGCCCTTCCTCCACCAAACCATATCTTATAGGAAGTACCTGGCAGGCCGGGAATTCTTCCAGTTTATCCAAAAATCCCTTCAATCTTGCGTGAATATCCCGGTTCGAGTCGTACTCTCTGGTCACCGGAATGAAGATTTTCCTGGTGCCCTCTGACAGCGTTTTTTGCAAAAAAATCTTTTCCGGTTGTATCTTACCCGGCAGCTTCTCTCCTGACAGCATCTTTCCCGGCAGCATTTTTCCCAGCAGTTCCGCCGCTAAAAGGCCGCTTCTGTAATAATCCACCCCCACGTAATAATCGCCGCCGTCCTTCTCCCAATCACGGCTCAAAAGTACCACCTGGCAGTCCTCTTCTTTCAGTCTGTGCAAAATCTCCCCGATCACCTGCTCGTCGGAAAACGCAAGCACAAAGCTTCTCACTCCCTGCCGCAAAAGCCGCTCCACCTCGTCCACCTGCTGGCGGGGATTTTCCACATCAAACTCCGCAAAGAAAACCTCCAGGCCGTCATCCCCAAATTCCCGGATTGCCCTCCTGCTCCCCTCCCTGACCTTGGGAGAAAAGTAATTGGCGCTTCGGGAACGGAAGCCCACATAGCCGATAGGATAGTGCCTGTTCAGCGCAAGGTTCCTGGCGTTTTTGTTCTGGACATAGTGATATTTCTCCAGCGCCTCCGTCACTCTCTCCCGCGTCCTTTCGCTGACATTTCCTTTATTTTTCAGGACTTTATAGATGGTGGTTCTGGAAATACCGATTTCCGCAGCAATCCCCTCCAGCGTCATCCGTGCAATCTTTTCCATCCATCACTCTCTTTCTCATTAAGCCTGGCATCCGTTGTAAAAATAAAAGGATGGCCGGCATACTCTGGCATCCGCTGTTAAACAAAAAGATGGCTGGCGAAGCCTGGCATTCTTATGCGTTATTATGCACAATCGCATAGTTTACACGTGTTAACTCTATACTAACACTGTTCACTCTGACTGTCAATTTGAATTTACAAATATTCTCTCCCTAAATAATTTATAAAAATTGCACAATAAAACAGGGCCCTTTCAGGGGCCCTGCTCTGTATCTGTCCGTTTTTTAGCCTGTTTTTTACAGAAGGAACGTCATCTACTTCTTGTTGCATCGTTCCCCATCCTTTTTCACATCTCTATCTCTGCTTCTGCGCCATCCTGATTCCAAACAAAGTGGCCGCCATCAACAAAATAGCAACCGGAAGCGCGATCAGCGCATTCGGCACAAAGCCTGCAAACAGATAGGAAACGAAGCTCACTGCCGCCGCAGCCACCGCATAGGGTAACTGGGTAGACACATGATCCACATGGTCACACTGTGCCCCCGCTGACGCCATAATCGTGGTGTCGGAAATCGGCGAGCAATGATCGCCGCAGACGGCGCCGGCCATACAGGCGGAAACACACACCACACCGAGGGGATCCGTAAGCGGGAAAACATTGAGGGTAATAGGAATGAGGATACCAAAGGTTCCCCAGCTTGTACCCGTGGCAAAAGCCAGAAAGCACCCGATCAGGAACACCACTGCGGGCAGAAATGCCTGAAAAGTCCCTGCGGAGTCCTTGACCACACCTGCCACAAATTCCCCTGCCCCAAGAGAATCCGTCATAGCCTTCAGCGACCAGGCAAAGGTCAGGATCAGGATCGCCGGCACCATGGCGCGGAACCCCTCGGGAATACAGTCCATTGTCTCCCGGAAGGTCATAGTCTTTCGCAGACAGTAATAAATCACGGTAAAGAAAAGCGCAAACACAGAGCCCAGCATCAGCCCCACGGATGCGTCGGAATTGGAGAATGCCTCCACGAAGGATGCTCCCTCAAAAAATCCGCCGGAATAAATCATCCCCACTACACAGCAGAGGATCAGCACCACAATAGGCAGTACCAGATCCGGCACACTTCCCTTTTTCTCTGTCCCGGTATCTGCCATTCCCGCATAGGGATTCTTGCCATTAAACAGATCGCCGCTCTTCTCGGCTTTCTCCTCAAACTTCGCCATGGGGCCGAATTCCAGCTTCATCACAGCCATGCCGATCATCATGACGATGGTAAGGATAGCATAAAAGTTAAAGGGAATCGCACGGATAAACAGAGTCAGCCCATTGCCGTCCTCCACGTAGCTGGCCACCGCCGCAGCCCATGAGGAAATAGGCGCAATGATACACACCGGCGCAGCCGTGGCGTCGATCAAATAGGCAAGCTTTGCCCTGGAAACCCTGTGCTTGTCCGTCACCGGACGCATCACCGAGCCCACAGTCAGACAGTTAAAATAATCGTCGATAAAGATCAGCACTCCAAGTGCCACCGTGGCAAGCTGGGCCCCCACCCGGTTTTTAATGTGCTGAGCCGCCCAGCGTCCGAATGCGGCGGAGCCTCCGGCTCTGTTCATCAGCGAAACCATTGCCCCCAGAATCACCAGAAACACCAGAATACCGATGTTGTATCCGTCCGAAAGCACGCTCACAATCCCCTCCTGAAATACATGGAGCACCGTGCCTTCAAAGGAATAGGCCGAGTAAAGCAGCCCGCCCATCACAATCCCCACAAACAGGGAAGAATACACCTCCTTGGTGATCAGTGCCAGTCCAATGGCGATCACCGGCGGCAGCAGCGCCCACGCCGTGCCATAAAATCCGCCGCCCTCCGCGGCGCTCCCATTGCTGCCTGCCAGCAGCGGCGCTGCAAACGCCCCGACAAGAATCACTGCCAGCAACACCGCTTTGACTACGTTTGATTTTTTCATCTTTCCGTCTCCTCTCATGTTTCCTGCTTACAAAGGTTTCCTTATGAACCCCTATTCGTCGCGTGCCCGTGCGCCGCTTTAGCAGCATATTTCCTCTGCACGGGCCTGCGCAAAACAACGGATGCCAGGCTTCACCAGCCATCCTTATGTTTAAAAAAAGCCATGACATACTCTGTCATGACTTCGTATACATTTCCGACGGATCATAACAGCGCTCCGCCCCGCAAGGGGCGACAGTCCGTGAAATATTTTCCCACGGCCCGGCAGAAAAAGCCCGGCAGCACTCTTCCCACCTCGGCGAAATCCCCTTTCCGCTGCCTCCCCTGCCAGGGATAACAGACAAACGTACTCTTGTCTTCCGCGCCTCTATCATGTCAATGGAGTAATCATAGTCGAAAAATGGCATATTGTCAATTTATTTTATTTATGTTTCTTGTAAAATCTTCCTTTCATTCCTTCGACCGTCTGAGCAATCCTTTCAGAAACCTGCTGCTCAAAAACGGGGTCAGGGCGATAAGCGTCTCACTGTCTGTTTTTTTTCCGGGACTTTTCCTCCTGATTCACGTTCACCAACCTTTTTAGTCCGTCGGGAGACTAAGCAGGATTACTCTTTTTCAAATATTTTCAGTCTCTCTGCAATCTCTTCCGGTTCCGGCAGCATCTCTTTCATATCCTCCGGCAGCGAACTTCTCAACTGGTATGTCGCTACCCCGATCGGCACATTTGAACGTTTCAGGGCATACTCTACATAGGTCTTGTCCTTGCTCTTGCAGATGATGATCCCAATGGATGGGTTCTCGTCCGGCAGTTTTATCTCCTCATCCAGCGCTGTCAGATACAGTTGCATCTTCCCCGCATATTCAGCCTCAAACTCCCCTATTTTCAGTTCTATCGCAACCAGGCTCCTCAGCCTGCGGTGGAATAGCAGCAGATCGATATAAATATCCCTGCTTCCTGCCATCAAATGGTACTGGTTCCCGATAAATGTAAAATCCCCGCCCATCTCTATCAGGAATGCTCTGATATTGTTCACTAACTGCATTTCCAGTTCATGCTCTGAATATTCCGGCGACAGTTCCGCAAAGTCAAAGGTATACTCATCCTTTACAGCCAGCATAGCCTGCACCTTACGGCTTTCCGGCACTGTCAGTTCAAAATTTGTCTGGTTCAGCAGGTATTTTTCATAAGTCTGTGCCTCAATAAAATTAGCTAATACCCGTTTCGTCCAACCATACCGCTTTGCCATCTGGATATAAAATTCCCTTTGCTGGTCATCTTTACATTTTTCCATAATGGTCACGTTATTGCTCCAACTGATTTCCCGCACCAGTGGTGCGAGTTTTTCAGAATCACGATAGCTTAAGTAAAAATTTCTCATCCTCCACAGGTTGGCGGCAGAATAACCTTTTGCCCCGGGAAATTCCTTCTGTAGCTCCTTTGACAGTACCTGAACGATTGATTTTCCCCATCCGTTCTCCTCCTGCTGCTTAAATATCTCTTCCCCAATCTCCCAGTAGAGGGTGATCGTCTCAGCATTTATGGCCCTCAGGATATTGTACTGCTTTTTATGTATCATCTCCTTTATATCTTTGATTAAAGGCTCATAACCCGCTATTTCTACTTTATCCATGTTTCCTCCAAAACTCGCACCAGTGGTGCGAGTTATTATATTGACATAAGTGTACCTACACAGCTTGCTATCCACTGTTTTTTGTTTCCGGCCTGCCTCCGGGAATCCTGCTCCAAACTCCAGCATTTCTTTATCCCATTATCCGAGCATACCTCCACTTTGTCAATCAGCTTCTCCTTGATTTCCTCTCCGATCCGATTTTGGAGTCCTGGCAAGCCATAGCCTGATTTTGCAAACCCCTCCGCCTCCCGGGCAATTGCCAAAAACAGCCTTTCCTCCGTGAGCCTGAATGATCTTACACACGATTCCGAGTCCATGGATGTTCTGCGTGGGCCTTTGTCTTTTTTTGACGTTCAGCCTCCGAAGCATTTCCCGGGAATATCCGATTCCGTTATCCGAGAACAAAATCCGGCAGAAACGCCGCTCCCTGCAAAGACTGAGCCTGATCCGTGTGGCTTTCTGTCCACTGTGCCGCAGGCTGTTCTGGAACAGATTGCGCAAAGCCCTGACCAGAAGCCTTCGGTCCGCCGACACCCAAATTCCCTCCGCCTGCCTGTCAATGTCCATCTCTACTTCCAGTTCCCCTTCCCTGGCATCATTGAGAAAGGCCGCCGCCACTTCCCGTAGTACCACGGCCGGGCAGACCGGCTCCCTTCTCAGTGCCTGCATGGAATACTCCAGCTCGGAGGTCAGATTCAAATCCTCCACCAGCTCCTTCATCACCAGGCTCTGGTGCCGGATCACCGCTGCCTGCTGCCGTTGCTCTTCTTTCAGGTCGCTGCTAAAAAGGGCATCTGCATAGCCCAGCACAACGGATAGAGGAGTACGTATATCGTGAGAGATCCCGGCGATCCACTCGATTCTTGCCTTCTCCCTGCTTCTGGACCAACGCCTTGTAAAAATCACTGCCAGAACCAGAATCCACACAAAATCAAACAACAGTACCCAGAACCAGACTCTTTTCATATAATTCATCCAGGACATTGGGAATTGTATGTTATATTTCCACATTGATTTCCGGGGCAGACCGGTCACCATAATCTGATCCTCAAAGACCTGCAGATAAACCGGATAATCCTCCAGATACCACCGGCTCATGCGGGCCATGTCCGAAAGTGTATAGGACTCCTTTATCTCCTTCGGCTTCTCATAGGACCAGACCATTTTTCCCGCCCCGTCAAGGAGCATGGCCCATTGCTTTCTTTCATCCAGCTTTCTGCCCATGTCCTCGCTCAGCTCATAACCGCGATCCGTAAGCGCAAGCTCCTCCATAATCGCATCGCCTTTTATATATTCTATCTGATACTCCTGATACTTCAACAAAATTACCAGAAGCAAAAAGAAGTTCACCAGCAGCGTCAGCCAGAAAGCCAGCACAAAGACAAGGATACTGTAGGAAAGAAAGCGAACCTGTTTTCTGTAAAAAAATGGTCTCTTCATTGATCTTCCTTTCTTATACCAGCTTATATCCAAGCCCCCGGGCCGTTATAAGGTGCCTGGGCCTGGAAGGATCCTGCTCGAGCTTTTCCCGAAGCCTTCTGATGTGGACGATCAACGTATTCTCATATCCGTAATTTCCTTCCGGCCAGACGGCCTCACACAGGGCATCAATGGTCACAATCTGCCCCCTGTTGCCTGCCAGCTTCTTGAGTATGGCGTATTCCCTGGCCGTCAGCGCTGTCTGTGTCGCGGTTTTGTCAAAAACACCTTCCTCTCCCCCCGGATCCTGCCTGTACACCACGCCGCTGCCCAAATCGATCCGGCAGTCTCCCAGCCATATCACGTCATCACACTGCCTGTCCCTGGCCCGGTAAACCCGCTTCAACACCGCAGAAATACGCAGGATCAGCTCCCGTGGCAGAAAGGGCTTGGTGATGTAGTCGTCCGCCCCAAGCCCAAGCCCCCGCAGCCGGTTTTCATCCTCGTCCCTGGCCGACAAAAAGATGACCGGCACCTCCGATTCCTGGCGCAGCTCTTTCAGCAGCCCAAAACCGTCTCCGTCCGGAAGCATCACATCCATCAGGATCAAATGGGGGTGTTCCCTTTCAAACGCACCTCTTGCCTCCCGGCAGCTCCCCGCCACCGCCACCTGTCGATAGCCTTCCTTATATAAAAAGTCACTCACCATCTTCTGCAAAGCAGGCTCGTCATCCACGATCAGGATTCTGTGCTCATATAAGTCCATTTCTCTCCTTATCCTTTCCGATTCTTTAACAATTCCCTCTTTTTTCAGCAATAATTATACTATCTTTTCCTTTCTCCTAAAACACCTGGGGCTCAATCTTAATGTAAATGTAAGGTAAGCTTCACCGGGGCGTAAGGTATCTCCGTTATGCTAAAAACAACGGGTGCCAGGCTATGCCAGCCGCCCTTATGTTTACGACTATACGGAAAGGAGCATTTATGAAAACACAATTTCTCATTCAGACAAAGAATCTGACCAAGCAGTACGGCAAGATCCGCTGCGTAAATTCTATTGATCTGCAGGTTCCCCAGGGCAGTATTTACGGCTTTCTGGGGCCAAACGGGGCCGGGAAATCCACCACCCTTAAAATGATCCTGGGGCTTGCAAAGCCTACCGCAGGCAGCATTACCCTTTTCGGCACACCTGTGAATGCGCAGAACCGTATCCGGCTTTTGGCCGAAACCGGTTCTCTCATCGAATCCCCCAGCTACTATGGGCATCTCACCGGTGAGGAAAATCTGCATATTCTGCAGACCCTGAAAGGCTGCCCGGAAAAGGATATTGACCAGGTACTCCAAATCGTCCGGCTTGATACGGCACGCAAAAAGAAGGTAAACCACTATTCCCTGGGCATGAAGCAGCGGCTGGGGCTGGCCTCGGCCCTGCTTGGTTTCCCCAGGCTGCTGATTTTGGATGAGCCCACCAACGGCCTGGATCCTTCCGGTATTTCGGAGATGCGGGAGCTGATCTGCACACTGCCTTCCAGGTACGGCATCACCGTAGTGGTTTCCTCCCATCTGCTCAGTGAGATCGACCAGATGGCAGACCACGTGGGGATTATACGCAAAGGAGCGCTTGTCTTTCAAGATACGTTAAAATCCCTGCACACCCACGCAAAACAGCAGATCGCCCTGCGCACCGACCGTCCCCAGGAGACCCTCTCCCTGCTTCACCGAGGCGGACTGGAGGCAGCGCCGCAGGAGGACGGCTATGTGATGCTTCCCGTAATTGAGGATGATCGTATCGCCGATTTGTGCCGCCAGATCTGTGAACAGGGTATTGCCCTCTACCGCATCGAAAAGAGAGAAAAAAGCCTGGAAGATATTTTCCTGTCGCTGACCGGAAAGGAGACGAGTCTATGAAAACTCTTGGACTGGAATTTTATAAGATCAAAAGAAGAAAAGTAGGACTTACCATGGCCGCCTTTCTTGCCGCTCAGTTTTTATGGGGATTGTGGGCACTGCGCAGCCCCACCGCCGGGGAACAGGCTCAGGGGTTTCTCTCCCTTCTCTACGCCCTGCCCGTCCTGGACGCGGTCATGGTTCCGCCCGTTATGGCCATCCTGGCTTCCCGCCTGTCCGATATTGAACACAAGGGCTGCACCTTCAAACAACTGGAAACCCTGCGCAGTCCCGGCAGCCTTTATCATTCCAAGGCAGTCTGCGGCCTGATCATCACTGCCGTTATGTTTGCCCTGCAGTTTGCCCTTTTTATCCTCCTGGGATATGCACTGGGCTATCAGGGCCATCCTGATCCTGCTCATTATCTTCTGTCCTATGTACTGAAGCTGGCAAGCAACAGCTCCCTTTTCCTGATGCAGCTTGCCCTGTCCATGTTCTTTGCAAACCAGATGATCCCTTTGGTTGCCGGGCTTTGCGGATCCCTGATCGGCCTGCTGCTCATGTTCGTGAAATTTTATTCTTTTCTCCCCTGGGGCGGCAACCTGAATTCCACCCTGGTCATGATGGACTGGGATTCCACAACCAGAATCAGTACCTATTATTACCGCGAATACTCCCCTGTGGAGCTGGCTGCCGTGGCCATGATCTTTGTGTGGATCGTCATTTTTTATACGGCAGGGAGAATCTTATTTTCCCGCAAGGAAAACTGAAACCTGGCCGGATGGAAATGAATCCCCCAGCGCGTAGCACTCCTGCCGGCGGCCAGACCGTGACAGACAGACAAGAAAGGAGACAAAACAATGGATTATTTATTAAGAACCGTAAAAGCGGAACAACTGAAATTAAGGAAGAGCCCCGTCTGGCTGGCTTTCCTTGTGCTGCCCGTCATATCCGCCTTCTTCGGCACAGGAAATTACCTCCAAAACAGGCAGCTCCTGAAAAGTGGATGGTTCAGCCTCTGGTCACAGCACTCCCTGTTTTTGTGCTTTATCTTCATGCCCGCCCTGATCGGCACCTTCTGTTCCTATCTCTGGCGGCTGGAGCATTTGCGCAATAACTGGAACAGCTTCCTTACCTGCCCTGTACCTCTTTCATGCCTCTACCTTGGAAAACTCCTCCAGGCAGTCAAGGTAATGGTGCTGGGAAATATCTGGATTTTCTTTTTGTATTTTTTATGCGGAAAGCTGTGCGCCCTGACCGACCCTTTTCCCGCAAAGACCCTGGAATGGTTCCTCTGCGGCCTTTTGGGCGGCAGCGTCATCTGTTGTGTGCAGCTTGCCGTCTCCATGGTGATCCGTTCCTTTGCCATCCCCATCGGCATCGGGCTGGTTGGCGGCATCGGCGGCCTGCTGGCAGCAAACAAGGGCCTCGGGCTCTGGTATCCTTACTCCCTCTACAGTTTAGGGATGCGGGCCAACAACCCTCAAATGGAAATCGACTTAAAGGCATTTACTGTTTCCTGTGTCCTGTATCTTGTGCTGCTCTCCGGCCTGTCCATAGCCGCACTGCGACGGCATGAACAGTGAAAGTAAAGTTTTATCTTTACTTAAGATTTTATTTCGATTTCCGCAACACTTTGTACACAAATCTATTGTATAGTTTTATATATCACAAGCGAGGCAGGATAAGCATCGTTTTACACTTAAAAAGAAGCCGCCGGTGCTTTTTCACGGTGCCGACCGGCTTCGACTAACTATAACAGGCAAAAAGCCTGTTTCTATAGAGTAAGGGGGATCCGCATAGTACGGATCCCCCTTCTGATTTCACTCTGAATATCAACGCCTGACACATAGAAACCTCAAAAAGACTATACCGGCTGCTTTCCGTATTTTTTCATACAGTCGTCCGCTTCCTCCATGGACATACCAATCTTATCCTGTAATCTTCTTAAGATCGTCACCTCATCAAGCCCGTCTTCTTGTCCTATCTCAATAATCATCTTCGCCTGTCCCTGACGCATTCCCTGACGCATCCCCTGGCTTATTCCCTGACTTATTCCCTGACTTATTCCCTGGCTTATTCCCTGGCTTATCCCCTGGCTTATTCCCTGGCTTATTCCCTGACGTATAAGCCTTTCAGATTCCGTCTCAATTATAGTTCCACCCATAATGTCCACCAGCCTTTCTTCACTCTTATTTCCATTTGCAATATGAGTAATAATAGTATTCACAAATCCCATAAGATCTATCATCTCCACATCGGAGATTTCGTTCTGCCTTCTCAGGCGCAACATTTCATCTCTGAAATATGTCAGGTCTTTTACCGCATTATCTATGGCCTTTTCTGAAACAATGGCTTTTTCATACCTGGCAATATAAAAAGGAATGTAGGGAAACAGCCGTTTTTCTATAATATATTCTTTTGTAAGCTGTTCCAGAATTACATTTTCTGACTCGTAATTTACAACCTGCCCATCCGGAAATACAAAAGTAATTTTTGTGGTTTCGGGAGTCTGATCTGTCCTTTTGACATAAATAACCGAAAACCTCGGCATTTGAATGGTTGCATGTCCGATATCCCATGTTGCAAACTGTCTCGCAACGATGAAAGCATATTCTGCAATTCTGATTGCCATAGAGCCATCATCATAGCTCTGGCATTCTAACAGATAGACTTCTCCCTCAATTCTGATCAAAAAGTCCGAAATCTGTTCCTCTATATTTTTGCTTCCATCCGCTGTTTCACTCTCGGTCAGATAACCCTCTGACGGCAGCATTTCCACTTTGACATCCATTGGGTACTTTTTTCCAAAAATATCGTTAATCACAGAAATGAACAGCCTTTTATGTTTGCTTTTCATGGTCTTAAACACATTGTCATAATCATGTGTCTTCTTTTGCATATTGTTCCCCTCTCACAAAGGCCTTTTTTGGAAAGCTCTTACTCTTACTACTATTATTATATCTCTGCCATTCGGCTCTTGCAACTCAAAAAAGTCCCCGTGAAATAAACTCTGACCACAGTATAAGGCTTGCCGCCCCTCTATCGGTTATCCACCCTCTCCGGATAAAGATCATGATCTGCAAGGCGGTGAAAGGCAACCTCCTCCCACTTCGTCCCTTTTTTGCCGTAATTGCAGTAAGGGTCAATGGAAATCCCGCCCCTTGGCAGAAATTTTCCCCATACCTCGATGTATTTGGGATCCAGAAGACGGATCAGATCCTTCATGATCTTATTGCAGCAATCCTCGTGAAAATCCCCATGATTTCTGTAAGAAAAAAGGTAGAGCTTTAAAGACTTGCTCTCCACCATCTTTTCTCCCGGAACATAGGAAATATAAATTGTGGCAAAATCCGGCTGCCCTGTGATGGGACACAGGGATGTAAATTCCGGGCAGTTAAATTTGACGAAATAGTCGTTCTCCTTATGCTTATTTTCAAACCACTCCAACACCTCCGGAGCGTAATCCATCTTATACTCTGTTTTCTTTCCAAGTGCCTGTAACTGATCCATTCTAACCTCCATTCCGCGTTTTTTGCACCAACGCGATGTGAAACCCGCGCAGGCGGTTTCACATCTGCGGTCCAATTTGAGCCTCCATCCTGCCGCTCCCAGGCGGCTCTTAAAAGCTCCCCCACCTTAATCCTGATTATCTTCCCTCACCGCAATCTTCCTTGCCAGATACACAAAAGGCGTATCGCAGAATGCCACAATGGCCTTAAACAGATAAGTCGTGAGAAGAATGCTCACAAATATTCCGTTCTCGTATATGCCCCAAAAGGCGATGAAGGTAAAGACCAGGGTGTCCACTGCCTGGGAAGTCAAAGTGGAGCCGCAGTTCCTTGCCCAGAGCCATTTTTCATTATCGCCGGTTTTCTTCCATATAAAATGATAGAGCGTCACATCAATGGTCTGGGAGCACATATATCCCACAATACTGGCTATGGCAACCCGGGGCACCAGCCCAAAGAGCTGCTGCATAGAAGGATCCATAATATCGCTGCCATTCGGCGTAAAGGAAAGCAGCCCCTGCATTCCCACCAGGAAGATCACGGTTGTAAAAATCCCCACATAAACCGCCTTTTTTGCCGCCTTCTTCCCATATTTTTCGGACAGGATGTCCGTCACCAGAAAGCTGGCCGCATACAGCACATTTCCGGCAGTGGTGGAAAGCCCGAATATATCAATATTTTTGCAGACCTGTATATTGGCGAGAATGGCCGAGATGGCGGTAAACACATAAAGCCCTGTCCTTCCAAACCACTTATAAGCAGCAATCACCGCAAACAGGTAAAATACAATAGAAACCAAAAATAAAACCGAATTCATCATACTCTCATACTTCCTCCCTGATCTGCCTTTCTATCGGCTCTTTACTCCTTCGCCTCTTCTGCCGGATCCCTAAGGCCATTCAAGGCAAAGGCCTTTTTTCTGTCAATGCAGGTAGCGCACCTTCCGCAGGGTCTCTCGCCGCCCTCATAGCAGGACCAGGTCAGTTCATAGGGAACCTTCAGCTTCACTCCCGCCGCAACTACCTGGGATTTATGGCTTCTGATAAACGGTGCGATGATCTGAAGCTCCTTACCGCTTCCCTCATAGACTGCCTGTCCCATGGCCTCATGGAAGGCACTGGAGGTATCCGGATAGGCATTGCCTGCACTGTCGTCAGCGTGGGCGCCGTAATAGATTTCCCCGCAGCCCTTGGACAAGGCAATGGAAGCTGCCGCCGCCAAAAACAAACCGTTCCGAAAAGGGACATAAGTGGACACAGGCTTTCCCTCCCGGCCCTGAAGCTGGCTGGCATAGTCCCCCTGCGGCACGTTTCCTCTTCCGTCAAGCAGCGTGCAGTCGGAATCGGCAAAAATCACTCCCATATCCAGTTCTCTGTGCTCCACCTGATAATAAGCGGCAATCTCCCTTGCCGCCGTAAGCTCCTTTGCGTGTTTTTGTCCATAAAATACGGAAAGGCTCATCACGTTTTCCTTTCCGTACTTATCCACAGCAAGGGCAAGGCAAGTGGTGGAATCAATTCCTCCGCTTGATAAAACCAATGCTTTCATGATACTTCCTCCCGAGAGCCGCAAACGGCTCCCTGTTAATTTGCCGTTCACTATAAATGATTTTCTCTATCAGCCGTCCCCATGCCGGCCTTTAACCTGTAATCCTCCGATCCAGCTTTTTGGAAAGCCTGGTACCGATCATCTGCAAAATCTGCACCAGCACCACCAGCAAAACCACTGTCACAATCATAATATCTGCCTGCCAGCGATGGTATCCATACCGGATGGCAATATCTCCCAGTCCGCCGCCGCCTACCACGCCGGCCATGGCGGAATATCCCAGAATCGTTCCCAGAGCAATGGTTCCGCCCACAATCAGAGAAACTCTGGCTTCCGCAAGAAGCACCTTCCAGATAATGGTTCCAAGGCTTGCCCCCATACTCTGGGCCGCCTCAATCACCCCGTGGTCTACTTCCAAAAGCGATGATTCCACTAACCTGGCCACAAAGGGCGCCGCCGCAAAGGCAAGAGGGACAATGGTAGCCGTCGCCCCATAGCTTTTCCCTACAATAAAACGGGTGAAGGGGATAATCAGCATGAGCAAAATCAAAAAAGGAATACTCCTCACAATATTTACCACTACATCCAATACCTTATAGAGCGCCTTCATGGGCTTTAAGCCTCCCGGCGCGGTCACCACCAGCAAAATGCCTATGGGAAGCCCCAGCAAATAGGCGATCAGGGTAGAAACAAGGGTCATATAGAGGGTTGCTCCCGTTCCCTCCACTATCATCATTATCGTTTGACTATCCCACATAATTATCCAGCTCCTCCACTTCCAGTTTTCTTGTCTTTAAGTATTCTATCATGCTCTCCGCCGTTTTTTGATCCTCCGGCAGTTGGAGGATCATCTGCCCGTGGGCCACGCCTCCAATGTCCCTGGTATCCGCCAGAAGGATATTCACCGGCATTTTGCAGGCCAATACCATATTTGCAATCACAGGCTCAAAGGAGGAATTGCTGGTAAAAACGATACGGATACAGCGCTTTCCCTTCATTTCCAGATGCTGCTCCCCCTCTCCCTGGAAAACCAGCTTCTTAGCGGCTTTGGATTTGGGCCTTTGGAACACCTCCGTAACCGTCCCGGTCTCCGCAAGCACCCCTTCGTCTATGATTGCCACATGAGAACAGATTTCCTGCACCACCGCCATCTCATGGGTGATAATTACAATAGTGATTCCATATTTTTCATTGATCTCTTTTAAAAGGGCCAGAATCGCCCTTGTGGTTTTCGGGTCAAGGGCGCTTGTGGCCTCGTCGCAGAGCAGGATCTTAGGATTGGTTGCAAGGGCTCTGGCAATGGCCACCCGCTGCTTTTGTCCGCCGGAGAGCTGCGCCGGATAGGCAAGCTCTTTCTCTGAAAGCCCTACGATCTCAAGCAGCTCCCTCGCCCTTGCCAGAGCATCCTTCCTGGGCACTTTCGTGATCTCCAGCGGAAAACATATATTGTCAATCACCGTCCGCTGCATCAGCAGATTAAAATGCTGAAAAATCATGGCAATCTGGGTGCGGGTTCTGCGCAGCTGCCCGTCGCTCATGGCCGATAAATCCTTCCCCTCTATCAAAACCGTTCCCGAAGTGGGCCTTTCCAAAAAATTAAGGCACCTTACCAGGGTGGATTTGCCTGCGCCGCTCATGCCGATAATGCCGTAAATCTCCCCTTTATGTATTTCCAGATTGATTCCCTTAAGGGCCTCCACCCGGTTATCCTTCCCCACGAAGGTTTTTGTTACATCCTGAATCTGAATGACCGTCTCCATCCGCTTCTCTGACCTCGTTTCTTCCTGCATCCTTTTACGCCTGTATCCGGCCTGCCTGTTATCCTTTATGAAAAAGGGTGTCCTGCAGACCTTCCTTATCTTAACATAAAGCCACCTTCCTTGCAATGCAGGAGCGGCAATCGGGCACTGAGTAACCGCCACCCGAACCTTAATCTGCCGCCTGCAATACGCCCAGGAGAATGATTTCACGGACACATTATACTGAGCCTCACTCTTTGCCGCTTATTGGAAGCGATCCTAAAAATTGCATGTCCTGTATTGCCCCACACAGTTACCTCTGCGTCAACGGCTCCCTGCCAGGTTTTCAACTCGTATTCCCTTTTTGGCACATTTGGAACAAATACCTCTGTTATCCCCGGCTCTGCATCGTATAGCATCTCAAATAACTGCCCGTCCCAATGATAGGAGACCAGCTTACCCGCAACAGCCGCAGGATAAGCGCGCACCAGAAAGCCCCACTCGGGACGGGACTCTATGTCCTTGGCCCAGGACCAGTAAGTGTGGCTCCACAGATTCTGCTCAATCATGTTCAGCATTTGCCCTGCTGCCTTTTCATTGCCGGGCCGCCCCTCAAAGGCTCCCCATTCGCCAATTAATATCGGGACATCCAGGCGCTCTCCCGTCTGCCTGTGCCGCTGGAAAATCAGTTCAACCCTCTGTGGATCATATAGATTATCATAGCCGGTATCTACGATTAAGTCATACCCGTGAGGTGCAAACACCTGGCCGGGAACATCTATCTGCATGATGCCAGAGTCCGCACCCAGATTGGTAAAATAGCATGGCTCAGTAAATATCAAGGCCTGCGGGGCCAATCCATGGACAACCTCAGATGCCCGCCGGTAAAAACTCATCAGTTTCGTTTGCTCAAAGGAAATCGTATGTTGAGAAATTATATCCGTCAGCCTGCGATAAAAATCTATGTCTGTCAGTCCGGCAATCAGCCGGGCCTTCTCCTGGCTCTGCCCCAAATTTCCAGATTCCGAAAGCAGCGCCATTACCTCGCTTAGCGCACGCTGCCCGGACAAACCAGGGTATGGCTCGTTCCAAAGATCGTATCCCAGCAGACCAGGAGTTCCGCTGAAAAACTCTACGGTATGCTTAAGCATATGAAGGAAATACTCCTGCAAGCCTATTCCGCAAAGGGGATCATTGTTCCAAAAATGCTCAATAGCCCTGTTTAGCGCCGGGCTGATCAGATAAGCATCGCTCCACAGATCGCCGGTGATATGCGGCAAACCGTCCGTAACCTCCGCCCAGGCAGGCGCTCCGCCGCCAAAAGATACTCCATAAAGATCCTGATGGAAGTCTAAAAAGGTAAAAATTCCTGCCTCACAGGCATAAATAAGCTGCTCCTTCACTCTTTGCAGATAAGTTTCATTATATTCTCCGGGATTAGGCTCAATGGCGGCCCAGTAAATTCCAAAACGCAGAATATTAATCCCATTGTGTGAAAGCCGTTGATAATCCGAACTCCCTAACGGATATACGAAACCTAAGTCCGGCTCCTTACACACCATATTCAGGCCGTTAAACAGGCGTTCCCGGCCTTGTCCGTCAACAAAGCGTCTGAATTTTGTTGTAATTTTGGAGTTTTCGCTCATGTGGCAATCTCCTTTCCCTGAGCAATCGTGTAGCATGATTTCCATAACTTCTTGAAAGGAAAAATTCATGCAAAATTCCGCCCAGCTTTTCACCGGTTTTTCAAAAGCCTTGGGATTACGCAGATAAAGCTTTCAGTCTCCCTTTTGCCTCCAGCATCTTCCCCCCTGAAAGCAGATAATCCTTCATCCTTCTCTGGAGGGAGGTGTTCTCCGGCAGCTCTGCAAGAGGAATGTCCGAACGCTTAAATACCCAAACCTTATATTCCTGTGCCTGATCCTCCCCCAGAACCTCAATGTCAAACAGCTCCTGAAAGGCCAGGATATTCGAGTCCGGCGAGAGCACTTCCCTGAGCGTAGGGGAAAGCAGCCAGGAATGGCACTCTGTCCCGGCCCCGGCATACTCCGGGAATTTTTCATCCAGAAATACCCTT
The DNA here is from genome assembly GCA_949949005.1 of uncultured Lachnospiraceae bacterium. Taxonomy (GTDB): domain Bacteria; phylum Bacillota; class Clostridia; order Lachnospirales; family Lachnospiraceae; genus Suilimivivens. The sequence continues at coordinate 47,455 of CATLHM010000006.1, forward strand.
GCCTGCCGGATGGAATGGAGCGTCTTCTCCCTTGTCAGCAGGGCGTCGGAAGGAATGTGCAGACTGATTATCTTCTCCCCGCCATCCGTTCTCATCTCATACTCCAGCTCTCCAATCCGAAAAAGCAGGCCGCAGAGCTGTCTTGCCGTCCACCACTGTCTGTCAAAGCCATAGTACCCAAAGCTCTCCTTATGCTCTTTTACAAATCTGCTGAAACACTTCATGGTATCCACAAAAATCACGCCGGAAATACCATGCGCCTTGTAAAAGTCCCATGTCCTCCGGCAGCAATGGAGCATACAGGCCAGCATCTTAAATCCCTTTGGATCCTCTCCCAGACACTTTTTCAGCTCCGCGAGCCCCTCCTCCCATGTCTGCACCGCAAAAAGCTTCTCCATCCCCTCCCTGGCCGTTGCATAATCAAATTCTCTGTCAAACTTTACCGCATATTCTGTCACTTCCATGGGCATCTCAATAGCCCTGCATAGTTCTCTCATATTTTCCCGTTCCTTTCCCTCAACATGGCGTCTGTTCGTACCCATTATACTTTTTCATCCTCCGTTTGTATAGGACTCCGCATAACTTTTCATCCACGATTCATTCCTACTCGACAAATGCTGCCCAAAATATTACAATTAGAATAATTCTAAATTGAAAAGGCTCTGCCCAAAATGCAGAGAAAACAATATAAGGAGGAAAAACATGGGAACAACAAAGTACACAGGAACACAGACGGAGAAAAATCTGGAGGCAGCTTTTGCCGGGGAATCACAGGCAAGAAACAAGTATACCTACTTTGCCTCTGTGGCCAAAAAGGAAGGCTACGAACAGATCGCAGGGCTCTTTTTAAAGACGGCCGATAACGAAAAAGAGCATGCGAAGATGTGGTTCAAGGAGTTAAGCGGAATCGGAAATACAAAGGAAAACCTTGCTGCCGCAGCAGACGGCGAAAACTACGAATGGACAGATATGTATGAGAATTTTGCAAAAACAGCGGATGAGGAAGGTTTCCCCGAGCTTGCGGCAAAATTCAGGCTTGTGGGCGAAATCGAAAAACACCACGAAGAACGTTACCGTGCCTTACTGCGCAACGTAGAGAGCGCCGCCGTATTTGAAAAAAGCGAAGTGAAGGTATGGGAATGCCGTAACTGCGGACACATCATTGTGGGCACCAGGGCACCTGAGGTTTGCCCGACCTGCAATCATCCCCAAAGTTACTTCGAGGTTCATGCAGAGAATTACTGATCTGAACAGAAAGGAAGTCTGATTACTTTCCTCTGCTGCTGTACAAATCCCCTTCCTTTTGCTATACTGTCCTTACCAAGAAGAAGGAAGGTTTCGGAAGAATGACTAAGAAAAAAGCAGTTGTCTCATTGGGACATAAAGCATTAGGCTACACCACCACAGAGCAGCAAAGCGCTGTCAAAATAACTGCCAGAGCCCTGGCAGATCTGGTGGAAGCTGGCTGCCAGCTCACCATCACCCACAGCAACGGCCCCCAGATCAGTATGATACATAAGGCCATGACGGAGCTGCGCCGCATTTATCCCGACTATACCCCCGCCCCCATGTGCGTGTGCAGCGCCATGAGCCAGGGCTATGTGGGTTATGATATTCAGAATTCCCTGAAAGCGGAGCTCCTTTCCCGGGGGATTAGCAAGACTGTGTCCACCATCCTGACCCAGGTGACTGTGGATCCTTACGATGAGGCCTTTTATGAGCCCACCAAGCTCATCGGCCGCTATATGTCTGCTGACGATGCGGAGATCGAAACAAAAAAGGGCAACTATGTCCAGGAAACTCCCGGCAAAGGATTCCGCCGGATCATTGCCGCCCCTAAGCCCATTGAAATCGTGGAGCTGGAAGCCATCCGCACTCTGGCACAGGCCGGCCAGATTGTGATTGCCTGCGGCGGAGGCGGTATTCCCGTCATTGAACAGCAGCATGCCCTAAAGGGCGCTTCGGCAGTCATCGAAAAGGATGCCATCGCCGGAAAGCTGGCGGCTGACCTTCACGTGGACAAATTGATTATCCTGACTGCCGTTCCCAACGTTTATCAGCATTTTGGCAAAGAGGACCAAAAACCCATCTTTTCCCTTACCTTAAGTGAAGCAGAAGAAATGATGGCCGAGGGCGAATTTGAGGAAGGCACCATGCTTCCCAAAATAGAGGCGGCCATCACCTACCTTTCCGCCAATCCAAACGGAAGCGTACTGATCACCTCCATCGAATCCGTCACCGATGCCCTGAGAGGGAAAGCCGGGACTGTCATCACCCGTTAAAATCCTCTAAAAGGGGCTGCCGCACGATTTTAATGCGACAGCCCCCTATTATCTCTTTTATCCGGCCTCAAATTCTATTCCAGTTCCAATTGCCTCTTGATCAGATATTCGCAAAGGAAGTACAGTCCGATAGACACAGCCACAAACACCAGTGACATTACCGTATAAAATCCGGTAAAAATCGGAAAAGGCGAATCCATTTCCCACCACATATTGTTCATAGAATTAAACATGATGGGCATCATCACCACCGTATTGACCATCTGCACCACCCCGTTGATTGCAAAGTAGGCGCCTATAGCGCCAAGTATCCTGTGCTTTCTCACCATCTGGCCCAGAGTAATTGCGCCGATCAGGATCATGGTCCCGCTGAAAGCGGATGTGAGCAGCATCAGGATCAGGCTTGCGCAAAAGGCCTGAAAGCCTGCCATCTCAGAGGCAGAAAAAAGCTCCGGCAGCTCTGCCAGCGCCCTTGTGACCTCTCTTGCAAATGCTCCGTCCAGAGGGGCTAAGGAGAGAAACGCCACTCCCCCGAAGATCATCAGGCTGACTATGACTCCGGCCGCGGTGATCAGGTTCCAGGCGCTCATAGTGATCACCTTGTTGAGCAAGAGCTCCCTTGCGCTGACGGGCAGCGTATGGGTCAGATACCCTTCATCCGTAAACATGCTTTTATAATACCGCACCCCAAAATAAATAATAATGCCAATGTTGACTCCGCTCAGGCCAAAGAAAAACGTCAAAATCAGCATGACCCCTGACATGGGAAGCCCCACCCAGTCGCTGTTCCAGATAGGCATTGCAAAGGTAAGCCCGGCGACCAGCCCCGCCAGCATCACGATGCCGATCAAAAGCGTTGGCACCTTCCAAACGGCTTTCCATTCGTGCTTCAGTAATTTTCCTAACATGCGAACACCTCCCTGAAAAATCCATCCACTGATTTCCCCCTGCTTTCCCGGATATGCTCCACCGTATCCTGCAGCACTACCCTTCCGTCCCGGATAAAGATCACCTCATCCAAAACCTGTTCAATATCCGTGATCAGGTGGGTAGAGATAAGAACCGTAGCTTCCTCACTGTAATTGGAGATAATCGTTCTCAGGATATAATCCCTGGCCGCCGGATCCACGCCGGCAATGGGCTCATCCAAAATATAGAGCTGGGCCTGCCTGCTCATGACCATGATGAGCTGCACCTTTTCCTTGGTTCCCTTGGAAAGGGTTTTCAGGCGGTCCTCCTCGCTGATTCTTAAGTTTGCCAACATTTCTCTGGCTCTCTCCGGACGGAAATCCTGATAAAAATCCGCAAAAAGGTCAATCAGCTCTTTGACCTTCATGCTGCCCTGGAAATAGGTGCGCTCCGGCAGGTAGGAAACCCACGCCTTACTCTCCGGCCCCGGCCTAAAGCCATTTACCAGAATAACGCCTTCCGTTGGCACCAGCAGGCCGTTGATCAGCTTGATCAGGGTGGTCTTGCCGCTTCCGTTAGGCCCCAGGAGCCCTATGATCTTCCCTCTTGGTATGGTCAGGTTCATATGATCCAGGGCCAGCTTCTTCTTTTCATAAAACTTGGTAAGATTGTTGATTTCTACAAGCTCGCTCATTCCTTATCCTCCATCTGCTCCAGCAGCGTAACGATTTCTTTTTTATTAAATCCCAGCTTTTCCATTTTGTCAATAAACTCCTGTATCTGCTCCTTAGCAAGCTGGTTGCGGGTTGCCCTGATCATTTCCATATCCTCCGTCACTATCCTTCCGCTGGTTCTCTGTGCCATCACAAGACCTTCCTTCTCTAACTCCGCCAAAGCCTTCTGCATGGTGTTTGGGTTTACTCCTGCTTCAGAGGCCAGCTCCCGCACACTGGGGATCCTCTCTCCCGGCCGGTACTGCCCTGCAATAATCCGAAGCTGCATCACTTCCAAAATCTGTGCATAAATGGGGCGGTCAGAATCTAAATTCCATGCCATTTCTTTTTCCTTTCTTTGTATTACTGTACTATGATATTAATACAATAGGGCATTAAGCTGCATTTGTCAAGGCCTTTCGGAAAATTTTCTGCACCAAATTTTCTGCACTTTCAAGCCAATCCAGACCTCTTTACATTAGTAAAACAGGAGCCGTCATTGTGACAGCTCCTGTTCCCGTTTTGATATTTCAAAAATTTACACCCTCATATATACTCAGCTTTCCGTGCAGAACCGGTCATTATTCTTCCTGCACCAATACCTCAACTCTTCCATCATCTGCCCCATCACCTCCGGATCGTCTATGGAAATATTCTCGCCCGGATCCTCCTGCATATCATAGAGATAAGTGTGCTGCTCCATACCGTATTGCCGCCCCTTATTCACCGCCAGCTTGTAGCGCTCCGTTACGATACAACGCCAGCCATAATCCATGAAATCCAGTCCCTTTGCCGCAAATTCGTCAATCCGCTCCTGCGTACTGGGAAAAGCCATGGTCATAATGGATTTATGCCCTTGAAATTCCTCGCCGCGCAGCAGCGGGGAAAAATCCATACCGTCCATACACTCCGGTACGGCAATCCCAAGCATCCCCAGGATTGTGGCCGCCTGATCCTCGCCGGATACCAGCTCCCGGGTCCGCCGAGGTTTCAGGCCGCCCCCGCTGATCATCAGCGGAATGCCTATGGAACCTTCATACCAGATATGTTTTGCCACTAACTGATGATCCCCCATCATATCGCCATGATCTGCCGAAACCATGATGTAGGTGTTCTCATACAGGCCATTCTCCTTCAGCCAGGCGGTTATCCTTCCTATATTTTCGTCAATCCCGGTCACCGCAGCGTAATACTGTCTGGCTGCCACCCGTAAATCAAGCCCCTCCGGAATCAGATCCCCCACATTCTCAGGGTGCTGCGCCCATGCCAGGCTTTTGCGCTCCATTCCCATTCCCGCATACATGTCCTCGTACTTCTTCGGAACCGCATCATAGGGAGAGTGAGGCGGATTAAAGGATACAAACAGGGCGAATGGCTTCTCCTTGTTCCTCTCCAGAAAGGAAAGGGCCACATCCGTCTCGTGCTCCGGCGACCACTGGTCAATCTCTATATAATTGCCTTCCGTATCCCAGTAATGGGGATGGAGATGGTCATTAAAGGTTCCATAAGAATACCAGAAATCAAAGCCATGCCGTTTCTTTCCGGGCGGGGTATAGGCATCCCATCCGCCTCTGCCGTCAGGTTTGTCCAGATGCCATTTTCCGATATAGCCCGTGGAATATCCCTCCTTCTTTAACACATCGGAAACGCAAAGCGTATCCTCCCTGAGGTGACAGTCCACATCCGGCTTGCAGTTGGTAAATACGTTAGTTTTCCCGGGAGCCCTGCCGGTAAGCAGACAGGCGCGGTTGGGGGAACAGAGCGGGCAGGAGCTATAGGCCCGGTCAAAAAGCACCCCTTCACCGGCCAGACAATCCAGGTTCGGCGTAATCACGTCAGGATTATAAATTCCCATTGCATCACGCCTCCACTGATCCGCAAACAAATAAATCAGATTCATAAGCGTTCTTCCTTCCTGTAATCGTGCGCCGCTGGGCACACTATAGTCACGGCCGGCTCCGGCATCGCCAAAGCCAGCCGTCCTGATTCCATTATACACAGAAAATTCCAAGGCTGTAAATCATCAATAATTTTTGTAAACTGCTTCTGCTTCCTTTTTACAGTCTCCATAAGCCGCCAGCGCGCCTGTAAACTCCAGGGTGTTCTCCCCCACCTTAAGGGCGGCTCCCAGAGGGTAACGATCGGGTAAAAGCTCTGCCCCCACCTCCGGTTCCCAGTAAAATATCCCCCTTCCCATGCCGTTTGGCACCTGCCTTAGAGCCTCTATGGTGTTGACAAGGAGCCTGTATGTCCCCTCCGCATCCGTCTCCGGCCCGCCTACCTCCACGATCATCACCGGCTTTTGGTACTTTTCGGCATAAGCAATCAGGGGATTATAAAAAAGCTCCATCACCTTCTTTCCCCTGATCTCCTGGATCATATTGTACCAGTAGGGATAATAGGAAAAGCCCAAAATATCCGTCTTTCCCCCCAATGCAAAAAAGGTGTCAAGGAAGGGATCACAGACTTCCCGGATATTCGCACAGGAGAGATGGGTGATCACCTGGCAGGCCGGAACACACTCTTTCACTGCCTCATACCCTGCATTTAAAAAGGCGACTAACTGCTTCGGGTTCTCCTGCAGGCTTCCGGCCGGAAGCAGTATCCCGGGATTAATCTCATTTCCCACCTGTACCCAATCCGGCGCCGCGCCGTTTTCGGCAAGAAGGGTCATCACTTCCTTTGTGTGCCCGTAAACCCTCCGCCGAAGTCCTTCCCCGTCCTCCTTTTCCCACTCTGCGGGAATATCCTGATACTCCGGATCCGCAAAGTGATCACTGTAGTGGAAGTCAATCATCAGCCGCATGCCTGCCCTTTTTACTCTCTTTGACATTTCCAGCACAGAGTCCTTGTCGCAAAAGCCCAGCATACATTGAGTGCCGTCCTTTTTCGTCCAGAAAGCTTCCTTTGGCGGATTCACGAATACCCGGAGCCGGACGGAATCTGCCCCCAGCTCCTTCATCCTGCAAAGAGGCTCCACTTCCTTCCAGCCTTCTTTCGAAGCCCCATCCGCTGCACCGGATGCGTCCGGCCTGCCGGATTTGTCCAGCTTGCCGGGTAAGTCCGGTTTCCCGGATAAGTCCGGCTTGCCGGATCTATCTACCCAGCGCACGCCTCTTTCCTCCAACTGGCTGAGCCACCCTAAATCCACTCCATAAGCAAAATTATTTTCCATTTTCAATCCTTTCTCACTTCTCTACCTGAGAAAATCTAGTTTATCCTGCCGGTAGACTTCCTGATCAGAATCTTATAATCCATCAGAGTCCTTTTCTGGCAGCTTTTTCCCTGCAGGTAGTTGCACATCTGCTTCCCCAGCTCCAGTCCCACAAGCCTTGTGGAAACATCAATTGCCGTCACAGAAGGGCGCATCAGATTCAGAACCGGGCTGTTGTACAGGGCAAAAACAGCCACATCCCCGGGCACACGGTAGCCCTCCCCCTGGAGCCAGGACAAAACCTTCGTCCCCAGTTCGTCATCCCCGCATACAATACAGTCCGTCTTATTGGAAATAATATCCTGCAAAATCATCCCAAGCACTTCTTCCGACACCTTCGTCCGGTAAATATACTGCTTGTTTTCGGTAATCCCGTTTTTAAAAAGAGCCGCCAGAAATCCCTCCTGACGTTTGCGGTTCACCAGGTTGGTCATTTCCTCCACGATCAGCGCAAATCGCCGGAAGCCCTTATTGACCATCATAGTCATTATATCCTCCACCGCCCCCTCGTTGTCAATATCCGCCTGGATTACCCAGTCCTCCTCGCAGCGTCCGGCAAGTCCTGTGGGAAAGTTCTTACTTTTCAGATATTCTATTGCCCTGTCATTTTCCATATGCCTGACAAGGATCATAGCGTCCACCTTTTTTCCCTCCACCACATTCACGATCTCGGATATGTTGTCCTCCATGGCCTTGACGATCAGCACATTATAGTTAAAATGGGCTGCCGCCTCGCAGATTCCGTACAGACACTCCGAGAAATAGGTTTTGGTGTTGATATAGTCGTCCGCCGGAAGGGCTACCCCAAGGTTATAAGTTGGCGGTGTCTTTGTATTTTCCTTTACCTCCAGCCCTTTTATGTAATCTAAAATCTCTTTGCGTGTTTCTTCCCTGACTCTGCCTTTTCCGGAAATTGCCCGGGAAACCGTGGTTTTTGATATGCCCAGGGCTCTGGCGATTTCTGCCTGATTCATTTCCACCTCCCCGCCGCCCTCTGTGCGGCAGCGCCCTTTCTGTGCCAACTTCGTACCCTTACAGGAAGCGCCGGATGAAATCAGCTCTTTCCTGTCTGTTTTGTCTGTTTTATCTGCTTTGTACGTTTTGTCCGTTTTGCCTTACACAAATGTAAGTCTTACTATGCTCTCGCTAAGCCCCCTGGCGGTAACCCTCACCTGGCATTCTCCGCTTCGGGCGTCCGACTGCACGACAACAAAGGCCCGCCCGTGGAAAGCGCGGATTTTACTGTCCCTCATACTCTGGATATTGGCAGGATTTCCATTGTCCACTCCCAAAAGCCGTGCCGTGCCTTCCACCTTTACTGTGAGCTCCGTATCAGCCTGGTAACAGAAATTACCATCCCGGTCAAAAATGGAGACTTCGATCTGTCCTACCTGCCTGCCATCCGCCTTCAGCTCGCTACAATAGCTCTCACTCTTAATCAGAGCCGGCTCTCCTGCCGTCCGAACGGCATAGCGGGCGCTCGCCTGTCCCTCCCGGTAACCGATCACCTCGATACATCCGGGCTCATAGGGCACATCCCAGCTCAAAAACAGATCGCCGGTATTTAAGGGAATGGGCGTCTTGTCAAAATGCCCGTACCTCTGCGTCATCCCGTAAGCGGGATAGGCATAGGCCTTTTTTCCGTAGGATTTCCCGTTTAGAAACAGCTCCGCACTCTCACAGTTGGTATAACACAACACCGGAAGGACGGTTCCCTCCTCCTCCTCAAGGTTCCAGTGGGGGAACAGATAAACCATGGGCTCTGTCCTCTTCCAGATACTTTTGTAAAAATAAAAGCTGTCCTTTTCAAAGCCACAGGTATCCAACACGCCTGCGCTGGCAGAGCGCTCCGGCCAGTGGGCCTCCCCCAGATAATCAATGCCCGTCCACATAAAATCCCCTGCCACATAATCATGGGACATGGTATAGCGCAGGAGCTTGCCCACCTCCACAGGGGCGCTGTAATAGGGATGTTTCCACCAGCCCGCATTTTCCTTCATTCCCAGGGGATATTCTCCCCGGATCCCGCCTACGCCTCCGTTCTCCGTACCGATGATGCGCCACCCCGGATGGGCTCTTTTGTCCTCGTCATAAAAAGTCTCCGCCCGCTCCCGCCAGCGCCCTGCATAATTATACCCCACCACGTCAAGCTCGTTTAAAAAGCTTTCCTTTGCCGGCGCAGGCTCCGCCCGGATCTGATCGTTGGCCTGGGTGATCAGCCTGTCAGGGTCTAGCTCCCTGCAGATGTCCATCAAATGCCTTGCCGTAAGACACCCATCCTCCTTCGTCTGATCCGGCACTTCATTGCCGATGCTCCAGATCACAATGCAGGGGTGGTTCCGGTCCCGCAAAAGCATAGCGCGCAGATCCTCCTCATGGCAGGTTTCAAACCACTCGGAATAGCCCCGGCTCTCATGGGTGTTGCTGCCTGCCTCTTTGTTTTTGAGAATCCTCCACTCGTCAAAGGACTCATCCATCACCAAAAGCCCCATCTCATCGCACAGATCCAAAAGGGCAATGTCCGGAGGATTGTGGGACATACGGATTGCGTTTACTCCCATTTCCTGAAGCTTTTTAAGACGCCTCTCCCAAATCTGGGGAGGCACCGCAGCACCCACACAGCCGCCGTCATGATGGATGCAGACACCGTTTATCTTACACTGCCTGCCGTTTATCCAAAAGCCGGTATCCGCCCGGAAGTCAATGCTACGAAGCCCGGTTCTGACCCGCAGCTCATCCACCGGCTGTCCCCCTCTGTAAAGCCAGGCCACGACCTCATATAAATGAGGATTGTCAATGTCCCAAAGCAGAGGGCTGTCCAGGACAAAGTCCTGGGCCAGGGTAAACTTATGAGCCGGGGAGGCATCCTGCCCTGCCTGGGCCTCTCTCTGCTCTGCCCTGTCTTTTTGGCTCATGAGCAGTTTTCCCTCCGGCGTGTAGATGGTGGTCTCTATCTCAAAGCTTTCCCCGTCCAGCTGACTTTTTTCCGATACCAGAAAGCCGGTTTCCACCCTGACCAGAGCCTGCTTCCCGGACACCTCTGGCGTCCTCACCCACAGGCCATAGGGCAGGATATGATCCCTCTTTACCCGGTAAAGCCACACATCCCTGGTGATTCCGGAGCCGGAATACCACCTGGAATTGGGCTGGGCGGAATTGTCCACCCTTACATCCAGCACATTGACTTCCTGAGCCTTTAAGTAATCTGTAATCTCCCATTCAAACGGGGTATAGCCGTATACATGGCTTCCAAGCTCCCTGCCGTTTAACCACACCCGGGCCTGCATATAAACCCCTTCAAACCGGAGAAAGATTTTTTCATCCCCATCTTCTCTTTTATCCACCCTAAAAAGCTTCCGGTACCAGCCGATTCCCGTCTCCACATATCCCCCTGACCCGCAGGAGGCTGCCCCCTGGTCAAAGGGATAGGAAAGGCTCCAGTCATGGGGAACCTGCACCCTGTCATAGCCTTCCGTTCCCGTCTCCCCCGGCGTCTGTTCCTTTTTTCCATGATAAAAGTACCAGTCAAAGCACATTCTTTCGCTTTCCCGCGGCTGCCTGCCGCCACAGCCACACGGTATGTCCTTTGCGGCATGATTATCCAAATAAATATCCATATTTCACCTCATTTCCGCACGATATTTTGCGTGCAACAAGTTTGTGGATGCCACCCAGACACAAACTTGCAGATTTTTACCCCTGTTTTTGAAAAAAAGGCAGAGGTATCTGCTTTCGGACAGCTCTGCCTTTTTTCTTTCTGTTTAAAATCCCTGGAAGCCTGTCATCCCTTGTTTTTCTCAGCGGGTTGCTTTCCAGGCCTCATACTGAGCGTCAAACTCATCCTTCACATTCTGATAACCGGCATCATAACATTTCTGAATCATCTCGTCCAGAGTAGCGTCCACATCCTCCACAAGACCCAGCTCCAACATGGGAACATAGTCCATCAGCACAGTCTTAACCGCCGCTACATAAGAGTCCACAGGAACCGTATCGAATACAAAGGTGATGGTGGGATTGCTCTCCACTCTCTCCTCCCATGCGTCAGACACAACCTGCATACGGGGGTCTGCGCCCGCTTCCTTCAAATCGCCGTTTTTGATTGCCCAGGACGCGGAAATGGAAAATGCGGCATAATCGGTAGACTTATCCAGCTCCGTATAATAGCCTTCCTCATCAAGGCTGTAGTGCTCGCCTTCCACACCAAGGAGAAGAAGCCTGTTCAAATAAGTATCAAATTTCATCAGATCAAGAACCATACCGGCCCTCTCAGGGTTCTTTGAGCCCGCCGCGATTGCCATATCATTGTTGGAAAAAGCCTCGCAGCCTACAAAGTGATCGGTGGTCAGATCATAAATCGCGCATTCAACCCCCTCGCTTCCCTCGGCCTGCTTCATATAGGTAACCACAGAGCCGTTCCATGCAATAGAAGCTCCCTGAAGGGCTCCGAAAGCGTCGTCGTCTGTCACCGTGTTGGTCAGGGCGCTGCGGCTCCAGCATCCGGCGTCCGCCATCTCCTTCATATCCTTTGCATAGGCACGGAATTCATCGGTTTCATAGACAAGGCTGATTTCATCCTTTTCCGGAAGATCCCCGTCCCAGGAGTAGATCATATCAAAATAATCGCTGTCCAGGGCAAGGAAGGTGTCAAACTGCTGACGGTACACATCCCAGAGCTCGTTGTTATCCCCTGAGGAGGCCAGACCGTAAATACCGCTCTCCGGCGTTTCCTTCTCAGCCATGGTAAGCATAAAGCTCTTGTAATCCTCCCATGTTTTCAGTTCTCCAACCCCGTGCTTGTCAGCCAGATCCTTTCGGATGGCTACGATCTTACCCATGGGCTGGGCCACGTTGGAGGGAACCGCAATGGTCTTTCCTGCGATGGTGGTCTCATCCCAACTGTCTTTATCCTGATACTTGTTTGACAAAGGCATACTGGTTGCAATGAAATCGTCAGTCAGCTCATAGAGCGTCCCCTTTGCCGCCTCCGTGTACATATAGCACCAGGGAGCCGTAAAGATCAGATCCACCTGCTCGCCCCCTGCCAGCACCAGGGAATACATGGTCTGATAATCGCTCCAGCTCATGAAGGTCACCGCCAGCTCTGTGTTAAAGGGCTTTAAGTAATCGTTTGCCAGTCCCAGAACCTTTTCCCAGTCATTGGGAGTATCGCCGATCAGATACATATTTACCGTGTAGGGATCGCTTAAGTCCACGCCGCTATACATTTCCGGAGTTGCCGTGATGGTTCCCTCCCCCACTGCCTCCGGGAGCCCTTCCAAAGAGGCCCCACCTGCCGCATCGCCTGAATCCTCTGTTCCTGCTGCATCCGCCGTATCTCCTGCCGCCTCCTCACCGGAGCCTGCCTCCTGGGAGCCGCTCTCCGAGCTGCCCGTGCCGCCTGTGCTGCCGCCGGAAGAATTTCCGCACCCGGAAAGCATGGTCAGCGTCATACCAAGAGTCAGAAACATTGCTAATAACTTTTTCTTTTTCATAGTCTCTCTCCTTTTCTTTTTTTATCAGGATGGTCTGCAAAGCGCAGCATCCCTTTTAACTGTACCGCCCTTCCATGAAAAAAGGAGGACAGGCAGTTATTTACACTTTTTCGTTTCCTTTTCAGGCTATCCCTTCACCGCGCCGATGGTAAGACCCTTTACAAAGTAGCGCTGTACGAAAGGATAAAGAAGGACGATGGGCCCCGTTGCAATCACGGTCATGGCCATCTTCATACTCTCCAGAGGCACCGTAGGCAGGGCAATACCGGATTTCTCCGCCACAATCCTCATGGCCTCCGCACTTCCCAAAACTCTTTGCAGGTAATACTGCAGCATAAACATATCTTCATTTGTGATAAAGAGCATGGAATTATACCAGTCGTTCCAGTAAGCCAGGGCCGCAAAAAGGCTTAAGGTTGCGATCAGGGGCTTACTTAAGGGAAGAATCAGCTTTACATAAATGGTCATATCGTTGGCGCCGTCGATCTTGGCTGATTCCGTGATGGCACTGGGAATGCCGGCCATAAAAGATTTTGCAATAATCATATTCCACACCGAAAACATCAGGGGCAATATAATGCCAAGATAAGAGTTCTTAAAGTTCAGGTAGCGGATACACATCATGTACCAGGGCACCAGGCCGCCGCTGAACAGGGTGGTGAAAAAGAAGAAAAAGGAAAATTTATTTCTCCAGGGAAAATCTTTTCGAGACAGCACGTAGCCCGTCATGGTTGCAATTAAAACCGCCAACGCCGTTCCAACCAGCGTAACCCCAATGGTAGTCCCGTATGCCTTTAAGATGGCAACAGGGTTTTTCAGACAAAGCATATAGCTCTGAAGACTGAAATCCGTGGGAATCAGCGGATAACCGTTCCGAATCAGAGAGGCCTCATCCGTAAAGGACGCCACAATGATCAGGTAAAAGGGGATCACACAAACCAGCGCGAACAGCCCCACCAGAATATATCCCACAATATTTACGGAAAGCTCATCCCTGCTTAAATGGTGGCCGTCCTTCATAATCTTAACCTTTGACATTGTACTTCCCTCCTTAATATAATGCGTAATCCGGGTCTGCCTTTTTCACCAGCTTGTTACAGATGGTGATGGTCACAAAGCAGAGGATGGACTGATAAAGGCCTGCGGCGGCAGATACTCCAATATCGCCGGTATCAATCAGCAGACGGAATACATAGGTGTCGATTACATCTGTCACAGGCTGCAAGATAGCGCTGCTCTTTACCGTCTGATAAAACAGACCGAAATCTCCCCGGAAAATATTTCCAATTGCCAGAAGCAGCATAATCATCATGGTAGGCAGCAGCGAAGGAATGGTCAGGTAACGGATCTTCTGCCAGGCATTGGCCCCGTCAATGGAGGCCGCCTCAAACATCTCCTGATCCATGCCGGTGATGGCCGCCAGATAAACCACGGAGCCGTACCCGGTCTGTTTCCATACCTTCAAAAAGATCAGCACCGGCGGCCAGGCGGAAGGGGTATTGTAAAGATCAAAAGGCTGGCCGCCCAGGGCTGTTACGATATGGTTGAAAACGCCTCTTTCATAGTTGAAAATGTTGTACATGATTGCGCCTGCCACTACCCAGCTTATAAAGTAAGGCAGAAACATGAAGGATTGCGCAACCTTTTTGAATCGTTTGCTGAACAGCTCGTTGAGAAGAATGGCGCTCCCCACCTCGCATGCCATTCCCAGAAAAATAAAGGCAACATTGTAAAGCAGTGTATTTCTTGTAACCTGTCCCAACTTCCCTGAAATCATCAAGGCCTTGAAATTATCCAGCCCGTTCCAGGGGGAACCGTAAATCCCTCCTGCATACTGATATTTTTTGAATGCCAGAACGATACCGGTCATAGGTATGTAATTGAAAACAACCACATAAATCAAGGCCGGAGCCAGCATGGCAAGAAGCATCCAGTGCCTCCTTACGGTTTTGAAAAACGGCTCTTTGTACCGTTTCGCATCCGTTTCCTTTTTCATCCTTTTCACCCTCCTTCTTAAGATTGCAACGCCAATTTCTCACTACATCCGGCGTTTTGCTTACATAAATAATTATAATTAAAAAATTTGCACAAAACTATTGACAATCGCTAATAACTTTAGATAAAGTTGTTGGGTAATATAGCCAAAATTGGGACTGTTTTGCGCAATGTGTGTTGCGCACCCTACGCATTACAACGTTCCGCATGTCTCGCGAACTGCCCTTAGAAAGTGCGCCCGCCAGGCGCACCACTAAAAAAACGCCTCCGGGTTCTATACCCGAAAGCGTTCTTTTTATATAGTGCTACTTCCTTTGTATCGTCTTTTGGTGATCAAACATCTTCATTCGCAAGCACACTGCAGATCTGCCCCACATCATAGCTCCCCACCTGCTTCTGCGCCGCGATCACCTTCTCTACCTCTGAAAGCTCCTCTTCCAGTTCGTCGGCAATCACCTCTACCGATTTATTTTTGATCAGCTTTTTGCACACGGTCTGTACCAGATGCTGCCGCCTTCCCTGGATGATTCCTTCCTCTACCCCTTCCAGCTTCATGTCCACAAACGCCTTGCACATATCGTATTTCTTATCTCCGTTTTCCATACTTTCGTAATCCTCCTTAATTTTGACCTTTGCCACTACCTCAATCAACTCTCTGGTATCACTGTCGATCTGGCGGTAGGACTCCTTGTCCGTGTCCATTACCTGTTTCAGCTTTTCTTTATCCCCACAGTAACGCACCACCTCAAACAACTGGCGCAGGCCTGTGTGGTATTCCTCAAACGTATCGTGCTCATGGCAGTCGTAGAGGTTCAACCTGTAGTTCGTGACGAACTCCTTCATTTCCTCATCAATCTCCAATAACTCATGCAGACACCTTGCTCCGTCCCAGGGGTGTTGTGTCCCACAGTAGACCACCAGCGTGATGATTGGTATAAATTTTTCGTCCCTGGTCATTCCCGAAAAAAATTCGTCTGTTCCGATACACAGATCATGTTCCTTTTCGTGCGCCAGCTTTTTTTGTTTCCATTGTCTCTGATAGCTCAGGCTCTCCGTCAGCATATTGCGAAGAACCATATGATAATCTACAAAGGTCTGGTTTTCCACAGCCAGGATATGAAACAGCCTTCCCTTCCACATACACGCCCTGTCTACGATTGCCCGGAAATTCTTCCGCGCACCGGCCTCCTTTCCCAGATAAACAAACTGCGCATCCGCCGGTTCCAGTTCCTCGGGCTTTACCACCTGCCGTCCCTGAAACAAAGCACCGTTCACCTGATCGGCAAATCTGTGATTGTCATCCAGATAGTCAAACTGATATTCATCTTTTTTCCCCATTTTACCTCCCTTATCATGTCAAATTTTTTGTATATGGCTGCAATAAATGCTTAAGCAGCCCTTTCCATATAAGGGATTCCTATGAGAATAGACGATTGTTCACAGACGTGAGATCAGAGTTTCAGATTCCCAGATATGTTTGAAATCATGATAGCACAGCTTATTATTTATTGTAAAGTATTTTAGAAATATTTTATATTTGCCCAGGTTCTTTTATTTTCCGAAAAAATATGCTAAATTAATACCAGATCATTATAGAAAGGAATCCGAAGCATTGAGTGAATTGAAATGGGATACCAGATTTAATATCGGCGTGGACATTATTGACAACGCACATCAGCGGCTTTTTTCGATTGTCGGTAAGCTTCTTAATCTGAATACAGACGAATCGAAACGGCAGCACGCCTGTCAGGAGGGAATTAAGTTTTTTAAAAGCTATGCCCTGAAGCATTTTTCAGAGGAGGAGGCCTATATGTGCTCCATAAACTACAGTGGATATGCCGTACATAAAGGCCTTCATGACAATATGTTAAAAAACACCCTGCCCGCTCTGGAAAAGGAGCTGGAGGAACAGAATTATTCCCCGGAGGCGGTTCAGCATTTTCTGGGAATCTGTGTGGGTTGGCTGAACGGCCACATTATGATAGAAGACCGCGCGATTACCGGAAGAGTCCCTTCCAAATGGATTCACCAGCCCTCAGAGGATGTGCTTGATTCTATTGTAAAAGCCGCCCTGCCTGCCATACAGATTCTCTACCGGGTAAAGGCAGAGCTTGTCAGCAAACGCTACAATGGAGAAGATTTTTCCTCCGGGAAAGCTCTCTGCTATCGTCTCACTTACAACGCAAAGGGAAGACCACCCATACAGGTCTACCTTATTTATGAAGAGCGGCTGATCCTTTATGCTCTCAGCGAAATGATCGGCAAACAGATCAAAGTGGTTGACCAGACCGTCCAATACGCCATCCAAATGCTCTCTGAGAAATTTGTGGACTGGATAGGGTGTCATTTTCTCTCCGACATGGAAACTTCCCTTAAGGGAACGAACCTGCTTACCTTTGACCAGCTTTTACGCTCGTTTTCAACGAACTACCCTCCTTACAGCCTGCTTTTCAGTTCCGGTGGGAAAGGGTATCTGGCTTTTTGTATTCAAACTTAAATAACAGGGGCTGTCTCCCCAATGATTGAAACGTCAAAGGGGAGACAGCCCCTGTATCATTTTAACCTCCATGCCGCGTTTTTTGCGGCAACGCGATGCGAAATCCACCCAGGTGGTTTCGCATCTGCGATCCAATTTGAGCCGCCTGTGGCACAAATTGTCGGTTGAAAATAAGCCATCAGGCTTATTTTCAACCTATCTCTTTTTATAAATCCGGCTGCGTTTCATATCCCAGTACACAAAGCAGGGTACCAATCATAATACAGAAATCCCCCACATTAAACACTACTTTCCCCAATCTGCCAGGAACCGGAAAGCTCACATAATCTACCACATATTTTCTCGCCAGCCGGTCATAGGTGTTGCTGTAGGCCCCGCCCAAAAGCAGGGCGAATCCCCATTTGAGCAATCCTTTTCCCGCTTTTCCCAAGGTGAGGAAAAACACTGCCGTCAACAGCATCGTCAGAAGAACGGATACCGTCATTACCAGCCGCCTTTTGTTCTCTCCCGCATTTAAGAAAGCTCCTGTGTTATGGTACTTTCTTATGAGCAGGAATCCGCCGCATTTCTTTCTTATTTCTCCATCTGCTACTGTTTTTTCAATCTGATTCTTCAGTTTCCATTCCAGCCCAAAGATGCCCAGAATCACGCTCAGATATTTCATAGCCTTTCGCCCTCACTTTAGTCTGTTTTACTTTCCATTATAGGATACCGCAAGGCTCTGCACAAGATTGTCCGGAAAATAAAATCCTTTCCGGCCATTGGATTATAAGTCCAATGACGAAAAATCTATATGCTATTATAATCATTCTGACAAAGAACTCAATTTAGTTCTGCGGTTAATAATTGAGCAAATCCAGAGTTCATGTTAAAATACGATAAAGGGAGAAAATATTAATGGGCGATATGAAACTGTCAAATACCCCCTACGATGACGTATTCCGCACACTGCTAAATGACTGCAGCAGTCTGATCATTCCTGTTATCAACGAGATATTCGGGGAAAACTATTCGGGAAAAGAAAAAATTATCTTCTCTCCAAACGAACATTTTCTGAATCGGCAGGATGGAGATGAAGATGAAAGGATTACAGACACCAGTTTCAAAATACTGGGGAAGGAAACAAAGAAATATCATCTGGAATGTCAAAGCAGTACGGATAACAGCATGTTGGTCAGATTCTTCGAATATGATACTCAGATTGCGCTTGACGGAGGAGCGATTACAGGAAATGTACTTACCGTATCATTACCGCATTCGGCCGTATTATTTTTGAGATATCATGAATCCACACCGGATAAGCTGAAAATAAGGATAATAACGCCAGGTGGAAAGGTGGAATATGATATCCAGGTGATGAAAATCCAGCGGTATACGATAGAAGATATATTTCAGAAAATGCTTTTGTTCCTGCTCCCCTTTTATATTTTTTCCCACGAGGGCCGATTCCGGGAATATGAACAGGATGCATCAAAACTGGAAAAACTCCAAAGAGAGTATACGCAAATCAAAAACCGGCTGGAAGAACTGCAAATTCAGGGAATCATCAGTGAATATATAAGATGTACCATTATTGATATGTCAAATAAAGTATTAGCGCATATAGCCTCAAAATATAACACAGTCAGGAAAGGAGTAAAATCTATTATGGGTGGAAGGGTTCTGGAATATGAAGCAAAAACCATACGAAACGAAGGCATAGAAGAAGGCATCCGGGGAACGGTTTCCATATTAGAAAAACTGGGAATCCCATCTCAGACTATTTCTTTAAAAATTCAAGAGCAATATAATCTAAGTCCGGAGGAATCAAAAAAGTACATCAAATGATTAAGGTGAGGCAGAGGAAATTTTCCTCTGCCCCGCCTTCCAAAATCTCCGCTCAAAATCAAAACACTCTCATCTAAGTATCTGCCTTTCCGACACCCTGCAAACCCTCACACATTTTCGTCCCGCACTGCCTCGATGATGGTATCCTTCCTGATTTTCCCCGCCGACATCCAATATGCCGCCGTCACTGCGGCCATAACCGCCCCTATGCCAAAGAATATCTTCCCCCACGGCAGCCAGGGCAGAAAATCCGGCCAGGACACATCCACCAGCCCCATTAAAGCCTGCAGTAAAAGGGCAATTACCGGCACGGAAATAAAAACCGGCATCACCGCCATCCGTATTCCTTCCAGGCCAAGCAACCTTTTGACGCCCTGCGCATCCATCCCCACCGAGCGCAGCATGGCAAATTCCCTGCGGCGCCTCATCATTGTGTGGGAAACTGCCGAAAGCGTATTGGATACCCCAATGAGGCCGA
This sequence comes from uncultured Lachnospiraceae bacterium, assembly GCA_949949005.1. Classification (GTDB taxonomy): domain Bacteria; phylum Bacillota; class Clostridia; order Lachnospirales; family Lachnospiraceae; genus Suilimivivens. The sequence goes on from CATLHM010000006.1 coordinate 66,865, forward strand.
GCAGGATGCCGATACAATCCACCACGGCCTCCATGGCCTGTTTCCCCGCCGCATTATTCTCCTCCTCCAAAGCCGTACTGGCAATATAAATATCCTCCTTTGCCATCATAGCCTCGCAAAGCTCTGTGATCCGTGCCGTCGCCGCAAGATCGTTCTCCGGAGCCGTCTTTACCTTCACATAAGTGTAATACTTGCCTTCCTTTTCCTCCGAGAGATTTCCGACCACAGAATAATACACCGGAAGAGGCATATAGAGATTGATGGTATAATTGTTCCTGACATCTCCAAGCCTGGGGCCATCCCCTGCCACAGCCCCTACCTCTATGGGAAACCTATAATCCGTTTCCATGGAATCCTCGGTTTTTTCTTCAAGGGTAAGCTCCTCTTTCCCGGAGAGTTTCAGATGCGAGTAGGACATCTTTTCTTTTTGCGTATTATTCAGCACCTCCGGGTACATGGGAGCCGCGCTCCATGCCACTGCCCTCACCTTTTCCGTATCATAAAACCCGTCAGGCTCCTCCCCCCACCGGCGGCAGTATTCGTCGAAACGCTCCTCCTGCATCCCATAAAGATACACACGGATCCGGTATTTCCCATCCCGGTTCACGATTGCCCATCGGTTCAGGTCAAGGCTCCCAAAGCCGCCTCTTTCCCGAAATTCCTCCGTTTCCTTTTCCGGCCCGGCCCAGTAAGCCGCCCTTGTGACGCAGTAGTAAACGCTTTCCTCCTCCCCGGGCACGGCCTGAAGGCTTTGGAGCAATTCTCTGTCCGCTTCCGTTCCCATATCCAGCCTTACAAATATATTAAAATCATCCCCGCCCCTGTTCCTTTCGCTCAAATAATCGTTGAGGCTCATAAAGGAAAAGAATCCCATAAGGAGCATCAGGCAAAAGCTCAGCGACCAGACTCCGGCGCGAAATCCTTTCCGGTTTGCTCTGTGGGAGGCCCTTGCCAGCTCCCCTTCATAGCCAAGGAACTTTACAGAAAACGATTTCCTGCAAGCCCATCCGGGAAATGTGTGCCTTTTTTCCGGTGCGCGCCTCTTCCCCTGTCTTTCCTTTGCGCACCTCTTCTCCCGCCTTTCCTTTTTTCCCGTCCCTTCCTGCATCCTTATGGCCTCTAAGGGCGAAAGCCGGGAAATTTTCAGGGCAGGCCAGAATGCTGACGCCAGAACCGTCAGGAAAGAAAGCGCCGCGGAGAGCAGGGCTGCCCAGAGCGAAAAGCGGACTTTAATCGGAAAGTACAGAAACTCTCCCGCAATATCCGTATAAAGCCTCATGATTACTACGGTAAATCCATATCCGGCCCCAAGGCTGAGCAAAACGGGCGCAGCAGACAACACCACACCTTCCATCAAAATGGAAACGGCGATCTGTCCGGGAGTAGCCCCCACGGAACGGAACATCCCAAGCTGCTTCATCCGGGCGCTGGCGGATACCTGGAAAGCGCCGCAGATAATCATCACGAAAGCCCCCATCACCAGAAGGACTATGGCCGCATAAATAAGGATCTGGCCGATATTTTCGAGGGAGAAAGCGGCATCCGGCGGAAAAACGAAATTCAGGGCCAAAAGCATGGTGTGATATGCAAAGTGATTTTCATACCGCCCATACTCATCCTTCCCGATCCCCATGGCGTCCGCGATCTGCGGCATGACCTCATAGGTCTTGCGGATATCCTTAAGCTTCACATAAATCACCAGCTCATCCTGATCGGAAAGTGCCTCCCTGTCCATATATCCCATGGCATAATAACCGGGAACCGTGGTATTGGTGGTGAGATCCATCTTTCCCACCAGCGTAACCTCTTTCTCCCCTGTCCGGAAAAAGCGCTCCCCCTCCCGGCGGGCCAGCGCCGCCTCCAGCGGTTCTTCCCCCACACGCCTCTGCCCCTCGGGAAAACTTATGGTGTCGCCCAGACGGTACTCCGGATGATATTCAAAAAAGGATTTGGATACCGCAATCTCTCCGGGCCTTTCCGGCACTCGTCCTTCTATGATCGTATTTTTTTCACCCATCATATCCCAGTAATTTTCATCCGCGTCCCGAAGGAGCAGATAAGGCAGACGGCTTCCCTCGGGAAGCTCTAAGCAGGTAAAAGGCCCCTTTAGCATCGTGGCTTCCACATAGAGATTGTCCTCCGCCAGCTTTAGCTTCCCGGCAGGAATATCCCCACCAAGCTCCCCGTGCCACTGCCCGCCTTCATATTCTTCGATCTCCACCCGCCATTTTATTTCCGTATAACCATAGGTACACATGGCGCAAAGCAGCGTGGATGCCAGAAGAACGGACACCATGATGGAAAGGGAGGTGCGCTTGTTCAGCCGAATGGTGTTTAAGGTGTATCGGAATAAGGTTCTCATCCTTCCACCTCCCCCTGGCAGCCTTTCCTGAGGGACTCCTCCCATGGCAAAGCCTCCTTCAAAAGATTTTTCGCCCGCGGGGAAGGATTGGCATCGTCCGAAAGGATCCTGCCATCCTCAATGGCAACGATCCGGTCCGCCTCCAGAGCGATCCGCTCATCATGGGTAATCAGAAGAATGGTCTGCTTATACTTTTTGTTGGAAAGCTTTAAAAGCCCCAGGATTTCCTCCGAGTTTCTTCGATCCAGATTCCCGGTGGGCTCGTCCGCCAGCAAAATGGCAGGCCGGTAAATCAGCGCCCTTGCAATAGCCGCCCGCTGCTGCTGTCCGCCGGAGAGCTGGCTGGGCAGGTGGGTCAGCCGCTCCTTCAGTCCCAATATCTCCACCAGCTCGTCAAATCTTCCCTCATCCGGCTTCTGGTTGTCCAAAAGCATGGGGAGAAGAATATTCTGCCTCACGTCAATGGAGGGGATCAGGTTATAAAACTGATACACAAGCCCCACCTTCCGCCGCCGAAAAATGGAAAGCTGCTTTTCGCTTAAGGTGGCAATGTCCGTCCCCTCAATCCATATCCGGCCGCCGTCAGGACGATCCACTCCGCCCAGCATATGGAGCAGTGTGGACTTGCCGGAGCCGGAAGCCCCTATGATTGCCACAAACTCCCCTTTTTCCACCGACAAATCCACCTGATCAAGAGCCGTAACCTTCGTCGGTCCGCTGCCATAAATCTTTGACAGCTTTTCACATTTCAATATCTCCATATCCTTATCCATGCCTTTCCGTTTTCCCCGCAGTATAACAGTCCAACATGACATTTGGGTGACATTCAGACATTTTTGTAAAATTTAATGAGAAACCTTGCTCCCCCTTCCTTCCGGTTCTGTGCCCTGATCTCCCCGTTCTGGCTCTCGATCAGGGTCTTTGCCAGAGAAAGCCCTATCCCTGTGCTGTCCCCGCTTGCGTACTCCCCTCTGTAAAAGCGGTCAAAAAGATGGCGGAGATCCTTTTCCGAAAAGCCCGTCCCCTGGTCCTCCACCGCAATCCCCGCAAATACCGGGTTATCCCACACCCGTATGCAGATTTCCGACTGCCTTGGGCCATGCTCGCAGGCGTTTTTAAGCAGGTTGCAAAGCGCCTCCCTTGTCCATCCCAGGTCACAGGCCAGAAAAAAATCCCTGGGCTCCCAATGCCCCGATGAATCATTCTCGCCTGAAAGCTTCACCCTCTGCCCCTTCTCCTCTAGCAGCGGGCGGACGCCCTCTAGGCTGCACTCAATCAGCTCGCTCACGGGGACTTCCCTGATCTCAAAGGGCAGCACCCCTGCATCCGCCTTAGAAAGAGTAAGCAGGGCGGCGGTCAGCTCCGTAAGTCTTCCGGTCTGCCCTTCCATCCTGCGCACCAGCTCCACTGGCCGCCCGGTCTTCCCTTCCATCCTGCGCACCGGCTCCGCTGGCCGCCCGGTCTTCCCCTCCATCCTGCGTACCGGCTCCGCTGGCCGCCCGGTCTCCCCCTCCGTCCTGCGTACCGGCTCCGCTGGCCGCCCGGTCTCCTCCTCCGTCCCGGAAAGATGGCGCAGCAAAAGCTCGCTCAGCACGGAAAGGGAAGTGAGCGGCGTTTTAAACTGGTGGGAAATATCCGCAAGATTATCCGCCAGCTTTTCTTTTTCCTGCCTCAGCCTCTCCCGGCTCTCCCGAAGAGCCAGCACCGTTTTGTATATTTCATCCTCCAGATTGGAAAAATCATCCTGCTTCTTTTCCGGGGAGATGGAATAATCCCCCTCCTCCACCCGCCTTAAGTATTCCGTCAGATTCCCTGTCCGTCTCTGCAGCTCTGTCCTGCGCCGGTGAAGGTAAAAGGAAAAGGCCCCGGCAGAAAGACCCGCAAATACAAGGCTTGCCGCTCCCAGTACCGGATATTTCCCTTCCATGGGAAGCCGCCCCTCATATCCATATCGGCGCAGGGCCTCCTTTCCTGCCAAAAGATCGCCTCCTGCCACACCCTTGAGAGCGCGCATTACCTTATCCTCTTCGCCGGGAAAGGATGCCGCCAGCGCCGCTGCCCTGTCATAGAAAAGCCCCTCGCTCCACCGAAAACCGGCGGACAAAATTACGGCGCAGAAAAGAAAGCCGGCTGTAAAAATCCCTGTCAGAAAAAATAACTCCCGCTTCCTCTCAGTCATTGAAATCCTCCATCTGATAGCCGATCCCCCGCACCGTCTTAAGCATCCGCCGGGAATTTTCACCCAGCTTCTCTCTCAGACGTTTGACGACGACCGTGAGAGTATTGTCGTTTACAAAGTCCCCCTCACAGTCCCAGAAATGAGCCAGAAGGCTGCCTCTGGTGACCGTCCTGTTTTTGTTGGTCATAAGGTAAGCGAGAAGCCGGAACTCCCCGGCCGTCAAAGCCACTTCCTTTCCGCCCACCGTAACGGCAGTTTTTTGCCTGTCCAGCAAAATGTCGCCGCAACTCAGCACCTCTCCCGGCTCCTTGGGCTGCTGCCTGCGCCGCAGCACCGCGCGGATGCGCGAAAGAAGCACACCTGCTTTAAAGGGCTTAGTCACATAATCGTCCGCCCCCATATCCAGCCCTCTTATAATATCCGCCTCTTCCTCCCTGGCTGTCAGGATGATTACCGGCGGCCTGGCCGTGCCTTTGCCCTCCGCGAAAAGCTTTTCAAGGAAAATCCACCCCTCCCCGTCGGGGAGCCCTAAGTCTAACAGTATCAGGCAAATGCCGCTCAGTTCTGCCGCCAGAGCCTCTTTCAGGGATGATGCCTCTGCCGTCTCAAATCCCTCTTCCCTTAAAAGCTCCGAGAGAGCGTATACAATGCTGCTGTCATCCTCAATCATCAGTATCCGTCTCATCATTCTCTGCCACCGTCCGGATAATCCTGAACCATGCCCCCGATCAAATCCATATCAATCAGAAGCTTCCCCTCAAAAAGCCCTAAGGGAACCTGCCCGCCAAGCCCATAAACCGCAGGATAGCTCTCCTTCTCAAACTCATAAACAATGAGCTTGCGCTGGTAGGGATCGATCATCCAGTATTCCTTCACGCCCGCTTCCATATATTTGTCCAGCTTCTTGATACAGTCCTTGCGCTTGGTGGAGGCGGAGAGCACCTCCAGCACAAAATCCGGAGCTCCCATGATTCCCCACTTCATGATCTTGCCCTGATCGCACAGAAGAACCACATCCGGCTGAACCATGGTCTTATCGTCACAGTCAAGACGCACATCCACCGGAGACATCAGGGGAATACAGCTTCCCCTGTTTTCGAAAATAAAATTGGCGATCTGCCGGTAGATTTCGCCCCCGATCCTCTGATGCACAAAGGACGGAGCGCTCATATCATAAAAAACGCCGTCGATCAGCTCCACCCGCTTATCCTCCGGCAGGGCGTAATAATCCTCCACCGAATATTCCCCCTGCCTCCTGTTCACCTTATATACCGCCGCTTCCTCCCTCAAAAGGGAGCCCTCCATGTCTTCCCCCATGAAAAAACTCTCCAGGGCCATCAGCGTATCATAGCGGGGGGAGGCCGTCTCCCCGCTGAAAACCTTCTGTACGGTTCCCAGGGGAACCTTGCTCATCCGTGCAATCTGAGCGTAAGAATATCCCTTTTCCTTTTTGATCCGTTTCATCTCCTCTATGGTCATGGCTTTCCTCCTTCGCTTTTGTCATGAGAATATTATACCCTTTTATTTTCCGTTTTGCAACCGTTCTGTATCCAAATTTTATCCATTTTGGTTTTCCGGATATTTTCCCTCTCAGCGCGTCCTGTCAGACACCCGGAAAAATATCTCCCTCTTTCCCGAATTCATCATTTATTGGGTTTCAAGCCTTGTTCCTACTCCCAAACCGTTGTATAATGCAAAAAGTAATCAGGAGAATAAACATGAAAAAATTTTGTATCCAACATTATAGACTTACCACCACAAGAATCATTATGCTGGGCTTTCTTTTGGGGGCGCTGATCGGAGCCTTCCTTCTCACCTTACCCCTAAGCCTGCGGCCGGGAGCTGAAATCAGCTTTATCGACGCCCTTTTTGTGGCAACCTCCAGCGTATGTGTGACAGGACTTTCCACGGTAAACATCGGAGAGACCTTTTCCCCTTTCGGCCAGGTAGTCCTCCTGTTTCTGATTCAGTTCGGCGGCCTTGGGATCGTCACCTTCACCACCATCGTTTTGTGTATCTTCCGGCGGCGGATCACGCTCTCCGACCGGATGCTGATTCAGAGTGCTTACAATCTGGACACTCTTTCCGGTCTGGTAAGGCTGACTATGCGTATTCTGAAAGTCACCCTTTTCCTGGAAGGTCTGGGAGCCCTGGGTTACTTTCTGGTTTTTATCCCTCAGTACGGCGCGGTGGGCATCTGGTACGGTATCTTTCATGCGGTATCCGCTTTCTGTAATGCCGGAATCGACCTTTTGGGCGGCAACAGCTTTTGTAATTATGTGGAAAATCCCATGATCAATTTCACCACCATCTTTCTGATCATCGTCAGCGGGCTGGGGTTTCCGGTCTACTGGGAGGTGGCAGGTTTTACCGCATTCCATTTCGGCAAAAAATTTCACAGGGCCTCCCTGCTTTCTTTATCCTCCCACCCTCACCGTTTTCACGCGCCTCCGGGCAGGGATTCTTTTCCGCGCAAGATGAAACTTCACGCCAGGCTGGTTCTGCTCTCCACCCTTACCCTGATTCTGGCGGGAATGTTCCTGACGCTGCTGTTTGAATATAACAACCCTGATACTCTTGGGCCCCTGAGCTGGCCCCATAAGCTTATGGCGTCGCTGTTCCAGTCCGTCACCCTGCGCACCGCCGGTTTTGCCACCATCTCTCAGGAGTATTTCCGGCCTGCATCCTGTCTGGTATATCTGGCCCTGATGTTCATCGGCGGCTCCCCGGCGGGAACGGCGGGAGGCGTTAAGACGGTAACGATCCTTCTCCTGTTTGCCTCCATGTTTGCAAATATCAGGGGAAAAAGTAATGTCACCGTGATGCATCGGAAAATCCCGGACGACACCATACGCAGATGTGTTGCCATCGTTACTTTCAGCTTTTCCACTCTGCTGGTGCTGACCACTGCACTTCTGGCCGTCCAGCAGGGCGGCTTTCTGGATGCTTTGTATGAGATGACCTCAGCCATAGCAACCGTAGGCCTTTCAAGAGGGCTCACCGGCACTCTGCTGCCTCCCGGAAAGCTTCTGGTCACCCTTGCCATGTATCTTGGCAGGATCGGCCCCATTACCCTGGCGCTGGCCTTCAACAGCCGGGGGCCTTCGGAAAACGCGGTGCCCGCAGAGGGCAAGGTCATCATCGGATAGGAACCGGATTTTCACGCACCAAAAAGGCGCGGGAAAAATGGCTTTTTTGCAAAATCAAGAAAGGAAATTAGGGTTATGAAAAAACGGACGCAGAAGGATACTATAAAAGAATATATCGTAATCGGGCTGGGAAGATTTGGCAGCAGCGTTGCCCGGCAGTTGGAGGCAAACGGCTGTAAGGTGCTTGCCATTGACCGGAACGAGCGGCGGATCAGCCAGATTGCCGAGTATGTAACTCTGGCAATGTGTCTGGACGTGACCAACGAGGACGCCCTGATGGAGCTGGGAGGCCGAAACTTTGACGGGGCCGTTATCTCCATCGGACACAGCCTGGACGCCTCGGTGCTGGCGGCCATCTGGGCCAAGGAACAGGGAATCCGTCAGATCATTGCCAAAGCCTACGACGATATGCAGGGCAAAATCCTTACCAAGCTGGGTGTGGACGAGATCGTTTATCCCGAAAAGGAGATGGGCGTCCACTTAGCCAACAATCTGGCCTTTAACAATCTTCTGGACACCACGGAGCTCACATCCGATTATTCCATGGCCGATGTGGGGGTACTGAAAAGCTGGGTGGGGAAAAGCCTTAAGGAGCTGAATCTCCGGAAAAAGTACGACGTGAACGTGATCGCCATCAAGCGGGGCGGCGCCCTTAGCATCAATCCTTCCGCAGACGATCCCACCCAAAAGGATGACGTTTTCGTACTTCTTGGGAAAAACAACACCCTGAAAAGAATTGCCGACGCTTATATCTCCGAAAAATAACCCGGAGCTTCCTTTAACTGGAAGCTCCGGGTTTTTGAAACACAATATCTGAGAGAATGTGCTATTCGTTACCCTTATGCCAGTTTCAGAATCATCCCCAGCACACGCTTTGCCGAAAGCTGTAGCTCTGCCCTGCTCAGGGCGTAAGGATGGGGATCCTCTGTCAGGGCTTTCATGAGATCCGCCTTGTCTGCGGGAATGCCCGGCATGGTGATGTCGTTTCCTGCCTTCACATTTCCCGCGCAGGAGGCGCAGGGCCACTTCTCCCCCTGGGTTCCCATGCCGCCGGTCACCAGCCAGTCTGTCATCACAACTCCCTCAAACCCCCACTCATCGCGCAGGGTGTAAGTCTGGATGTCCTTTGTACTGCAGGCGTGTTCCCCGTTGATCAGGTTGTAGGCGGTCATGAGGAAGTGGGGCTGGGACTTTTTCACACAAATCTCAAAGCCCTTTAAGTAAATCTCCCGCAGTGCCCTCTCTCCCACATTGCTGTTGGAGAAATAACGGTTGGTCTCCTGGTTGTTGCAGGCATAATGCTTGATGGTGGTTGCACAGCCCTCATGCCTCTGCACACTGTTAGTGATGTCTGCCGCAACCCATCCGGAAAGGTGGGGATCCTCGGAAAAATACTCAAAATTACGTCCGCAGAGGGGAGAACGGTAAATATTCATGGCCGGCGCCAGCCACAGATGGGTTCCGAACATTTCCATCTCCTGTCCCACCAGATCGCCGCACTGCCCTGCCAGCTCATGGTTCCAGGACTGAGCGATTCCGGTTCCGATAGGGATCGCCACACAGTACTGATAGTTGGTGGGAGCCGCTTTTTCTTCCTCGCTGGGCTTCGGGGCCATGGCCGCCATCTGCTGCAGCTCCTCCGGGGTCATCATTGCCATAAAATCCCCTCCCAGGGTAGCGGAGGTTGCCTTGGCCACTCCTCCTACCATCTTGTAGGTAGGCGCCAGCCGAATCCCTGCCGGGCCGTCCGCCATTACAAGAGCCGGTACTCCCAGCTCCTCCAGCCGGTGGGTGGTCTCCCCTGCGGCCCCTGCCACGGTGGAGGCTGCGTTTCCGATCACCTCCATCAAATCCTCCGCATCCTTGTAAGCGCCGATGCAAAGATAAGCAAGCTGCTCATCCGTAAGGCCGGCCACAAATTCGTCCAGAGTTTTGGCTCCCTTTACTACCTCGTCCCACTTCACCGCCGCTCCTGCGGGAATCTCTGCCGGTACCTGCTGATAAACCACTTCCCGCGCAGCCAGATCCGCTGCCTTGATTTCGATGACACTTGCCTGGGCCTTTTCTTCTGCTTCCCCTTCGTATGTAATCGGAGTCTTCTGGGGTTTCAAATCCTCAAATCCGCTCTCCCCACAGATATTTTTGTCCTTCTCCACCGCTTTCGTCTCATCCAGCAGGACGGCCCCTGCGATATGAGTATTCCGGGAGCTGCTTCCCACACGGATATAATAGGTACCTGCTTCCATCACCCAGGAGGCGCACTCGGTACAGTAAGAAGCCATGGACTCAGTCTCAAAAACCACCGTCACATCCTGGCTCTCCCCGGGCGCAAGCTCTCTGGTCTTGGCATAGCCTGCCAGCTCCTGATAGGGCTTATCCAGCTTTCCCTCCGGGGCCGAATAGTAAACCTGTACCACTTCTTTTCCGGAGGCAGCGCCTGTATTGGTCACGGCAGCCGTAACACTGACCTGCCTGGCATCCGCACTGATCTCCTTCGGCTCCACCGTAAATGTGGTATAGCTCATGCCGTAGCCAAAAGGATAAGTAGGCGTATAGCCTACGGTATCAAAATAACGGTAGCCTACGTAAATTCCTTCCTTATAATAAGTATCGTTGGGATCTCCAAAGCCCTCTGTGGAAGGGTAGTCCTTAATGGGCGCCCAAGTCATAGTCAGCTTGCCGGAAGGGCTGGCCTTGCCGAGAAGCACATCCGCCAGCGCATCCCCTGTGGCAGAGCCAAGCTGTCCCATCAGAAGAACGGTTTTTACAGCCTTCACAGGCTCCAAGTCGATCATACCGCCTACGTTCAGCACCAGCACAAATTTGTCATATTTCTCATTTAAGGCGAGAATATCCCGTATCTCCGTTTCGGTCAGGTTAATATCTCCTGCCTCAGGCTTTCTGTCCGCCCCTTCCCCGGAATTGCGGGCCAGTATGTAGAGAGCCGTATCTCCTTCCCCGTCCAGGGGCAGCTCATACTCCGGCTCCGGGCAGGTTCTTCCCATGGCGAACATGGGCAGACGGCTCCCCGTCACCCCTGCCGCATCCGCCTCCTTGCGCAGGGCGGCAAAAAATTTCTTTTTGCTCTCCTCCACTACCTGGTCATAGCGATCCATCCAGCTCTGGGTCGTGATCTCAAATCCCGCATTCTTGAGCCCTTCCTCCACCGTCACAAAATGGCGCACGTTCACGTCCCCGGAGCCCGTGCCGCCCTTGATGGTCCTGCGCGCGCCGCTCCCGTAAAGCGCCAGCTTTCCCGTCCCTCCCAGCGGAAGCGTGCCGTCGTTTTCCAGAAGCACCATGCACTCCGGCGCAAGGCGGCGCACCGCGGCGATGTGCTCTGTCTCAAAGGACTGGATCTCGGGTGACTCGATTCTGATTTTGTTCATTTGCTAACCCTCCTGTTGTTTTGTCTTGCAGATGCCTTTTGGCTGCTCCCCATTTTTCTTAATTTATTTTATCATTCCATCCCAGGGCTGTAAAGAAGTGAAGTGTATGAGTTCCATGCGTTGAAATGTACCGATAAATTAGGAAAAGCTTTCCTTCTTTTCCGAAAGCTTCTGCTCAAACCGGTTCTTACGGGTATCGGAAGGAACCGCTGTGGGATAATCCCCGTCAAAACAGGCGCTGCAAAACCCCTGATCTCCACAGGTGGCCTTCCCTGTCTGGCATCTTGCCCCGCATCCGCCTGACAGGCCGTCCTGGGAATTTTTCAGCTTATCCTCTCGTCCAATCAGCTCCCCAAGCTCTGACACTGGCAGATACCCCAGGCTGTCCGCCCCGATAATCCGGGCGGTTTCCGATACGCTGTGATGACAGGCAATCAAATGCTCCCTGGAATCAATGTCCGTGCCGTAATAGCAGGGATGCAAAAAAGGCGGGGAGGAAATCCGCATATGGATTTCCTTTGCGCCCGCTTCCCGAAGGAGCCTCACGATACGGCCGCTGGTAGTGCCCCGCACGATGGAATCGTCGATCAGCACCACCCGCTTTCCCTTCACGCTCTCCTCGACGGCGCTGAGTTTGATCTTCACCTGATCCAGCCGGGCATTCTGGCCGGGAGAAATAAAGGTTCTGCCAATATATTTGTTTTTGATCAGCCCGATCCCGTAAGGAATTCCGGATTCCATGGAAAACCCCAGAGCGGCGTCCAGGCCGGAATCGGGAACGCCCACCACAATATCTGCCCTGGCCGGATGCTCCCTGGCAAGAATTCTTCCGGCTTTCATCCGCGCCCCGTGAACGGAAACCCCGTCGATGACAGAATCCGGTCTTGCAAAATAGATATATTCAAAGATACAGAGCCGCTTTTTCTCTCTGCCACAGTGTTCCCTGCGGGATTTCATCCCCTCCGGCCCAAACACCAGGATTTCTCCGGGCTCTAAATCCCTCACAAACTCGGCTCCCAGCGCCTTCAGGGCGCAGCTTTCCGATGCCGCCACATACATTCCGTCAGGAGTCTTTCCAAAGCAAAGGGGACGGAAGCCATAAGGATCCCTGGCACAGATCAGCTTTTGTGCCGACATCAGCACCAGGGAATAGGCGCCGTCCAGGGTGTACATGGCAGAGCTTAAGGCATCCTCAATGGAAGGGGTTTTCAGCCGCTCTCTGGTCACGATATACGCGATGATTTCCGTATCGCTGGTGGTGTGGAAAATTGCTCCCGAAAGCTCAAGCTGATCCCGAAGCTGTGCCGCATTACTGATATTTCCGTTGTGGGCAAGGGCCATTTTCCCCTTCTGATGGTTGACCTCAATGGGTTGACAGTTGGCCCGGTTGGTGCCCCCTGTGGTTCCGTAGCGGACATGCCCCACCGCCATATTTCCCCTGGGCAGCCTGGAAAGGGTATCCTGTGAAAACACCTCGCTTACCAGCCCCATATCCTTATAAGAATAAAACAGTCCATCATCATTAATTACAATCCCGCAGCTTTCCTGCCCTCGGTGCTGCAGGGCGTAGAGTCCGTAATAAGCCATATCCGCCACACAGGCTTTTTCCGGCGATATTACGCCGAATACCCCGCATTCTTCGTGTAAATCCATTCTTTTCCATGCTCCTTTCAAAAACCGGAAATTCTGCACAATGAGCAAATTTCCGGTTTTTCACCTTTTTGTATCACAAGCGCCGCCACGCTCCGCGAGCCAACTTATTGCAGCAAAGACTACTTATTGTTTCAAAAACAGCTTATTGTAGCAAAGACAGCTTATTGTAGCAAAGCCAGCTTATTGTAGCAAAGCCAGCTTATTGTTACAACGACAGCTTTCCGGCCAGCCGCAAAAGCGGTCAGCCGGAAGCCGTCATTCGTTATGAAATCTCATTTTCGTTGCTGGAAACTGTGCCGCCATACGCATGTATTCCAGGTTTGCCGCGCAAACTATTCCACATCCTGCAAGGCATCATAGCCCTCTTCCCCGGTACGTATCTTCACCACATTTTCCACATCATAGACAAAAATCTTGCCGTCGCCGATATGACCTGTATAGAGAATCCTCTTGGCCGTGTCGATCACAAGCTGAACCGGAACCTTGCTCACCACAATGTCCACCTGAATCTTTGGCAGCAGATTTGCTTCCACCTGTACCCCACGGTAAAACTCAGGCTTTCCTTTCTGGATACCGCAGCCAAGTACATGGGAGACTGTCATGCCTGTGATGCCGATGTTCATCAGAGCCGCCTTTAAGCCCTCAAACCTTGCTTCCTTGCAGACGATCTCGATCTTGGTAAACTTAGGTGCGCCTTCCTCCCTCTCTTCGAAGGAGGGAACCTTTTTCACGGGAACTGCTTCCGCCACAGGCGTCTGCCCGGTCACTGCCACCGCATCCTCAAATCCATAGTCCAGGCTCTCCACCGCAGGGGCAAAATCCGCATAGGCGCTGGGAAGGCCATGCTCCGTGCTGTCAAGACCTTTTACCTCCTCTTCCGGGGAGACACGAAGGCCCACGGTCTTTTTAATGATTGCAAATATAATGGTCATAAGAACCCCTGTCCATACAAGTACCGCTGCAATCCCCAGGGCCTGCACCCCAAGCAGTCTTGCGCTTCCGGTATAAAACAGCCCCTCCAAGCCTGCCGGAGCCGCCGGATTTGCCAAAAGACCAACCGCCAGAGTTCCCCAGATACCGTTTGCCATATGTACCCCTACCGCGCCTACCGGGTCGTCAATATGGAGCTTTAAGTCAAGGAATTCCACCACTACTACCACAAGGATACCTGAAACAACGCCTACCACAATAGCGCCTAAGGCATCTAAGGCATCACAGCCTGCGGTGATACCAACCAGACCGGCAAGAGAGGCATTCAGACACATGGAAACATCCGGTTTGCCGTTTTTCACCCAGGTATAAATCAGGGTCGTGCAGGTGGCAACCGCCGGGGCAATGGTTGTTGTCAGAAAGATAGAGGCAAGGCTTGTGCCGTCCCAGGCTGCCGCACCGTTAAAGCCATACCAGCCAAACCACAGGATAAAGCACCCCAAAGCGCCCAGCGTGATAGAATGGCCGGGGATGGCGTTGACCTTCTTTACCTGCCCTTCCTTGCCCTTCACATACTTGCCAAGACGGGGACCTACCATGATCGCCCCGATCAATGCGGTGATGCCGCCTACGGAGTGGATCGCCGCAGAACCCGCGAAATCATGAAAACCGAGCTGCGCCAGCCACCCCTGGGAATTCCACACCCATCCGGCCTCCACCGGATAGACAAACAGGGAAATCACCGCAGAGTAAATACAGTAGGAAATAAACTTCGTCCGCTCTGCCATGGAGCCGGAAACGATAGTTGCCGCCGTTGCACAGAACACCAGGTTAAATACAAAGCTGGAAGCATTTCCTTCTATGAATCCGCCGAAATCCGAAAAAATATTCAGATTGGGGATTCCGATAAAGCCGAACGCATAATCCTCCGCCATCATCAGGCTAAACCCTAACGCAACAAATACCACCGTACCAATACAAAAATCCATGAGATTTTTCATGATGATATTGCCGGCATTTTTTGCTCTGGTGAACCCTGTCTCCACCATGGCAAAGCCTGCCTGCATAAAGAACACCAGTGCCGCTCCGATCAGGAACCAGACGCCGAACACCTCACCTGTAACTGCTTCTTCCACAATCTTTGTAACTTCTTCAATTGCCACTTGGATCATCCTCCTCCTCAAGCGCTGCCACCGCAAACACGATTCCTCTTTGTGGGACAGCTTATGGAATCCCAAAGGCAACGGCCCCTTGCCTTTGACCTCCCTGCCATACACAACGGTCAGAACGCTTCGCGAACTGCCCTTATGTTTTAGAAAAAGGCGCCTTTTGTGCTTATTTGCACCAAAGACGCCTTTGCCTTTCTACTATTTGTTCCATTCGTGTACACTCTTTCAAGCTTTTTATCCTGCGCGGTTTCTCTTTTGTTAAGAATGGATTGCGCGGCCCATGCTGCGTCAGCAACAAATTTCCATATGCGCCCCTACACATAAAAGAAAGGACGTCTCCTAAGCTCTCGCTTGCAGACGCCCTTGCCTTTTACGTTTTGTATTCTACACAGGAAAAAAGGATTTGTCAAATCCTTTTTGGATCCCTGGCTCCCCCTGCCTCAAAAATCCTTTGTGCGATATCGACACAAAAAGAGCAGATCGGCTTTCCTTCCTGCCAAATATTTTGCACTCACGAAATCTGGCGGCAAAAGAACAGGTCACTATTGACACCAGATGGTCTCCGAAAGGGATTCTTCGGGGCAGAGTTGCAGAAAAAATTACTTATGCGCTTCCCACTTACATTCCATCATTTTCATATCGGTAAAAGAAGCCTTAAAGGAAGACTGCTCCGGACTGCATGCATATATACCAAACGCGATCTCTTTGGCTCCTTCCCACATATGGAAAATCCGCATCTGCTTAAAGTTGATGCCATCCCAGCTGCACTCCACGCAATAATCGCTTTCCCTTCTGCTGAAACGATACCACATTTCCTTGAGCTCTGCCGGAATATCCGTAGTGGCCCAGTCTGAAAAACCATGATTCGTGACTACACTCCCCAGCCTCTGAAATTCCTCATTTTCATATTCAATAGACGCCTTAAACCAATTTTCACTGTCCAGGTACATCACCACACCGCACTGGTCAAAACGATGCCTACTCTCAAACCTCGTCCTGACTACGAAAGAAAAATATCTCTCCCCGGTTCTTACCTGTAAAACCGGGGCATTGTCATTCTGAAACCCATAATAAGTACGCTGCCAGAGATCAGTTCCCGGTTCCGTAATCACCTCCACTTTGTCTTCGGTAATACTTACCTGCTTCGGTTCCCGGATCCATACAGGATTCATTGTCAAAAAATTTTTCATCCTCTCATCCCTTCTTTTTATTCGTGAATTGCTCTGCGCTGCCGCAGCTATTACTTTTTCCAGCTTTTTGGCATATTCCCCCAGATGCTCCTCCAAATCCTCTCTGTTCACAATCCCGATTTCTGTCTCCTGCCCTATATCCGTCAGGCAGTCATACAAAGCGTCCAGATTTCTTCCATACCAATCCGGAAGCCTCAATTCCTCGGCGAGGAAATCGTGAAGCTGCTTAATATCGCCAATTTTTTTTCCATCTAATACACAAATGTCCAAAGCCTGCTCCCTTCTGCGCACCTTGCCACGCCCGTCAACCGTAAAGAGTGAACCGCCCGTCCCCTATTCTTCTCCATACAAAAGCTCAAAGGATTCATAATGATCTTCCGTATAGTAGATCAGTCCGTCATTGGAAAATACGATCCGCTTGGCTCCCCGCATGTCGGCTCCCAAAGTATCAATATCACACTCGGTATAAAACCGGCCTTCCTTTTCCGGCAAAAGCCCCTCATAATTTCCGAAACGGCTCCCTCCAATACACTTTCCGGGGGCAAAGGGTTCCAGGGAGCCTCCCTCCCATCCCAGCTCCTGCGCCTCCTTCTTTGTAATAAAATTGGGCGGTAAGTGTCCGTAGAGAAAAAGATACTGGGCCACCTCTTCTTTGGACGAGTAGGCTCCATCCTCCACTATTTCGCTTTCTTCCTCCAAAGAAAGCGGTTCGTCCTCTTCAAGGCTCGCGTCCTCATCCCCAGCTCGGGCCTCCTTTTGCTCCGTTTCCGGAAGCTGTGTCTCCTGAATATCCGCCTCTTGGCTAAGCGCTTCCACCGCCTGTCCCACAGGCTCCTGTACCTTCTCTGTCCCGCAGCCGGCCAGCAATACTGTCAGTAAAAATGCTGCAAATAACCTTATTTGTTTTCTCATTTTCGCTTTGATTCTCCTTCTGTTACCATTTTCTCAATTATATGACACTGGGAAAGTTTACACAATATCCTGTGAAGGGATTCTAATTGGATTAAGAGTCCAATGCATAGTGGGATGGAAACCGCTATAATAATACCAATATAATCAATTGCAAAAAAGGGGCTGAATTTAAAATCTGTGATTACTAATTGAGTAAACCCAGAGTTCATGATAAAATATATTAAAAGGAGAAAAATAGGAATGGGTGATGTAAAAATATCGAATACACCTTATGACGATGTGTTCCGAACCCTCTTGAACGATTGCAGCAGTTTGATCATTCCGGTGATCAATGAAATATTCAGGGAGAATTATTCGGGAAAAGAAAAAATTATTTTTTCGCCAAACGAACATTTCCTGAATAAGCAAGATGGAAACGAAGAGGAAAGGATAACAGACACCAGTTTTAAAATATTGGGAAAAGAAACAAAGAAGTATCACCTGGAATGCCAGAGCAATTCAGATCATAGTATGCTGGTAAGATTCTTTGAATATGATACCCAGATTGCGCTTGATGAAGGAAAAATTACGAAAAATGTTCTTACCGTAACGTTTCCTCATTCAGCGGTACTGTTTTTGAGGTGTAATGACTCCACTCCGGATAAACTGAAAATAAGGATGATAACACCAGGCGGGAGTGTTGAATATGACATCCAGGTAATGAAAGTCCGGCAATATACAATCAAAGAAATATTTGAGAAAAAACTTCTGTTTTTAATTCCTTTTTACATTTTTTCCCATGAGGGACGGTTTAGGGAATACGAACAGGATGAGGCAAAGCTCAGATCATTGAAAAAGGAGTATGAAAATATTAAGAACAGGCTGGAAACGCTTTTGGAGCAGGGAATAATCAACGAATATACAAGATGCACTATTATCGATATGTCGAACAAAGTATTGGAGCATATAGCACAAAAGTATGATTCTGTCAGGAAAGGAGTGAAAGCTGTAATGGGTGGAAGAGTTCTGGAATACGAGGCTAAGACCATAAAAAATGAAGGCATTAAAGAGGGCATGGAAAAAGGTATCATGGGAACAGTCTCTATACTAAAAAATCTGGGAATCCCGCTGCAAACCATTTTGCTCAAAATTCAGGAGCAGTATAATCTAAGCCCGGAGGAATCCCAAAAGTACATCTGCTGACCGTTGTATGCGGGGCAAAAGATGAATATCTTATGCCCCGCCTGTGCATTCTGCTGCAATTCAATTATCTTCTTTTTACCGGAATCCAGATGGCGCTCTCGTAATCCGGCGACCAGATATCTCCCTCTCCATACCACTCAATATTCGCTCCCATGGCAATCTCATAGTCCGGATTTTCCGGGAGCCATTCCCTGAAAATCTTCGTATTCACCGACTGCAGCGCTCCCGGCATGGAGCCCCGGCACAGGAACTTGGCCCACTCCATTTCCGGAAACTCATACAGAGTCATCCCCTCCGGCACTTCCCCGCCCGTATACCTCCCGGCGATCAGATAGCGGAATCTGCCTTTCTCCTCCTCATCATCAATACAGACGCCAAACATACCCACATGATAATGAAAAACTGCCGTCTCCAGCTCTCCTTCCGGCGCTTTTCCTTTTCTGAGCCCATCACAATATTTCTCTCTGTACTCATCCCAGAATTTGGGAATCTCCACATAGCTGTTTTCCATGAAAAATTCTTTTTCAAACCCAATCAGCCGCAACGCTCTTTCTTTCTCCACAATATAATCCATCTCATTCCCTCCCTGTATCGTAATATTGATTTTCAGCGGCAGGAACACGTGCATCTTCGCGGGCTCCTTCTTAAGCTGCAATGGGGAAAGGCCGTGAAATCTGGTAAAAGCCTTAGAGAAGCTTTCCGGCGTGTCATATCCATACTTAAACGCAAGATCGATCACCTTTTCCTTATCCCTGATCACATCCAACGCCGCCAGATAGAGCCTTCGGCTGCGCACATACTCCGCCATCGAATAGCCTGTCATGATGTGAAAGCCTTTTTGGAGATAAATCGGTGAGATCCCCACCTCCCGCGCCACATCATATTCCTCCTGCGCATCCAGCAGATGTTCTTCCAGACACGAGATTACTTTTCGTATACTCCTAAGCCATTCCACGCTCTCTCTCCTTCCTCTCCGGGCAGTGCAAAAACCTTACCATGGCCGCTGCCCTCCGCGCCATGGCTATAAGCCCCCACCAGAGGGCTGTTTAAAATTCTGAATTTTCTTTCATGCTCCCAGACTTCGCAAAGCCTGTCAAAATATTGATCCGCATCCAACATCCATTCCGCCAGCCGGTCCAGCTCCCGCAGTTCCTCCTGGGTGAGGCGATCAAGCCTGCCGTCCAGATAAGCGGGGAGAAAGCTATAGGTCAGCTCATGATTCATAAGTGCATGGAAATCATAAATCAGATAGCGAACCAGAGCCGGAAGCGAGCAGGTTCCCAGCCTGTCGGCATACAGATACTGCCGGCCGTCTGTCTCTTTCCTCCTCACGGCAAGATAGGCCCCGGCCGCCCAGTCAAAGCTCTCCTTCGGCATATCGTACTGGGAAAGGGGCATACCGCTCTCCTCATAAAAGCCGTCCGCGTCAAAAGTTACCCAGCGTTTTTCCTTTTCATTATAATACTGATTGATCCAATGATCCATACTGACGCCTTCCTTAAAATAGGGAGCAAATCCGGCACGGCTTCTGGCAGGAATCCCCTTGGCTTTCAGAATGGCGCTCATCAGCACGGACACATAGCGGCATGTTACCACGATCTTGTTTTCCACCTGCCGCTCCTTCACGAACCCCCGCTCATCCATCCGAAACAGCTCTGCGGTAAGCGCAGGAGCCGTCAGAAGGACATCATCCTCACACCTCATCCGATGCCAGGGATAGCGGTTCATATCTCCATATAAAAGAGACGCATTCGCATTGGTATTTCCCTCCTTCAGCGTCACTCTGTGTATTACCTGACTGCATATCAGTCTGCCCAGCTCGGCAATATCGTCCGGCAGAGACTGAAAGTAATCTTTATAACAGCCTGCATAAGTGAATGTTCCTGTCTTTCTGTAATGCTCCAAAATATATTCTTCCAAAGCTGTACCCTCCTATCCTGTTTTGAAACATTATACCTGCCGGACTTTTTTTATTCCTGTCTTTTTCTGCCTCAATCTGTCCGGTTCGGCAGCGCGGTTACAGTTCATGGCCTAATCGGACGCAAACTGTAACGCAGCGCACTCATCCGGCTTAAATATCAAAAAGTATATTGACAAGACGGGGCATAGCGCATATACTGTACTTATCGAATAAGTACGACAATTACGGACAGTATGGCAAGAAAGGTAAATCAATGGAAATAATCATAAGCAATAGCAGTGATAAGCCTATTTATGAGCAAATATGTATGCAAGTCAAAAATTTGATTATGAACGGAACTCTATCTGCCGGCGAAGCGTTACCGTCCATGAGAGCACTGGCAAAAGACCTGCATATCAGCGTCATAACCGTCCAGAGAGCTTATGAAGATTTGACCCGCGACGGATTTATAGAAACCGTATCCGGAAAAGGGAGCTTTGTCGCCGCCCAAAACAAGGAGTTTATCCAGGAAGAACAGTTACGGGTGGCAGAAGAACTGTTACAAAAGGCGGCGGAAATCGGCAGGACTCACGGAATCAGTTATGAGCAAATGACAAACATTTTAAAGTTATTTTATGAGGAATAATCAGGAGGCGGAATATGGAGGAAAACAATATTTTAGTACGGGATTTATGCAAAGGGTTTGACGGCTTTTTGTTAGACCATGTCTCATTTCAGGTTCCGAAAGGCAGGATTGTAGGCTTCATCGGTGAAAACGGGGCAGGAAAGAGTACGACCATTAACCTGATCCTTGACGAGTTAAAACGAGATCATGGGCAGATACAGATTTTCGGCAGGGAAAACACCATCTCTTCTGTCAGGGAGGAGATTGGAGTTGTCTTTGATGAGTGCAGCTTTCACGATGTATTTAATACCTCAGACATTGAAAAAATATTGTCCGGCGTCTATAAGTCGTGGGACAGCAGCCTTTACAGGCAGTACCTAAAAAGGTTCAAAATTCCCGAGAGGAAACCGATCGGTTCTTTTTCAAAGGGCATGAAAATGAAGCTGTCCATTATCTGCGCTATGGCTCATAAGCCGAAGCTGCTGATTTTAGATGAGGCCACCACAGGACTCGACCCGGTGGTGCGTGATGAAATGTTGGATTTATTCCTGGAATTTATACAGGACGAGGAACGTTCCATTTTCTTTTCCTCCCACATCACCTCGGACATACAAAAGATCGCGGACTATGTCATCCTGATTCACCAGGGCAAAATTATTTTTGAAGAACAAAAAGACGACCTTGTTTATCGTTTGGGGATACTGAAATGCGGGAAAGAACAATTTGCATCCATTTCCCCGGACGATTATCTTATCCACAGGATTACAAATGTAAATGTGGAGTGCCTTGTCCGTGACAAGCAGGCCATAAGGCACAAATACAAAAATATTGTGGTGGATAACGCAACGCTGGAAGACATTATGCTTTTTTACATTAAAGGAGGGGCAGCATGAAAGGATTGATTTACAAAGATATTACCATTTTCTATAAGAGTATTGACAAGAGACTGGTTCTGATCGCGGCGGGCGCAATCGTACTGCTCATGGTCAATACCGGCGTCTATGCGGGGCTGCTCGCCTCTGTCATGCTCGCCATGACAATCGGTATGCAAAATATCATGAGTTTTGCAAGCGATGAAAAGGCAAGCTGGAAAAAGTACCAGTTGGCAATGCCCGTAAATGCAGTTTCCGTGGTGACGAGCAAATATGTGTCCGTTGTCTGCACATTGGCCGTCAGCCTTGCGGGAAGTATCCTATTTAATCTTTTATCCAGCGTGGTCTTTCGCAGCTTTAATCTCACTGTCTGGGGTGTTTCTGCGGCGGCCTCTGTCATTGTCCCGTTATTTTGGACCGGGATCTGTCTGCCACTGACTTATTGGTTCGGTTTCCGTTCTGCGCAGACAATGGGGCTTTTTGCCGTAATTCCCATGTTCTATTTCGTGAAATACTTTGAGGACGGAGCCGGATTTTCCGCTATGACCAATTCCATACTCTCTTACGCTGCTGCGGCAGGAGCGATGGTAATCGTTCTTTTTATAATCTCTATGTTCATCAGCATGACAGGTTATAAGAAAAGGAAATAATCCTTTCGGAAATGAGCCTTGTAAAAATTTGGATTTGCAAAAGCTCTAATTGTTGCATATAATAAAAGTAGGGATTTCCTATTTCCCTACTTATTTTTTTTGGAGGTGATATTATGTCTGATACGGCATTTGTCAATGATGCAAGAGTAATGTCCAAAGGCCAAGTAACGATTCCCAAAAATGTACGGGCCGCCCTTGGCATTGACACCGGTGATCGCGTGACTTTTATTGTGGATGGTTCCAATGTTCGCGTAGTAAATTCTGCTGTATATGCGCTTATGAGGCTTCAGGAACAGATGAAAGGTGAAGCTGAAAAGGCCGGATTCATGACGGAAGAGGATGTGGCGGAATGGATTACCCAGTCCCGTCGTGAGGATAATATGTAATGAGAATAATGATTGATACCAACATTTTTATCTCTGCCATACTGTTTCCCAACAGTAAGGCAGCATCCGCTCTCCTCAAAGCACTCACGCCTCCTTATCAGCCGCTGACCTGCGATTATGTGGTGGATGAACTGCACCGTAAATTCAGAGAAAAGTTTCCGGATCGGATGACTGAGCTGGAAGCTTTCCTCTATTCTGCTTTGGCAATGATACACATAATACCCACGCCGGAAGAACTTTATGAAGCTGAAAATTTAATTCGTGATCCGAAAGACCGGCTTATTCTGCGTGCTGCTCTTTCGTCAAACGCTGATTTATTTCTCACAGGAGACAAAGATTTTCTGGAATCATCCGTCATCGACCCGTGCATCATCAGCGTGGCAGATTTTCTTCTCCTGTAACGGCCATAAAGTTATCGGCCGACCAATCCACAAACGAAACGGAGATACCGATGAAAGCAATGACCTATGAAGAAAAGTATCAATTGATGATCAAAACTCCCATCAGTCGCCTGATTCCCAGGCTGGCAGTGCCCACCATTATCAGTATGCTGATCACTTCCATCTACAATATGGCCGATACCTTTTTTGTCAGTCAACTAAGCACCAGCGCTTCCGGCGCGGTGGGCGTAAACTTTTCCCTGATGGCCATGATTCAGGCCATCGGATTTACCCTTGGCATGGGGAGCGGCAATTTTATGTCCCGGATGCTGGGAGCAAGGGAACAGGAAAAGGCACAGAGAGCCTGCTCTACCGCGGTATACACCGCCTTTGCCTTCGGTCTTTTGCTGGCGATCTTTGGGATTGCAAATATTGGCGCCCTGGTCCGGGTGCTGGGCGCTACGGAAACCATTGCCCCCTACGCCAAGGATTACGGACGCTACATATTGATCGCGGCTCCCTACATGACGGTTTCCTTTGTATTTAACAATCATCTGCGCTCCCAGGGCAATGCCGCCCTCTCCATGATCGGCATCACCACCGGAGGCATATTAAATGTGATTTTGGATCCTGTGCTGATCTTTGGCTTTCACCTGGGAATTTCCGGTGCTGCCATTGCCACTATTTTCAGCCAGTTTGTGAGCTTTACCATCCTGCTGGTTCTGGTGATCCGCTCCGGGAACGTGCTTAAGCCCCATCCCCGGTATTTCACCTTTCAGGGGTGGGTTTATAAGGAAATCCTCTCCGCAGGGATGCCTACCCTTGGAAGACAGGGCCTTGCCAGCGTAGCTTCGGTGCTTTTAAATGTGGCTTCCTCGGGCTTCGGGGACGCGGCCGTTGCGGCCATGTCCATCGTCACACGGATTATGATGTTCATCAATTCGGCTCTGATCGGCTTCGGTCAGGGCTTTCAGCCTGTGTGCGGCTTTAACTTTGGCGCTAAGCGCTATGACCGGGTGCTGGAAGCCTATTTCTTCTGCCGCCGGGTAGCCCTTGTTTTCCTTTTCGTGATGGGTGTTATCATGTTCGCCGTTTCCACTCCCATTATGCGGCTGTTCCGCAGGGAGGATGCGGAGGTGATACGCATCGGCGCCCTGGCGCTGAAAATGCAGTGCGTTCTTTTACCTTTTCAGTCCTATACCATTATTGGAAACATGCTGACCCAGTCCATCGGTTACAGCTTCCGCGCCACCCTCACCGCCATCAGCAAGCAGGGACTGTTCTTTATACCTGCCATCCTGATTCTGCCCTCTTTGCTGGGTATCCCGGGGCTGCAGCTCGCACAGCCCGTGGCTGAC
Source organism: uncultured Lachnospiraceae bacterium (assembly GCA_949949005.1). Taxonomy (GTDB): domain Bacteria; phylum Bacillota; class Clostridia; order Lachnospirales; family Lachnospiraceae; genus Suilimivivens. Next base: position 91,151 of record CATLHM010000006.1, read on the forward strand.
GGCCTGACCTTTGTGCTGACACAGGTGATCGTCGTGATGGTGGTCAAGGAGCTCCGGGGGATGACGGCCTCCCAAAATGCGGCAGACCAAACGAAATAAGGGCGGCAGTGCCCTGGAGGCATCCCTGCATCCGGGAACCAATACGGTGTCCCCTGCTCCCCGACCTTTATTTTCAGAAAAGCGCACGGAAAGGCCGTGCAGAAATGAGAAAAGAAAAATGGAACCTTTATTTTCCGGCAAGGATTTGCGAAAACTGATTATTCCCCTGATTTTTGAGCAGGCGCTGGCCATCACGGTAGGTATGGCAGACACCATGATGATTTCTTCCGTGGGGGAAGCCGCCGTTTCCGGCGTATCGCTGGTGGATATGATCAATATGCTGATGTTCAACATTATGGCGGCTCTGGCAACCGGAGGGGCCGTGGTCACCTCTCAGTATCTGGGAGCAAGGCGAAAGGAAGACGCCCGAAAATCTGCCAACCAGCTTTTGTATACGGTGATCTTCGCCGGCGTGCTGCTGGGAATCGTTGTGATCCTGATCAGAAAGCCCATGCTGCGGCTGTTTTTTGGGAGCATTGAGGCGGACGTTATGGAAAACGCCCTGATTTACCTGACCATCTCCGCCCTCTCCTTCCCCTTTTTGTCGGTATACAATGCCTGTGCGGCCCTGTTTCGCTCCATGGGAAATTCCAAGGTTACGCTCAAGGTTTCTATCCTAATCAACCTGATCAATGTAGTGGGTAATGCCGTCTGCATCTTCGGCCTGCATATGGGCGCTGCCGGTGTGGCCATCCCTTCCCTGATTTCCCGGGCGGCAGGCAGTATGATTCTTTATTTCCTCCTGAAAAATCCCACCCTGGATATTTGCTTCCTCAAAGAGCCCTTTCACCTGGATTTCGGGATGGTGAAAAAGATCCTTTACATCGGAATTCCCAGCGGCGTGGAAAACGGCATTTTCCAGTTGGGCCGTGTGCTGGTGGTGAGTATTATTTCCGGATTTGGCACGGTTCAGATCGCCGCCAACGGAGTGGCAAACAATCTGGACAGCGTAGGCGTCCTGATTGGAGGCGCTATCAATCTGGCAATGATCACAGTAATCGGCCAGTGCGTGGGGGCGGGAGACGAAAAGCAGGTTCGCCTTTACACCAAAAAGCTGCTGCTGACCGCCTACATCCCCACCATAATCTTAAACCTGGTTCTGTTTTTGAACCTGGGCTGGATTCTGGATTTATACGGATTAAGCCCGGAAACCACCAGTCTGGCGCGGACACTGATCTTTATCCACAACGGATGCGCCTGTCTGCTCTGGCCCCTGTCCTTCACCTTCCCCAACATGCTCAGGGCCTGCAATGATGTTCGCTATACCATGGTGGTGTCCATCGCTTCCATGTTTATCTTCCGGATCGGATTCAGCTATCTCATCGGGGCCAACCTGGGGTATGGGGCGATCGGCGTGTGGATTGCCATGGTGCTGGACTGGATCTGCCGGATGATCTGCTTCCTTGTGAGGTACAGGCGAGGGAAGTGGAGGAAGCTGGCTGGGCTGGCGGATCTATCGTAAAACATTCTGATAATCCTGTGAACAATGATATATGCCCTCAACATGTACTTCTTTGTCCTGGATTTTATATGCCATAATATACTGGTGACGCTTAAAATGAATGATTCTATATCCCAATTCACGCAATCTTGGATGGTCACTGAGCTTTAAGCTGCCCGCCACATGAGTTAGCCGCAGCTTTGTCTCCTCCGCATCATTTAAAACGCTGATGGCTGCCTGTTCATTGCTCAACTCAGACAAAATATAGAAAACAATATGGTCAAGTTGAGCCTCAGCCAGTTCAGAAATGATAACCTTATAATCCATACTTCTTCCGTATCCCCTCTATTGCCTGCCCCATCTCCTTGGATTTTCCTTCAGCTATCTGCTTCCTTGAAGTTGCAAGGTCATCTAAAATTTTTTCTTCACTGACAGGCTGAAAGCAACTGTTGACATTGCGTAACCGAAATAGCTTTTTTGTAAAGTTCTGTATCTCCAGCAGATCGGCTTCTGGCAATACCTCCATCATAGAAATTGTGTTTTCCAAAATGCTCATTTTATCTCCTTTCAGAACAATTATCCATGCACATCAGGATAACAGCCGCATTTTAGCTATGCCCATATTATAACATTTTACCTGGCTGAGAAAAACCCTTTGCCATCTGTTAATGAAATTTTTATAACCTCGATATGCTCACCGCATTAAGGATCTGTCCCGTAATCCTCTTAAAAAGTGCGAAGCCCCGCAACTTTCCCGGTGGCTTCGCACTTTTCCTCTGCCGCTGTTTCCTTACTGTTTCCTGTCCGACTGCCGCAAAGTAAAACCTATTAAATCATCCCATCCTTTATCACATCATAATCCCGCAGCACTTTCTCGATGACAGTCCCTTTCACCACCCGGAGTATGGGCTTTTTCAGTGCATTTAAAGGCCCCGGCAGCTCGATTTCCAGGGGGGATTTGCCGTCCATGAGCTTCACGCTGCTGGAGAGAAGCTCCCGGATGTCGTAAACGCTTCCCCAGACCTCCGGCACCCCTCTGTCCACGCCAAGCAGCCCGTAAACGGCTTCCATAGCGGTTCTGACGGAATATTCGGTAGTGAAAACAGTGTCTCGGGGCGTATCCGCAAACTGTCCCAGGAAGGCAAAGTTCACACAGCCGTCGGGAATCACGTCAGGACGGTCACCCTTGGTTCTTGGCATAAAGAAGGCCGTGATATAAGGCATCATGGTAGGCACACATACCGCGCTCTTTTCCGCCAGCTCCGGGATTTCCTCGGTGGGTACGCCGAGATGGTAGAGCCATTCTTCCGTAATCTCTTTTCCGGTACATTCCCGCATGGGCTTTTTCACAAAATCTCCGGGAACATCCGTAAAGAGTCCGTATACCCACACACATACCTTATCCTTATCCTGCTCCTTGAACTGCCCCTGCCTGTTGATGGTCCAGCTCATAAGCCAACTGGAATCCTGGCAGCTCACGATGCCTCCGGTAACCACCTTGCCGCTCTTAGGATCGCGCTTGCAGATTTCCGTAATATAAGGAAGGATTTTGTCGTCCAGGGTGGTGACGGTTGCGGATTCCCAGTTCGTCTTCGTCACATCGGAGCAGAATTTCTCAGGATGCCCGAAGGAAGGATCCTGTCTGGCAATGTTCTTCCACAGACTCCAGCAGCCGCTGGTCCTTACCTCCGCGTCCCCGTTGGGGGCGTGGTTCTGGTCTCCGTACACGGTGCCCTCTGTGCAGCTTCCGTTGGTCACAAACACCAGGTCGTTTTCCGTGAGCATGATGCCCTTTTCCACTCCCTTTACCCTGCACTCAATGGTACGAGCCACCTTTTTTCCGTTGTTGATTTCAAAAATCACATTGGTCACTTCCGTGTTAAACTGGAAGTCAACGCCTGCCTCTTCCAGATACCTCTGCATGGGAAGAATCAGGGATTCATACTGATTGTATTTGGTAAATTTCAGGGCGCTGAAATCCGGAAGCCCTGCAATATGATGGATAAACCTCTGGAAGTACAGCTTCATCTCCAAGGCGCTGTGCCAGTTTTCAAAGGCAAACATGGTCCGCCAGTAAAGCCAGAAGGTGGAATCAAAAACCTCCTCGTCAAACACGTCCTCTATGGTCTTGTCGTACAAATCCTCATCCTTTGTCATAAACAGCTTCATGATCTCCATGCAGCCCTTCTGGCTCAAATTGAATTTGCCGTCTGTGTGGGCGTCCTTCCCCTGCTCCTTTGTGGCACGGCACAGGGAATAGTTGGGGTCTTCCTTGTTCAGCCAGTAATACTCATCCAGCACCGACACCCCCGGCGTCTCCAGAGATGGGATGCTGCGGAACAAATCCCACAGGCATTCAAAATGGTTCTCCATTTCCCGTCCGCCTCTCATGACATAGCCCCTGGTTGCGTCATAAATGCCGTCGCATGCGCCTCCGACAATGTCCATAGCCTCTAAAATATGAATGTGGGAGCCGGGCATCTGTCCATCCCTTACCAAAAAGCACGCCGCTGCTAAAGAGGCAAGGCCGCTTCCTACCAGGTAGGCATTTTTCTCATCCACTCCTTCCGGCTTTCTTGGCCTTGCAAAGGCCTCATAGTTGCCGTTTGTGTAATAGATACCCTTGCTGTTCTTTTCATGTTTTCCAAGCTCTGTGTTGCGGTATTCCTTCCTTGCCGCTTCCGCTCTCTTTTTCGCTTCTTTCGCCGAACCGGTTCCTGCCTTTTTGTGATTCTTTGCCGCAACAGCTGCCGCCCCTGCGCCTGCTGCCAACACTGCTACTCCAAGTCCTACGCTCTTTTTGTTTGCCATATGAATTGCCACCTTTCTTTTCTTATCAGGTCAGTTTGTCAATCACACTGCCCGTTACTTTTGCTGTGAATTTCTTTCACATTTCTGTTATGAGCATATCCTAATACTTTTAAAAAACGTTTTCCACTTACAAAACATGGGAAATGATAAGTTTTTAATCATTATGTGGGTTTTGTCTAAAAATAAACAGGCTGTTAACCTTCTTTACACCTTACAGGCCTTTTGCTATAATTCAATTTAACTGTAAACCATACCAAAAGCCGCCATTGGCAAATGACTAATGCAGGCTTATGTAGGCTTTAGCGGCGGCTAGACGCAGAAAGGTAAAAATTATGGGAAGGTACGAAGAGAGAGAAAAACGCACCGAATGGTTCCGCGAGGCCAGGTTCGGTATGTTCATCCATTGGGGGCTGTATGCCATTCCCGCCCGGGGAGAATGGGTCAAAAGCAATGAAAAAATTTCCACGGAGGAATATCAGCAATATTTTGAGGAATTTAATCCTGTCCGCTACAATCCCCGGGAATGGGCAAAGCTGGCGAAGGAGGCCGGCATGAAATATGCGGTGCTCACCACAAAGCATCACGACGGCTTTTGTCTGTTTGATTCCGCTTACACCGACTATAAGTGTACCAATACCAAGTGCGGACGTGACCTGGTGCGGGAATATGTGGACGCTTTCCGGGCGGAGGGAATCAAGATCGGCTTCTATTACTCCGTGATCGACTGGCATCATCCTGACTTTCCCCACTACGGGGACAGGCAGCATCCTATGAGGGACAATGAAGCTTACAAAGATGTGAAGCACAATTGGGATAACTACATCACCTATTTCCATAATCAGGTCAGAGAGTTACTCACCAATTACGGCCAGATCGATGTCATGTGGTTTGATTTTTCCTATGACAATGAGAGGCTCAAGGGCACACAGTTCGAGCACATGAGCGGCAAAACCTGGCATTCCAGGGAGCTGATCGAGATGATGCGCTCCATCCAGCCCGATATTGTCATCGACAACCGCCTGGGCGGGGATGCCAGGAAGGAAGAGCCTGACCTCCATTCAGGGGACTTTGTTTCCCCGGAATGCATGATGCCTGCGGAGGGCGAAACGGACGTGCTGGGACGGGACGTTCCCTGGGAATTATGCCTGACCTTAAACGAGAACTGGGGTTATGCCAAAAACAAGCCCTGGGATTACAAGACTACGGAAAATGTAATCCACATGCTGGTGGAATGTGTCAGCAAAGGCGGCAACATGCTGATCAACGTTGGCCCCAATGCCAAGGGCGATATTCCCCGGGACAGCATCCGCATTCTGAAAGAGGTGGGCGAGTGGATGCGCGTCAACTCCGACAGTATTTACGGCTGCGGCAAAAGCGTCCTGCCCAAGCCGGAATGGGGAAGGTATACCCAGAAGGGAAAAATGCTCTATGCCCACATTTACGACAGGCGGGTAGGAGGTTTTCGCCTGGAGGGCTTGGAGGGTAAGCTGAAAAAGGCACGTCTTTTGGAGGACGGCTCGGAGCTTCCCTTATCCCGCCCCTGGAACGGCGAAAATTATCCGGACGATGCCTATGTGGATCTTGGCGTTGCAGGCCTGTACGATGAACGGGATACGGTGCTGGAGCTGGAACTGTTGTAAACAATGAATGTGTGCAATCGTTTTGTCCCTGCTCGCCGCGCGACCCATGCGCCGCCGTGGCGGTGCATCTCCTCCGCATGGGGCTGCACATTAAAAACGGGAGACGGTCAGGCCCTGAAAAGCCTACGTCTCCCTTATTTTTTATGGCCTAAAAAAACATCGGATGCTAAACGTTTCCACACATCTTTATGTTTCGAAAAAAGCCTTGCTTATGACGCAGGGTAATGAAGTATACTACCCGTAGGAGGTGAGTTTTGAACATGGATAAATACAAGGCAATTCCACAGGGGTATATGACCACAGGCGAAGTTGCAAAGAAAATGGGAGTAACCGTCAGAACCCTGCAGCATTATGACAGGGAAGGACTGCTTTCGCCTTCGGCTGTAAGTGAAGGCGGCCGCAGGCTCTATACAGATAAAGATGTCATCAAACTCCACCAGATACTATCCCTAAAGCATCTGGGTTTTTCCCTGGATGACATCAGAGATAGGTTGATTACTCTGGATACCCCGGCAGACGTGGCACAGATCCTGTCCGAGCAAGCGGCTGTTGTCCGGGAAAAAATTGCAAGCCTGACAGAATCACTCTCAAAAATTGAGGCGCTGAAGGCCGAAGTGCTGGAAATGCAGTCGGTAGATTTCAAAAAGTATGCAGACATCATCGTTAATCTGGAAATGAAGAACAGTTTCTACTGGCTAATTAAGCATTTTGACAGCGAAACACTGGATCACATCCGCAACCGGTTCGACAAAGAAAGCGGTATTGTATTTTTGCAGCGGTTTTTGCGTCTGCAGGACGAGGCAATTCGGCTTCAAGCAGACTCTGTACCTGCAGAAGGGCCGCAGGGACAGCAATTGGCAAAAGATTACTGGGCCCTGATAATGGAATTCACCGGCGGGGATGCTGCCATGCTTCCTAAACTTATACAAATGGGACAGCGTGACGAATTTGACCAGGAGTGGACGCACAAGCAAGCCAAAGTGAACGCCTTTATTGAACCAGCCTTAGAGGCTTATTTTTCAAATGAGGGGATAAACCCCTTTCAGGAGGCAATGACATGATAAATTGGGAATTTTCTATCCAAACACTCTGCCCGTTGTGCTGCATTTTTCTCATAGCGTTTGGATTATACAGCGTCCTGTTAAGGAAGATCCGCACCCGGTGATCTTGCGGACAGATGTTGGTGTTGCTCAAAATTATGAATGGAGTTGGCGATATTCCCGTGAACGGTTAGGCACAGCTTACGCATAATTTCCTCATAATCCTCTTTCATGCCACGGCCAATCCAGTCAAGCATAAGCCCCACAAAGCCGAATTTGTAAAATCCGGCAATGAATGCTTTATCCTCCCCGGAAAGGACGCTTTCTGCGCACTTTTCCTCCACTACACCCTGTATCAGCTCAAAGGTAAGCTGATACAGGAAATTTTCAACCTTTTCCCTGCCGACGCCCCGATACACATTGAGAATAAAAGGCTTGTTCTCCATCACTGCCTCAAAGATCTGCTGCATTCCCTCCTGCCAGGTATCGTAGGTCTTTTTCCCCTGCAGCGCCCGTTTTCCATCCTCCATGCATACCCACTCCACCAGATCGTAAATATCCTTAAAGTGATAATAAAAGGACATCCGGCTGATACCGCAGTCCGCAGTCAGATCTGCTATGGTGATCTTGTCGATGGATTTATGTAACAAAAGATTCTTAAGAGACGCTTCCAGCGCCAGTTTGGTTGTATTTGACATGGCCTGTGACTCCTTTTATCTGTTTCATGAGGGATTAACCCTCTGCTGCTTTTTCCTGCCAAGATACCGGCAGGTACACATTTTGTAGGCAAGATATTCCTCTCCAAATACTGCCTGCAGATACCTCTCCTCCTGAAGGATCTGCAGATGCAGCATCCCTGCCGCCCAAACTGTAATCACAAGCAGCCCCAGGTTGAAATACATCATCAGAATCCCCATATACATCAGGTCAAATCCCACAAAGGCCGGGTTTCGGCTATAACGGTAAATACCGCGGGAGACAAACTCTGTCTTCTCATTAACCGGTATTCCCGCCCGCCAACTGCTTTTCATAGTCAGAACCGCAGTCAGAAAAATGAGATCGCCTAATATCCCCAATACAATCCCCGCCACCCTCAGGGCCGAGGGCATCCGGCTTAAGCCAAACAGGATAGAAACTACCTGCGCCGGCACTATGAAAACCGTAGCCGCCGTCAAGATAAACTCCCTGATCCGGACAGATTTTTCTTTTCTGCGTCCGAGCTGATTGGTTCGGATTCCCTGGCGCTTTGCGGAAATCTGTTTTGCAAAATAGATTCCATAAAAAAATACCATGATCAAAAATGCCGGAATCATGAACAGATTTCCAAACCTGCCTGCCAAAAATATGGAAGTGGGGCCGTCTGCTTTGCCTATAATAGATAAATTCATTAAAATATGTTCCTTTCAAAGCTTTGAATAATAATTTCTTTAGACCAACCGGTAAGTTCCACGACCCTCTTTTTCCAGAATACCCTGTGCGGTCAGCTTCCTGAGGATGCGTTGAAGCTGACTGCGGCTATAGCTGAGCCGGAATGCCGTATCCTCCACAGAAGTGATTCTATGATCCGGGCAATCTGCCCGCATATAATAGAGCAGGACATCCTCCAGGCTGCCATTTCGCAGGCTCGCATGAAAGTGGTCTGTCACTGTTACTTTTTTACAAATATAGCGGATGAGATGCTGTAAAAAGCGGTTATCCTGCCAGAGACATTCCCGGATGTTAAGAAGGGGGAGTTCGACTGTCCGTATACGTTCCAGAACCTCCTGAAAATGGTTATCCTCCTGATAACCACAAAATTCCAAATCCCCCAATACCTCAAAATGATTTCTGCTCTCTGCCAGGAAATAATAGCTGCCGTCCGAACATATTTCATAAATTTTAAACGAGCCTTCCACGATAAACTTCAGATAATCTTTTGGAGAATGAATCGTATTCAGGAATTCTCCTGTCTCATATTCGTACACATGAAAGGGAAGACCAGGTGTATCAAAAAATGATTCTATGTGAAACTGCTGTAGATAGTGGGTCAGCAGGGCCTTGTCCTGAATTTCCTTCATACCCGAAGCTCTCCTTTTTCTTTTCATTGTATCATGTGATACAGAAAAGTGCCAGAAAATACAATATGATGATAAAAAAAGAAACAGAAAGGATGAGGCAAAAATGGAAGAAGGTATGAAAAAAGGAACGATTGGAGTACAAATGATGATGCTGAAAGCTGAAATCGCCGAGCACGGTATGTACGAGGTTCTGAAGAAATTGAGTGAAATGGGATTCCATGCAGTGGAAGTCTCCCAGATCGCAATGACACCCGATACGGTTTGCCAGATGCAGCGTGCCTGCAAGGAGTTTGGCATGGATATTGCCGCCATGTCCTGCGCCATAGAACCCTTCGGCATTGATATGGGCAGCGCATTTGACACCCTGCGGGATGACTTTGATAAAATTGTGGCTGATTGCAAAGCAGTTGGGTGTACGATTCTCCGCATTGGAATGCTTCAATTCTCTTATGCCACCTCTTTCGAGGGTTTTATCGAGATGGCTCAGAAACTGGACGAATACGCACAGAGACTGCACGAGCATGGCATTGACCTGTATTATCATGCGCACAATTTTGAATTTGCCCTGTGGAAGAAAAAGCCGATCCTGACGCATATGATGGAGCAGACCAAATATCTTGGATTTGAGCTTGACAGCCACTGGATGTGGCGCGGCGGGGTCAATCCCGTAGATTATCTGCACAGCTTTAAAGGACGTGTGCGCATGCAACACCTGAAAGACTACAGGGTTGGTTTCCCCGAAAAATATGATCTTTCGATGGGCTATCTGGTATTCGGCGCAGTTGAGGAATTTGCGGAAGTCGGCGAAGGCACGCTGGATATGCCGGCCATTATCCAGGCCGGCCTGGAAAGCGGCAGCGAATATTTTATGATTGAGCAGGATAATACCTATGGCCGCAACGTATATGAGTCTCTGGCGATTTCCCGGGATAATCTGATTAAAATGGGATACGGGGAATGGTTTTGATGTATATGTGAACACCCACACATAGTCTGGGAAAGCAAGAACCGCGTCCAACACCCCTGGACTTTTCATGTCATATGCAGTATATTGATAGTGCTTCTATTTACGGCAGCAGGGAGGTTCATATGTTTGGAAATTTAGGATTTTCCTATACAGGATTTCTTTTTTTGTTGATGTTATTTATCCCCAATATCATATGGTCAAAAAGAAAGCCACAGGGCTATACATCTGAAAAGGAAAATAAAATTTTGCTGTTCCTTGAAAGACTGGGGGAAGCGCTGACCTGTTGCTGTTCTTTGGCGTTTTCTGATTTCAACATACATAAATGGACGCTTTGGTCTCTATGGCTGATTGCGGCCTTCCTTTTCATGATAATGTATGAAGCATGGTGGGTACGTTATTTTCGGAGCAAACGCAAATTATCGGACTTTTACAGCAGCTTTTTAGGCATCCCCCTTGCCGGGGCAACCCTGCCGGTTATTGCGTTTTTTATGTTGGGAGTGTATGGAAAAGTGGGATGTATGCTGATCGCCACGCTTATTTTAGGTATCGGGCATATTGGCATACACAGGCAGCACAAAAACAGTATTAGGAGGAATCATAAATATGGAATACAGGACGGCAGCCTTCGACATGGCGGATGAAATTTACAACGTTTTGCATACAACCATCAAAACAGTATACCCCAAGTACTATCCTGCCCAGGTGGCCGATTTCTTTTGCAGGCTTCACAGCAGGGAACACATTCTGGAAGGTATCGCCTCCGGAAATATGGGCGTGCTGGTGGCAGGCGGTGTTGTTGTGGGAACAGGCTGTTATGATAACAACCATATTACAGGGCTCTATGTGCTGCCCGGGTATCAGGGGCAGGGATGCGGTTCACAGATTTTGAGCCATCTGGAAGACGAAATCCGGAAAAAGCATGATACGGCCGTTCTGGATGCTTCCCTCCCGGCAGTGTTTTTGTATGAACACAGGGGCTACCAGACCGTAGGGCATGGGGTTTGTGAACTGGAAAATGATGTAAAGCTGGTTTATGAAATTATGGAAAAGAAGCTGAATGTCGATCAGGCCTAAGACAGGAGTATGAGGATTTGGCGGATTTCAGCACAGATTTGCAGGAAGCCGTCAAATTGATCGATCCTTTCCCGATAATGATAATAACAGGTAATAATAAAAACAACGGAGGACAAACATGAATCAATGGGTAGATGTTACAAGTACTTTTTCCGAATCACAAAGGCACTATAAAAATACCTATCTGGAAATTTGCGAAGTATTCGACGAAGTGGTCGAGATCAGTCTTTTTTCTTCCGAGGTGGGTCCATATGAAATCTACTTTTCCTTCGGAATCATGTACGGGATCGTTTATACAGATAAGGAAAACTCCATAAATTTCATTCCGTCGTTTCCTGTATTTTTTAACTCAAAAACACATAACTTGCCCCAAGCCTGATAGTAAATCCCAGAGCCTGATACATTTCCTCATCGCAGGGAGCGCAGCACACGCTAAGGCTGCTCACTTTCTGAGCGCGGCACCAGTCCTGAGCCGCATGTGCCAGCATTCTCCCGATCCCTTTCCTTCTGAAAACCGGCTCCACATAAAAATCCTCAAAGCTCCCTGTCTCCCTGCACGCAAAGGTGGAGAAGCACAGACTCACCGAGCACATCCCAACCGCCCGGTATCCACGCCTGGCCAAAAAGAACACTATTTGTTCTTCGGCAACCGCCCTCTCCAGCCGTTCCTTTTTCTCATCCGAGAGCATTTCCTCCCCGATTTCGGCCAGATAGCCGTTTTCCAGCTTCATGAGCTGCCAGTCCTTCGGATCCTTAAGAATCTCCACCGTAACCGGGCAATCCTCTGTGGGCGGCAGAAGCATCTGCGGCTCGCCCCATTCATCCCTTCCATTGGGAAAAAAGCCCATACTCTTCCAGAACCGCTCTCTGTTCTCCAGGCCCCCATAGTTGAGTTCCACATAGGCGGCTCCCTGCTCTTTCGCCCAGGCAAGGAAAGCCTTTGCGCAGTTCCTTCCCATACCGCCTCCCCGAAACTCTGGAAGAACGCAGAACTCTAAGAGAAAGCATTTTCCGTCCTCCTGGTCGTAGATCACTGTCAACGCAATCCCGACGATGTTCTGGCCTGGCTGAACATCCTTCGTTTCCGCCAGGGCAGACGGAACCTGATCCGGACTGCCCTGGATGCCATATGTCCCCTCAAATTCCGTCCCTTTATCCTGAAAAAACAGATAGCGGCAACGGTTCTGCTTCCGTTCATGCAGCTTTTGGATCTCATTATAATATTCCTGTCCCGAAAAGTACTCCCTGTCCTCCTGGCCCACATCAGGAAAAATATCCCTCTCCTGATAATTGCGGAGCTCTCTCCAAAAAAGGGATGTCTCTTGCTCCGTTACCGCCTCGCGAACCGCTACCGTCTCATCTTTCATTACTGTTTGTTTTCTTCCTCATTTTCTATTGCTGTCTGTCTTTTTCCTCATTTATCCCTTGCCAATCATTTTCCCCCTGGCCCGGTCAGATCCTTGCCACGCCGCTCTTTCGGCCTGCCTCGGCCACCGCCTTTGCCACGGCGTCTCTCACTCTCTCATCAAATGCCGCCGGAAGAATGTAATCCGCGTTCAATTCCTCATCGCTTACCAGAGAGGCAATGGCATGGGCTGCCGCCACCTTCATCTCATCATTAATATCGGTGGCGCGAATATCCAGGGCTCCACGGAATATCCCTGGGAAGCACAGCACATTGTTCACCTGGTTTGGATAGTCCGAACGCCCCGTGCTCACAACAGCCGCCCCGGCCGCCTTGGCTTCCTCCGGAAAAATCTCCGGAACCGGATTGGCGCAGGCAAAAATAATCGGGTCTTTCGCCATGGTCTTTACCATTTCCCCGGTCAAGGTTCCCGGCGCCGATACGCCGATAAAAATGTCCGCTCCCTTGATTACCTCCGCAAGGCTACCCTTTGCATGCTCAAAATTGGTGATACGGGCCATTTCCTCCTTGATGGCGTTCAAGTTCTCGCGCCCTTCATAGATTGCGCCCTGACGGTCTGTCATAATTACATTGCGCAGCCCCATGGACATCAAAAGGCGGATGATGGCGATCCCGGCAGCCCCGGCTCCCGAGGTGACGATCTTGACCTCCTCCAGCTTCTTTCCCACAAGCTTCAGCGCATTGATGATGCCCGCCAGGGTAATCACCGCCGTCCCGTGCTGGTCGTCATGGAAAATCGGAATATCGCAGCACTCCTTTAACCTGCGCTCTATCTCAAAGCACCGGGGCGCGGAAATGTCCTCTAAATTTACCCCGCCAAAGCTTCCTGCCAGCAGCCGGACCGTATTGACGATCTCGTCCACATCCTTGCTGCGCGCGCAAAGAGGGATGGCGTCCACGCCGCCGAACTCCTTGAACAGCACACATTTTCCTTCCATAACAGGCATCCCGGCCTCCGGGCCAATATCTCCCAGGCCAAGCACCGCCGTCCCGTCCGTGACCACCGCCACCGTGTTCCAGCGCCTGGTAAGCTCATAGCTCTTATTTATATCTTTTTGAATCTCCAGGCAGGCGGTAGCTACTCCCGGCGTGTAGGCCAGGCTCAGCGCTTCCTTGGAATCCACTTTAGCCCGCGAAACCATCTCAATTTTTCCCTTCAATTCATAATGCATTTTCAGTGATTCTTTTGCGTAATCCATCTTCTTCTCCTCCGTGCTCGGTAACATGCAAAAATCATTTCTCTGTATAGGAAATGGCAAATTATTCTGCCGTTTTATATGTTCGCTTTAGTATAGCGCATTCGGCGGGCTTTTCCAAGGAAATTTTTGCGTGACTCTTTTAAGACTATTTCGGCTCCTACCCGATCAGACATTCCTTTCCCCTGAATGCAAAACCATACTTCCGTATTTTTTCCGCCGCAAAGCCCTTTGCGGCCAGCTCGGCCTCGTATTGCTTCCGGTCAATCTGTTCAAGGGCGTTTGCCACCGTCTGAGCAAGATTTTTCTCTTTCAGGGGCTTATGCACCTTAAACTCAATGAGATAGGCGTCATCCTTTTCCCGGTCAAGGGGTGTGAGCATCACATCGTAACGCCCAAACCCGCTCTCCCTGTTGGACGTTATGGCAAACCTGCCTGAGAGCTCCACCATAAGCCCCAGCACAAAGCCGTGATAAAAACGCTCTGGCGCATCATCATCCGAGACACTTTTTGCAAGATCAAAGCTGGAAAAACTGTGAAGCGCCACCTTATTCATAAAGTCATTCATGGCGTCTAAGTCGTTCAGAAGGAGGGCTTTTATAAAGTTGTTGTAGGCAGGCTCTGCGCTCCCGCCAAACCACCCTCTCACCATATCCGAAAACATGCTCCGCACTTCCCCATTGGTGATTGCCAGGGTATACACTTTCTTTTTCAATTCCCCCACCTGCTTAAGCCCCTGTACCTTTAAATATCCTGTTGCCAGCAAAAGGCTCCATACCGCATCGGCACTGCCGCTTAACTGATGAAAGGCAATCTGCTCATCAATCTGGGCCTGAATTTCTTTTCCCTGCAAAAGCCTTTCCATATCCTGCTTAAGCTCTGGGTTCCCGCCCTGAATCAACGTATTTACAAGGCCGTTAGAGCTGGTATTGGCCCAATATGCATCGTATTTTCCATTTTTCCTGATAAAAGAGGCAATGGACCATGGATTGTAAATATCGGTGTGGGTACCAAATGTAAAACCGTCATACCATCTTTTCACTTCCTGCTTCTCACTGCCATAGCCCAAGGCGTCAAGGGCCGCGAACACTTCTTCCTGCGTAAATCCAAAGGCCGTGGCATACTCATCGGAGGTCGTGGTGACCACATCCAAATTGTTCAGTCCGGAAAAAATACTCTCCTTTGATATTCTGGTGACCCCGGTGATCAGCCCCCGGTAAAGATAAGGATTGGTTTTGAAGGTACTGTTAAAAAGGCTGCCAAAAAACGCCGCCGCTTCCTCCCAATACCCAGAAGTCCACGCTTCCTGCATAGGCGTGTCATACTCATCCAGAATAATGATCACGTCCCTGCCATAGCGCCGCCGCAAAAAATTTGACATGGAGCCTATCGCGTCTGTGGCTATTTCCTCACCCATTCCGGGTTTTATACTTTTATAATACTGCTTCTCATTCTCGCTCAGCAGATTTCCCGCAAGCAGGTCACTGTTCCGTTCGTATAAGTCCGCAATCACCTTCGTAATCTTATATGCCATTTTCTGATAGTCCGATGCTTTTATCTGGGCAAAGCTTAAAAAAATCACCGGATAAGTTCCCTGTAGCTTCCTGTATTTATAGTCTCCGTCAGGGGATTTTTCTTTCCAGATAGAGAGCCCTTCAAACAAATCCCCCCTGCCCGCATATTGATTGGAAAAAAAGCATTCCACCATACTCATGTTAAGGGTTTTGCCAAACCTCCGGGGACGCGTGAGGAGTGTCACCGTTGAGCCTGTCTCCCACCATTCGCGGATGAAATCCGTCTTATCTATATAAAATTTCTTTTCTTCAATCAGCCTGTCAAACCGCTGCTCTCCAATATTTACAAACGCTTTGCCATCCATAGCCAAACCTTTCCATTCAAAACAATTTATCTCTTAATATCATAATTCATATTCATCAGATTGCGGATTGCCGCCGCATCATCCGTAATATTGGCATCCCCCCGGATGGTATGCTTGATAGCGCTGCTTGCCACCGCAAAGTTCACAATATCCATGGGCTTATAATGGTTCATGATGGCATAGATCAGGCCGCTGGCAAAGGCGTCCCCGCCCCCTACCCGGTCTAAGATATTGAAGGTGAAAAGCTTGCTCTCAAAGGTGTGCCCCTCATACCACATGAAGGCCTTCAGACTGTTTTCGCTTCCGCTGTGGGCATAGCGCACATGCCGGGCAATGCAGGTGAGATTCGGGTACCGGTCTATGAACGCCTGGAAAATCTCGTCCTGCTGCTCGTAGCTGGGCTGAAGGGGAACGCCGTCCTTGATATCCCCCTTGCCGTGGTCGTCCTCATCCTTCCAGAGATGGTAGGGCTCGATTCCCATCAGCACATTCACATAGGGAAGGCACTGGGTACAGAAATCCCTGGCCTCCTCCCAACTCCAGAGGGTGCTGCGGAAATTCCCGTCAAAGCTCACCGTGATTTTCTTCTTCTGTGCGATTTTCAGGCTGTTTAAGATCAGCTTCTGGCACCCCTTGGAAAGAGCCGGGGTAATCCCGCTCAGGTGCAGCCAGGTGTAGCCCTCCAAAAGACTGTCCAGATCAACGGTATCAAAATCAAACTCCGAGATGGCGCTGTGCTTCCGGTCATAGATGACCTTGCTGGCCCGGATCCCAAACCCTGTTTCCAGATAATAGCTCCCCATGCGGTGGGTAGGCGTCTGCTCCGGCGTACTTAAGATCACAGGCGTGCAGTGGACGTCGTTGCTCCGCAGCATACGGATGGCGCTTTTTCCCAGGCTGTTATTGGGAATCACTGTAAAAAAGGTGCTGTCAATCCCCAGATTGGCAAGGGCCAAAGCGATATTGGCCTCGCTCCCGCCATAGCTGGCCTCAAAGCTGGAAGCCATGCGGATCTTCTCGTAGTTGGGAGGGGTCAGCCTGAGCATGATCTCTCCGATGGTGATAAACTGGTTGGTTTTGTCCGTCTCCCGAAGCAGCGGGTTTTTATGTTCTATGATTTTTTCCTCATCATGAAGGCTTTCCGCCAAGTGTTCCGATCCCTGTTTTTCTTTCCCCATATTCCCATACCTCCTGTCATTGCTCTGTTCTTCGTTTCAAGGCCCTGTCCGCTGTAGGCAACGAACGCAAAAAATAAAAATCTATATTAACCTTACCGTCCCTAACAGGGTTCGTCAACCGGATGTTTCCAAATGGGGGTAAATTCATCATTGTGCATAGTTTTATTGCTTGAAAATTGGGCATTATCTTATCCGATGCCTCCTCCCCTTTCTCCTGCTTCACAGGCATCACTTGCATGAAATATAGCTTTCCACCCCTTTGCTTTTTTGATACTATACTATGTATAGCTGCCGTCAGCTTTTGAAGGAGGATGAAATGAACCGAAAATTCTATGGACTGTTTATCAAAAGACTTTATAAATGGCTGTTTCTGTTGTGCTGCCTGATCGGAATGCTTATTCCTGTGATCCATGTATCCAAATCCTACATTCGGAATATTGTGGAGCAAAATCTGACTTGGGATATTCAGGAAAGCATTGATATGATGGAACACGACTTCAACAAAGCGCATCAGATGATGAACATTCTCTCCTCAGAGGAATCCTTTCAGAAGCTCATCAAAAATAAAGGGGAAATTCCGGTGGATCAGTATGTCTACCTTTCCAGATTACAGACAAAGCTCTCCCAGCTAAGCATCATTTTTGATCTGGATATGATGTCCTATCTCGTATTCAGGGATACACCTGTTTTTATCTCAAACCGCGGATGTACGGACAACTACGCTAAATTAATGCCCTTTCCGCTGGAGTTTGCAGAAGAAGGCGCAAAAGCCTGGCATGACGCCCTGTTTGACAATACCTCCAGCTACCAGCTCCTTCCCAATTTAGAATTTATAAACCCGGATTTTACCTACAGCGGAACCGGCATCGTCTTCATCATCAACAGTATGCATAACAGCATACCTAACGATAAATGCCGGCTGGTTACCATGATCGACTGTACACAGATGATTGACAAACTGCTGAAAGCCGATCTGGTCGAGGACACTTTTGTCTGCATCACAGATCAGAATGACCGGATTTTGTATCAGTATAATCTTCCTGCAGGCTCGAATCCTGCCTTTACTCAGGGGATGGGGGATATACTGCTGGACGGAAAGCATTTCCAGCTTTTTGAGAGAAGCAGCGAATTGTGGGAATTACGGATGGTCTGCGGCATGTCCGATTCCGTCATTGAACAGCACGTCCAGAAAACTATGGTGGGGTGGGTTTCTTTCTATATCGGAGCCGGGCTGTGTGTGATTATCATCCTGTCATTGGTGTTCTCCCTCAGAGAGACCCGGTCGATCGCCCCCATTATTGAGGCTGCAACCCTGTCCACAGACACAGAATATACAAAGGATGAGTATTCCTTCATCAATCATGCCTTTGAAAATCTAAACCGGAGCAATCAGGAAAAACAGGAACAGATCAATGTCCTGAGCCATCAGATTGAGGCGGGCATTCTGGAAAGCCTGATCATGCGCGGCAGCTATGCGGTAAAGGAGCAGTCGGATTTTCTGGAAAGCTTAAACGGACATTTCCAGTTTTTCTGCGTAACCATCTTTTCTTATTATACGGCAGGCGAAAGTCTAAGCCCGATGGAACAGCAGCAGCTTTATGTCATGACGGAAGAAATTATGAACAGAGAAGCCCTTCTGCCTTATTACTACAGTTGTTTTTTGGTCATGGCCCCAACGGAGCTTGCCTGCGTCCTTTCCCTCCGGCCGGATGAACCGGTATCGTTAAACCGCGTGCGCAGCCGGCTGCTCGGCGCAATGAAGATACTCAACGACCAGCTCGAATTGGAAGAGTGGAATACTACTGTCTGTGCAGGCATCAGTAAACCGGCGTATAATCTGGCCAACATCCGCACGGCCTATCTGCAGGCGAAAAATGCCCTCTCGCTGGAAAATCAGATCCATTCGGGAGAGGTTTACCAATATGCGCCCCCGCAGACAGCGGCACTGAAAAATTCTTTTGAGAGCGTCAAATATCAGTATTGCTACGATCATTTGATTCGCGGAAATAAAAAAGAGATTCTGGACTTTTTTGACGATCTGGACAAAGAACTGTGCCATTTGCCGCAGAACGACCAGGAAACTATGCAGTTCTTTTTCGCTTTGCGGGAGCCGGTCTACAGCGCCTATATTTTGATTCTTTCCAATGAAGATACCAATGAGGATAATGCCCCGGCCTTCCCTCAGTATATCCCCGGCTATACGGTGGAGCAGATCAGTAAAGACTACAGAAGCCTTTGCCTGCGCCTGTGCGAAATTGTGGAAAAAAATCGCAGAAGCTACAACGATGCCAATGTCCGGAAAATTATCGGCTATATTGACGGACATTTTACAGACCCTTCCATGACTTCCGCTCAGGTTGCGGAGGCTTTCCTCGTTTCGGAAAAGTACCTGTACAATGTAGTAAAAGGGGCTTCCGGTATGACCTTTGGAAAATATGTGGAAAACCTGCGTATCCGGAAAGCAGAGTCACTCCTTCTTTCCACCGAGCTCACCAATATTCAGATTTACCAGCAATGCGGATTTGGCAGCGAAAATACCTTCTACCGAAATTTTCTAAAATCCCATGGAATGACGCCGACCGCCTGGAAAGCCAAAAAACAGGCGGAAAACGGCACTCCATCCTGATTTGACAGTCCGGCAGAAAATGGAAGCCGCACAAAACCGGGAGTTGGAAGTCCCGGCAAGGATTGCCAGTTGAACATGTTTTCTTCTTTTGATATACAGATAGCAGGCCGGATAAATTTGATTCGGATGTGTTTTTACCATAAGCAAGAAAGGAGTATATCATGAAAAGAAGAATTATGAGAACTGGAAAAAAGTGGTTAGTCTGTATGCTGTCAACCATATTGGCATGCGGCGCTATGGGATGCGGCAGCACAAAGGAGGCCGCTGACCAAAGCCCGGCTGCTTCTGCACAGGCCGACTCGTCAGCCACATCTTCTTCCAATGAAGACAACGGCGCTGGAGAGACCAGGACACTTTCTATCGCCATCCCTCAGAATGCAAACGTGGAGGATTATGAAACCAACTACCTGACCAAATGGCTGGAGGAGGAAATGAACGTTGACCTTGAGTTCGTCCTTCTGCCTGCCACATCGGAGGATGCCAACACCAAGGTTTCTCTCTGGGTCAGCTCCAATGCAGAGCTCCCGGACGTTTTATGTATGAGTCTGTCAGACACGGTCGCCCAGGATTATGCTTCAAAAGGAATTTTTGTAGACCTCACCGATTATTATGCGGATCCTGAAATTGCCGTCAACATTAATTCCTCACGGTTTGATGAAGAGCGTGATACCATTATGAATTCCATCCGCTTTGCCGATGGAAAATACTACAGCCTGTTTACCTATAACCCTTTCCCGTGGAATGAAGCAAGCTATCGCGCCTGGGTCAATCAGGAATGGCTCGACAGCCTTGGTATGGAAGCGCCAAAGACAACCGATGAATTTCGTGAAATGCTGGAAGCCTTCAAAAACAACGATCCCAATGGCAATGGGAAATCCGATGAAATTCCAATGATGTCAGCAAAAAGCGGCTACGGTATTGACCCCACCACCTTCCTTATGAACGCTTTCATTCAGACCACCCCCGGCGCAGATTATATGGTCGTTGAGAATGGTAAGCTCTCGCCAGCCTTTACCACAGACCAGTGGAAAGCAGGCCTTACGTATATCCATGACCTTGTACAGGATGGTCTTCTTTCACCGCTCAGCTTCACACAGGACAGTACGCAGCTCAAAACTCAGTTGACTGCCGCGGAGGCAGTGGTTGGCGTTACCTGCGCCGGCAGTACCAGCATGTTCGGCTCAGAACCGGAGGTGGTAGGACGCATGGCCCTGTTGGAGCCGCTGACCGGGCCGGAGGGTGTCTGCGGCGTTTCCTACCGCCCCAGCACTGCAGGCTGTATCTGGTACATCACGAAAGACTGTGAGGATCCGGAGCTGGCTTTCAGAGTCGGAGACTGGTTCTTTGGTGAAGAGCAGTCCTGGACCGCACGCTATGGACAGAAGGATGTTCACTGGACAGACGACCCTGAAATCACAAAGGATTATCTACCGATGTTTGAACAATATTCTCCGGCTAAATATGTGGGTACCATTTATGGCTCCACAGACATCTGGGGCCAGCCGCAGAATGAACACTGGCAGGGTTCCCATCCTTACTCAACCCCTTTGAGCGAGGCGCTTTATCAGTCTTTTGCCTATAAAGAGGATCCGGATTTGGACAGCAAGACCAATTACAATACGACACATCTGGATATTTACTACAACAAAATCCCGGATGAATATGTAACCAAGTTCCTCCACACCGATGAAGAGCTTGACAAGCTTACCGATTATTCGGATATGATCGAATATGTGACCTCCTCCATGGCGGAGTTCATCACAGGGAATCGTTCTTTGGACGAATGGGACAGCTATCTGCAGACGTTGGATGAAATGGGTCTGAATGAATATGTCGCACTGCGGCAAAGCGGATTTGACCGGGCAAATGCAGAGTAAGCTTTTCAGGGAGCGGTAATGCCGCTCCCTGTTTTTTCAGAAAGGAGTGACCCAATTTATGCAAAAAAAATCGGCCTTTGACAAATTTAAAAAATACTATCTTTCCAAATGGCGCTTGTACCTTTTCTTGGTAATCCCTGTTATCTACATTATTATTTTCGCCTATATCCCTATGGTGGGCGCGCAGATTGCATTCAGAGATTATGATTTCAGATATGGGATCTGGGGCAGCGAGTGGGTGGGATTGGAAAATTTCCTAAAATTTTTCAAATATCACGACTTTAAAAGGATTCTTTGGAATACCCTCTCCGTATCTCTCTATTCGCTCCTTGCCAGCTTTCCCCTTCCGATCATCCTGGCGCTGCTGCTCCACTCTTTCCCTGGAAAGCGGTTTACAAAGACTGTACAGACGGTGCTGTATATGCCCCATTTTATTTCTGTGGTCGTCATGATCGGGATGGTTATGCAGATTTTCAATCCCCTTTCAGGCGTTTTTGGTCTCGCCTACCGGGTTTTTACGGGAGAAATCATGCCTGACATTTTCGGCAATCCAAATGCTTTCAGGCATATCTATGTCTGGACCGGCATCTGGCAGGGACTGGGCTGGGGAAGTATCATTTATACGGCCGCCCTTTCCGGAGTGGATATGGAACTGCATGAATCCGCACAGATCGACGGTGCAAGCAGGTTCCAGAGGGTGCGCTATATCGATCTCCCGGCCATTTTGCCCACGGTAAGCATTATGCTGATCATGAATGCGGGAAACATCATGAATATTGGTTTTGAGAAGGTACTGCTTTTGCAGAATGATTTAAACCGCAGCAGCAGTGAAGTGATTTCAACCTATGTTTATAAGGTCGGTCTGATGAGCGGCGGAGATTTCTCCTATGCAACGGCGGTAGGACTGTTCAATTCACTGATCAATTTCACCCTGCTGGTAATCGTAAACTACACCGCCAAAAAGCTTGGGGAAACCAGCCTGTGGTAAGGAGGATACCTATGAACAATATCGCTAAAAACCGTATATCTACTTCCAGAGATGATTTGGTTTATTATATCATCTCCGGCTTTATCATGTCTGTCTTACTTGTCATGGCACTCTATCCCATGGTTTTCGTACTTTCCGCTTCCTTTTCCTCAGGAGACGCCGTTTCCTCCGGAAAAGTAATCCTGTGGCCGGTAGAGCTTAACCTGGAAGGATATAAAACCGTTTTCAGAAACAATGACATCCTGCGTGCCTACTGGAACACCCTGCTCT
Organism: uncultured Lachnospiraceae bacterium; assembly: GCA_949949005.1. Classification (GTDB taxonomy): domain Bacteria; phylum Bacillota; class Clostridia; order Lachnospirales; family Lachnospiraceae; genus Suilimivivens. Next base: position 113,720 of record CATLHM010000006.1, read on the forward strand.
ACACTGCTGTAGGGACGCTGATCAATGTTTCCATGGCCCTGATCACCGCCTATCCGCTGTCCCGGAGGGATCTGAGGGGAAGGGGATTTCTCATGCTGATCTTTACCTTTACCATGTTCTTTTCCGGAGGCATGATCCCTTCCTATATCAATATCAGTAACCTGCATCTGATGAATACATTTTGGGTTATGGTTCTTCCCGGGGCTCTCTCCGTATACAATATGATCGTCACCCGAACCTTTATCCAGACGAGCATTCCCTATGAAATGCTGGAGGCGGCCAGCATTGACGGATGCAATGATACGAAATATTTCTTTTCCTTTGTCCTGCCCCTTTCCAAGGCGATCATTGCAGTCAACACTCTGTTCTCCGCGGTGAACCACTGGAATGCTTATTTCAACGCGATGATCTATTTAAATGACCGGGATAAGCTTCCCCTTCAAAACATCATGCGGGAGCTTCTGGTACTGAACGAAATGAATCTGTCAGATCTGGTAGATCCCGAGCAGGCTCTTCTTATGCTCAATTCCGTGGCCGTGCTCAAGTACGCTCTGATCGTAGTGGCAACCGTACCCATTTTGTGCGCTTACCCGTTTGCCCAGAAATATTTTGTCAAAGGGGTAATGATTGGTTCTGTCAAGGGATGAGAGGAGGCAAGACATGAAAAAAACGAAACAGGGACTTTTGATTGAAGGAAAGCAGAGCGTGTTGAAGCTTTCGATTCTGAGCGAGAGCATCATACGGGTTCAGAGGCAGATGGGCAATCAAAGTGCGCCGGAAGAACTGATCCTGACAAACCCTCTGCCGGAATATAAAGATTGGTCGGTAAAGGAAACAACAGACTTTATCACCGTGGAAACACCGGCAATCCGCGCGGTTTATTCCCGCGCCGACAGCACGCTGCAGTTCTGCGACTGTGCCTTTGGCAAAATAATCCTGCGGGAAAAGGAGACACGTTTCACCATGACTTCGCAGGAGAACGGCTGGACCGGCCATGTGGAGCAGTCTTTTTGGTCTGATGAGGATGAGCTTCTGGGCGGTCTGGGGCAGCAGGCAGACGGTGTATGTAACTATAAGGGGCGATTTGTCCATCTAAACCAGTTTAACATTATCAGCGCGGTACCGGTTCTGATCTCCGGCAATGGCTACGGCCTTCTCTGGAACAACTGTTCCCTGACGGAAATCAACCGCAAGAAGACACCGCTTAAGCTGGATTTTCATCCATATACCAAGACATTCGGAACTGTTTTTGTTCCCCGGCAGACCGGTCAGTATATCTGGATTATCGAAAAGCTGACCAAAAACATGGGATACGAAAACCTGGTGGTTCGGGTAGGCGATACTGTTGTGATTGAACGGGGTACTTCCTGGCATGCCAACTACTACACCGGCTCCATCCGGCTGGAGGCCGGAAAAGAGTACTCTGTTTTTGTCAATGCAGCCGTTAATTTGTATTATCAGACTCCGGATCAGCAGGAAGAGACCTCTATCTGGTCAGAGGTGGGAGGCGGCATCGACTACTGTGTGCTCTATGGGCCGGAAGCGGATCAGATTATTCAGAATTACCGCAGGCTGACCGGCGATGCCCCCCTTTTTCCCAAATGGGCTTACGGTTATTGGCAGAGCAGGGAGTGCTACCGCACCGCCCAGGAGGTGCTGGACATCGTCGCCGAACACAAACGCCGCGGCCACCCCATTGACGCAGTTGTTCAGGACTGGCAGTACTGGGGGGATTTTGGATGGAATGCCCTTGAGTTTTCTCCGGAATATGCAGAGGATATTGAGGAAGTGACCCACGCCCTTCACCAGCAGGACGTTCACTTTATGGTCAGCGTATGGCCGAATTTCGGCGAAAGCGAAAAAAACGAAGCCTATCAGGAATTTAAAAAAGAAGGCTTTCTGATGGATGACGGGCCATCCGCCGCTCTTGGGGATTACACCGCTGCGCTGCAGGGCTTTCGCCGGAATTACTATGATGCCTGGAATGCCCAGGCGCGGGACGCCCTCTGGCGCCGTATGGAGCAGAATCTCTTTCAAAAGGGAGTCGATGCCTGGTGGCTGGACGCCACCGAGCCGAACCTGTGGAGTATTCAGGGAGCCTATCATATGTATCAAACCTGCCGGGGAGGGGCTGCCCGGTGGCTCAATGCCTATACCCTTGCCCACTCAAGGGGGATTTACGAGCACCAGCGCCAGGCAGATAGCTCCAAGCGGGTATTTATACTGTCTCGGACAGGCTTCGCCGGAATCCAAAAATACGCCACAGCCGTATGGTCAGGCGACACCTGGTATTCCTGGCAGACCTTCCAAAGACAAATAGCGGACGGGCTCCAGTATTCGCTATCCGGGCTGCCATACTGGACATCAGACATCGGCGGTTTTATGGGCGATCTCTGCGATTCCCCGGATTATCGGGAATTATATGTCCGCTGGTTTCAGTTCGGCACTTTTTGCCCTGTTTTCCGCGCCCATGGAACCAAAAGCCCCCGGGAGGTCTGGCGCTTCGGCGAAGAAGCAGAGAAAATTTTACATCGGTATCTGATGCTGCGCTACCGGCTTATGCCCTACATCTATTCGCTGGCCTGGCAGGTTACCCGGTATCAATATACCATCATGCGGAGCCTGTGGATGGATTTTCGCTCGGATCGGCGCTGCATGGAAATTGCGGATCAATATCTTTTTGGCGGCAGCTTAATGGTCTGCCCGGTCACGGAAAAGGGCGCAGTCAGCCGGGAAATCTATCTCCCTGAAGGAAGCGGCTGGTATGACTTTTGGAACAACCTGTATTACGAAGGGGGCACGTCGATTAGAGCAAATGCACCGCTGGAAACCCTGCCTCTCTTTGCCAGGGCCGGTTCCATTCTTCTCTTCGGGCCAAAATCCATGCATGCATGCCAGGAAAACCCGGTTGAAATCCGGATCTACAGCGGCGAAAATGCAGAATTCACCTGGTATCGGGACAGGGGCGACGGCTATGCCTATGAAACCGGGGAGTATGCCCAGGTGCGGCTCCTGTGGGAGGAACAAAGCCGAAAGCTGACCATATCTCCTCAGGAAGGATGCTATAAACAGGAAAATCAGCAGTTCTTTGTAACGATTGTCGCTCCCGACGGGCATCTGCAAAGTACGGAAACTTCTCTGCTGCCTGTGGGAGGATGCCGGCTTACTTTTTAATGGGGCTTATCACTAAAAAAGTATCAAATTCTTTATGGTAAGTCTACACACTTCCTACGCTGACCGTACAGCCTTATATAGAAATATGGCAAATTTGGAATCAGATTCCAAATTTGCCATACTTTTCTTGTATAAAGTAAAAAGGAAGGTAAATATGAACCTAAACACACCATTTAAGTTCTTATTATTGACTTTTTGCAACTTTTTCGCATATACTATAGAAAAGATATAAAGGAGGCATGGTTATGGCACAGGCAACTTTCAGCGTCCGCATGGACGAAACATTAAAAAAACAGTTTGACGGCTTATGCCAGGACTTCGGTATGAATGCTACCACTGCAATTAATGTATTCGCAAGAGCCGTTGTCAGGCAGCGCAGGATACCTTTTGAAATATCATCTCCTGAAACTGATATCACCAGAGAAGGCGCCATGCAAGCATTCAATGCCCTGCGAGCACAGGCTAAAGAAAACGGCGTTGCAGATATGAGTCTTGATGATATCAACAAGGAAATTGATCTTGCGCGTGCTAAGCTATAAGGTATGATCTGCTACGCAGTCATCGATACAAATGTGCTCGTTTCCGCATTGCTCTCAAGCAAGGATGACACCGCCACGGTTCAGGTTGTGAGCAAAGTGATCCGTGGGGAAATCATTCCTGTTTATAGCAATGTAATCACAAAAGAATACAGAGAAGTTCTCTCCCGCAAGAAGTTTGGATTCTCTGGAAACACAATCGGATACCTGCTCTCTGCTGTAGAAAAATACGGTATATTGGTTGACCCATCACTATCAGGCATCATACTACCGGATATGAAGGATCTGCCATTTTACGAGGTAGTACTCGAAAAACGCGATGATAACACATATCTCGTCACAGGCAATATCAAACATTTTCCGAAGGAACCATTTGTCGTAACTCCTCGTGAATTTCTCGATATCCTGAACGAAAACAAATAACGAAAATAAATGATCAAACTTCAAAGCATGGAAAGACAGGCAGCTGAAGTAATAAATGTTGTTACGGGATCCAAACTGAAATATCCCGAAGGGAAAGGAGACGTGAATATGTGTTTGGCAATTCAACAAATGCGAGAAGAAAGCGAAATTAAAGGAGCAATTTTGATGTGTAAGGATTTGGGAGTCTCATTGGCCGAGACTATAAAACGGATTGCGGAGAAATTTCAGTTGTCTGAAAATGAATCCAGCGAACAGGTAAAACAATATTGGTGAAAATGAATGGGATGCATACCTAAGTGGAAACGCATCCCCACAATACCTCATGCCCTGCTTTGGCAAATGCCAAAGCAGGGCATGAGAGTAAAAACTTATCACCCCAGCTTGTACTCAACTGGTAAAGTCTCGTTCCTATATTCCGTTAATTTCTCTTAAGAATCTGCTTCCTGTAGCGATACACATCTCCACCCAGAGAACTGGTATAATGAAATTCTTCAAAGCCTCTCCTCAACAGCTCCTCATCCGGCTCACATTTCCGGCTTTCCTCGCCAGGACAGTCAACCACCCAGCCGCCGGATTTTACCACGCGGAAAATCTCTGAGAGCTCCGATTCATAATCATCTCCAACCACATGGCCGGACATGACAATATCAAAGGTATCATCCGGATAAGCCAGACTGTCCGCCATCCCGTCTACTACTCTGATATTTTCGATTTTCTCCTGCTTTATCTTATCCCGCAGGTATTCTCTCAGACAATCCACCGGCTCACTGGCATAGACCTCCTTTGCCCTTTCTGCAGCAGCAAAAGCTAACCTTCCCGAACCGCTCCCTATATCAAGAACTGTTTTCCCCTGAAAATCTATCAGTTCAAAGAGCCGCTCCTTTTCCCAGGCGTAAATAAAATCACACTTCTCATCCATTACTTCCGGTGTCGTATAGGTGACAAAATCCTCCACATAAGAGAGCACATACACCTCCGCAGCCCTGATTTCCTGAGCATTCATCTCTCCAGGATATTTCTGAACCAAGCCCTCAACCATCATGCTGCACTCAGGACATTTGTGTAAAAAATACCACCGAACCGCTGGATTTGCCACCAGCGCAATCCCAAGCTGTTCAGAAAGCTTTTGATCCAGTTCCGCCATCTTTACAAGCAACTTAAGTTGAAAACGCTCCATTAAAAGAAAACTGTTAAAAGAATATTCTTCTACATTAATCCAGTTTAATGACATAAAATCCTCCATTTTCTAAATCTTAGACTTATTTTTAGCCAGATTTCATCGTAAGGAGGGCCATCAACGGATTCCTCTTTTGGGGATTCTCCTTATATTACACAGACCCTCCCGTCTACCGCATTTGCAAAAATATGATTCTTCATATGATAACACCCCTTTCCCGCTTATTTGAGAAACAATTGCTGCTTCTTGTCCTTAATTTTCCCATGGCAAATCCGGCATGTCAATCATCTTTTTTAAATTTGACTTTCACAAAATCTTTGCATGATTTCTTGCCTGTTTTATCCCTTCTCCTCATCCTGCCTGCCGCCGTCTTCCCCTTCCCCCATACGCATTTTCAGCGGCGATATTCCGTAATAGCTGTGGAAATGCTGATGAAAGTAATTCATGTTCGTATACCCAACCTCACCGGCCACCTGGGATATTTTATCATCCGTATCCATGATCCGGCCCCGCGCCACATACATCCGGTACGCCATCAGGTATTCCGTAAATTTCATGTTGGTTTCCTTGATAAAAATCTGGCCCAGGTAAGTGGGGTTCATCCGAAAACGGTCGGCAATACTTTTCAGGGAAATGTGCTGTCCATATTCCATTCCCACCATCATGACAATTTTGCGTATCAGCGGGGACAGCTCCGGGTAAGGGCGTTTCAATACCGGATCCATCTCCGGCCCTGTTTCCTCCGGAACGGTTCCGTGAAGCTTTTCCACAATTATCTGCCGGATTCTTTTTTGCAGCTTTCCTCCGTCAATCGGCTTTAGCAGGTAGTCCAGCGCGCCGCAGCGCAGGGCCTCACAGGCGTAGGTAAACTCATCATAACCACTCATCATGATATAATTTGACCGTATTCCCATCTCGCCCAAACGGTTGATCAGCTCATAGCCATATTCACTGCCGATGCAGACATCCATCAGGCAAATGTCCGGTTTCCAGTCCACAACATGGGAAATCACCTCAAAGCCGCTCCTTGCCGTCCTGATCTGCCCAAAACCCAGAGCCTTCCAGTCCAGCAGCCTGCTGAGCCCTTCCAAAATAGCCGATTCATCATCCACGATCATTAATGTGTACATTTTTCGCCTTTCCCACCATAAGCCTGGAAGCAGAGTCTCAAACTATTGACCGGTACGTGTACCGAGGCGTGCAGAGGGTATAAAAATAGAGATGCAGAATCCGCCTTCCGCACTGTTGTCCACGTCCATCGTAAACCTGCTCCCGTAAAAATAATTCAGCCGCATATAAACATTGCGCAGGCCAATATCCGCCCCCGCTTCATCGTTCCCTTCCATCATATTTTGCCGGATTTCCGTAAGCCTTGCGGGATCCGCGCCGCTTCCATTGTCCATGATCAAAATCTCTGCGCCGTCATCCTTTGCAATGCCGTTTACAATCAGCAGATTGTAGTCATTTTCCTGCCGGAAGCCATGGGCAAAAAAATTTTCCGCCAGGGGCTGCATCCAGAAATTAACTGTCAGGATTTCCCCGATCCCTTCATCCATTTCCATCTGGTAAACAAAACTGTTCCCGAAGCGCAGAGCCATAATTTTCAGATACATCTCAAGAGAAGAAAATTCCTCCTTTAATGGGATGGCGTCCGCCTTATTGGCCCTTGCACGGTACAGCGCGCCCAACATCGAAATCGCCTCCGCCATATCCCGGTCTCCCTGCACCAATGCCTTTGACTGCAGCATTTCCAGCGAATTATACAAAAAATGGGGGTTGATCTGATGCTGCAGGGCGCGCATCTGGCTTTCCTGCTCCTTCAGCTTCAGAACATACTCTGTCTCGATATACCCCTTCAGCTTCATTCCAACATCTTTTAAGGTCTCCGCAATAATCAAATATTCGTTTTGCCTGTGCCTGACGGGAAGCCCTAATTCCTCCATCCTGTTAAAATCGCCATGCTCCATAGAAGATAACAGATCCATGATGATGGACATAAAAACCGCCTCGGATTGGATTCCCCCATAAAAACATGCCAGCACTCCCAGGGCCACCATCACAAAAGCAACAACCATGACAGCCACCGTGTAGCGGTTATCGGCTAAAACCGAACTTATATCCTTTGTCACAAGAAAGAAGTGCCCGTTCTCACCGGAAACCTGCTTCACAAAAAAGACGGGCATTCCCTTTTGCCCCAACATCCATCCCGACTGGCGCTCCTCCCCTGCCAGCTCCCTGTATATCTGTCCGGCCTGATCTGCCGGCATATTGCCCAGAAGAAAACGGCCACTCTCGTCTACAAGTTCCCATTTCGCCGGAACCGTATTTTTATCGTAAATATCCCAGCTATGAACCCAAAAGCTCAGCCTGCCCAGGGTCTGATCCATGTGTTTGGGATTACGGATTGCACAGTCAGCCACCATAATATCCCCGCTGCCATACTGCGACATAAATCCTTCCGCCTCTTCCGCCCCATATTCAAACCTGATGTTGCCATACTCCATCCACAAAACCTTCACTCCGCTATCTGACTCCAAAGTCACTGCCGCTATCTGGTTCTGGCTGTCTAAAAGCTTCTTCTTAATATTCGCCGGCAGGTATCCGATCTGTGTGCTGCTGCTCAAGCTGTTATTCCTGCGTATCCGGATATACTCCATCTCGTCATGCGCTTCAAACAGAGCCTTTGTATCCTCCATCAGTTTGGGATCCTCATACATACCGTTGGTATAATCCGTCACTCGCATCCGGATGCTCCCAAGCCTTTTTTCCCGTTCCATAAACGCATCCTGGGCCTGCTGCCACAGATCATTCATCCACGTATTTAACAGAAATATCATTACCCCCAAAAAAACCAGAGCGCTTATGAGAAACACAAAGCCCACAATCTTTATAAACTTTATTCTGTAAATCCTATATCCAAGAAAAACGGGCCGATTCCTGTCCATTCCCTAACCTCTGTTTCCTCCGCAAATTTTATCTCTCCCAATCTTATTATAAAGACTCTGGTTTAGAGGGGCAAGTATAATCTCAAAAAACCCCGGGCAGCATTCCTGCCCGGGGGTTGTATTTTGGTATTCTCTTTATTTAAAGAATTCGTCAATCTGCTTCTGTGCTTCCGCTATAATGGTGTCAAGGCCTGCCGCCTTCAATTCTTCGATACATTTGGGAACTGCGTCAGCCGGGTCGGATGCTCCCGTCAGCATGTCGAATTTATACTTATCCCATACCGTATTGACATTGGATACCTCATTTTGGATATTGGTAACATCAAGCGCAAATCCCAGACAAGTGGACGCTGTTGCCTCTTCATTCTGCTTCCTAACCTCATCCCACTGATTCGGGTCGGAGCCTTCCTGATTGCTCATCACAAAGAAAGTTCCCTGTGTGTAAGCAGGCCATGTCCAGTCATCCCGCAGACGCTTAACGGTGCCGTCTTCCAGATACTCAAAGTGATTTCCCTCTACGCCGAATGCGCACATATCACGGAACTTGGAATCCGTATTGATCAGTTGCAATACCTTAAGCGCTTCTTCCTTGTAATTGGAGTTAACGGAAACCGCATTCATAGATCCCTGAATTGTTTCTGTCGTATACAAAGGCCCAAATACCTTAACCGCGTCATACTTTTCCACGCCCTGCAGAGTCTGCCACTGTACCACTGCGCTGGGCCATCCCTGTGCGTTGCCAAATACATTGCCTTTGCTGTCTTCCGCCACTACATTGGCATCGGGATTGATAATGCCGTCCATATACCAGGAGTGCAGCAGTTCCAGATTCGCCTTTATGTCTTCCTGTTCCAGCGTACATACTACCTTGCGCTCCGCATCGTCAATCTTTACGCCAATGGCCTGGATTCCTCCCGTCAGGCCGTCATACTCATTAAAGAAACCGTTCCACAGTGCGCCCTGGTTGAGCATAAGGGGATAGAGAGATTTGCCTTCCCCTTCCTTGATCGTCCGCACAATGGGGTCGATGGAGGCCATATCCTTTACGGTTGTCATATCAATATTGTACTTTTGTACATACTGATCATCAAAATAGTAAAACTGTGTCAGAGAAGAGTCCTTATAAGTAGGTACGGCATAGATATTGCCATGGATCTGTACGCCGTCCCAAAGCATTTCCGGAACAAAACTGTACAGCTCCGGCGTAACGCTCTGAACCATGTCGCTGATATTCTCAAATGCGCCAAGGTTTACAAATTTACTGTAATTGGTATTGTTTGTAAACATAATATCAAAATACTCACCGGCATTGACGATCGTATTCATCTTCGTGTCATAATCGCCCCATCCGGCAATTTTCACGTCCAACCTGACGCCGATTTTCTCTTCGGTGTAATCACTGATCTGGGCAATCGCCTCGTCAAAGTCATCGGCGGGGGTTCCTCCAACCGTCCACCAGATCAGGGTGGGAACTTCCCCTGAAGCCTGAGCGGTATCCTCTGTCTTTGTCTCCGCCTCTGCCTCAGCTTCCGTATCGGATGTATCTGCCGCATCGGTACTTTCCTCTTCCTTTTCGGACGAATCTGCTGCCGGTTTTGCAGGCGCCTTTTCCGCATCGGAATTTCCGCAGCCTGCCAGCATTGCGGCGGTCATGACTGCCGCCATTCCTAATGCCAAAATTTTGCTTAAGCTTTTCCTTTTCATAGAAATCCTCCTTAATTTTTTGATTACGGCCATTACAGCCGTTTTTCTATCTTCACGATGCATTTTGCCGCACCGGTTCGATACCAAAAATAAAGCAGACATCGTTTATCCTTTTACCGCTCCCAGCGTCAGCCCGGAAATAAAGTATTTCTGGAAAAACGGGTATGCACAGGCAATAGGGGCCACAATCATGACTACAATTGCCATACGCGCCGCCTCCTGGGGCATCTTCGCCAGCATCTCCGCCGCGCCAAGGCCCATGGTCGACGCATTTTTCGCCAGCATTTGAATATTGGTCAATATGGCGTTTAACAGTGCCTGCAAAGAGTATAATTTCGAATCTTCAATATAAAGCATGGATTGATACCAGTCATTCCAATATGCAAAGCACAGGAACAGCCCGATGGTCGCCAATACCGGCTGGGAAATCGGAAGCACAATCCTCGAGAAGATGGTGAACTGGCTGGCGCCATCCATCTTTGCGGATTCAATCAGGGACTCCGGTACCGTGGTCTTAAAAAACGTCCGGCAGATCACCACATTAAAGGAAGAGACACTGAGCGGCAGGATCAGCGCCCATACGGAATTTTTTAATCCCAAAAGCTGGCTGACCACATAATAAGTGGATACCAGACCTCCGTTAAATACCATTGGGATAAATACCACCATGGTCAGGAATCCATTCAGTTTATAGTCCGGACGGGAAAGCACATATCCCATTAAGGTGGTGAGAAGAACCCCCAGGGCCGTTCCCACTATGGTCACAAAGATGGATACCCCCAGCGCGCGGAAAATCATTTTGCTCTGGGAGAGCAGAAACGTATAGCCTTCCAGCGAAAAAATCTTCGGTATGAACCGGTACCCATACTCCGTGATTGAGGCCTCCGCCGAAAAGGAGATGGCCACCACCAACAGGATAGGTATGATACATGCCAGTGCCATCAACAAAAAAATCAGGTTCAGTATCACATTGACCGGTTTGGATACCCGGTTGAAACGGTCAAATCCGTCCGGCTCATTTTTCTTTCTTTTCTGTATCTGTTTTTTATTGTCCATATGAAACCCCCATGCTGCCAACAGCCTGCAAATTTAGACTTTAGCAAATTTGTCAATACGCTAAATCATTGCACTTTCCCTATCAAATTTTCTGACTATGGCATTTGCCGTCAGTATGGTAATACATCCCGCCACTGACTGGATAAATGCAGCGGCAGCCGACATTCCCGTAGTGGACGTCTTCAATTGTTTATATACATAGACATCCAGCGTATACACAACATCGTACAGCGAATTAGAATCCCTCGGCACCTGATAGAACAATCCGAAATCGGAATAGAAAATACGTCCCACATTCATGATGAACATCAAGATGATGACTGTCTTCATCAGAGGCAGGGTGATATACCGAATCTGCTGCCATATGGTTGCGCCGTCAATCCCCGCAGCCTCATAGTAGCTTTTGTCAATGCCCGTGATGGCCGCAAGGTATACCACCATCCCGTAGCCGACTCCCTTCCACAGATTCATAAAAACCAAAAACGGAGGCCACATCCCCGGCTTCATATACCACTGCTGCCTCTCCATCCCCAGAGAATCCAGCATATTGTTTATAAGCCCTTTATCAAAGCTAAGAAATGCCCAAACCAATGCGGTGACCACCACCCATGACAAAAAATAAGGCATGAACATTGCAGTCTGGTAAACCTTCATCAATTTTTTTGAGTGGAGCTGCCCGATGGCAATCGCAGCCGCCACGGGCACAACAATGCCCAAAACAATAAAAACGATATTATACGCCAGTGTATTTTTAATAATCAGCCAAATATCCCCTGTTGAGAAAAGGAATTTAAAGTTGTCAAATCCCACCCATTCACTGGTCAGGAAGCTTTTTAAAAATCCCCCGTTGATCTTAAATTTTTTAAAGGCGATCACAATGCCGAACATGGGCATAAAGCAAAAAAGGAAATACCAGATCGTAGTGGGCAAAGCCAGCAGAGTAAGCTCCGTATCGTCCTTGTTCCAACGCCTCTTTTTCCTTTTAATCTTCTTCTCTCCTGCCATGCTGCATCCTCCTTTCGCATCTTTACCAAGGATTTTGTACTGATATATTATATCTTAGATAGTTTGTCAATTATATCTATATTTCCTTAGATATTAGTACAAAAATATTAGTTCGATATTACAATTTCCCTCCTCATTTTTGTGCATTTTTCACATATTAGGAAAAGGGCAGCAAAAACACAAAAAAAGAGCCCGCGCCGGCGGCAGATTCCTGCCTCCCTAACGGGCCCCCTGTTCATTTATAGCGTTATAATTTGCTTATTCCTTCTGTTGTCACTGCGCTTTTGCCTTCAATTCCTCCACAATCCCAACACTGGCCGTGGAGCCTATGCGGGATACGCCCAGCTCAATCATCCGAAGGGCGGTTTCCAGGCTGCGGATTCCGCCTGCCGCTTTGATCTTTACAACCTCCCCCACCGCGTTTTTCATCAGCTCCACATCCTCAAAGGTGGCTCCCCCTGTCCCAAAGCCCGTGGAGGTCTTGATAAAGTCCGGCCTTACCTCTTTTGCGATTTTGCACAGGGCAAGCTTCTCCTCCCGGGTCAGATAGCAGTTCTCGAAAATCACCTTGGAAATCACCTTCTCCCGGCGGCAGAGCTCCACAATGGCTCTCATTTCTTCTTCCACATAGGCATAATTTTTTTCCTTGAGCTGGGTGAGATTGACCACATAATCAATCTCATGGGCCCCGTTTTTGATGGCGTCCTCCGTCTCAAAAACCTTGGCCGCAACGGTATTTTGTCCGAGGGGAAAGCCCACTGCCGCCCCTACATGGATGTTTGTATTTTCCAGCAGTTTCCTGCACAATGCCACCGGCGCCGGGTTGATGGCCACCATGGCAAATCCGTATTCCCTTGCCTCCCCGCAGAGCTTTTCAAAGTCAGCCTTTGTGGCGTAAGCCCTGAGCTGGGTATGGTCGAAATAGCCTGCCAGCTTTTCAGGGGTAATCTCCGTTTGTTTCATCTTAACCTCCATCCTGCCGCCCTCCGGCGGCTCTATGCCTGAAAATCAAAGGTTTCACTCTTCACTGCCGGATCTGAGCCAGCTTTTCATAAACCGGCCGCAGCGCTTCATAGGCCTGGTCAAAAATCTTGTAATATCTGCCGTAGATTTCCGTCCTTGCCCCATCCGGCCTGACCACGCTGCCTGTCGGATTTAGTTTTTTTACTGCCCGGAAATCGGGATACATCCCGATCCCCACACCGCCGCAGACCGCGGCTCCAAGGCTGGTGGCCTCCTCCGAATATATCGGCAGCTTTAAGGGCTTTCCCCATATATCCGCCAGTATCTGGGGCCAGGCCTTTCCTTTCGCGCCGCCTCCTATGAGGATAAGAGATTCGCTCTCCCGGCGCGCCATAAGAATATCCAGGATCACCTTCAGGTTAAATCCCACGCCCTCCAGCACCGCCCGGGCCATATCCGCCTTTTGGGTTCTTACGTCCATTCCGATAAAAGCCCCTCTCGCCATATGATCCCACCTGGGGCTGCGCTCCCCCAACAGGTAGGGAAGATAAAGCACGCCGCCCGCTCCGGGCGTGCCTTCCATCATGGCCTGATCCAGCAGGTCATAGACGCTTTCGCCTCTTTCCGCGGCAATCCTTTCCTCTTCTCCGCAAAAGGTGTCCTTATACCAGCTATAGGACAGACCTGCCGCCTGCATGGTGCCGCAGGGGGTGTACAGATCCGGGTTCAGATGAATCCAGTTGAAGGTACGCAGCCTGTCGTCATACACCGGCTCCTTATTCGCCGTGGAAATCCAGGAGGAGGAACCAAGCACACAATAAGTATCCCCTTCCTCCACGACTCCGGCCCCCACACAGGCGCAGCTTCCGTCTCCTCCCCCGATCACCACCGGCGTTCCTTCCATGAGCCCGCAGGCCGCCGCGGCTTCTTTGGTCACTCTGCCTGCCAGCTCGGCGGAAGGGCAGGCCTGGGGCAGCAGCCCGGAGGGAATCTCCAAAGCCCCGCAAATCTCTTCCGACCATTTCTTCCTGCGAAGATCAAAGAGATTGGTGCCTCCCGCATCGGAATAATCCGTCACAAAGCGTCCCGTCAGATGGTAGATAATAAAATCCTTTGCGTGGAGCATCCGATAGGCCTTTTTATATGCCTCCGGTTCCTTTTCCCGTATCCACAGAAGCTTTGCGGCCGAATAGGAAGCGCTGGCCCGATGGCCGGTGATCCGGTACGTTCTTTCCATCCCGATCCTGTCTGTTATTTCCTTTTCCTGGCTGGACGCGCGGGTATCCGCCCAGATAATCATAGGTCGGATGGGATTGCCCTCCCGGTCTACCAAAAGGCACCCCATCATCTGGCCGCTGAAGGATACGCAGGCCACCTGTCTTGCTCCGATACCGGCCTTTTCTATCAGTTCCTTTGTGGAATCACACACTGCCCGCCACCAGTCCCGGGGCTCCTGCTCCGCCCACCCCGGACGGGGATACCGGGTCTTATAAACCGCCACCGCACTGGCGGCCAGCCTGCCGTCCTCGCAGTAAAGTGTGGCCTTGTTTCCGCTGGTTCCCAGGTCATGCGCAAGAATATATCTTTCCATGCCAACCCCTCCGCTTTCTACGCTGATTTTTGCCGCGTGCATACATTTCCCATAGGTCCGTCACGCCCCTCAAAGTTCCATCTGAACCAGCGTGGCAGGCATCTCGTGCTTGGTGTTCACCTTCCCCGGCCCTGTCACCAGGTCAAAACAGGAAATAATGAGCCGCCCGTCCCATACGATGGGTTCCCCCGGCTGATCAAGGCCGCCGTCCACGCCGCTGCAGTCCGGACTCTGGGCAACCCGCTCCACCCTGCCGTCCGGTGTCACCCTGGCAATGGCATTGGCGCAGAAATCCGCAATGTAAAGATTTCCTTTCTCATCAAAGATCATGCCGTCTGTGCTCTGCAGGCTGTCCGGATCCCGGGCAAAAAGCTTGTTTTCCTTCAGGCTTCCATCCTCATTGAAGGTGATTCTGTACACTGCCCCGTCGCCGAAATTGCCCACATACAGATTTCCTTCCCGGTCAAAAACAATTCCGTCCGCCCCGTACTGGCAGTCCGGATTCTGCGTCACAAAGGAAGCGAAAATATTCGGATCGGCCAGGGTATTGGTCACATGGACGTCCTTTTCCTCCAGCCCGAAACGGTACACACAGCTCACCAGCTTTCCGTCCTCTCTCTTCTCCGGATGCAGATAACTCTGGGTCACATACATGTAACCGTCCTTAATCCGTATCCCGTTGGGATGCTCCATGCCGTCCGCAACCACCACCGTCTCCAGGATTTCTCCCTGGTCCGTCACCTTCAGTTTCAGAACCCGTCCCTTGTAAAGGAGGTCTTCCCTTTCGCTCCATCCCTGGTTATCGCACAGGTAAATGTTCCAGTCCCCGTCAAAAGCAATCCCCATATTCCGGGCCACTTTGGTCTGCGGATGCACCGGCACATCAAACCATTTTTCCGCCCTCCCCTGCCTGTCAAGGCGAAGCACCATCCCGGAAAAGTCGTCACGGGCATAATTGGGGCAGGAGAGCACCAGATTCCCATGCCTGTCTATGGCCATACCGTCCGGAGTACACACGTAATCCGGCAATACACTGAAAAGTTTTGTTTCCCGCATTGTTAACCTCCATTTTTATATCCTATTTAGAATGTTATTACGATCTTCTTTGTTCCCGGTTCCCTCTTCTCCACCAGCGCAAAGGCATCCATAATGTGATCGAAGGAAAAGGTGTGGGAGATAAAATCCATGGGATCCAGCACTCCCGCATTGATCCATGCCATGATCTGGGAATGTGCCTCACCCTCCTCCTTTTTGCTGGGCCACTGCACAAAGTTCAGGCTCCAGTTATAGGGCGCATGGCTCCAGTCCAGCTCCATCCCCAACTTGGGAGAGATGCCGTAGCCGCAGATTTTTCCGTTATACCGGATCAGTCCCATGGCCTGATTGAGCAGGGCATTGATCCCCACCGCGTCCACCACGTTGTCCACCCCTTCCGGGAACAGACGGCGCACCTCCTTGTCTATATCGCAGGTACTGGAATTAAAGGCATAGTCTGCCCCCATCCGTTTTGCCTCCTGCACCTTATCCTCAAAAACGTCCGTGGTGATCACCGTCCCCATGCCCAGAAGCTTACAGAACCGGGTAAAGCACAATCCCACCGGCCCCGCTCCAAAAATCAGCACGCTCTCATTGGGACGAAAGCCAAACCGGCGGATGGCGCTGAGCACCTCCCGGAAAGTGATGATCATGGCCGCCCCTGTGGCGTCTACCCGGTCATCCGGGCGGATCAGGGTCTGTGCAAGATAGCCCTCGCTCCACTGACCGGTGCCGGGGCCCATGCCGTTTTCAATGTACGCTTGGGCATCCCCGACCACCGCATACTCGCTGTAAGCGCCCCAGCCGGGGGTATAGCCCTCTATTGGCTTTTCCAGGAAGGGAAGCAGCACCAGGTCTCCTTTTTTCAGGCTTTTTACGTCTGCTCCCGTCTCCACCACCTCTCCTACGCCCTCATGGCCCAAAATGGCAGGATAGGTGTCAAAATTCTTAAAGGTGCGGTGGATCAGCTTGGTATCGGTTCCGTTGCACACACCGCAGCTCTTCATTTTTACCAGGGCCTGGCAGCGCCCATATTCCGGTATGGGAAACTCCTTTAGGGCAAGAGCGCCCTGGTTATCAACCGTCAATGCTTTCATTCTATGTCCTCATTTCTGCGCGGCATTTTGTGTATGACAAGTTTGTGGACGCCGCGCAGACACAAACTTGCCTTTCTTCTTATCTGGCATGGCACCACAGAACCACGGCCGGATCTTCCTGATCAGAGATCACGTGATGATCCTCCCCGGGCTCTACCAGAATAATGTCCCCGGTCTTTAGAGACTCCTCTCTGTCGTCTATCTGAACAACGGCCTTTCCCTGCACCACCATAAACAGCTCGCAGTCCTCATGTATGTGGGTTCCCTCCGGATTGTCGTTGGCATGGCTCACCTCCCCGGGCTTAGAAAAGGACAGCCCGCCGGTATAGAGCTTGTCACCGGGCAGTACGCCCTCAAAAATATGTCCACATGCTGGATTTAAATCTTTGATTGTCAATTTCTTCATTTGCTTTGCTCCTCCTACTGGATTGTTTTGTTAAAGACTGTTTAAAAATCTCTCCCGGCATTTTTCCGTCAGGCTTGCCAGTTCTACAACAAGCCCCTCCCTTCCGCTCTCAATGGCGGCGAACACCGTCATCTGGGCCCGGGCGGCGTTTTCCAGCCGGGTGTTCATTGCCTCCCCGCCCTCCAGCCAGTCAACAAACTGTCCTACAAGATTTTCGTTTCCCCACCTCTCATCCGCCGAACCGATCAGGGGAATTTCAAATTCCTTTCCCGGATAATTGGGGAAGGGCTCCTCCTGGGATTTCAGATAACAGCGCAGACTGTTTCCCTCAAGTACCAGTACCGCCTTTTCCATCTCCGCACGGATCAGCTCATTGCCCCAGGAATGAAGGGAGCTGGCGCTGGCCATGGACATTTCATAGCTCACCCGCACACCGTTCTCATATTTCAGTATGGAAAGGGACTGCCCGCCCCCTTTCATGCTCTTTGCGTGCTCCGGGCTCCACACGTCGGTATAGATGGTTTTGCACCGGCTTCCTGTCAGTGATTCCAACAGGCTAAAATGATGGATGGAGGCCTCGTTGAGCATCACATGCTCCAGCTTTTTCTGCCGCTCGCTCATCTCGGTCTGCTTTGCCGTAAACTGGAAGGAAAGGTAATCCAGATACCCGTATTTCCCGCTGAAAATTTCCTGCCGCAGGGTGGAAATATGCCGGTTGAACTGATGGGACATGGTGACGCCGTATTTCGTCCCGGTTTCCTCCGCCCTCTTCAAAAGCCGGAACAGGCTCTGGGGATTGTCGGTAACGGGCTTTTCGGACAGTACATGACATCCGTATTCCATCGCCGTCATGGCAACGGCCTCGTGAGCCGCCGGGGGCGCGGCAATCACGCAAAAGTCCGGCCTTGTGGTCTCAATGGCAGTGCCCAGATCGGTGAAGCACTGGTCTTCACTCAGGATGCCTTTGACGGATTCCAGGTGGGCGGGGACCACATCCACGGCTCCCACCAACTCAATCAGTCCGTCCCGGATACACCGGGGCAGGGTATGCTTTGCCCAGTTTTCCCCCCATCCGCCGCAGCCTGCTAAAATTGCTCGTTTCATATTAATAACCATGTCCTTTCCATAACCTGCAAACTTTGGGCCGCAGGCACAAATTTGCGTGTGAAAAATTTATTTTTCACACTAACCTCCTATCTGCCGCGTTTTTTGCGGCAACACGACGCGAAATCCGCACAGGCGTTTTCGCATCTGCCCGCCTTGGCGGGCGTACAAATCAGGATATTTCCGAAAACTCCACCGCACTCACAGCCCACAGGCAGGCCGCCACGGCCTCCTTGGCATTGACCACCCTGGGGTAATTGATATAAACGTCATAACTATCCTGCACGCACAGGCCGTCGCAGGCATTATAGACATCCAGAAGGCCGTCACTGCCCTCCCGCATCTGGGAGATCACGCCCTCATAGCCCTTGCGCACCGTCTCTTGATACTCCTCTGCGGGCAGAAGGCCCATCTCTATCCCCTTTACCAGAGAGTACAGGAACATGGCGCTGCCGGAGGTATCGCACCAGTTGTCCGCCTCATGCTTCTTATCCACCACCTGATACCACAGCCCAATCGCCTCATCCTGCTCCTGTTTCAGGCTTTCAGCCAGTTCCCGGTACTGCTGCAAAATCCCCTGATACTCCGGGTGATCCTTGGGGAAAATAGCCAGTACCTCCGCCAGAATCAGCGCATACCAGCCCAATCCCTCGCACCAGATCTCCGGTGAACGGCCTGTCTGCGGATCCGCCCAGGAGGGCTTTTTATCCTGACTCCACGCATGGTAGAGCAGTCCTGTTCCCTCTTTCCTGCAATGGCGGTAGATGGAGCGAAGCTGCAGGGCGGTCTCGTCAAAGCATTTTTTTGATTCTGCCGGGTCTGTCAGGTATGCGCCATAGTTTGACAAAAACATCTGTCCCATAAAGACCCCGTCCACCCACATCTCGCCTGTCAGCCCGCGGCCGTGCCAGAAACCGCCGTCCTCATTGCGGGGATAATCCTCAAAGGCTCTTCTGATCTGCTCACAGGCTCTCAGAAGCCGGGGATCGCCGGTCTGCTTAAGGGCCCAGACCAGCACGGAGCCGGTCATCATGTCGTCCATACTGCTTCCCCTGAACTTCGGTACATTCCCCTGGCTGTCCACATGAAAATCCACATACTCCATTATGTAATCATAATACTTCTGTTCCCCTGTCTTTTCCCATAAACGGATCATACCCCACAGCATAAAGCCCTGGGGATAAGTCCAGCTTTTGTAGGGGTATTGATCCGCCCTGGGATAGCGTTTCATCAGTGTGTCGGCCAGTCTGGCCGCATAGTTTCCTTTCATTGTCTCATCCTTCCTTTCCTTCCGGATTTATTGTTCAGGAACTGATCTGCCTTACTCCTGTCAGGAGTCCTAAAGCGCGCAGCTTTTCAAGATACACAGGACGTCCTCCTTTGACAGTCTCATAAACTGCCCCGTTCCCCCGTTTTTCACTGCCCGCTCCGCCAGCATGTCCAGTTGGTCTGTGGGTATGCAAAGCTCCGCCAGCGTAGAGGGCAGCCCAAGCTGGGTGAAAAATTCCGACAGCCGCCTGATTCCCTCCAGAGCCAGCGCCCTCTCGTCCGAAAACTGGGAAGGATCCAGATCCCAGACCCGGGTGGCAAACCTGACAAAGACCCTGATATCCGCCTCATACACATATCTCAT
Source organism: uncultured Lachnospiraceae bacterium (assembly GCA_949949005.1). Lineage (GTDB taxonomy): Bacteria > Bacillota > Clostridia > Lachnospirales > Lachnospiraceae > Suilimivivens. The sequence continues at coordinate 133,569 of CATLHM010000006.1, forward strand.
CCAGCCCGGGAACACCACCGCCAGGCCTGCGCCGTGGGCCACGTCATAGACAGCGCTCAGCTCATTTTCTATATCGTGGGAGCCCCAATCCCCCTGACGTCCCGTGCAGAGCAGTCCCGCCTGGGCAAGACTGGCGGCCCACATGATCTCCGACCGGGCAGCCACATCCCCGGGGTGCTCCATGACGATCCGCCCGTTATGGATGAGGGTTTTCATACAGGCCTCACACAGGCGGTCGCCCAGCTCCGTATCCGGTGTGCGGGAAAAGTAATTTTCCATCACATGGGACATAATGTCCGCAATCCCGCAGGCCGTCTGATAAGGGGGCAGGGACAGGGTAAGCAGCGGATCCAGCACGGCAAAGAGCGGGCGCATCTTCCGGTTATTCAAGGGGATCTTCTGCATACCGTCTTCGTTGGTAATCACGGAGCCCACCGCCACTTCGCTTCCGGTAGCAGGCATGGTCACCACTGCCCCCAGGGCAAGCAGACGCTCCACTTTTTTCTTTCTTGTAAAGAAATCCCAGACATCCCCTTCATAAGGGACTCCCAGGGCAATGGCCTTGGCGGAGTCCATCACGCTGCCGCCTCCCACTGCCAGAATAAAGTCCACATTTTCCCGGCGGCACAGCTCTATCCCCCGATATACCAGGCTAAGGCGGGGATTGGGCTGTACTCCTCCCAATTCCACCGTCTCAATGCCTTCTTCGTGCAGGTACCCTGCAATCCGATCAATCAGCCCGGACTGTTTGCTGTGGCGGCTTCCAAAATGGAGCAGTACCCTGCGTCCGCCAAATTCCTTCACACGTTTTCCCACTTCTTTTTCGGCCCCCTGTCCGAAAAAGACCTTTGTGGGAACCTGAAACTGAAAATCTAACATCTCTTTCCTCCTTTTAACCTTTGATACCGGAGCCCACAGATAAGGCCTGCTCCAGCTTATCTCCCAAAATCAGATAAATGATAACCGTAGGAATACTTGCCATAACCAGTGCGGCTCCCATACCTCCCCAGTCCGTGACGAACCGTCCTTTAAAAGTAACCAAGCCTACCGGCAATGTCTTGCGCGACTCATCGCTGACCATCACCAGTGCAAGGGTAAATTCATTCCAGACACCAATGCAGGTAAATAATAATACGGAAGCAATGGCAGGTTTTACCAATGGGCAGATTACGCTGAAAAAGCTTCTGAACACTCCCGCCCCATCTATATAGGCCGCCTCCTCCAGCTCGCTGGGAATACTGCGCATAAATCCCTCTAACACCATGCAGGCAAAAGCAAGCTGAAAAGCGGTATAGGGCAGGATCAGTGACGCATAGGAATTGGTCAGTTTCAGATCCCGCACCAGGATCACCAGAGGGATAAGAATAATCTGAGCCGGGATAAACAGGCCTGTGGTTATGTAGGTACTGGCCGCCCCGGAAAACTTCCATTGCATCCGTGCTGTAGCATAGGCAAACATCAGAGAAAATACAATTACTGCCAGGGTAGAGATACAGGTCACGATAATGCTGTTTCTAAAGTACAGGGGAATATTAAAATTATTCCAGGCATTATAATAATTCTCTACTTTCCAGATGAGCGGTGTCCCAAAGGGATTTGTAAACATGATCTCCTCATTACTTTTGAAAGAGTAGAAAACCATGTAGACGAAAGGATACAGGTTCACCAGGGAACAGACCATCAGAAAAGCAATGAGTATCCTGCGGACAGGAGAACTCTTTTTTACGCTCTTTTCTTTTTTCATCACATTCCCTCCTTATTCTTCTTTTCTGTGAAACAGCTTATTGATTACCACCGTGCAGGCCAGGCATTCCAGGACAATAACCGTTGCTATGGCGCTGCCGTATCCGAACTTGTTGCTGGTAAAGGCCGACTTATACATCATAAGGGTCAGTGAAGTGGTGTAATCTCCGGGGCCTCCCCCTGTCATGATGTACATGGTATCAAAGGCCTTAAGGCCTCCGGTAATTGCCAGGATCAGACAAAAGCGGAAGGTTTCCTTTAACAGGGGAATGGTGATGCGCAGGTGCGTCTGCACCGTGGAAGCCCCGTCGATCCGGGCGGCCTCGTACAGATCCTGGGAGATACCGCTGATGGCCGTATAGAACATGATAAACTCTATTCCCATAAACTGCCAGGCATTGACAAATGCAATGGCAAAAATGGCCGTATTTTTGCTGGTCAGCCAGGCCTGCCGGTAATTGAGCCCCAGAGCCTCAAAAATCTGATTGAACAGGCCATAGTCGTAGTTGAACAAAGACACCCACATCTGGCAGATTACCGTGGAGGATACCACCACAGGCAAAAAGTAAGTGAAGCGGAAGAAGGCGCTGAACTTAGTCTTGATCGAAACCAGCAAAAGAGCCATCAGAAGCCCGAAGCAGATTTGATATACCACCAGCACAAGGGCAAAGATCAGGCTGTTTTTGTTCGCCAGATAAAAAGTATCCGTGTGGAATAGCTTGGCGTAATTGCTGATTCCCACCCATTTACCTTCCGTTACCCCGTTCCAGTTATAAAAGGACTTGATCAGAGACTGTAGTACCGGGTACCCGATCAGTCCGGTAAAGGTCAGCAGAGCGGGCAGAATGAACACCGCCACCGCGCCTCTATATTTCCACGTTTTTTTCATGCGTGCTCCCATCTGCGTGCCCCTGCACGCGTATGAATCGGGAAGGGTGAAATTTTCATTCACCCTTTCCTTACCATAAGGATAGTTTGCAAGACGTGCTATCCGTTGTTTCTTATGCCTTATTCTCCGGCCTCTTCAAGCATTTCCGTGATACGGCGGTCGGTGTTCTCGATAAAATCCTCCACAGCATAATCACCGGTCATAAGCTTTGATATTTCTTCTCCAAGAATAACCATGGAGTCCGCATGGTCATAGCACCATGGAAACAGCGTATAGGAAGTAAAGTCTTTGGAATCCTCTGCGTACTGTGTAGCTACCGAACCAAGATTTTCATCCTGTTCAATCCCCTCATCCATGGTAAAAGAGGAAAGCGATCCGCCATATTTATAGTTTGCATTGGCCAGTTCCATTGCAAGCAGGCAGGCATATTTCGCCGCCACATCCGGATGTTCACTATAAGGCGCGATAGAGTAACCGCCAATACTTGCGCCGCCGCATCTTGTATTCTTATTTGCCTCGCTGGCTTCACCGTCCTGCAAAGGATAATCCAGATATCCAAAAGAACCATCCTCCATCATACCTGACAGATCCCTGATCGCCCAACATCCGTTGGCATACATAGCGGCTTCGTTATTGGCGAAAGCGGCCATAGCTTCATCATTGGAGGCCGTGAACGCAGTATGTGAGATCAGGCCGGCATCGATGAGTTCTTTGAGCTTGGTAGCGCTCTTTACATAAACCTCCTCCGTCATCCTTGCTTCGCCCGTGTCGATAGGAACCAGGCCCCTGAGATCATCGCGGGTTACAATAGAGTCAAGGATAGCTACCGGGCACCATATATCCTTTGCAAACAAGGATAACGGTATGACATCATTCGCCCTGAAAGTCTTTACGGCATCCAGAAATTCGCTGTAGTTGGTGGGAATCTTCACATTGTTTTCTTCAAACACTTTCTTATTGTAGAAGATCAGATAGGATTCCTGGCAGAAGGAAGGAATTGCGTAGCAGTGTCCATCCTTAGCCCAATAAACCCCCCGCTCGCCGGGATTGGTTCTCTCCAAAATACCGGTTTCCTCCACATATTTGTCGAGCTCCAAGACATTGTCTGATTCCAGTGCCAAATAGATCAGGCCGGTATTGGACTTCCAGATGTCCGGCAGCGTACCGGCAGCAATTCTTGTTTTTAAAGTCACATCCCCGTCCTCGGGCATGATCTCCATCACCAGATTGACCTCCGGCATAATCTCCTTCATCCGCTCTATGGCGTAATCAGTCACCCTTTTTTCGGTCTCGGAAGTATACTGCAGCATGGCCGTGATCGTGATCTGCTCCTCCCCGGCTTTCTGCTCTGTGCCGGAAGCACTGTCCTTGCCGGAAGTATCAGCCTCCCCGGCTGTATCGGCAGAAGCGCTCTGCGCGTTCTTCTCTTCCCCTGCATCAGAAGCGCTTCCGGTTTGCGCCTTGTTTCCACACCCCAGCATGGTTGAAGCGGTGAGCAGCAACGCCAATCCCAGACTGACAGCTTTTTTCGTTTTGGTCATCTTCTTCATTTCGTTTCCTCCTAAGAAATTTGGTCTACAGTTCCTGTTTCTGCCTTTATTATAACTGTCCAATTTCCAGGCCGTGATACGTAATATGTCACTACTTTGCACAATCTGACACCTTTTATGCCAAAAAAGCCGCTGTCCTTTGTATAATTTCTTCCTGAAGATCCGGCGTAAGCCGGACAAAATAGGCGCTGTAGCCGGTAACCCGCACAGTCAGTCCTGCGTATTCCTGCGGATGGCTTCTGGCGCGGAGAAGATCCTCCTTTGAAAGGAAATAAAGCTGAATCTGCATGCCGCCCTCCTCAAAATAGTCCGAGATCAGGCCCCGGAGCAGACGATCCCCTTCCTTCCCCTGGAAAACCTGGGGCGGCACCTTGAAATCCAGAGTGCTGGCATTGTTGGAGAGGCTGTAATCCAGCTTGCCCGCCGAACGCAGGAAGGCGGTGGGGCCGTTTTTGTCCATACCGTGGGAAGGGCTGATGCCGTTGACAAAGGGCTCCCCCGCCCTTCTCCCGTTAGGAAGCGCACCGCAATTCTGACCGCAATCCAGGAAATTCAGAAAGCTGAATATCCCCGGCCGCAGACGGCTTCCCGAAGGGTGGGTGCTCTCGCTGATGATCTCACACATCTGCTTACAGAGCCAGGCCATGGTTTGATCTGCCCGGTCGTCGTCATTGCCATATTTCGGCGCTCTGTTTATCAACGCGGCCCGGAGTATGGCATCGTCCTCAAAATTTGTCCGAAGCCCATGCAAAATCCTTTCCCCTGAAAACCGTCCAAAAATTTCTCCCTTTCCCTCTCCCGAAAGTCTCTCCCGGGAATCCTCCGTGCAAGCCTTCTCTTCAAAGCATAACGTCCGAAGAGCAGTCAAGCTGTCTGAGACGGCGGCCAGCCCCGGCATCCGCACACCCACAGAGGAATATCTTGCGCCGTAGGCAGACAAATCCTCGGCCTTTTCCACGCAATCCTCCACAAACAGGGAAAGCATGGGCTGAGGGCGGAGCAGAGCCGTCCTTATTTCCTCCAACCGTATCTTATCCGTCAGCAGGGCCGCCGCCGCTTCGGCCTGCCCCATCAGGGCCGTTTCCACTTGGTCATAGGTATGGTACCGGGCCAGATCGCCCAGCGCCGGGCCGAGGGCTTTCCCTGTGGTCATGGAAACCCCGTTATTCAGGGCAAGTTCCAGGCATTTTCCCACATTCAAAATAGCCCCCATGGGGCTTGGACGCTCGATCCCTGCCAGACCGTACTCGTAGCATCCGATCAGGCCGTAGTCCACCGCATCCTTTCTGGTATAACCATATTTTTCCAGGGCCTCCAATACCGCTGTATCATTGTAGAGCATGGGCCCCAGATTTTCCCTGTTGACCCGGCAGCATTCCAAGAAAAATCCAGGGTCTGTCCCCGGAAAAATCCGGGCGTTTAATTTGGGCTGCAAAAGCCGGCAGCTCTCCAGAGCGCGCAGCAGCATAAAGCTTAAGGGATTGACGCCGTCCTTCCCCTCCCCGGTCATGCCTCCGATGGTAAGGCCCCGCCCGGGATCGCTTATCCTCTCCGGGTACTCCCCGTTTTTGATCCAGAAGCAGTCCACCAGTTCCTGGGCCTGTTCGTTATTCAGAATCCCCGACTCCAAATCCGCTTTCAGATAGGGATACAGGTATTGATCCAACCTTCCGTAGGAAAAAGCGGAGAGCCCGGATTCCAATTCCACCAGGATCTGCAGAAACCAGGTCATCTGAAGGGCCTGCCAAAAATTCACCGGCGCAAGAGACGCTATGTGGCGGCAGGTATGGGAAATCTCCCGCAGTTCCCTTTGGCGGGCATCCGGCGCATCCTTTGCCTGGCGATCTGCTTCCTCCCCATAGCGGCGGATATAGCTTTGAGCCCCTTCTAAACAGTACAGCGCTGACTTAAGGAAATCCTTCTGCCCGGGTGTAAGCGCGGGATCCCTCTGCCGCAGGCGGATTTCCTCTGCCATCTGCCCCAGCCCCTTCTTAAGCGCCCGCTCATAACCGATAATGATATGTCCGTGGTTCACCGACCCGTAAAAAAGTTCCTTCCACTCATCATAGTCCGGCGCCTCGCTTTTTCCTGTTTCCTGTCGAAAACGGGCTGCGGCCAGTGCTTCCCTTTCAGCCCTCTCCCGGGGAAAAAGAAAATCCGGCATAATCTGACGATTAGAATCCACCTCTGCGTAAGGAATGCCGCCAACAATCAATTCCTCCGGATAAACCGGGGTTGCCAGCCGTTCCAGATAATATTTCATCAAATGTCCCTGCCGAACCACCGGGTTGTCCCGGTAAAGCGACCAGTCGTATCCCTCTGCCAAATCCGCCGCCCTGGCCGAGTAATCCCGCTCCCCAAGCCGGGCCCGGAGCCTTTGTGCCCTCTCTGTCATGAAATCCCCTCCTCTTCTTCTTTTTCATCGGAAAATACCATTTGATTTCCGATCTCTGCCACCATCAGTCCCATCTCCTGAAAGAGAGACAAAAATTCCTTCATTTTTTCCCCGGAAGGCGGCGTCAGGCCCCCGGCAGGGTATTCCCATCCCAGCCGCAGGTATTTTTCCCTGCCGAATCGGTGAAAGGGCAAAAGCTGGATCCGTTCTATCCCGCTTTTAGGAAGGTCTGACAGTTGCCGCAGCCTGTGGGCAATGGCCTCCATCTCCCGGCCACTGTCGTTCCATCCGGGAATTACGGGAATTCTAATCCAGACAGACTTCCCCGTATGGCAGAGCCGTTCCAGGTTCTCCTGAATCAGGCCGTTATCCGCTCCTGTCCCCTCTTGGTGGAGGGCGGCGTCCATACATTTCACGTCATATAAAAACAGATCCGTGCAGGGAATCACCTCACTGAAATTCTTCCAGGGAACATTGCCTGCCGTATCCACCGCCCTGGAAATCCCCGCCAATTCGCGACAGGACATAATCTCTCCCAGGGCCTGTGCCTGTAACAGCGGTTCCCCGCCGGAAAAGGTGACGCCGCCTCCGGTGCGCCTGTAATGGGAGACGTCCCGCATAAGCTCTCCCACCATCGCATCCCTCTCCATCCAAAAACCTGTGGGAGAGAGCGCGCCCGAAGAACAGGCGTCCGCACAGGGAAAGCCTCCCTCTGTAGTACAATCACAGCTATCCTCCCGAAGCAAAAGCGGGCATAGCTGTCCTGGTTCGCACGCCCCGCCGCTTCTTCTCACAGGGGAAAAACCTTTTGGACAATTCCTTTTGCAGTTCCCGCAGCCGATGCACTGCTTTTTGTCCTGCCACAGCCGGATACCAGGTTCAATGGCCTCCGGATTGTGGCACCAAAAGCATCTCAGGCTGCACCCCTTACCAAATACCGTGGTTCGGATTCCCGGGCCGTCATGGATTGAAAATCTCTGTATATGTGTGATCTTAAGCATTTAATTGCCCTTTCTTGCCCCTGCCTTTCAGCCATGCCTCATCAGCGGTAATGCTCTGCGGCATCCCGGTTCCACTCCTGGGCTAGAAGGTCGTCGATGAGCGCCCTGGCCTGCTCATAGGAGCGGGTGCGGTGATCGTTCATCAGTTCCAGAACCAGCAGGCTACGGTCGCCTGTCCGGTATGCCTCCATGATATTATTAGCCCGGCACATCCTGGGCAGGATTACATTGTTCATCAGCTTAGGCGGAAAAGCCCTCATCCGGATGCCCTGGATTCCTCTGGCGCTGACCATGGCGGGGATCTCCACCAGCATATCCTCCGGCAGCCCCGGGATGCAGCCCTGATTGGGAATGTTCAGGGTAAGCCGGGTATATCGGTCAGACTCCATGGCGTCGATAATCTGGATATGCTGTTCGTTGCTCCTTCGAAGAGGATATTTTTCAATGATGGGCGTGCCGTCCTTTAAGATATTTCCGATTGCCTCCCTCTGCTCGTCCTTCTGGGCCAGATAGGCGTTCCAGCAGATTTCCGAATCAAAGCCGCCGTTTGCCCCATACCATTTTTCCTTTGCAGCCAAATCCGTGTGATGCCACCAGGGGGACGTGCTGCGCACCGCATCGCCGATGGGCATCAGCCCATATTGGCGGTAGGCGTCCACCGCCCCCGGGGAGAGCGCGTCCGGGCACTTATGGAAGCTGTTTAAGGTATTATACTGGGGACTTTTCCAGTATGCTTCGGACTTCTCCTCGATCCACTGATCGATCAGAGGATAGGCATCCTTCCCCTCATAGCGGAAATCCGTCAGATAAACGCAGTGGTTAAAGCCCATGACCTCTCCGGTCACCTTTTCGGGATCCAGCCCCAGAATCTGTGCGATCTCCTTATAACCCCAGTGGCCATGGCAGACTCCCACCGCATTGGCATGAAGATATTTTGTGGCATAGTCTGTGGCTTCAAAAACCGGATTAGAGGTCTGAATCAGCAGGGCATGTGGACAGAGCTCCTTCATGTCCCTGACCACCTCCTCCACGAACCGGATCTGCCAGTAGGCTCCCACACCTCCGTAATAACAGGAAACCCGGTCGCCAATCCCACGGTAATAGCCATGTTCCTCCGCAATTTTTCTTTCCTTTTCCAGTGGGCCATAGCCGCCGATCTTTACCGCGCAGATCACATAGTCTGCGCCCTCCAGGGCAGTCCTGCGGTCGGTATAAGCCTCAATCCCAAGTTCCGCCCCGATCTCGGCCCGGTAAAGCTTTGCCACTGCCGCCGCATCCTTAAGACGCTTTTCGTCAATGTCCACAAGGCAGACCCTGCACCCCTCCAATGCCTTCGTCAATACCAGATCCCGCACCAGTTCCAGGGTAAATGCGGTGGAACCCGCGCCCAAAAGTACGATTTTCTTCATTTTTTTCATCCTCACTTTCCAAATCCTCTCACCCGTATCCGGATGCCTGTTCCGTTTCAGGCAAAGCCGTATCTCTTTACCCGTACCGCTTCGCCCGTACCCCTATTATAACTTTCAGAATATCAAAACCATGAGTTTCATTCCGCTCCTGTTTTGCACAATCTGTCACTTTTTCCGATGCTGCAACTCATATTCCACAGGCGTCAGGCCGAAATGCTTTTTGAAAGTGCGGCTGAAATGGGCGGGATTGCGGTAGCCCACCTCCTGGGCAATATCCGAAATGCGCATGTCTCCCCGGATAATCCGGCAGGCTGCATGGTTCATTCTGATGTCCAGAAGCACCCCCATCACGGTACGCTCCGTCAGGCTCTGAAAGGCTTTGCGCAGATAACTGGAGGAAACGTACATTTTACCGGCGATGGCTTCAATGCCAAGCTCCGGATCCGAATAGTTTTCCATCATATATTCCAGAGAATCCAACACAAGCTGCCTGGCCTTACTGACCCTGCCACAATCCGTTTTAAGCAGGCGTTTATAGTAGTCCATGTCTACTTCATTTAAGGGAAGTTTGCTTTCCTCCCTGCGGGGAAGCTGTTCCTGTACGGACACCCAATTGCTGTGTATCTGCGTGATACCACTGCCGGTCTCACTTATAAAAAATCCCATCCGGCATTTTAAAAGCCTGCGGCAGAGCTGGCACATTTCCTCCAATTGCATCTGCAGGCCGGCTACTCCCGCTTTTTCCACATTAACTAAAATGCCCAAATGGCTTGCCCCGGCGTTAAAAACCGCATGACGATAGCCTGTTCCTATGACCTCGCTGAAAATGTTGGAAACGCAGAATTTGGCGGTATGCCTGTCTTGAAAATCCACCCAGTATTTCAGGGGATCCTCCATCTGCAGCAGTACGGCGACGGAACTTTTCTCTATTTCAAAGCTAACCCCGTATTCCCGCAGGACTTTCTGTGCCGTTTCCGGATGGGCGCATTCCCCGTCGGCGAGTTCCCGCAAAAACTGGCTGAGGGCAAAGAGGCTGTCCTGTCTGGATCTCCGGTTCTGCTCCCGCCGCTCTAAGATCTTCTGTTTCATTTTGCGCAGACACTGCATCAGTTCTTCTTCCGTGAAGGGCTTTAGAAGATACTCGGACACGCCGATCTGCACCGCTGTCCTTGCATATTCAAATTCACTGAAACCCGTGAGCAGTGCAACCTCCATGAGAGGATCTTCTTCCTTTATACGCCGGGAAAACTCCAGTCCGTCCATATGAGGCATATTGATATCTGCCAGCACAACATCCGGACGCATCAACCGGGCTGCCTCTAAGGCATCCCGCCCGTTTTTTGCCTCCCCGCAGCAAAAAAATCCCTCCTGGTTCTGGCCAAGGATATTGAGCAGATAATCGCGGAACAGCTTTTCATCGTCCACCACCAGCACTCTTATCGTGTCACTCATTTTCCGTATCCTCTCTGAGCGCGATCCTCACGCTCACCTCGCATCCCTGTCCTTTTTCGCTTGCGATAAAAACGCCAAACCCTTCCCCAAAATACAGCTTAATCCTCTCGTCCACATTGCGCAGGCCAAAGTGCCCGCCTTTTTCTTCGGATCTTACAAGGGCTGCTTCAATCTGTTCTTTGTCCATTCCAATCCCGGTATCCATCACCTTCAGCAGGATTTCATCCCCCGCTAAAACACCCCTCACCCGGAGCAGTCCGGGCTTATCCTGGCACCGCAGGCCATGGTAAATGGCGTTTTCCACCAGGGGCTGCAGGGTGAGCTTGGGAATCAGATAGGAGGTAATAGACGGATCGATTTCGATCTCATAGGTAAACACATCGGATCTGCGCATATGCTGCAAAAGCAGGTAGTTCTCCACATTGGAGGCCTCCTCCCCTATGGTGATCATCTCCCTCCCGCTGGAGAGGGCAATCCGGTAAAAATCCGCCAGAGCCTTTACGGCGTTCTTTGCGTCCCCGGCCCGGTTCATACTGATCAGGGCATACACCAGATCCAGGGTGTTATAAAAGAAATGGGGCCTGATCTGACTCTGCAGCAGGGAGAAGCGCAACTTTTCCTTCTGCCTCTCCTGCGCTTTCACTCTCTGAAAGAGCTCATCGGTGCGGCTCATCATATAATCAAATTCCGTAGAAAGCTTCTTAATCTCATCACTCCCTGTCCGGGGCAGTTCCAATTTGAAATTGCCGTCCTTCACCGTCCGGATTCCTTCCACCAGCCGGGAAAGAGGCCGGGTGATCCTGCCGGAAAAGAAACAGATCAGAACAACCGCCGCCAGAATCGTCACAGTGCAGATAGCGATGAATGTATAAAACATATGATCCACCGGCTCCTTTACCGCTTCCAGGCTGGTGATGTTGATCAGTGCATATTTGAGGGTCTTCATATATACCCCTGTAGCCATCACCTTCTGTCCGTCCATCAGAAATTCCCGCTGGGAATACCCCTGCCCGGGCAGCTCCGAAATAGTTTCCAGCACATTGGGATCCTCCACTTCGGTCAGAAGGCTGCTTTCGTCAGAGGAGGAAATAATCGTTCCGCTTAAATCCACGATCATATACCATGATCTTCCCGGTGTCTCCAGCTCACTGTAGTATTTCCGCAGGGAGGTCTCACTGATATTGGCAAACACCTGCCCCATCTGGCTGCCGCTTGCCATATCCATAATATTTTTAGAAAGTGTAATGACTACCGCATCCCTGTCGGCAGTCAAATAATCCCTGCGCTGCGCCATGGCCCAGACGTCCACATTTCCGATTTTGTGTAAGGGGGCAAGCAGAGCATCGCAGGCCTCCTTACTCCAATTTTCTTCCAGCCTGGTATCGGAGACATGAAGCCCCTGATCCTGGTCAATGAAAGCCAGCGTCTCCACCTCGTCAAAAAAGATGACGTTATTGTACAGTACACTGCGGATCGCCAGATCCTTCTGGTATTCCTCCAGGGCGGAGCCTGGCTTTTGGGTGACCAAAAGCTTGTTTTCATCATAATTCAGATCCCGGCTGATCACCTTACAACAGCTTGCTATATTGGTAAATGTCTTTTCGATCTGGGAGGCCACGATATTAGCCTCATCCCACACTGCCTTCTGCTGCTTGACCACAATATCCCGATAGAATACCAGATTGGTACTGATGATCAGAATCACATAGGAGCAGAGAATCAGCGGAAGGACAATCAGCAAAAACTGGCTCCGTATTCTCATATTTTTCATAGTCCCTCTCCCTGTCAAGTCTTTCCTGTCAGCCTGTGGCCAAGCAATGGGTTTCAATACTCAGATCATCTTTTCCTTAAGCGGCCACACTCCCTCCGGCGCCATCTTCCCGAACAGCACCGCTGCCGCCGCCTTAATATTCTCAGGGGATGTGGCCAGGGTCAGCAGCACACTTTCTGCGTTCCGGGGAATGGAAAGCTCCTCATAGGGCGTGTTAGTCACCATGACCACCTTTGTGTCCGGATGAAGTGCAAGCTGCTCCTCCCAGAAATCCCGGTTCTTTGCCTTCCCCCGCAGGAAATAGTTGGTGGCGACCACCGTATCATATTCCGCAAGGGCCTGAGCGATTTGGCTCTTGTCGGTATCGTCGTAGGAATAGGAGGTTTCCAGATAATCCACCCCTGCGTGATAGCCCTGGCAGGCCTCGAATAAAATGCCGGAATGCCACTGCATATCGTTGTATTCCTTCACCTTCTGCTCGATCACCAGGATTTTTTCGCCGGTTATGGGAATGCTTTTTTCCCGGTCTCTGGCGATCAGCACGCTGCGCCTTGCGGCCTGCCGGGCAAGCTCCCTTACTCCTTCCTCCCTCAAAACCTTTTCCGGATCCTCTCCCTCGCCTGCCGGGCCGAAGAGCCCGTACTCATACTTCAGATTCAGGATACGGTATACCTTGTTCTCCAATTCCTCCAAAGGGATCCTGCCCTGCTCCACGAAGGCGCGGATGGCGGCGATCACCTCTTCCACCAGATAATTTTCCGCTTTCATCAGTACCAGATCCGCCCCTGCCTCCAATGAGAGGGCGCAGGCGTTAGCCACGCCGTATCGGGTGGCGATGGCCCCCATGGTCATACTGTCGGTGGCGATCACACCCTGGAAGCCCAGTTCCTCACGAAGAAGTCCTGTGATGACTTTTTTGGACACTGTGGCAATGTGATCCGGATCAATAGCCGGAAAGATACTGTGGGCGATCATAATGGAGGGCAGGAGGTCTTCGGCGATCAGCTTTTTATAAGGCAAAAGCTCCCTCTCCTCCATGGTCTTTTTGTCCACGTCGATTACCGGAACCTGGAAATGGGCGTCCACATCCGAATGCCCTCTTCCTGGGAAATGTTTCCCCGTGGCAATCATTCGCCCCTCCTTAAGGCCCCGGCAGGTTTCCCTGGCATAGCGCGCCACCACCTGCGCGTCGTCGCTGTAGGCCCTGGTGTAGATCTCCGGGTTGGCCGGCTGGGAGTTTACGTCCAGTACCGGGGAATGCATCCAGTTAAAGCCCACTGCCCTTCCCTGTCTGGCTGCGGCTTTTGCAATCCGGTAAGCCATATCCGGGTCGTTCATGGCACGGATTCCCATGGGCTTGGGAAAGAGATTCACGCCGCCGAAGAAAAAATCCGCGCTGCTTCCCCCTTCCTGGTCATAGGAAAAATGCAGGGGGATTGACAGAGGCCTTTTTCTGGCATGGGACTGCAAATCGTCCAGAACCGCCTTGTACTGGCTGGCAGTGGGCACCGGAGCCGGCCCCCTAAACCGTATGCCGTCTGTATTTTCCAGCTTTACCACCGTCTTGTTGCCATTTGGATCCACATAGCTGCCAAACTGCCTCATGTCACAGGACAGGCGCAGGCCGCCGCAGTGGTATTCCTCGATATATTTATAAATATGGGCTCTCGGCACCGTGCCCGCAAATCCCAGGGTCAGCACCGCCCCGATCTTCTGTTCCAGACTCATTCTGGCAATCAGATCACGGATATAAGTATTTTTCTTTTCCATTTTAACCTCCATGCCGCGTTTTTTGCGGCAACGCGATGCGAAATCCGCATAGGCGGTTTCGCATCTGCGATCCAATTTGGGCCGTTTGCGGCACAAATTGCTGGTTGAAAATAAGCTATCAGGCTTATTTTCAACCTAACCTCCATCCTGTTTTATGAATCAATACGCTTCCCTCGCATAGGGAACCAAAATTTCATCGATTCTGGCAAGTTCCTCCTCTGAAAAATCCAGATTCCCCATTGCCTTTAAATTATCATCAATCTGAGAAAGGCGGCTGGCCCCGATGATCAGCGTGGAGACCGGCGTGCAGCGGTAGCACCAGGCAAGGGCCATCTGGGCCAGGCTCTGTCCCCGCTCTGCGGCAATCTGGTTCAGCTTCTTTGCCGTGGAAACCTTCTCCTGGGTCACCTGATCCTTGCTCAGGAACACGCTCTTGCCTGCTGCCCTGGAGCCTTCCTTCACCCCGTCAAAATACCGATCCGTCAGAATTCCCTGGGCCAGGCACATATAGGCGGCAGCGCCCACGCCGTGTTCTTCCAGCACCGGGAAGAGTTTCCCTTCCGGCCTGCGCTCAAACATATTGTAATTGACCTGATGCACCAGGCAGTGGATCCCCTTTGCCTCCATGGCCGTCAGAATGTTCTCTGTCAGCACAGAGTCATAATTGGAGATGCCTACATACAACGCCTTGCCCGATCTCACAATCTGCTCCAGCGCTTCGATGGTCTCCTCAACAGGAGTGTTTCGATCCGGCCTGTGATGGTAGAACAAATCCACATAGTCCAGCCCCAGCCTGCGCAGGCTGTTATCACAGGAGGCGATCAGATTCTTCTTGGAACCCCACTCTCCATAAGGTCCCGGCCAGTGGCGGTATCCCGCCTTGGTGGCGATGAACAGTTCGTCCCTGTAGGACGCCAGATCCTTCTTTACGATCTTTCCGAAGCATTCCTCCGCGCTTCCCGGAGGCGGCCCGTAATTGTTTGCAATATCAACATAAGTGATTCCCCTGTCAAAAGCCCCCAAAACCATCTCCCGGGCATTGGAATAAGAAGATTCCTCCCCGAAATTATGCCACAGCCCCAGAGACAGGAAGGGAAGCATCACGCCGCTTTTCCCGCACCGCTTGTATAACATATCATCGTATCTCGTCTCGCTTGCCATATACATTTCCTCGTCCTCCTTTCACACATCGGTATCCCTTTCCCACCGTCTGCGCCGCAAAGGCACAGACCTGCTGTCAGGATACCTTTTCCACCTTTATTTCCTCGCCTGCCTGGGTATCGATACAGGCGATGTTCTCCTTCCCCTGGTAACGCACTTCGCCCTTTACCGTCATGCAAAAGTCCTCTTCCCCGTAAGGGTTGCACAGCCGCAGCTTACCGCCCCTGGTGGAGAGAATGCTGATTTCCTTCGGGCTCCCCTTTTCCAGACACGCCTCCACCTGAAAGCCGCCCTGGCACCAGAGGCGAAAGCTCACATCCCATCCATCCGGCACTGCCGCAAAAAGCTTGATCACAGAATCCTTCCCGGGAGCGCCGCCGCTGCTCTGGCAAAGGGCAAGCTGCACAGCCGCAGCCACATTGCCCAGCCGCTGGGCGCTGATACAGTTGACGCCCTCCCTGACAGTGAGCCTGTTTTCGAACTGAGGCACCCGCCCGGTATCCGCGAAATAACAGTATTCTTTCTCCGCATTGACACAGTCAAGCTGGGCGTTAGCAATCTCCTTAAACTCCTGGGCAAAGCCGTGGGCCGCATACATCCTGGCGCAGCCGGACATTTCCGAGACGGTATAGCGGCTGACGGTTCCGTGCTTTCGTACCCGCCCTGCCAGGGTGTCTCTGCTGATTTGATACACCTCCGGTTCCACATACTGGGTGGCAAAGCAGGACAGATCAAAGTGGTCGCAGGGATACATGCTGGGCTGCCCGTGATCCTTCTCCAGAATGGGCTCTCTGCCGTTGGACCACATCACCGGATCCCCTTCCTCCAGCCTGCTGGTATCGCCCTCCATGGCAGTGGTGGGAAGGGGGGCCATATCCGCCGCAAAGGTTTCCCAGCTCTCCCACTTTTCACGGTCCGCATCCAGTATCCTTGCCGCCTTAATCAGGATCGCCACCATGGCGCGCATTCCGGCCACGTTTTCCATTCCGTCCGTACAGCCAAAGTAGGCTTCTCCCGTACAGGTCTGGTAAATATGGTATTTTCCGTCCTCTCCCTTCCTGGTGAGAGGAAAATTCATAAAAAATTCCGCCACCCCTTTGATGATGGGGTAAGCCTCTTTTCTCAGGAAATCTTCATCCCCTGTGTAGAGATACTGCTTCCAGAAGTTGTAGGCTATGGCCGCCTGGGAGCCAAACATATAAGTGGTTGCACCGTAGGGGCCGCATCCCCTCTCGTCGTATACCACCCGCCCGTCTTCGTAGTGCTCATAAAACTTATAATTATAGCGGGACTCATGGGGCGCCTTTCTGTCCACAAAATCTGCAAAGCGATCCGACTTTTCCTCCCAGAGCTTGCGGAAAAGATACAGCTCCCGCATTTCCTCCGCGATCTCCTCTGGCAGCACCTGGGGGCCGTTAAACCAGGTCACCTCTGGAATATACATCCCCTCGGTGTCAAACTGCTGGCGGGCGGCAGTGATGCAGGCATCCTTCATCCCGCCGTACATGGAGAACAAAGGTTCCATCAGTTCAAAATGTCCCGATGCATGGATGGCGTTATAATACAGGCTTAAATTGTTCCACCACTGCATGGTTCCCCAGTTCCGGTAATCCCCGCCGGGAGAAAAGATCATGCCGCCGAAGTTGGGCGGGTACTTTCCCCTGGAACTGGAATTCATCAGATAAAAGAAGTAGGTATAATGCAGCTCCAGCTTCCGGGCAACCGGATCCTCACTCTCCATATGTACATAGGACTTTTCCCAGAAGTCCGCCCAGTCCGCCTTGTGGCGTGTAAACAACTCCTGCACTCCCGTTTTGGAAGCGGCGGCGGCTTTTTCAAGAACCATCCCGGTTACGTCCTCTTCTTTGGAAAAGCTGGCGGCGCTTGCCATATAAACGGTAAACTCCCTGGCGCGGGGCTCGATGCACAGCCGCATCTGGGTCTCCTGGGGCTTGCCGATGACGTCAAACTCCCGATCCGGGATCTCCATGGACTCCCGGCCCCCCACCTCGTTGTTCATCCTAAGGGCCACATCCGCCCCCTCCACCCAGACCGCTAGGGCGCTGGCACAGTAATACTCGTTTCCGGTACACTCCTCCCGCTCCGTAAACACCTGCCTGAGCACCACCGTATCCGGCTTTTCCCGTCCTGCCCTTTTTTCCATGGTCAGCCTGGAAACCGCAAGATTGCTCAGGGTGCGAAATTCTGAGGGGCGCATCATATCCACCTTGACCTGGACGCTGCCCTGATAGTCTCTCTCATCCTGCACCTGTACGCACAGAGCGCCGCTTCTCTCCTCGGCAAAGATCTTCGCCTTCACCCCGCGTCCCTCAATGTCTGCGCAGGCTTCATATAAACCCAGATGCTGCCGCGTATCCCCGTCAAACACATCCTCTCCGTAATCCACGAAATCCACGTCCACAAATCCGATTCCGTAGCCATAGTCGGAATGTCTGCGGTTAAAGCTGTTGGTATAGCTGTTGGCGGCAAACACATCGCATCTGTTCACTGCCAGTTTGACGGCGGAAGGAGAAGTAAACACCATAGCTCCCATTTCCCCGTCACCGACAGGGAAACCGCCCTCCCGGCGCTTTATCGTTCCCTGATAATATAAATCTGCGTGGGATACCAATTCCCGTCTGCTTATTTTTTTCATAATTTATACCTCTTGTGCGCTTTGGCACACATACCAGTCAATCCTGCATACCCTGGGCCCTGCCCGTGGTACTGCACCAATAGAAAATTTATTTTTTTACCTGATAGGGCTGGCAGATCCGTATGGTCATTCCCCTGCCCACTCTTCCTGAGATCCGAAGCCCATAGCTGTCCCCGTAAGCCAGCTTCAGTCTCCGATGGACATTGGAGAGCCCGATTCCTCTGCCGCTTTGCTCCCCGTCTGTCACATATTCCATATCGTCCACATCCATAGACGGCCCCCTGCCGTTATCCATCACATCCACAAGCAGTAAATCCCCTTCCCTGAAGGCGTGGATCCGGATAAAATGCTCCGGCCTTATCCCTTCCGCAAAAGCATGCTTGAAGATATTTTCCACAATGGGCTGCAGGCTCAGCCGGAGCATAGCCGCATCCCCGGCCTCCTCTATGGAAATTTCCAGCCCGGGCATGATCCCCTGCCTGTATTCCTGTATCTTTAAATAATTTTTTACATGCTCGATCTCTTCTGTGATCTTTACCGGAACCAGAGGATTCTGAACGGCATAGCGGAACATCTTGCTCAGGGCGTCGGTGATATTCTGGACTGCTTCCGCATCCTCCATCACGGAGTACATATTGATGGCGCCGAGAGTATTGTACAGGAAGTGGGGATTGATCTGGGTCTGCAAAGCTTTCATCTCCGCCCGGCTGCGCTCCGTCTCGTTTTTCTGGTTGGCAAGCTGGGTGGCATAGACGCTGCGTATCAGAAAATATGCCAGGGCCGAAGCCATCAGGATTGCAAAGGTTCCCACAATCAAAAAGGTTCTGTTCAGGCTCCAAATGGACGTCTGGTATACCTCTTTGGGAACGGCGGCAACGGCCGTCCATCCGGTCTGCTCAGACTTTTCATACACATACAGCCTCTCCCTGGCCTGCTTTGGCCCATAGAAAAACGCGGCCTCCTGATCCAGCTCATGGTATAATTCCTCTTCCTCCCAGTTCCCTTCCATTGTGCCATACACGGCCGACCCATGTTCGTCCAGCACCAGTACCCGGATACTGTCCAGATCCTTGTTCTCCCAAATCCGGTCCAGCTCCGTGCGCTTTATGGACATCAGGAAATATCCCAGCGGCCTCAGATCCTTGTAGGAGTAAATATATCTTCCGATGGTGACAAAGCCGCTTTCCAGCCCGCTTTCATCCGCCGCCGGCATAAAGATCGTAATCCTTCCGCTTTTCTCCACGCTCCTGGTCAGGGCAGTCGTCTCTTCCCGGTCAATATTGCGGTCGCTGGTGTAATAAAAACCGTTGTTGCCAAGCACCTGGAAACTGCTCACAAGGGAGTTGTTCAAAAACAGCTCTACCGTAAGCTGGTGCTCCAGCCAGGACAGGGCCGCCGCATACTCCACCTGGTCAAGCTCCTCCTGATAAAGAATATTCAGCAGCTCCTCCTGGAGCAATGCCGTCATGGACAGATTGTCGTATTCCTTGATTGCCTTATCCATATCATAAATAATGTCCTGCACAATCATCCGCCAGTATTCCAGATTTCTCTCCTGCATCTGCCGGCTGTTGCGGTGAATCCCCACAATACTGAGCAAAAGTACCGGAAGAAGGATAATGGACGCCAGCCCTATAATAAAATGAACAAAATCCTTTTTTCCCTTCAGAACCTTTGTCAAAGCCCCAGTCCCCTTTCTTCCCGAAACTGCGCCGGCGTCTTTCCGTAATACTTCCGAAATACGCTGCTGAAATGGGAATAATCGCTGTATCCCACCTCCGCCGCCACCTGGGTGATCGTCCTGGACGGAACACAGAGCTTTTGTCTTGCAGCCTCCATCCGGATCTGCGTCCTGTAATCTACAAATTTCTTTCCTGTCTTTTCCTTAAATATGGAACTGAAGTGGGAGGAGGAAAACCCTAACTTTTTGCAAAGCTCCTCCTGGCTCATGGCCGGGTCTGCCAGCAAATATTCCCGGACCTGCTCCAAAAGCCCGTGCCTTTTCCGGTTGCTTGCCATCTCCCAGAGAAGCGCCAGATTCTCTTCAAATCCATGCTCCCGGAATTCGTCTGCCGAAAGGCTCTCTCCCAGTCTTTCGGATATTTTATCTGCCGTATTTAAGAGGATCTCCTGCAAAAGCTTCTGCTTCTGACTGTGTCCCATTCCTGCAAGGCTTTCTCTGACTTTTGCCCCCGCTTCCCGCCACGCCGCCTCATCCTGGTTCCACAGAGCCTGCGTCAGTCCCATGACCAGCCGGTCCATCTCACTGTATTTCAGCAGGCCGCCGCCCTCTTCCCTCTTGCGGATGACTTCCTTTAACACCTCTGCCAGCTTCTTCTGGGAAACCGGCTTGAGCACATAATCGGATACGCCGTATTGGATGGCGGTCTGCGCATACTTGAAATCGTCGTAGCCTGACATGATCACCACTGCGGGACGGATCCCCCGCTCCCGCATACATTTGCACAGCATCAGGCCGTCCATACGCGGCATACGTATATCCGTGATCACAATATCGAAATTATCCTTCTCCAGAAGCTCCATGGCCTCACAGCCATCCACTGCCTCTGAAATCTGTCCGATACTGAAATCCGATTTCCGGAGCATAGCCCCAATCCCTTTGCGAAAGACCATTTCATCATCCACAAGTAAAATCTTATACACGGCGTATCCTTTCCTCTTTTATCTCTTTTTAAGCAACGGGCAGCTCGCACAGCGCGCTGCCCGTAATGAAAGACTTATACTTTATTCGCGTATCTTGGCAGTACCGTTTTCATACTGCTCGGTCGCCTCTTTGATTACCTCGGTGCCTCCCCGGTCCATCCATTCCTGAACAAATTTATCAAAGTTATCCAGAGATTCCGTTCCGATCATAACCTTTGAAGCATAATTGATAAACAACTCCTGCTTATCCTCCTCCACGGAAAGCTCGGGATGGCTGGCAATGCTCTCCAGATTAATGGGCTGGATATAGTCCAGAATATCGTCCTTGGCCTTGGTGTCGTAATATTCGATGGCCTCCGGGCCTCCTGCCATGGCATTCAGCGTCGCCCTGTCAATACCTGCATCCTTCACTCTGCGCAAAAACTGAGGAATCACATCAAAAGGATTGGGCGATACGGTAGGGATTTCAAGATTCACACTGCCGTCCTCATTCACGGTGTAAAACTCTCCCTCCACCCCATAGGTCAAAAATCTCTGAAGGTCAGGGTCGGGATCCAGCATTTTGTCAAAAAACTTAATGATTTCTTCCGGATTTTCACATTTGGCATTGATATAATGTACATTTGCCGTAGGTGTAAAGGCGGCGTAGCCATGCTTGCCTCCGTTAGGATTTACCGGAGATGATACGCAAACCCACTCCCCGTCCGGCACATTTTCTTTTAAAGCGATATTATATCCCGGCGCGGCGGAAATATTTACCACCATCATTCCCACGTCCCCGGCCGCCGCTTTCTGGTCGCGGACCGTCCCGTTGTTGGTAAGGCTCTCTGTATCAATTAATCCCTCGTCATAGAGCTTTTTGTAAAAAGCCAGCGCTTCCTTCATCTCCGGAAGAAGATAGGCAGGGACTACCTGTCCTTCCTCGTTGAGCTGCCATGTGGTAGGCACCACGCCGTAGGCTGCAAAAAATGTCTCGCTGTACTTGAATTTTTCTCTTCCGATGTAAGGATATTTTACCCCTGCATCCTTAAATGCTACCAAAACATTGTAATAATCGTCAAGAGTTACCGGAATATCAAGTCCCAATTCCTCCAGCAAATCCCCCCGGATTACGGTACACCTGCGGGCGGTATTGGACATAAAATCACCGATGGCATAAATGTGTCCGTCCGGCCCTCGCAGTTCATCCCACACATTCTCGGGAACCTGGGCCATCAGATTGGGGCCGTATTCCTCCAGCAGATCGTCCAGCGGCATAAACAGACCGTTTTCAATCGCTCCGGACATCACGGAAGTATAAGGCATATCCCCTGCAATCACATCCGGGAAATCTCCCTGTGCCAGCATCATACCCAGCTTTTCCGTAAAACCGTCGTGCTGAATCAGGGTAATATCAAGGTCTACTCCCATCCTTTCCTCAAAGGCAAGGACGTGCTCATCCGCATTGATGTCAGGACATGCCTGTACATAGCTGTTGCCTGCCCTCAGACCGATATTGATGGTGGGAATTTCTCCCGTACTCTCTTCGCCGCTGTTCTTCTGTGTCTCCGCTTCCGCATTCTCTGCCTCTGCGGCATCCCCGCCTTGTGCTGCATCTGCTTCGGCCTCTGTCTTACTCCCCTCTGCCGCGCTCTTTCCGGTTTCTGCGGGTTTACTGCCGCAGCCTGCCAGCATGGTAAGCGCCAGCCCTAAAGCCATGATTCTTGCAACATGTTTCTTTTTCATAAAATTTTCCTTCCTTTCTTTTGCTTTCTTAGTTTATCCTTTCACGGAACCGATGGTCATTCCCTTTACAAAATGCTTCTGTAAAAAGGGATACACACACAGTACCGGAATCGCCGCTACTATAATCGTGGTCATCTTAAGGGCCTGGGTAGACGTCCCGGTGCTGACCACATTCATGCTCTCTATGGCATTGGAATCCAGGACGATGGATTTGATCCGCAGTTGTAAGGTATATAAATCGCGGTCATTGATCAGGTAAAGGGGGGTGGTATAGCTGTTCCAGTAACCCACGCCGTACATCAGCCCTACCGTTGCCATCACCGCCTTGGAAATCGGCAGAATAATCTGCATCAGAGTCCTCATCTCCCCGCAGCCGTCCACCTTGGCCGCGTCAATCAGCGCCGGTGATACCTCCGCAAAGAAGGAGCGCACGATAATGATGTTATAAGTGCTCAGCGCCGAGGGCAGGATCAGCGCCCAAAAGTTGTCATACAGCCCATAAGACCTCATAGTCAGGTACCAGGGTATAATCGGCGCATTGAATATGAATACGATCAGTATCATAACATTACAGAACTTGCGCAATCTAAATTCTTCCCTTGACAGGGGGTAGGCAAACATCACCGTCATCAAAAGACTGAATACCGTTCCTGCTACTGTCATCAGTGCCGATATACCGATGGACTTCAGGATACTTTTATCCATCAGCACCGTCTTGTAATTTTCAAAGGTGAACTCAATGGGAAGAAAGGCGACCCTTCCCGAATCCACCGGCCCCGAGCTGCTCAGGGATACGGCCAGCATA
Organism: uncultured Lachnospiraceae bacterium; assembly: GCA_949949005.1. GTDB lineage: Bacteria > Bacillota > Clostridia > Lachnospirales > Lachnospiraceae > Suilimivivens. The sequence goes on from CATLHM010000006.1 coordinate 156,560, forward strand.
TTCACATAAGGCAGTACGGCAATCAGACCGACCAGACCTAAGATCACCAGGTTTGTCACGTTAAAAATCCTGTCCGGTAAAGAGCGTTTTATTGTCTTTGTCTCCATAGTTTTTCTCCTTTCCAGCTCAGATGATCGACTGCTGCGTGGTTTTCTTGCTCAGGGCATTGGACACGAACAAAAGCGTGATCCCCACTACCGATTTGAAAAGCCCTACTGCGGTTGCATAGCTGTACTGCAGATTCTGCAGGCCGTACCGGTATACAAAGGTATCAAATACATCAATGCTTTCCTGGTTCATACTGTTCATGAAAGAATTGGTCTTCTCAAACCCGATCTCCATAAAGTTTCCAACCTTTAACAAAAGCATTGTCATAATAATCGGCAGGATTGTTGGCAGCGTAATATGTAACATCCTCTTAAACCGATTGGCCCCGTCGATCTCCGCCGCCTCATACAGCGCCGGGTCGATACCGGCAATGGCAGCCAGGTAAACGATGGAGCTCCATCCCATCTCCTTCCAGATACTCGCGATAACCAAAATCCCCCGGATATGCTTCTCGCTGGCCATGTAGTAAATGGAATCCAGTCCCAGCATCTGGCGGAGATTGTTGATAACTCCCGTGTTGGGCGAGAGCAGTGTGGTGAAGATACCGCCGATGATAACCCAGGATAGGAAATGGGGCACGTACACTGCCGTCTGCACTGCCTTTTTGTATTTCGCATTCCTCACCTCATTCATCAGGATTGCCAAAATGATCGGTATCGGAAATACGATCAATACATCATAGGCGCCCAGGATTGCCGTGTTCCGGAAAATCTGTCCAAATTCCGGGAACTGGAAAAAATGTGCAAAATGCTTGAAGCCTACAAATTTACTTCCGCCGATCCCTTTATAAATGTCGTAATCCATAAAGGCAATCACAGCTCCTACCAACGGGACGTACTTAAACAGTACAAACCAGATAAATCCCGGCAGCGCCATCAGGTACAGTCCTTTATGCTTGCAGATGCTTTGCCAGAGACTGTCCTTTTTCAGCCCTGCAGCCACAGATGACCCTTTTCTCATCACTTTACCTCCTGTTATTTTCTTTCCGTGTTCTTGATGGGATTATTATAAGAAAAACAAAGAAACTCAGATAGGGAATTTTTTTCGGTTCTGACGGGATATTTTTTCGAAAGCCGCCTTTTTTGCAGACAATCGAGCAGGGAAGATTTTCCCACTCGCCGCGCGGGACGTGTGTTGCCTCGGCAACGATTTTCCTTACGCGCCCCTGCGCATCAAAAAAGCAGCCCCCTTTTACAAGAGCTGCTTATCTCATTCAAAAATCGCCTTATCCAATAACCTTACCGCCCCCTCGCCGGATTCTTGCTGTCCGGCGGCAAAATCTCATAGATGTCCCTGCCCGCCTTTTCATCAAACAGCTTTTTCAGGGCCAGATTCTGATCCCATTTGCTCTGAGGGTAACGGCCGTATCTGCGCTTCACATCCCCCATGCGCACCTCCATGTCCACAGCCCCGTCCGTTCCCGAGAGACTGTCGCACAACTGCACCAGCCGGTCATAATCGTCAAAGCTGATCTTCTCCAGCGCCTCCTCGATCTCCTTTTGCTGCTCCCCGGATATGTCAAAATTTCCGATGTATTCCTCAATATTCCCTGTGGAAAAGGAATGGGTCAGACATACCCTGGCCGCCTCATCATACCCCAGCTCCATCATGTAATGATAGCCGTCATACACGTGCCCCAGATGCTTTACTCCAAACCTCCTGCCTATATCATGCATCAGCCCTGTGATGTAGGCTTTCTCGGGATCCATTCCCTCTACGCAGGCGGCGATCCTTTCCGCGCACAGCGCTACCACTCTGCTGTGATCTCCCCAGGGCCCCGGGTTGCATCCCTGCGCTTCCTTCAAAATCTGTTCGGCTTTTTCTCTCGTAGGCAACACTGTTTTTCCCTCCTTCTATCCATACCTCTACTGCCAGGCTTCCCTGGCCGAAACCACTGTATCTTATCTTATTCCAGGGTAAAGGACAACAGGCTGGCTGCCCCTTCCCCTTCATACATAAAGTATAATGACTGTATGCCGTCGGGAATGGCAATGTCCCCCTTGTATTCCTTCCATACATTGCTGAATACTACCGGGATCCTGCCCAGGATCTCGCCGTCCCATTTTGTTTTCACACAAAAATTCCCTTTGCAGTAACCTCTTACACGGATGGTGACGGTTTTGACTGCCTTACAGTCAAAATAGCGGAACCCGCAGTGGGCGCCGTCCCTTAAATTGGCTACATAGCCGGGCTCATGATCGCCATCCCTGCCATCCTGCGTAATTCTTGGGAAACGGCAGTCCATAAATTCTCCGGGAGCCCCCGTGGTAAATGCTTCCTCCCTTGCAAAAAGCTGACAGGCAAGATAACCCTCAAAGGTTCCCTTTCCCTCAAAGGGGGTATTTTCCGCACCGCTGGAGGTCATTTCCGCCTGAATAATACTGCCGTCCTCCCTGAAGGAAATCTGCTCAATACACCCCTGTCTGCTGAAATTGGTGCCATCCGTATGTCTGTGGTAAAAAATATACCATCGGCCCATAACCTCCACGATACTTCCATGGTTGTTACCGCCGTAATACATGGGCTGTCCCCCGGGCTTATAGGAATCAATATGCAGGTCGTTGTTGCTGACAATCACGCCGCCATACACAAAATCCTTCATAGGGGATTTGCTGGTGGCATAGCAAAGTTCATGCATGGCAATGGAGGAATAAATAAAGTAATAAGTTTCCCCTCTTTTTCTGATGGAAGGGGCTTCAAAAAATTCATGCCCCTGAAAGCTGCTGCCTTTACTGTAAGGCTGGCTGGGCGCGATGTTTACAGGCCCCTGTGTGATCGTAACCATATCTTTTGCAAGAGTAACGCCCATGGGGCCGGTCCTGGAGGTATCGCCAATGGCGCAGAACCCTGTATATAGATAGGTTTTATCTCCCTCTGTCAGTACGCCGGGGTCAAACTGCGGCTCATCCCCCTCCCTCTCTCCAAGCAGTGTCCCATCCGGATAATGGACATAACCATAAAATTCGAACTTTCCGGCAGGCGTATCGCACACGGCCACAGATACCACGCAAACCTTATCTAACACATAATACAGATAGTATCTGCCATCCGGCCCCCTGGTGATATCCGGTGCATAGAGACACATTGCCCCGTCGGGATTATAGGGATCCTGGGTCTTTTTATAAATGACGCCCTCATAGCGCCAGTCCCCCAGATCATCCTCGGGGGCAGACCAGCATACATAATCTCCCAGACAGTAAGCATTTCCCCTGAAAAGGTCATGGGAACCGTAGATATAGACTCTGCCATCGAATACATAGGGCTCCCCGTCGGGGATATATTCCCAGGAAGGCAAATAGGGGTTACAGGTATGTTTTTTCATAGTACCTCTCTTTCCGCCGCTTCTGCGGGCGCTGCTCTGATTTTACTTTTGCCGCTGGCTACATAGTGAACGGCAAACTATTTTGTCATTTACTATATCCATCTCTCAGGGGCTGTCCAATCTTCCGGCAGCTCCATCTCGCTGTTCATTTTAATGAAACCAAATTTCTCATACAGCGGCCGTCCCATCTCTGTGGCTTCCAATGAAATTGCGCTAACCCCTTTTTCCTTTGCATCCGCCACCAGCAGCTCCAATGTTCTGAAAGCGACTCCTTTTCTTCTGTAATCCGGCTCTGTATACATATTCATTATGTAAGCTTTTTTACCGCTTGGGTTATGACAGGTAGGCATCACCCTATAATAGCTTACTCCGCCTGCTCCCGCCAGATTCTCCCCATCAAAGACCAGGTATGCCGTATGTGTGCCGTCCTGCAGAGCCTGCCTGCAATATTCACAGCTCTGCCTCTCGATCTCCGACATATCCACATCCTCCGCCAGCTTATTTGCGGCTCTTAATACCTTAATCCTTACCCTTATCAAAATCTCTAAATCCTCTATGGATGCTTTTCTATATTGCATATTTATAACCATGTTCCTTTCAAAGTCCTATAAGGCCAAGTCCTGTAAGGACTTAAGAAAAGCCCTGGCCGACCAGGGCTATCGTGAACAGCTTTACACAGAAGCCGGGCTGTCCTGACATTATTGTTGTTCCGCGCTTTAGATGTGGTTAAAGCAGATATGGCCTGCCCCGGTTTTGTCATGCAATCCCGTTGGTAGCCAGTACAGAGCATCCCGCATGCAGCGTAAGCGGCCCTCCCTCAAGGGTGGTCACCTTTCCTCCCGCCTCTTCCAGGATCAGGGCTCCCGCCACATAGTCCCAGGGAGAAAGACTGAGCTCAAAGAAGAGCTCTGCCCGTCCCGCCGCCACACTGCACAGGTCAAGGGCGGCCGAACCGCTTCTTCTCACGTCAAGAGCCTTTTTGAAATAGTCATAGGCCATCTCAAAGGAGCGTTTGGCCAGTTCTTCATAGTAGGGAGCCGTCCCGAACAGTACCAGCCCATTGCTCAGAGGCTGGGAAGAAACATGGATAGGCCCATCGTTTAAACAGGCCCCCTGCCCCCTTACAGCCGTAAACATTTCATCCGAATATGGATTATACACGACGCCCATATACTTCTCCCCATCCAGGGTAAGGCCCACAGACACAACGCTCATGTGATAATCCTTAATAAAATTTGTGGTTCCGTCAATGGGATCCACGATAAAGGCATAGCCCTTTGCGATGGAGGCATGGATATCTTCCTCCTCCCCCACAAAAACCGCTTCCGGCAAAATCTGAAGCAGGCTTTTGCGCAGGATCTGCTGTATCCTTTTGTCATACTCCGTGACAAAATTAGCATGTCCCGCTTTCTCGTCTATACGGCTTTTGCCTCTCTCCGCATGGAGGATAATTTCCCCACACTCCCGCACCACGTCCGTTATCTTTCCCAGCAGCTCTTTTGGCTCCATACCCTTCACTCCTTTGCCGACCGGTCAACAATATAGTAGCCCAGTTTGATCTCCCTTGACGCCCCTTCTTTTCCTTCCAACAGCTCCATCAGCATCTTAACTGCCGTTTCCCCGCTTTCTTCATAAAAGTAATGGGCAGTAATCAGCGGAGGGTAGGTCATCCTTGCCAGCTCGGAATCCCCGTGTCCTGCCACCAAAATCTGATCCGGAGACTTGATACCGTGCTCCCTCAGATACCGCGCAGCCCCTACCGCTATGGTATCCGTGGCACACAAAAGACCGTCCAGGCTGCCGTATTTTTTCAGCAATTTCCCTGTCTGCTCATAGCCCGAGGCAATCGAAAAATCCGCCGTCACGAAATGGTCTGCCAGTTCTTCGCATCCCATATCCCGGACTCCATCGCAGAACCCTCTGTATCTCTCCGCTCCCGCCGCCTGATCCCTAAGATCAGCGCTGATATAGCCCAGCCTTTTTCTTCCCTTGTCAAGAAGCAGTCTGGTCAGGTCGTAGGAAGCGTGATAATCATCGTGAAACACCGCGCAGTGGCCCGGCAGATGCTGTCCCACGATCACCACGGGAACTGCAGATTTTTTCAGCATACGCTTGTGCTCCGGGGTAAATACCGTTGCAATCAGCACCACGCCGTCTACCTGCTTGCTGTGAAAAGCGTGGAGATATTCCAGCTCTTTGGAAGGGTCCCCCTGGGCAACCGCCAAAAGCATCTGGTATCCTCTTTCATTCAGCGTGGAAAGGATTCCCTCCACCACCCTTGCCACGGACGTGGACGAAATTTTCGGCACAATCACCCCGATCATCCTGGTTTTTCTGGTTCTGAGGGTCTGTGCCTGCACGGATGGCCGGTAGCCCGTCCTCTCCACCACCTTGTGGATTGCCTCCCGCTTCTCCTCGGAAATATACCCATTGTTAAGGTAACGCGAAACGGCCGCCTTTGATACGCCTGCCATTTCTGCAATCTCTGCTATATTCATTGATACTGATGCTCAACTCTTTTCATTTTTACTTTTTTAATTCTTGCCGGAAATTTCCCGGCAAAAAATTTTCCGACAGGAAATTTTACAACAGGGATTTTTCCGGCAGGAAATCTTTTTCATGAATCAGACAATACTTTAAAAAAGCCCGGTAAATCCCGTCGTTTTGGACAGAAGGGCAAATATCATCCGCACATTTTCTTAACCCGGCGCCTGCGTTTTCCATGCAAATCCCAAGCCCGGCCGTCTCTATCATTTCTCTGTCGTTCATACTGTCCCCAAAGGCAATGGAATTTTCTATGGGGATATGCAGATACTCGCAAACCCGGCGTATTCCTTTTCCCTTATCAAATTTTCTGTTTACAATCTCTCCGTTGATGAATCCGTCCGTGTTTTTTTCCTGCATACAAAAAAAGAATTCATTTTCCAGAACCTGCTTAGGCTCCGTGAGCTGCTCCTGGGACAGGCTCATGACCAGAATCTTATATACCGGCTGTCCCTTATATTCTTCCATGGGAAGGATATGAAGCTCCTTTTCGATCTGCTTTCTCCATCGCAACAGCTCGCTGTTATTTCCCTCGGCCCCATGGCTGCGCAAAAATTCTTTCAGTCCCTCGTCCGTATACGCCCCATCCATGCACTCCACTGTCCTGAATACCTTGTTTTTCTCCAGAACCTCCATGGCCCGACATCTCTGGCTCTCCGTCATGGGGCAATCGTAAATTACCTTCCCCTGACACACAATATAGCCTCCCATGCTGGCAATGACTCCATCGAAATCATACCGAAGGAGCGGACGCAGCATGTCGTAATTCCTGCCGGTACACAGGAAAACCAAATGCCCTTCCTTCCTCGCCTGGGCGATCGCCCTCACGGCAGAATCCGGCGGCTTATTTGTTCCTGGCTGTGTCAGTGTTCCGTCTATATCCAAAAAAATAATCCTTTGCTTCAATTTATCCCGCCGGCTTTCTTTTATTAAATATTAGGCTGCCCTTTTATGCCTGGCACATAAAAGGCGCGATCTTCTTCTCGATATTGGTATCGTTGGAATGATACCGAAGACGCAAGGGCTTTGAAAAATCAAGCGTCATGACTCCAAGAATAGATTTTGCATCAACGATTCTATGTCCGGAACCCAGATCAAAACTTGTATCAAATTTGTCGATTATGCTTACAAACTGTCTTATCTGCTCTACGCTGCTGAACTTAACATTTACCTGCTGCATCTTACTATTCCTCCTTTACTATTTGTCGTAAGAAGAGCCCCATCGCCGGATGGGAGGATTCCTTACGCCTGGGTGTGCATGGGCACACTTCCCTTTTGTTATGACGGTGATGATTTCCCGGAGCCTTAACTCCGCAGGTGAAACCTCTTTTTTGTTTCACATTTTTTGCTTTCAATGTGGTATCGGTTTCACTTTTATCTTTATCATATTATCCTTTCTATTTGTTGTAAATAGGCATGCTTCATAAATTATCCGGCTATTTTTTCCAAATTATAGTGAAATCTGTTTCATATATATAGGAGCAGGCACAGCTTAACTGTCCTGCTCCCTGATACTTGTCCTCTTATCCGTGTCAACCCTGTCCTTTACTGTTCTCCTATGCGAACCACAGCCTTTACAATATCCGCCTTGTTATTCACACTGTGATCCATTGCCTTTTGTATCTCGTCAAGCGTAAAGATATCCGTTACAATACCCTTCAGGTTTACTTTTCCCGCGGCAACCGCCTCAATCGCCATGGGATAAATATGGCGGTAACGGAACACAGTCTTGAAGATCAGCTCCTTATCCAGCGCAAGGCTCATGGGCAGCGTCATTTCCCCGCTCTTGCTATAGCCCACCAGCACAATGGTGGCTCCCTTTTTCGTCATATGAATGGTTTGCACCGTGGTCGCCTGGGTTCCTGCCGTCTCAATGGCCAGATCGCAGCCCCTTCCATCCGTCAGCCTCCGCACTTCCTCCACAACGTCTGTCTGACTGGCATTGATCACACCGTCCGCTCCCAGCTCTAACGCTTTTTGCAGACGTTTTTCCATGATATCCACAGTGTATACCTTCGATACCCCCATGGCCTTTAAAGCCATCATGGTCACCAGGCCAATACAGCCCGCTCCCATGACCACTGCAGTCTGTCCTGCCCTGGCCCCTCCCTGCATGGCCGCATGAAAGCCCACCGCCAGCGGCTCGATCAGGGCACCTTCCATGGTACTCACATTGTCCGGCAACTTGAAGCACAGATCCGCTTCATGCGCCACATACTCCTGAAATACTCCGTCCACCGGAGGCGTTGCAAAGAATACCACATCAGGGCAGAGATTGTAGCGTCCTGTCCTGCAAAACTCACAGTGGCCGCAGGTCTTGCCCGGCTCCAAGGCCACACGGTCTCCCACCTTTAAATGCTTCACATTCCTGCCGACCTCGACTACCGTTCCCCCAGGCTCATGGCCCAGCACAAAGGGAGGCTTCACCACATAATCTCCGATGGCTCCCGATTCATAGTAGTGCAGGTCGCTGCCGCAGATCCCCACATACTCCAGTTTGACAAGGACTTCATCCTCCTTCACCTGGGGGATTTCCCGCTCCTCAAAGCCCATCTTCCCAATATCCAGCATTACCGCTACTTTCATGGTTCCTTTCATGTTGCTTCTCCTTTTCATTTCTTTATTTTAGTAAGTTTCTTGTATCTGTCCTCCTGCTCTAACCATATTTCCAATAGCTTCCTCAACAGCAGCATTTAAACTTTTCCCATGTTCAATCGCATATACCGCAATATTCCGATGAAGTTCTGGGCTGATTCTGACATTAAATGTTCCCTTGTATGGCTGTTCAGGCTCCACATCCCGTTCCTTACAATCTTCCAAGTACTCATCAATCACACTCTGAAAATTTTGCTTCAATTCCTGTACAGAATCTCCCTCATATGATAACAAAGATTTTATTCCAACCACCTTTCCAAAAAGGCAGCTATCCTCTTTTGAATACTCTACTGTACCGTTGTAATTCTTATATGACAACAAATTACTCATAGTAAACCATCCTTTCTTAATTTCTCTATTACCTGATCCAACACATATCTCTTTAATATTTCGCTTGGATGTGGCTTATGAAAATTTATCACTTCATTACTTCCATCTTTTATAAACTTGACTCCTGAGCCAGTTCCACTTTGTTTTAATTCATATCCAAAATATGATAGCAAAGATTTCATCTCATCAAAAGTAAAATCTTTGGGTTTCTTTAGTAATCTATCTATCAATTTATCTTTCTTACTCATGATAATTCTCCTTTCCATAATAATATATCACTTTACAGGAAAATTTGCAACTATTTATAGTTGCTGCTTGCATATACTATAAAAGGTATTAATTTCTGCTTTAATAAGCTCCTTCTTCATGAGCTAACTAATTGAGTAGAGAAGATTTTCTCCCCACTCGCCGCGCGACCCGCATGTTGCAACAGCAGCAAACTTCCATATACGGGCCTACGCATAAAAAAACAGCATCCACCTCCCCATTAACCGAAAGTGGATGCCGTATTATCATTTCTCAAATCCCGACTGACAGTAGACCAATCTATAACTTCTTTATCCCTAGCAGGTGGCTCCTCCCACCACATTCTTTTTCAGAATTTCTTCCCTGTCAATCTTGCTGTTTAAAAGCTTATCCTGCACGTAGCCGAATCCCAGACGGGCGATGGTATCCGCAAACCGCTCTCCTGAAATCCCCTCGTCCCGGAAAAACAGGATGGCGCGTTCCGTCACCTCAAGAACCTCTTCCTCCGACGTAAAAATCTTGTCCAGCGGCTGGCCTTCCGCCACCTTCTTTCCCCAACGGCCTCCGATATATACCCTATAGCCCACCGCGGATTCATTCACGGCTCCGAAAGGACACTTGGAGATACAGCGTCCGCAGTGGTTGCAGACTGCCGGATCAATCATAACCTTTCCGTCCTCCACCTTTGCCACCTTAATCGGACAGTTATTCGCCACCTGACAATTCTTACAGCCCCGGCATTTAGAAAGGTCGATCTCCGGCACGCGCTGGCCGATAATGCCAAGGTCGTTTAAGTTGGGCTTCACACAGTTATTCGGACAGCCGCCCACCGCGATCTTAAACTTATGAGGCAGAGATACGCCCCGATAACCGGTATAATATAAATCATGGAGCTTTTGGGACAGGTCAAAGGTATCGATCAGACCGTACTGGCAGGTAGTTCCCTTACAGGAAACCACAGGGCGAACCTTTGAGCCGGTTCCTCCTGTTTCTAAGCCTGCCTGAGCCAAAAATTCCATCAAATCCTCCAGCTTGTCGTAGGGAACCCCCTGAATCTCCAGAGTAAGCCTGGTGGTCATGGTGACTTCCCCTGACCCGAAACGCTCTGCGGCTTCCGCGATCTTCTTCTGCTCCTCGGCAGTTATCTTCCCATTGCGCGTAATCACGCGGACATTAAATACATCGTCATAACGCTTATCTTGCAGACATCCAAGTCCCTTGACCCGTTTGATCTCTTCCGCAGAGAGCTTTGCTCCATTTCTGGGCACTTTCACCTCGTTGAACGTAACGCCGCCTTCCAGTACCCGTGTATTGGTATATCCCAAAGCTTTCAAACGATTCTGCAAGAAATAGGCCCTCTTGCCCCTGTTGCAGACGAGCAAAAGCTTTGCTTCCTTTTCCAGTCCCTCTATGGGCTCCGTCACCTTGGAAAAGTCGATCCAGCACGCTCCTGAGATTCCGGCTGTGCGCTGTACATCCACAATCGTATAGTCCTTTGCGGCTCCGGCCTCATACTCTGCCGGGCTTATGCTCTCCAAAACGCCGTCAATCTTGTTCTCTAATATGTAGCAGGCTGTCACAAAAGGATGGATTGCCGTGGAAAAAGGCGGTGCATAGGCAAAATCCAAGGTGTCAAAATCATCCAGCTTCATTTCCTGGGAAATGCCGGTTACGGCAATATCAACCATTTTGTCCACCGCACCGGAGCCTAACACCTGAATGCCAAGGAGTCTGCGGCTTGCGGTTTCCGCCGTGAGCTTTACCACAAAAGAGGAAGCTCCCGGATAATAATGGGCCTTATCCTCCATCACACAGACAACGGAGGTCGCCTCATATCCTGCTGCCTTGGCCTGCTCCTGGGTCAACCCTGTCCTGCCTCCGTTTAACGTGGGAAGCAGGCGCACTACGCCTGTTCCAAAGCAGCCGCCATAACCCTTCCCTGCTCCGTAAAATCCCTTTGCCATAGCCCGGGCGGCTAAATTTGCGGTGGAGCCCATGGCCGACCACTGCCTCTTTCCGGTAAGCGCGTTGACCACCATGGCACAGTCGCCTGCCGCATAGACGTCCGGAAGGTTGGTCTTTAAATTTTCATCCACCAGGATCGTCCCCTTAAACATTTCCAGCCCGCTGCCCTCCAAAAAGCCTGTGGCCGGGCGGACGCCAATGGCAAGAATCACCAGATCCGCGGACAAAACGCCGTTATCTATGGTCACCCTTTCCACATGACCCTCTCCTGCGATTCCCTTAAGAGCCGCAGAGGTCAGAATCCGCATTCCGCTTGCCTTCAACTGTTTTTTGGCATAACCCGCCATCTCCTCGTCAAAGGCATTCGGCATAATCTGAGGCGCTGCGTCGATTACCGTTACATCCATTTTTAAGGAAAGAAGGTTTTCCGCCACCTCCAAACCAATAAAACCAGCTCCGCATACCACCGCCCTGCGGCAGTTATTCTTCTCGGCATAGGCACGGATTGCCACCGCGTCATCCGGTGTACGCACACAAAATACTCCCGCAAGAGAGACCCCTTCCACATCCGGCACAAACGGGGCCGCTCCCGTGGCTATGATCAGCTTATCATAGGACTCCTCAAACACGTTTCCATCTTCCGGACGGATAGATACCAGCTTTTTCCCGCTGTCAATGCCGATAGCCTCGCATCCGGTCTCTACCTGAGCGCCTGTCATACCGGCATATTTTTCCGGCGAATTCACGATCAGCTCTTCTCTGGTGGGAATGTCTCCGCCGATATAATATGGCAGCCCGCAGCCTGCGTAAGAAATATCCCTGCTCTTCGTAAAAATTTTCACCTCTGCCTTCCGGTCAAGGCGTTTTAGCTTTGCCGCCGCTTTGGTTCCGGCGGCAACGCCGCCCAAGATCACATACTTCATTTTTTGCCCTCCTGTCTTTCCAATACCTTTTTTCCAAAATACCTTTCTTCTATCATATCATTCTTCTAGTACAAGTCAATATAACTGTTCTGACGTCAGATCCCCGCAATCGCATCCTCCGTCCTCCCAATATCCTCATCCGTATGTGCCGCAGAGACGAACATGGCCTCGAACTGGCTGGGAGCCACATAGATTCCCGCCTTTAGCATACCTGCAAAATAATCCGCAAACTTCTTCGTGTCGCAGGTAAGGGCTGAGGCGTAATCCGTCACCGGCCGGTCGGTAAAAAACGCCGACAAAAGGGAACCTGCCCGGTTTACCTGCCATCCTTTTTTGCGAAAGGCCTCCTCCAGCCTCCGGGCGCTTTGGTCGATACGATCATAAATCTCCGGATGGTTCCTAAGCTGCGTCAGGGTTTGAATCCCTGCCGTAACCGCTACAGGATTTCCCGAAAGAGTTCCCGCCTGGTAGACCCCGCCTTCCGGGGCCAGCACTCTCATGATCTCCTCCGCCCCGCCGTAGGCGGCAAGGGGCATTCCCCCTCCCACAATCTTTCCCAGAGTCACCAGATCCGGTTTGATATGAAAAAGGTCGCAGGCTCCTCCATAGCAGAGACGAAATCCGGTGATCACCTCGTCAAAAATAAGCAGCGCTCCATTTTTCCTTGTAATGTCCCGCAGAAACTCCAGGAATCCTTCCCCAGGCAAGACAACTCCCATATTGGCCGCCACCGGCTCCACAATCACTGCCGCAATATCTTCCTTTTCCGCCGCAAAAAGCCGCTCGACGCTCTCCCTGTCATTGTATTCCGCCGTAAGGGTATAGGCCGCATACCCCTTAGGCACGCCGGCGCTGTCCGGCACCGACTCTGTCATCAGGCCGCTTCCCGCCTTTACCAGAAGTCCGTCACTGTGTCCATGATAATTTCCGGTAAACTTAACAACCTTATTTTTGCCCGTATATCCCCTGGCCACCCGAATCGCGCTCATGACCGCCTCTGTGCCGCTGGAAACCAGCCGCACCTGCTCTATGGCGCAAATCCCTTCCACGATGAGCCTGGCAAGCTCTGTCTCCAATTCCGTGGGCGCTCCGAAAGACAGACCTTTATCACACACGTCCTTCACCGCCCGGATCACAGGTTCCGGGCTATGCCCCAGAATACCGGGCCCCCAGGAACAGACATAGTCGATGAACACATTCCCGTCAATATCGTATATTTTCGAACCGCGAGCCCGTTCTATAAAAAGGGGACTGCGCCCTACCGCCCGAAAGGCTCTCACCGGAGAGTTGACTCCCCCGGGAATGTACTTTTTTGCTTCCTCAAAACACGCTGTAGATTTTTCTGTTTTCATTTACACGCACCTATCCCCTCGCCGCGGCTGTCTCTTACGCAACAGCCACTGGTACTTACCCTTCCGATAACCATCCCGCCACATCCAGGGCATGGTAGGTGATAATCCGGTCTGCCCCTGCCCGCTTCATTGCGATCATGTTTTCCATAACGATCCGTTTTTCCTCTATCCACCCCATCCGGGCCGCCGCCTTGACCATGGAATACTCTCCACTGACATTATAGGCTATGACAGGCACAGCAAACCTATCCCTGGCCATCTTTAAAATATCCAGATAGGCCAGCGCCGGTTTCACGATCAGCATATCCGCCCCTTCTTCCAGGTCATCCTCCATCTCCTGCCTGGCCTGCCTTGCATCTGCCGGATCCATCTGATAAGAACGTCTGTCGCCAAACAAAGGCGCGGACTCGGCGGCATCCCGGAAAGGCCCATAGTATCCGGAGGCATACTTGGCGCTGTAGCTCAAAACCGGCACGTTTTTGTGCCCCTCTTCGTCCAGTGCTTTACGGATCGCCGCCACCCGTCCGTCCATCATGTCGGAAGGGGCAACAATATCGGCTCCCGCGTCAGCATTGGTCACAGCCGCCCTGGCTAAAAGCGGCAGCGTTTCGTCGTTTAAGACCTGTCCATCCTCCACCAGCCCACAGTGTCCATGGGAAGTATATTCGCACAGACAGATATCCGCGATCACCAAAAGCGAGGGCATCTTTTCCTTGATAAAGCGGATCGCCCTCTGCGTGATTCCCTCCGGTTCATAAGCGCCACTTCCTCTCTCGTCCTTATGGCCGGGAATTCCAAACAGGAGAATGGCCGGGATCCCCAGACTCTTTATCCGGGCCAAAATCTCATCCAGCCGGTCAATGGAATAGCGGAAAACTCCCGGCATGGAGGGAACCGGTTCCCGGATGTCCCTCCCCTCCTGCACAAAAACAGGATAGATCAAATCTTTCCTTCCAATCCTTGTCTCCCGCACAAAACTCCGCATCTCTTCCGTCTGCCGTAATCTTCGAAACCGTCTCATCTCGTTCTAGCTCCCATCTGCCCGCTTCAGCGGGCGTACAAATCAGGATATCCACCTTTCTTTCGATCCTGTATTATTGCTGCGGCGATACCCTCCACCGTATACTGCCGGGGAATCAGGCAGCTCTCCTCCCCGTCCTTTTCCTCCCCGGAAGGGCTCTTCCCTGGTCTCACCTTTTCAAAGGCCTTTGCCGTCTGCGGCCCGATACACACCGGTCTTGTCCGATCTGACAAATCTCCCTTTCTGAAAAAAGCCTCCACACCCCGGGCGCTGCCAAATACAATATAATCCGTCTCCACCAGAGCGCCCTCTATCCTCTCCCCTATGGCTTCCGTGTGATAGATGGCAACATCCTCAAAGGAAATTCCTCCTGGCCCCCCAGCCTTTTCAAGCTCTGCCGTCAACGCCCCGGCCCCCTCCCTGGCCCGGAGGATCAGCGCCCTCTCCCCGGCCAAAAGTCTGGAAGCAAGCCCTTCACCCAGTTTGCTGGCGGTAAAAAGGTCAGGCTGAAAATCCGCATAAATTCCATATTCTGAAAGCTTCGCCGCCGTCCCCGGCCCGATACAGGCAAACCGAAAGGGAGCCAAGCGGCGCAGGTCTGTCTTTTTCCGAAACAAATCACGAAAAAAGATTTCCACCCCGTTGGCACTGGTAAAAACCAGCCAGTCAAAGCCTGTAAGAGAATCGGGAATGTTTTCCGGCTCCGGAACCACCCGCAGACAGGGCAGACCCGTAGCCTGGGCCCCGAGTCCGCCAAAAAGGCGCACCGCTTTTTTTACAAAAGCCTCCGTTCCCGTCACCGTCACCGATACCCCGTCCAGTTCCCTCCGAAGGGTCTGGGCCAGCTTAAGAGCGGCCACCTCCCCCACCACCAGCACCGCAGGAGTCCTGGCCTGCGCCGCTTTCCCGGCAATATCGGAAAGCCTGCCGTCTATCCGCTTCTCATCGGCGTCATACCCCTTTGAGAGAATGGCGGCAGGGGTATCCGGCCCTTTTCCAGCGGCCATCAGGGCCTGGGTGATTTCCCCGATCCTGCCAAGCCCCATCAAAAAGACGAGGGTGCCGTCCAGAGCTGCCAGAGCCTTGTAATTTTCTTCTTCTCCTGAAGCGGAATGGCCTGTGACGATGGTTACGGAACGCGCCATCCCCCGATGGGTGACCGGAATCCCCCCGTGGCCCGGCACTGCAACCGCGGAGGTCACCCCCGGAATCACCTCATAGGCAATCCCCTTTTTTTGCAGGTACAGAATCTCTTCCCCGCCCCGGCCGAATACAAAACTGTCCCCGCCCTTCAGACGAACTACCTGTTTACCCTCCCTGACCTTAAGGGCCAGCAGCACATGAATCTCCTCCTGGCTGTGGCTGTGCTTTCCCATGCGCTTTCCCACATAGATCCGTTCACACTCCGGCCTTGTCTCCAGGAGAAGATTCTTGTCAATCAGATCATCGTACACCACCACATCGGCCTGTTGCAGGGCGCAAAGCCCCTTTACCGTAATCAGATCCCTTCCGCAGCCCGCTCCCACTAAGGTTACCGCACCTGTTCTTTCCATACTCAGCCTCTCTCCTGTCCGTTGCCATCAGCTTTCCGGCCTAAGCTCTCCATTCCGAGCTCTCTTCCCTAAGCTTTCCGGCCTGAACTCTCTGCTCTAAGCTCTCCGGCAATTTCTGCGCAAAGTCTCTGATAATCGTCGGCCTCTCCCATCCGCTGGGCCTGTCTGTCTCCAAGCAGCGCCCGGATGGTAATCCTGTCCCCTTCCATCTTTGCCCAGGCGCCCACAGGGTCTGTGCATTCCGCTTCCAAAAGCGACAGCATACAGCGCTCCGCCCTAAACCTGCAAGCGCTGTCCGGATCGGAGATCTCTTCCAGAACCGCTCTCCTTGCCTCGTCCTCCTCCCGGCATTGTACGGCCAGAATCCCCTGGCAGGCCGCAGGCAAAAATTCCTGTGCGGAAAAAATCCTCACCGCAAACTCGGACAAGTCCGTATGCAGGCGGTCCAGCCCTGCCTTTGCAAGAAAAATCCCATCATACTCTCCTTCTCTGAGCTTTTTCAAGCGGGTGTCCACATTTCCCCGGATGGGAACGGCGGCAGCCTGTGGAAGCAGCCTTTTCATCTGTATAATCCTGCGGGGACTGCCCGTGCCGATTCTGGCCCCCTCGAAAAGCTCCTCCCCTTTTCTGGTGATCAGGCAATCCCTCTCATCCCCGGCCTTCGGAATCCCTGCAATGAGGGTTCCCGGTGCCAGAGCATAGGGCAAATCCTTGCCGGAATGAACGGCAATGTCCGCCCTGCCGGAGACCACCTCTCTTTCCACTTCCCTTACGAACAGCCCTTTGCCGCCGATCTCACTAAGCGGACGGACACGGTCTTTATCTCCTCTGGTAGATACCACCCGAATCTCCGTATCTATGCCCTTCTCTTTCAATAACCGCCGGACAATCTCTGTCTGGGCCAGCGCAAGGGCGCTTCCCCTTGTGGCGATTACCCAGTTTCTTGCTCTTTCTTCCTCCATGATGGCTTCTATCTCCTCATCCCCTGCCCGGTTTTCCGTTTCCAGGAGCCTGATCAGCGCCCGCCGGTTTGCCCTTTTTTTGGCCTCCATGGAAGGGCTGGGTTTCCAGCTTTGGCGAAATCCCTCCAGACGCTCTAAAATCTCCTCCGTTTCCCGGGGCAAAAGCGCCTCCATCCGCTCCCGGAGAAGCCTTGAGGCCGAGGGCGAGCTGCCGCCGGTGGTGATTCCCACCGTAAGAGACCCCCTTTTGATCACACTGGGAAAAAAGAAAGTGCATAAGGCAGGCTCATCCACCACATTCACCGGGATCCCCTTCTTTTGGCAGGCGGCTGCCACTGCCTCGTTTACCTCCCGGTCGTCGGTGGCCGCAATCACATAGTCCCCAAGAAGCACATCCTCCCGGGCGATCTCTTTTTCCAAAATACAAATGCCCCCGGCCGTATGTACCTCTTCCCGCAGCCTCTGCCGCTCCCTCTCTCCCATGTCCCGGGAAACCGGTTCTCCCAGAACAGCGTCGGCTCCCGTATCCATGTAAATCGGTTCCCCCAAAGCGGCTTCCGCCCCTGTATCCACGCAAATCGGTTCCTCTGGAACGGCGTCGGCTCCCGTATCCACGCAAATCGGTTCCCCCAAAGCGGCTTCCGCTCCTGTATCCAGACAAAAGGTCAGACGCTTTCCTTCCATGGAAGTTTGGGGCGCAATCACCAAAACATCCGCGCCAAAACCAAGCAGCACCCGGGCCTTTCGCTCCGCAACCCTTCCACCGCCTGCAATCAAAAATATTTTTCCTTCAATATCCTCAAAAAAGGGAAATAAATTCATTCCTGTCCCATCCGCAGCAGCACGCCCAAAAAGCTTGCAAGCTCCTCCCCATTCGCTATTTTCCGGTACCGATAGATAAACTGCTCCATATCCTTCGGCAGCTTTTCCTTTATCCGGGGAAGCTCCGGGAAAAATTCATGGAAGGCAATTTCCTTGCGAAGCTCGTCTATTCCTTCCGAAAGAATCCCCTCCGCTGTCTCTAGCTCACTCTTTTTAATCTCATTATTTTTTTCGGCAATTTTCTCAAAATCGTCTATTTTAAGCAAAACACTGCCCTGCAGCCCCAGCACGCAATCGTCAATATCCCTGGGAACTGCAAGATCCACAAAAAGTCTTTTTCTGGGCTTTACTCTGTTTTTCTCCAGCATGGCCCTTGTGACCGTATAATGGGGGCTGGAAGTGGCGCTTATGATAATATCAGCCTCCTGCATATAGAGATACCTGTCTGCAAAAGGCACGATCTTCACCCCCTCTGCCAGAGAATGGCTCTCCCTTACGGTGGCCGTGATCTCACAGTCCCCGTAGGAGAGCAGATTTTTTATCACCTTTCTCCCGGTATCCCCGCTGCCCCCCATCAGCAGAACTCTTTTCTTCCCCTCCAAAAACCTGTGGCACTGAGCCGCCGCAAGGGTTGCTATGCTGACGGAGCTTTTGGACAAAAGCGTCTGTGTCTTAACCCTTTTTGCCGCTTCCAAAGCCGCCTGAAAGACAGTGTTGAAATAAAATCCGGTAAAGCCCCCGTCCTTGGCGCTCAAATAAGCCCTTCTGAGCTGCCCTAAAATTTCGTCTTCTCCTATGACCATGGAATCCATGCCGCTTGCCACATGAAAAAGATGGCGGATGGCCGCCTCCCCCTGCTTGATGAGAATGCAGCCTTTCAGCTCCGAAACATCCGTTTTCGTCTCCCCGGAAAGGAGGGTTAAGGCCTGCCCGTAATCGCCCTTTCCATACAGCTCGCAGCGGTTACAGGTGGAGAGATACACGCTCTCCCCAATCCCCGCCTCCTTACAGGCACCCTGAAGCCTGCTGGCCTGACAGGGCGTCAGGGCCATTTTTTCCCGGAAGCCTGCCTTTGCATTTTTGTAATTAGTGGAAATGACAAATATCATGATCCGTTTTCCGCTTCCTGTTCATTTCTTTGAAAGCCCCGGACAGCGGCTGTGTGGATGGGCGTGCCTGCACGCACAGCCATACAGACATTGGACGGGCAAGCCGGTATGAGTATGTAGGGCAATAGCCCGGAATACGAATACCGGCGGCGATTGCGGGAGCAGGTCGTGCGGAGCAATCGGCTTTCATGCCTTGGTGGTGCGCCGCGCCAGCGGCGCATGTAAGTTTACCTACAATTCGCAGTTATTCACTGTCCTCGGGAAGGGAATCACGTCTCTGATGTTAGCCATGCCTGTCAGGTACATCACGCATCTCTCAAAACCCAGCCCAAAGCCTGCATGGCGCACGGAGCCATAGCGGCGCAGGTCAAGGTAAAAGTCATAATCTTCTCTGTTTAAGCCAAGCTCCTCTATCCTCTTCTCCAAAAGCTCCAGCTGATCTTCCCTCTGGCTCCCGCCGATGATCTCGCCGATGCCCGGAACCAGGCAGTCCATGGCCGCCACGGTCTTTCCATCCTCGTTCAGTTTCATATAAAAAGCCTTGATCTCCTTGGGATAATCCGTCACAAACACCGGGCGCTTAAATTCTTTTTCCGTGAGATACCTTTCGTGCTCGGTCTGCAAATCGCTGCCCCATGCCACCTTATATTCAAATTCATCATTGTGCTTCTCCAGAATCTCAATGGCCTGGGTATAGGTCACATGCCCGAACTCAGAGTCCAGCACATGGGTAAGCCTCTCGATCAGCCCCTTGTCCACAAACTGATTAAAAAATGCCATCTCCTCCGGTGCATTATCCAGAACGTAGCGGATCACATACTTCAGCATTTCCTCCGCAACCGCCATATCGTCCTTTAAGTCCGCAAAGCACATCTCCGGCTCGATCATCCAGAACTCTGCCGCATGGCGGGCCGTGTTGGAATTCTCTGCCCGGAAGGTCGGGCCAAAGGTATAAACATTCTTAAACGCAAAAGCATAGGTCTCCACATCAAGCTGTCCGCTCACCGTCAGGTTGGTAGGTTTGCCGAAAAAGTCCTGGCTGTAATCCACTGCCCCCTCCTGGGTCCTCGGCACATTTTCCAGATCCAGGGTGGTCACCTTAAACATTTCTCCCGCTCCCTCGCAGTCGCTTCCGGTAATCAGAGGGGTATGCACATAGACGAATCCTCTCTCCTGGAAAAACTGATGGATGGCAAAGGCCGCCAGGGAACGCACCCGAAACACTGCCTGAAAGGTGTTCGTCCGCGCCCGCAGATGGGATATGGTGCGCAGATATTCAAAGCTGTGCCGCTTCTTCTGCAGAGGGTAATCCGAGGGGGAAATCCCTTCCACCACGACCTCCCGGGCCTGCATCTCCAAAGGCTGCTTGGCTCCCGGCGTTACCACGATTTTCCCGGTCACAGTGACCGCGGCGCCCACGCCCACCCTGGCAATCGCATCAAAATCCTCAAGGGCGTCAGAGTACACCA
The DNA here is from genome assembly GCA_949949005.1 of uncultured Lachnospiraceae bacterium. Classification (GTDB taxonomy): domain Bacteria; phylum Bacillota; class Clostridia; order Lachnospirales; family Lachnospiraceae; genus Suilimivivens. The sequence continues at coordinate 176,941 of CATLHM010000006.1, forward strand.
CCTGCAGCGGTTCAAAAAAGCTTCCGTCATTCACCACCAGAAACCCGAAGTTTTTGGAGTCCCGGTTGCTTCTCACCCATCCGCCTACCGTTACCTCTTTCTCCGCATAACTTTCTTTTTCACGGAATATATCCTTAATATTGGTCAGTTCCATTTTGTTCCTACCTTTCTCCTGTACATTTTTTCATATTTTACCACATTTTTCTTCTCCTTAAAACCCTGTTGCAGGTTTTATCTTCCATACATTCCAAAGTAATTCCGGGCCGTCTCTTCGTCCAGGGAAAAAATCTTTTGGATTTTTTCTATAATCCTTGCTTCGGAAATCCCTTCTTCCATATAGTCCGCTATGAGTCCTCTGACTCCCTGTTGTATTCCCTGTCTTGCTTCTTCACCCCAGATAAAAACTCCGCCCCGCTTAAACCATACCCCGCTCCTTTTTGTATCTTTCGATATTTTGCCTGCAATTTTTTAAGCTGTTTTTTATATTCCAGGACATCATATTCCATACACCTTACAGGCATGGCATAATAAACCGTTTCCTGGTTTTCCACCCCGATCAGCAGATAGCTTCCCCCTCTGCAGATCTTCCTTAATATATCCCTTGTCCTTCTGCTCATGTGAGATAAAGAAGTAAAAGAAGTGTAAAAAATTTTGCCGTTCCCTGTCCGGCTGACTGCCGGACGGGTCGGGCTTTAGTCGGGCAACTCTTCCTTGCCGACAAAAGAGTAATAGATTTCGATTTTTTGTCTGCGGAGCTTCCCCCGGCGTTTCCCGTCAAGGGCTTCCGATTCGTGGATTACGATTTTCTCCACAAACTCCCGCAACAGGGTAGGGGTGAGTTCCTCAAAGCTGGTGTACTTGCGGACTACTT
>CATLHM010000007.1 GCA_949949005.1 uncultured Lachnospiraceae bacterium
TGTAACTAATAAGCATTTCCTGATTGGTCATGGTATTATCCTCCTGAATATGAGGAAATTATACCATTTCAGATGACCCATAAAACGGACTCAAATAGATTACCAACACATTTACGGACTAACACCTATATTTTTTATAAAAAGAGGGTCTTTTGAACAGGGAGGATATATTGCCATGGCGAGAACCGTAGGAATAGGGATTCAGAGTTTTGAAAAGCTGATAACGGAAAACAGCTTTTATATTGATAAAACAGACTTTATCAGGCAATGGTGGGAGAACAGAGACGATGTGACGTTGATCACCCGTCCCCGAAGATTCGGTAAAACCCTGAATATGAACATGCTGGAGCGATTCTTGTCTGTACAATATGCGGGGCAGGGAGAGGTATTTGAGGGTCTATCCATATGGAAGAATGAGAAATACCGTAAACTTCAGGGAAGTATGCCCGTAATCTTCTTAAGCTTTGCAGATGTAAAGGCAAATACCTTCGCCTCGGCAAGGGAAAAGATTTGTATGCTCATAGAAGAAGTGTACCGCAGGTATGATTTCCTGCTGACAGGAGGGAGTCTAAAGGAAGGGGAAGACGAGCGTTTCCGCAGGGTTTTAGTAGAAATGACGGATTCTGAGGCTGCGTACTCTCTCAAAAATCTGTCTGGTTATTTATCGGGTTATTATGGAAAAAAAGTAATTATTCTGTTGGACGAGTACGACACACCCATTCAGGAGGCCTGGGTATATGGTTACTGGCGCGAGATGGTGGAATTCATAAGAGGGCTGTTTAACGCCACATTCAAGACAAATCCCTATCTGGAACGGGCGGTTATGACGGGGATTACGAGGGTCAGTAAGGAGTCCATTTTCTCGGACTTAAATCATTTGACGGTTGTGACATCGACTTGTGAGATGTATGCGGATTGCTTTGGCTTTACGGAGGAAGAGGTGTTTACAGCACTGGACGAATATGGGATGCAGGATAAGTGTTTTGACGTTAAAAAGTGGTATGATGGTTTTACCTTTGGAAAATGCAGGGATATTTATAATCCATGGTCCATCATCAATTATCTGAAAATGGGACGGCTTTCCACTTACTGGGCCAATACCAGCAGCAATGGCTTAGTGGATAAACTGATCCGAGAGGGAAGCGCGGAGATTAAAATTTCCATGGAGAGCCTGCTTAAGGGAGAGCATTTATACAAAGAAATCGACGAACAGATCATTTTCGACCAGTTGGACGCAGACGAGAACGCCATCTGGAGCCTGTTTCTGGCAAGCGGATACCTGAAAGCAGAGAATTACGAATTCAATGAGGAAACGGGAACAGATCTGTATGAGCTTGCGCTGACGAACAAGGAAGTAAAGATTATGTTCCAGAAGATGATCCGGAAATGGTTCACCCGTTCCGGGACGGTCTACAACGGCTTTGTCAGGGCACTGCTGCAGGATGACGTAAAGTCCATGAACGCCTACATGAACCGCGTGTCCCTGGCTACATTCAGCTACTTTGACAGCGGAAGAAACCCCTCCATGGAGACCCAGCCGGAGAGGTTCTACCATGGCTTTGTGCTGGGACTGGCCGTGGAACTGGCAGAGAGCTACATCATTACATCCAACCGGGAGAGCGGCTTTGGAAGGTATGATGTGGTGATGGAGCCGAAGAACGGAACGGTCAATGCAGTCATAATGGAATTCAAGGTCAGGGATTCTGGCGAGGAGAAATCTCTGGAGGATACTGCGGATGCTGCACTGAAACAGATTGAAGAAAAGAAATACCAGGCAGGTTTAGAAAGCAGGGGAATCTCCGGCGACCGAATCCGGAAATATGGCTTTGCCTTTGAGGGGAAGGAAGTCTTAATAAAAAGTTGAGAGTTTTTAGCCCTGACTTGACAGGAGAGTATGTGAGCAGGATTGAGAAGAAGGCTTTTGGGAAGCATATGTAAAGGAATGACATTGATTTTGATGTATAGAATATGGTAATGGTACGAGTCTTTTGAATAGGGAGGATATATTGCCATGGCGAGAACCGTAGGAATAGGGATTCAGAGTTTTGAAAAGCTGATAACGGAAAACAGCTTTTATATTGATAAAACAGACTTTATCAGGCAATGGTGGGAGAACAGAGACGATGTGACGTTGATCACCCGTCCCCGCAGATTTGGCAAGACCTTGAATATGAACATGCTGGAGAGATTTCTTTCCGTAGAGTATACAGGTCAGGGAGAGGTTTTCGAGGGGCTCTCCATATGGAAGGACGAGAAGTATCGTAACCTTCAGGGAACCTACCCGGTGATTTCCTTAAGCTTTGCCGGGATAAAAGCATCTTCTTTCGATGAGGCAAAAAAAAGCTTATTTTATCTCATTGAAAAATTGTATAACCGATATGAATTTCTGTTGAAGGAAGACAGCTTGAATGAAAAGGAAAAAGGTTTCATAAAAAGCATTTCTGTCAATATGGATAACTATTCTGCTGTTTCATCACTGGGGACTCTATCAGAGTTTCTGTATCGCTACTATGGGAAAAAGGTAATTATCCTGCTGGACGAATATGACACACCTCTTCAGGAGGCCTGGGTGTACGGCTATTGGAAAGAGATGGTGGAGCTCATAAGAGGTTTGTTTAATGCTACGTTTAAGACAAATCCCTATCTGGAACGGGCGGTTATGACGGGGATTACGAGGGTCAGCAAGGAATCCATTTTCTCGGACTTAAATCATTTGACGGTTGTGACATCGACTTGTGAGATGTATGCGGATTGCTTTGGCTTTACGGAGGAAGAGGTGTTTACAGCACTGGACGAATATGGGATGCAGGATAAGCGTTTTGACGTTAAAAAGTGGTATGATGGTTTTACCTTTGGAAAATGCAGGGATATTTATAATCCATGGTCCATCATCAATTATCTGAAAATGGGACGGCTTTCCACTTACTGGGCCAATACCAGCAGCAATGGCTTAGTGGATAAACTGATCCGAGAGGGAAGCGCGGAGATTAAAATTTCCATGGAGAGCCTGCTTAAGGGAGAGCATTTATACAAAGAAATCGACGAACAGATCATTTTCGACCAGTTGGACGCAGACGAGAACGCCATCTGGAGCCTGTTTCTGGCAAGCGGATACCTGAAAGCAGAGAATTACGAATTCAATGAGGAAACGGGAACAGATCTGTATGAGCTTGCGCTGACGAACAAGGAAGTAAAGATTATGTTCCAGAAGATGATCCGGAAATGGTTTACCCGTTCCGGGACTGTCTACAACGGCTTTGTCAGGGCGCTGCTGCAGGATGACGTCAAGTCCATGAACGCCTACATGAACCGCGTGGCCCTGGCTACGTTCAGCTACTTTGACAGCGGAAGAAACCCCTCCATGGAGACCCAGCCAGAACGGTTCTACCATGGCTTTGTGCTGGGACTGGCCGTGGAGCTGGCAGAGAGCTACATCATTACATCCAACCGGGAGAGCGGTTTTGGAAGATATGATGTGGTGATGGAGCCGAAGGACGGAACGGTCAATGCAGTCATAATGGAATTCAAGGTCAGGGATTCTGGCGAGGAGAAATCTCTGGAGGATACTGCGGATGCAGCGTTGAGACAGATTGAAGAACAGCGGTATCAGGAAGATTTAGAGAACAGGGGAATCTCCGGCGACCGAATCCGGAAATATGGCTTTGCTTTTGAAGGGAAAGAAGTCTTGATAAAAAGTTGAAAAAATTTTAGCTAAATTTTATAAATTGTTAATTGATTCCTCTGACAATTTCAGGTAAAGTAGACATATCCGGAGCAGAAATCCCAAACGGGTATCCGAGCCGGATATGTCTTTTTATAAAGCAAAAGGATGTCCGGCAGAGTCCGGTATCCGTCGCTGAATCAAAAGGGAAGTTCGCATTCACAAAGCGCGTCGTCCATTGCCATTCATTTTTCTTTTATAATTTCCAGACAAACAATAAAAAGCGCATAACACAGGGAGGGTCTATTTGTTCAGTTCAATTATAACAGGAGCCGTTTACGGCATGGAAAGCCATCTTGTCCGTGCGGAGGTGGATCTTTCTTCGGGGCTGCCCTGCTTTATTATGGTGGGGAGCCTTGGCAGGGAGGTGAAGGAGTCCGGGGAGCGGGTGCGGATCGCTCTGAAAAATACGGGAATTTCCCTGCCGCCGATGCACATTTCCGTCAATCTCTCTCCGGCTGACTTAAAGAAGGTGGGGACAGGCTATGACCTCCCCATTGCGGTAGGGGTGCTGACTGCCATGGAAAAGCTTCCCAGAGGGTGTACGGAGGGTATGCTGATTCTGGGGGAGCTTGGATTAAACGGGGAGATCAAGGGAATAAAGGGCGTACTGCCTGTGGCCTTAAATGCGGTAAGGGCAGGCATTACCCGATGCCTTGTACCGGAAGAAAATGCCAGGGAGGCGGCGGTGGCGGAGGGGATGGAGGCAGTGGGAGTCTCTTCTTTAAGCCAGGTGATTGATTATTTAAGGCTTTCCCGGAAGGAGCAGAATCGATATCTGCCGCCAGGAAAGGTGGATGTAGATGCTCTCCTGAGAGAAGGAAGGGAAAAGGAAGGAGAGCGCAGGCCCGATTTCGGGGAGATCACAGGGCAGGAAAGCTTAAAGAGGGCGGCGCTCATTGCGGCGGCGGGCTTTCACCATCTTCTCATTATGGGGCCCCCGGGCAGCGGAAAAACCATGCTGGCTAAGAGGCTGCCCACGATCCTTCCGGCCCTCACAAAGGAGGAAAGCCTGGAAGTGTCCGCCCTTTACAGCATTGCGGGAAGGCTGGGGGCGGGAGAGTGCCTTGTCACAAGCAGGCCCTTTTTGAGCCCACACCATACCGTTTCACCCCAGGCCTTCTCCGGCGGAGGGCAGATTCCAAGGCCAGGGATCGTCAGTCTGGCCCACAGAGGTATCCTGTTTTTGGATGAGATGCCGGAATTTAAGCGCCAGACCCTGGATCTGCTCAGGCAGCCTTTGGAGAGTAAGGAGATACAGATCGCCCGTAGCAACGGTTGTGTCACCTACCCTGCGGATGTGATGCTGGTAGGGGCCTTAAACCCCTGTCCCTGCGGGTATTATCCGGACAGGAACAGGTGCCGCTGTACCCCTTTTGAGAGGCATAATTATTTAAGTCATATTTCCGGCCCCATTCTTGACCGGATGGATCTGTGCATCGAAGCCCAGAGGCCGGATCTTTTCAGGGTGGAAAGAGGGCAGGGAGAGACCAGCGCAAAGATGCGCCGGAAGGTTGAGCAGGCCCGCAGAAAGCAGGAGGAAAGGTATCGGGGAACAAAAATACGGTTTAACTCCGACCTGGAATCAGGAGAGCTGGATGAGTACTGCGCCCTGGGAGAGAAGGAACGGGAAATACTTGAAAAATTATTCCAAAAGATGGATTTAAGCATGAGAGCCTGCCACAGGCTTTTGAAGGTGGCGCGGACAATTGCAGATTTGGAAGGGAGCGAGAGGATTTTAAGCGGCCATCTGGCGGAGGCGGCGGTCTACCGGATGGGGGATAAGCTGGAACAATAGAGAATCAGGGCTTTCCGTACACCGTCGCAGCAGGAGATTATGGCATGAAATGCATCTGAAAAGAAGGAGAAGGGACATTTGGATGAGAGACAATACCGATTCTGGCTTCACCAGCTTCCGGGGGTGGGCGATCGGACCGCCGACAGGCTTCTTGCCGCCTTCGGCAGCCCAAAGGCAGTGTGTCTTGCTAAGGATGAGCTGAAAAAGGTTTTGGGTGAAAAGGCGGTGGAGCGGATCATGGACTTTAATAAGAACTTTGACGCACAGCGGGCCTACGAGCAAATGTTAAAAAGGAAGATTTCCTTTTATACCAGGGAGGATGAGGATTATCCGGAGCGCCTGAGAAAGCTCTCTTATCCTCCCTATGGCCTTTATTGCCTGGGAAAGCTGCCAAAGGACAGCCATCCTGCGGCCGCCATTATTGGAGCCAGGGAATGCTCGGAATATGGGCGGTATGTGGCAAAGGCCTTTGGGGGCGAGCTGGCGAAGGCGGGGGTGGCGGTGATCAGCGGAATGGCAAGAGGTATCGACGGCCTGGGGCAGCAGGCGGCACTTAAGCAGGGAGGGGAAACCTACGCGGTGTTGGGATGTGGTGCGGACATTTGTTATCCGGCTTCAAACAAAGCGCTCTATCAGGAGATCGTGGACGGAGGCGGCGGAATCTTATCCGTGTTTCCGCCAGGGACGCCTCCCGCAAAGAGGCAGTTTCCGGAAAGGAATCGGATCGTGGCCGGGCTCTCCGATCTGGTGCTTGTGGTGGAGGCGCGACAAAAGAGCGGCACCCTGATTACGGTGGATATGGCTCTGGAACAGGGCAAAAATGTCTATGCGGTTCCGGGGAGGCTTACCGACCGACTCAGCGATGGCTGTAACCTGCTGATCCGCCAGGGTGCCGGAATCGCCCTGACGCCGGGGGATCTTCTTGCAGAGCTAGAGCTGTTGGGGAACAGAAAGGCCATAGGGACAGCCAAAGCCCCGCAGGCCGCAGGGAGCGAAGAAACAGCAGAGACAGAGGCAGATTTATCTCGGGAAAATCTCTCCCAAAGAGACAATTCCGCAGAAAAAAAAGCATCCTTTTTAAAAGGCGGAATGATTCTGGAATTTCTGGATTCTTATCCCAAATCTGCGGATGAACTTTTGGCAAAGATCCGGGCCGCAGGAATTTCCCTAGAGCTTCCCGAGCTTTTGAGCGGGCTCATTGGGCTGTGTATGGAGGGGAAGGCCGCCCAGGCTGGGGGAAGCTGTTTTTTCAGATGCGGGGAGCCGGAACTGTTTGCAGAAAGGCAAAAGAACCAATATAATGATAAGAAGAAAGGGAAAGGAGAGGAAGGTTTATGAATACCTTTTATTATCAGGTGGTCAGTATAGACGGCGATTACGCCAACTTAAGGAGAACTGACCAGGAGGGCCAGGAGCTAAAGCTTGTGGCCAGAGCCCTATTGCCTGCCGAGATCACAGAGGGCACGCTGCTGAAATATGAGTGGATGCAGTATGAGATCATGGAGGGGTAGGCGATTGGGCTTCTTTGCATTGGGGCTTATCACGGGAATCCCCCTTGAAAAAAGCGTTTCTTACAGCCTTTGCAAAAGAGGCTGTGAGGGATCGGGCCGGCTTTTTTGGCTGCCCGTGGTGAACGGGCTCATTTATATGGGCATGTATGTCAGAGCGGAAGGGCAAAGGCAGAGCCTGCTCTCCGCTCTGAGCTTTTGTCTGTGTACTTCCCTGCTTTTGGCGGTAGGAATCATCGACTGGAAAACCAGGGAGATTCCCTGGGGCTATAATCTGTTGATCGGCGTTTTGGGCGCGGCAAGGACCCTGTGCCATCTGGAACAGTGGCAGGAACATGCCGCCGGCTTTTTTGCGGTCAGCGGTTTATTATATCTGTTTTTCCTATTGTCCGAGGGCAAAGGCATCGGGGGAGGGGACGTGAAGCTGATGGCGGCGGCAGGGCTTTTTCTTGGATGGGAAAAGGCCCTGTGGGCTTTCTTATGGGGAGGAACAGGGGCTTTGCTGGTTTTTTTCTTATTGAAAAAAGGGAAACAAAAGAGACATAAGAGACAAAAGAGGCATAAGCGTAAGACACTGGCGTTAGGGCCTTTTCTGGCTGTGGGGATTTTTGTCGCAATGCTGTGAAAAAGCTTACGCGGCGCCCTTTATTAAAAAAGTTTAAGAATTTTGCACTTGAAACCGTTTAGAAAGTGTTGTATAGTGCTTTACTGTGACAGTCCAAAGTAAGCCGCAGATTTGTGTCAGGCGGATTTGGGCTCTGTCTATAAGTTGTGGAAAAAGGGGATGCGTTATGGCAAAGTATCTGGTAATAGTGGAATCACCGGCAAAAGTCAAGACAATTAAAAAATTTTTGGGTTCTGATTATGAAGTGGCTGCCAGTAACGGGCATGTGCGCGATCTGCCTAAGAGCCAGTTGGGAATTGACATAGAGCATAATTACGAACCGAAATATATCACCATCCGGGGAAAAGGGGATCTTCTGGCGGGGCTTCGCAAGGAAGTGAAGAAAGCCCAGAAGATCTATCTGGCTACCGACCCTGACCGGGAAGGGGAGGCCATTTCCTGGCACCTCATGATCGCCCTTAAGTTGGAGGACAAAAAGGTCTACCGCATCACCTTTAACGAGATTACCAAGAGCGCGGTGAAGGAATCCTTAAAAAATGCGAGGGAAATTGATATGGACCTGGTCAACGCCCAGCAGGCAAGACGTGTGCTGGACCGTATGGTGGGCTATCGGATTTCCCCGCTTTTGTGGGAGAAGATCAAGCGGGGATTGAGCGCCGGGAGGGTACAGTCCGTGGCGCTGCGCATTATCTGTGACAGAGAAGAGGAGATCAACAGCTTTATCCCGGAGGAATACTGGACCATGGATGCCTCCTTTGCTCTGCCTGGAGAGAAAAAGCCTCTGGTGGCAAAATATTATGGAAGAAAAGACAGGAAAGCCGCGATCTCTTCCAAGGAAGAGCTGGATAAGATCAAGGAGGAGCTTAAGGATGCGGAATTTGTGGTAGGCGAAGTAAAGAAGGGGGAGAGGGTTAAGAAAGCGCCCCTGCCTTTTACCACTTCTACCCTTCAGCAGGAAGCGAGTAAGGTGCTGAATTTCTCCACCCAGAAGACGATGCGGCTGGCTCAGCAGCTCTACGAGGGAATCGAGATTAAGGGAAACGGAACCGTGGGTATTATCACGTATCTGCGTACCGACTCCACCCGGGTTTCTGAGGAAGCGGAGGCCATGGCGGAGGAATATATTAAGAACAATTATGGCGAGAAATATGTGGTAAAGGGCACTGCCCTGCCAAAGAGCGGAAAGAAGATACAGGATGCCCATGAGGCTATCCGGCCTACGGACTTAAGCCGCACGCCGGTGGTGATGAAGGAGTCCCTCTCCAGGGATCAGTTCCGGCTCTACCAATTGATCTGGAAGCGCTTTACCGCCAGCCGGATGCAGAGCGCCCGATATGAGACTACCTCCGTGAAGATTGACGCGAAGGATCACCGCTTTACTGCGGCGGCCTCCAAGCTGGTCTTTGACGGCTTTATGAGTGTTTATACCCGGGAGGAAGATAAGGAGGAATCCACCGCGCCCATCAGGGGGATCAATCCCTCTGACAGGCTTGGCCTTTTGGAACTGGAAGAGAAGCAGCATTTTACCCAGCCTTCCCCCCATTATACGGAGGCTTCTTTAGTCCATGCCCTGGAGGAGCTTGGAATCGGGCGCCCCAGCACCTATGCCCCCACCATTACCACCATTCTGGCGCGGCATTATATTGTGAAGGAAAATAAGAACCTTTATGTGACTGAGCTTGGAGAAGCGGTAAACAATATGATGAAGATCGCATTTCCCAGCATCGTGGACGTAAATTTTACGGCCAACATGGAGGCCCTTTTAGACGGTGTGGAGGAAGGAAGCATAGAGTGGAAAACCATTGTTTCCAACTTTTACCCCGACTTGGAGGAGGCGGTTCAGAAGGCGGAGAAGGAGCTTGCCCGGGTGAAGATTGCGGATGAGGTCTCTGACGAGGTTTGCGACGTCTGCGGCAGGCAGATGGTGATCAAGTATGGGCCCCACGGCAGATTCCTTGCCTGTCCCGGTTTCCCGGACTGCCGCTCTACCAAGCCTTACTATGAGAAGATTGGTGTGCCCTGTCCTAAGTGTGGGAAGGACATTGTCCTGAAAAAGACCCGGAAGGGCAGATTGTATTACGGCTGTATTGACAATCCCGAGTGCGATTTTATGGTCTGGCAAAAGCCTTCCAAAGAAATCTGTCCCAAATGTGGGTCTTTGCTCCTGCATAAAGGAAACAAACTGGTCTGCATGGGGGAAAATTGTGGATATGTAACCCAAATTCCGAAAAATTCTGATATGTCTGAAAATTTATGAAATAATTGGTATTTTATAGAATTATCAGAATGGTTGTTGTAATTGAAGAGCGTTTATGATACAATACTCGTGAAACTTTTTGGGAGGGATTTACATGAGTGGCGTACAGCTCTTAGATAAGACCAGAAAGATTGGTAAACTTCTTCACAACAATGATTCCAGTAAAGTGATCTTCAACGACATATGTTCGGTTTTGTGTGAAATATTATCATCCAATGTTCTGGTGATCAGCAGGAAGGGGAAGGTGCTTGGCGTAGGCGATTGTAAAGAAGTGGAGTCCATTACAGGGCTTATTGTGGATCAGGTGGGCGGCTTTATTGATTCAATGCTCAATGAGAGGCTGCTGGCAGTTCTTTCCACCAAGGAAAACGTTAATCTTGAGACCCTGGGATTTGAAGAGGATGAAGTGGGAAAGTTCCAGGCAATTATTGCTCCCATTGAGATCGCCGGGGAGAGGCTGGGAACCTTATTCCTTTACAAATGTGCTGACAGATACACCATTGATGATATTATCTTAAGCGAGTATGGCACCACGGTAGTGGGCCTTGAAATGCTTCGTGCGGTAAACGAAGAAAATGCGGAGGAGAACCGGAAACTGACGGTGATCAAATCCGCCATCAATACACTGTCTTACTCTGAGATGGAGGCAGTGGTACATATTTTTGAAGAACTAAATGGTATGGAGGGGATATTGGTTGCCAGCAAGATCGCTGACCGTGTAGGAATTACCCGCTCCGTAATTGTGAATGCGTTGCGCAAATTTGAGAGTGCAGGCGTCATCGAATCCAGATCGTCAGGAATGAAGGGTACTTATATTAAGGTTTTAAATGATATGGTATTTGATGAGGTTGAAAAACTGAAAAATGAAAATTTGAGATAGCTATGGATGGCTAGAAGGGGATAATAAAAGGATTTATGATATAGTAAAGGCATGAATCCTTTTTGTGTGTAAAAGGTATACAGTAAAATAATGGGAAGAATGAAAAAAAGCCTTGTCTTTTTCCCCAAATAATTTATAATAAATAAGTGGTGGATACTGTACCTAGGTTCCCTTTGGTTTTATTTTTACAGATATAGAATTTTCCGAAAGGAGTCATAATATGATAAACAGCGGTGTATTTGATTATGTGAACGTACTGAGTAAGGCGGCAGATGCGGCATGGGAGAGGAACGAACTCCTTGTCAATAATTATTCCAATGCCAATACCCCCGGATATAAGAGGAAAGATCTTGATTTCGGAGCCCAGCTGCGGCAGGCTTTGGGCAACTCCAGATATGAGTCTGTGGATGCCAAGGTGGCAAGGGTTGCGGACATGAATATTAAGGCGAAAGTCTATACAGATTCGGCGAATTTTTCCTACCGCCTAGATGGCAATAATGTGGATCCGGACACGGAAGGCGTGGAGCTTGCCTCCAATCAGATTTATTACAACGGAATCCGCGACAGTATCAATCAGGAATTTTCCAATCTTAAGATGGTGATCAAGTAAAGACCGGGAGGGAAGCAGTATGAGCATGTTTAACTCATTTAATATCAGCGCATCGGGTATGACGGCAGAGCGTTACCGCATGGATATCATGGCAGAAAACCTGGCCAATGCCCATACCACAAGGACGGAGGATGGAACTCCTTACAGACGTAAGGTGGTGACCTTTGAGGAACGCCCGCAAAAGGCAGAGGCTTTTAGTAGTTTTTTGGGTTCCGCAAGGGATCGAATTAAAGGCCAGGGAGTGAGAGTGGGTAAAGTGATGGAGGACGAATGGACGCAGATGACCATGGTTTATGATCCCTCCCACCCTGACGCGGATGAAAACGGATACGTAACTTATCCTAACGTGAATATTATCACGGAAATGACCAATCTGATCGACGCAAGCCGTGCTTACGAGGCCAACTCCACTGCGTTTAATGCCAGCAAGAGCATTGCCATGAAGGGGCTTGAGATGGGGCAGTAAGTCTTTTGAGAGATTTGTATAGAAAAGGAAGGAACGGATAAATGGATATCTCATCTTTTTACAATTTGTCATCGGGGGCTGTGAAAGAGGCGGCAGAGAGATATGCTCAGGAGCAGGATGCCCTTTCCACCGGTGAATTTGGAAGCCTGTTTGATAAAGCAATAGCGAATCTGAACACTACCAATGCCTATCTTTCCAATGCGGAAAACGAGAAGATACGCTGGGCGTTAGGCGAAACCGAAAATACCCATCAACTTACCAATGCGCTCCAGAAAGCGTCTACGGCTCTGCAATACACCGTGACGGTGCGTGACAAGCTTCTTGAGGCATATAAGGAAATTTTGCAGATGCAGATCTGACATCAGGTTTTGCGGCACATAATGCAGCTTGGAAGCAGAGAACGGAAGAAAGGCAGGCAGCCAGATTATGGCAGAGCGATTTAAGGAGATTTTAAATAAAGTCCTTGAGTGGTGGAATAAGTTTTCCACGAAGCAAAAGACATTTATCATATCCGCAGGGGCCGGGATTATACTGGCTTTCGCGGTTTTAATCACGATTTTGATGAAGCCGCAATATGTGGTGCTTGTGAATTGCGAGACACCCAAGGAGGCGGCCAAGGTAACAGAACTGTTGGAGGCAGAAGGGTTAGACTACAAGGTGTCGGACGACGCCTATCAGGTCAGGATTAATCAGAAGCAGCAATCCCAGGCCAGTATGCTCCTTGCAGTGAATGATGTTCAGGCCTATACCTATACCATAGATAATGTATCGGAGGGAGGCTTTAGCACCACAGAGTCTGACAAAGAAAGAAGATATGAGTTTTATATGGAAACCCGGCTGGCAAACGATCTGGTTGGGAAATTTGATTTTGTTGAAAGCGCTCATGTGGAGCTGTACATACCGGAGAATACCGGAACATTGATGAAGGAAGCGGAGGAAACCTCCCTTACGGCGGTTTTGACCCTGAAGGATGAGTTTAATCCGGACATTGCCTCGGGTATGGCGAAGGCCCTTGCCACAGCCGTGGGTAATAAGACCACCGAAAATATTATGATCATGGACAGCACCGGAAATACCCTTTTTTCGGGAGGGGAGGATTCCAGTGTTGCCGGCGCCACCACTTCCCAGCTTGGGGTCAAGAACCAGTGGGAGAAAAAGGTGAAGAACGACGTCAGACAAGTGATGCTGGGGACGAAGCTCTTTGACAAGGTAGAGGTTGCAGTGAATCTGGATGTGGATTTTTCCACCACCTCCACCACAGACCATGAGTATTATGTGCCTGACGGAAACAGCCAGGGATATTTATCCTCGGAGAGAACCTTTACCTCGGAGGCCACCAATGAGAGCGGAGAGGTGCCGGGTACGGACTCGAACGGACAGCAGCCGGAATATGTGTACCAGAACGAAAACGACAGCAACAGCTCCACCACAGAGGAAGAGCGAAAATATATGCCTTCGGAACGGATCACAAACAAGGACAATGCCGCGGGAGTGGTCAACTACGATACCTCTTCCATTTCCCTGACGGCTACCAGCGTGAATCTGATCCGGGAGGAGGATGTGGATTCAAGAGGAGAGCTGGACGGGGTTACCTGGGAAGAGTATAAGCTGGCCCATGCCACCCTTGAGCAGGTTGAGGTGCCAGAGGAGCTTTATAATGTGGTCGCCAAGGCTACCGGGTTCCCGGCAGAGAATATTGCGATTGTGGCTTACTCCGAAAATGTGTTTTTCGATGCGGAGGGGCTGAATATATCGGCTTCCGATATCGCGCAGATTGTATTGATCGTAGTGATCCTGGCGCTGCTTGCTTTCGTGGTGCTAAGAAGCATGCGTTCGGAGAAGGAGCCGGAGCAGCCGGAGGAGCTGTCGGTTGAAAAACTGTTACAGTCCCAGCCGGAGGTTGAAATGGAAAGTATTGGTACGGAGCAGATGTCCGAGACCAGAATGTTGATAGAAAAGTTTGTAGATGAAAATCCGGAGGCCGCGGCTAATCTTTTGAGAAATTGGTTAAATGAGGAATGGGGTTAAAAAGAACCCGGGTTTTATAGGGGGTGGAAACAGGTATGGCGAAAGAAGCCAATGACAAAATTAGTGGGGTTCAGAAAGCGGCCATTCTTTTAATTGCTTTAGGTCCTGAGAAGTCGGCTTCCATTTTTAAACACTTAAAGGAAGAGGAGATTGAGGAGCTGACTTTGGAGATTGCCAATACCCGGAGCGTGACTCCGCAGCTCAAGGAAGAAATAATTGATGAGTTTTACCAGGTTTGTCTGGCACAGCAATATATTGCAGAGGGTGGTATTACATACGCCAAGGAGCTTTTGGAGAAGGCTCTTGGCAACGAGAAGGCTATGAGTGTGATCGGCAAGCTCACCGCTTCCCTGCAGGTGAAGCCTTTCGAGTTTGTGCGTAAGACGGATGCCGCACAGCTTCTTAACTTTATACAGGATGAGCATCCGCAGACTATTGCCCTTATTCTGTCTTATCTTGCACCTGCGCAGGCGGCGCTTATTATATCAGCGCTCCCGCCTGAGAGACAGGCCGATGTGGCAAAGCGTATTGCGGTGATGGACAGAACAAGTCCCGATGTGGTGAAGGAAGTGGAGAAGGTGTTAGAGACAAAACTTTCATCTTTGATGAATCAGGATTACAACATTATCGGTGGCGTGGATGCCGTGGTAGATATCTTGAATACGGTAGACCGGGGCACGGAGAAGCATATTATGGAAACGCTGGAAATGGAAGAGCCGGAGCTGGCCGACGAGATCAGGAAAAAGATGTTTGTATTCGAAGATATCCTTCTTCTGGACGACCGTGCGATTCAGAGAGTGCTGCGTGACGTGGAGAACAGCGACTTAGGGCTTGCGCTTAAGGGCGCCAACGAGCAGGTACAGAATGCGATCTTCAACAATCTATCCAAGCGTCTTGCGGTTATGATCAAGGAAGATATGGAGTTCATGGGCCCTGTGCGTATGAAGGATGTTGAGGAAGCGCAGCAGAAGATTGTAAATGTAATCCGTAAACTGGAAGAGAATCAGGAGATCATCATTTCCAGAGGTGGCGGAGGTGATGAGATTGTGGTCTAGTAATCTTTATAAAGCAGGATGGGTTCTGGTAGACGGCGACACCCCCCGGGTGATTGATTCCAATGCACAGATGAAATCCAGAATGGAAAAGGCGCAGGCGGAAGGGTATGTGCGCAGGGAGGCTTCTTCTGAGGAATCAGAGGGCTTCAGCGCTGGCCTGAATGCAGCTATGGTGGATGCTTTGCTCTCCCCGGAAGGTCAGGGAAACGTATTAAAAGCCGGTGTTATGGAGCAGGAGGCGGTAAACGAGGAGCTGGAGGCTGCCAGGGCGGAGTTGGCCCGGGTAAAGGAAGAAACGGCTGATATGCTCAATGAGGCCCAGGCTCAGATTGAGGAGATGCGCCGCCAGGCTTTGGCCCAGGCCCAGGAACAGGGGTTCCAGGAAGGCTACCAAAAGGGGATGGATGAGGTTCAGACCATGAGGAATGAATGTCAAGCCAGAAGAGAAGAATTGGAGGCTGAGTATCAGCAAAAGATAGAGGAGCTGGAGCCGGAATTCATAGATGCCCTTACGGGTATTTATGAGCATATCTTTAAGGTGGATTTGAGCAGTTACCGACAGATTGTCATGTTTCTGCTGATTGATGCAATGCAAAAGACAAATGGCGCATCGAATTATATTGTTCATGTGTCCAAAAAGAATTATCCTCAGGTAATAAAACAGAAAGAGAGAATTCTTGAAGAGACGGGAACACTGCCGGAGAATCTGGAAATTATATCGGATATGACTCTTTCCGAGTCTCAGTGTATGATTGAGACGGAGGCGGGGGTTTATGATTGCTCTCTTGAAACGGAACTGAAAGAGCTTAGAAGGAAGCTTAAGCTTCTTTCTTATAAGAAATAATATGAAGGTGGAATAACAGTTGATTGCACCGAATATCAATTTTGGAAAGTACATAACAGTCACAGGCGAGAGCCTGTTTAAGGTCAGCGGCAGGGTGGTGAATGTAGTAGGCCTTACCATTGAATCGGCAGGGCCGGCAGCTAAGCTGGGCGATATCTGCAAAATTTATCCGGTGATAAAGGAAGAGAATGTGTCTCCTTCTTTGGCGGAAGTGGTAGGCTTTAAAGAAGGGAAGACTCTGCTTATGCCCTATCAGAATGTGGAGGGGATTGGCCCTGGAAGCACGGTGGAAAATACCGGAGCGCCTTTAAAGGTACGGGTGGATGGTTCTCTTCTGGGGCATACACTGGACGGACTTGGAAGAATCGAAGGGCAGGCGCCGGTTACCGGGGAGGAATATACTGTGGAGGCAAAGCCTCCGGATCCTATGAGCCGGAAAATCATAGATGAAGTCCTTCCGCTGGGAGTTAAGGCAGTGGATGGACTTATTACTGTGGGAAAAGGTCAGAGAATTGGGATTTTTGCCGGTTCCGGAGTGGGAAAGTCCACGCTCATGGGTATGTTTGCAAGGAATACAAAGGCGGACATCAATGTGATCGCTCTGATCGGAGAGCGGGGCAGAGAGGTTCGGGAATTTATAGAAAGAGATTTGGGGCCGGAGGGAATGAGACGTTCCGTAGTGGTGGTTGCCACCTCCGATAAACCGGCCCTGGAGAGGAAAAAGGCGGCCCAGACGGCAACGGCGATTGCGGAATATTTCCGTGATCAGGGGAAGGATGTGCTCCTCATGATGGATTCCCTTACCCGTTTTTCTATGGCCCAGAGGGAGATCGGCCTGGCAAGCGGGGAACCTCCCGTATCGAGGGGTTATCCTCCCAGCGTTTATTCGGAAATGCCGAAGCTTTTGGAGCGGGCGGGAAGGTCGGATAAGGGGTCGATCACAGGGCTTTATACTGTCCTGGTGGATGGCGACGATTTTAACGAACCTATCACGGATACGGCAAGAAGCATTCTGGATGGCCACATCATGCTGAACCGGAAGCTGGCCCACAAGGATCATTATCCTGCCATCGACGTATTGCAGAGCATTTCCAGATGTATGAGCCAGATCGCCCGGCGCGACCATAAGAGCTATGCCGGCAAGCTGAAAAATGTGCTTGCCACCTATAATGAGGCGGAGGATCTGATCAATATCGGAGCCTACAAGTCTGGAAGCAATCCGGGAATTGATTATGCGATCCAAAAAATAGAAGAGGTCAATCAGTATTTGAAGCAGGATGTGGGGGACAAATTTTCCTTTGAAGAGTCAGTGGCCCTTCTGAAAAATATTTTTGATGAGGGAGCCCGGTGATCGGGCTTACCGGGGCGGCATCATGGCAGGACAGGGAGTTTGCGGGAGAGTAAATGGCTAAATTTGTATACCGGATGCAGAGCATTCTGAATATAAAAGAAAAGATGCAGGAACAGGCCAAGATGGAATTTGCCGCTGCCAGAATGCGATTGGATGAGGAAGAAGAAAAGCTTAAGCTTTTGCTGAACCGGAAAGAGGCTTATCAGGAGCAGGGAAGGGCGCTTCGACAAAATGGCCTGGTGGTGCTGCAGATCATGGAAAACCGGGATGCGGTAGGCATTATGGATGAGTTTATCGCTGACCAGAGATACCAGGTGAGTCTTGCTGAGAGGGCATTGGAGGATGCGAGACTTAAATTGCAACTGGCTATGCAGGAGAGCAAGACACAGGAAAGACTTCGGGAGAAAGCCTTTGAGGAGTTCCTTCATGAGGAGAATGCCAAGGAGGCGAAAGAAATAGATGAGCTTGTGAGCTATACCCATGGACACAGCTAAAAAACGGATGTTACACTCTGCGGCCCTTCTCAGGACGGGCGCCGCATAGGGAGGTTTATTATGCCAAGGGTTGGAGAATTGAATCCGGAAGACGAAAAGATGGACAGAGAGCGTCTCAAGGAAGAAAAGAAAAAGTTAAAAAGTGAAAAGCGGGAACAGCGAAAAGCAGCCAAGGCCAGGGCCAGAGAGCTTGCCAATCAGGAAGAAGAACTGATGGAGGAGGCGGGAGGCGCCGGTTCCGGCTCTGTTTTTCTGGTGACTTTTATCATCGTTCTCATTTGGGTTGCGATTTTGTGCCTGATTATCAAGCTGGATTTCGGCGGTTTCGGGAGCAATGTACTGACGCCGATTCTCAAGGATGTGCCGGTAATTAACAAAATTCTTCCCAGCAGTACGCAGCAGCAGGAATCAGAGGACGGGGAAGAAGAGTCCTATGGAGGTTATGAGAGCCTGCAGGAGGCTGTGGATTACATTAAGGAGTTGGAGCTTGAATTAGAGCGGGCCCAGTCGGCCCAAAACAGCAGTTCCGAAGAGGTGGAGAAGCTTAAGGCGGAGGTGGAGCGTCTTAAGACCTTCGAGGACAGTCAGGTGGATTTCCAGCGTATCAAGACAGAGTTTTATGAGGAAGTGGTTTATGCGGATAAGGGCCCTGGAATAGAGGCATACCGCCAATATTATGAGGAGATGGATCCGGCCACCGCAGAGTATCTATACAAGCAGGTGGTGACACAGATTGAAGAAAGTGATGATATTAAGGAATATGCAGCAGCCTATGCTGCCATGAAGCCCAAGGCGGCGGCGGCAATCTTTGAGTCCATGACAGATAATTTGGATTTGGCAGTAAGGATATTGGGTGTAATGGATGCAGATCAGAGAGGAAAAATATTGGGAGTGATGGATACGGAAATCGCTGCCAGGATCACTAAGCTTATGGATCCCGAATCTTAATTGACCTGCGCCTTAAGCCGATATAAATCATGTATCAAAGAAAAGGAGGGATGTGAATTGACGAATACACCTGTAAAAGAGGTGAGTTCCCTGATGAATTTTCTAGGGGGAAGCAGCACTCTTAAGAAAACAGGCGGTATGGATCAGATGGGCAGCTTTGGTGATGTGATGAGCAAAACCCAGGGTGGTCTGGCAAAGGGGCAGATGCAGGCAGCTAAGAGCAGTAAGTCCATGCAGGTGTCAACTTCGGACATGACAAAGGGCCGCAGAGATGTGGTCAGATCCCGGGAAACTGCCGTGAAAGAGCCCACAATCAGGGAAGATGTGACGGCAGAGCAAAATCAGCAGGCGGTAGAAGAAGCCGGAGAAGAGATTGTCAAAGAGGTGGCAAAGGAGCTTGGTGTGACGGAGGAAGAGGTGGCAAAGGCCATGGAAGAGTTAGGACTCTGCCCAGCAGCTTTACTGGAACCGGCTAACCTGACACAGCTAGTGCTACAGCTTTCCGGAGAGCAGGATGCAATGGCCCTGCTCACAGACGAAGGGCTTTTTGCAAAGCTTCAGAATCTGCTTGCTTTTGGCTCAGAGGTTAAAAGTGATTTGATGGAAACTCTGGATCTCAATCCCGAGGAGTTTGAGGTGCTTCTGGAGGAAATGAAGAGCTCCTATGAGCAGTTAAAAGGGGGAGCGCCCGTTACTGAAACGGCAGGCACAGCGGTACAGGAGCCTGTAATCACCGTGGAGGTGAAGGCAGGAGAGGAGACCGTAAAGCTGGCGGCAGATGAAAACGGTAATGCCATCAAGACTGTAGAAGTAGTATCACCAGACACGGAAGAAAACATTGCCCAGGAAAATACCGGCGGACAGGAACAAAAAGGCAGCGAAGAGAGTAAACAGGGGATGGAAGAGAACCTGGGCTCCGCTAATCCGTTGCCAGATGTGCTTGGCCAGAACAATACGGCCACAGCGGAAGTATCTTTTGAACAGACTGTGCCTTTTTTCAGCGAACAGACCCAGGACATTATGGATCAGATCATGGATTATATGAAGATCCAGCTAAAGCCCGGAATGGATCAGCTTGAAATGCAGTTACACCCTGAGAACCTTGGAACCGTACATATCCAGCTTTCATCCAAAGGCGGGGAAATTACGGCTCAGTTCCATGTACAGAACGAAGCGGTGAAGAACGCCCTGGAAAGTCAGGTGTCGACGCTTCAGGAAACGCTGAAGGAACAGGGAATCAAGGTGGAAGCGGTTCAGGTTAGCGTAGAAAGCCACGGATTCGAAAGCAATCTCTGGCAGGGACAGCAAAGAGGGGAGAACCCTTCGCCACAGAGCGGCCAAAAGACGCCTAGAAGGATCAACCTAAACGAGTTGGACGTAAACGGCCTGACCCAGGAGGAGGCAAGCGAGGAGGAACTGCTTGCAGCCAAAATGATGGAGGCGAATGGAAACACAGTGGACTTTACTGCATAAGATTTTAGGGCACGTAAATCTTTCTGTGGGATTTTATGAAAACAGTTGCCTGAATCAGGATTAAAGTTTTCAGGTGCGGAAAGGAGTAAGGATATATGGCAGTAACACAGGCAGTAGAAAATGGCAAGCTGGTTGAGAGCGCGTCCGAGAGTTCCGTAAAAAAGGCGTCCAAAAGCGGTCTGGATAAGGATGCTTTTCTAAAGCTCCTGGTGGCCCAGATGAAATATCAGGATCCTCTTGAACCCACTTCCAACACGGAGTTTATCGCACAGTACGCAACCTTCTCCCAGGTGGAGCAGATGCAGAACATGGCCATGACTATGGAGCTTTCCAGAGCATCGGGAATGGTAGGTAAGCTGGTGGAGATCCAGACAATGGACAAAAACGGCGATCCCCATGTATTCCAGGGTGTGGTGGAGTATGTTACCTATGAGAACAACAAGGCTTTTGTATCTATCGACGGAAGCCTGTATTCCGTAGATGATGTGCATGCGGTAATCGACGAAACCTATCAGATCGCCTACGAGCTTGCGGCATCCTTTGTGAAGGCTATTGATAAGCTTCCCAGCTTAAGCAATCTGACCATAGCGGATAGGGAGGCAGTGGAAACTCTCCAGGAGGGCTATAACAAGATGACGGCATATCAGCAGGGCTATATCAGTGATGAGTATGTCAAGAAGCTGCAGAAGTATGTGCAGCGTATGGCTGAATTGGTGGAGATTGCCGGCGGAGATAAGGACGACGATGGTGATAAAACCGAGGGAACCGAAGAAGGCGGGGGCGATAAGACCGAAGGCACTGAGGGCGATGAAAAGGTAGATGGAGCTCAAGGAGCCGGAGGAAACACCGATACGGAAGGTTCGGAAGGAACTGAGGAAAAAGGTGACGGGGAAGCTACAAGCGGAGCAGGGGAAACACTCTGACCGGAAAGGAACTTCCACATGTCAGCCGAAAGAATGCCATAATAACCTATCAAGGAGGAGAGGGCTATGAACATTCAGAATAATGGATTCCTTTCAATTGAACAGTTGCAGGATACTTACCTGAAACAGAAGAAAAGCGCAGCATCGGCGATAAACACGGATGGAAAGTCTTTTCAGGAGATTCTGGAAAGCCGCCGGGCAAAGGCAGCGGGGGAAGTGAAATTTTCCAAGCACGCCGCAGGAAGGCTTGCGGACCGGAACATTGAGCTTACCAGCAGCCAGATGGAGCGACTCAACGAAGGCGCCCAGAAAGCGCAGCAAAAGGGAATCAGAGAATCGCTGGTTATCGTTGATCAGTTGGCTTTTATCGTGAATATTCCAAACAGCACGGTGGTGACAGCCATGAATCAGGGCGATACGGCGGAGAGCATATTCACAAATATTGACGGAGCCGTAATTATTTAGCCGGACCTGTAAGGGGGCTTATGTTCCTGAATGACGGAGGGAACAAGTGCGGCAGAAGAATTAGGAGGACATTTCATTATGATGAGATCATTATTTGCTGGTGTGGCTGGCCTTAAAACCCACCAGACAAGAATGGATGTTATCGGTAACAATATTGCAAACGTAAACACAACAGCCTATAAATCCCAGTCCATGGTGTTCAGTGATCTGATGTATCAGACCACCCAGAAGGCATCAGGCGCCAACGAGCAGACAGGTGTGGGCGGTACCAACGCAAGACAGATCGGTCTTGGTTCCAAGACCAGCTCCATCAAAACCGCCATTGCCAGCCAGGGCGCAGCCCAGAGCACCAATGATCCTTTTGATATTATGATCAGCGGAGACGCTTTCTTCGTGGTGAGCAACGGTTCTGAAAACTTCTTTACCAGAGACGGTTCCTTCTACATTGACGGTAAGGGAAATCTGGCTATGACCAGTACCGGTTATAACGTGATGGGCTGGCAGGTGGATCCGGATGATCCTACGGAAATGAATATCAAGAAAGATACGGTGTCACCCCTCAGACTGATGACGGGGAAGAATATGACTTATCCCCCGGCAGCTACCGAGAAGGCAACTGTAGATGGAGTAGTTGATAAGTATGATACGGATGTTACGGGAAAAGATGGCAGGATTATGAATCTGGAGATTTTTGATAATCAGGGTTATAAGTATACTGTCAAATTAAGTGTCCATGAAGTTAATGGCGATAACGGGAATTTTTACGTAAAGTTGGATGATGTTCAGGATGTGAACGGAAAATCCATTATGTATGATGAAAAGGGCGATCCGATTCAAAATGTTACTGACAAGTTTAAATTTGGCGGTAAAATAACGGACAAAGACGGTAAGGATGTGGATAATGCTGTATACCTGAATTATAAAAACGGGGAAGGTACATTTAACGGAGTTGGAGATAGTATGGATCAAACAACCCCTGACGATGCGAGAACCACATTAGAAATCGGATTGGATAATTTTAAGGATATCGAGATTGATTTCTCAGCAACCTTTAACTACAACAAGAGCGGCGTATCTACCATAAGCTCTTATGCCGGACTGGAAAGCGGCGAGGGCGAAGGCCGTAAGGTAGGAGAGCTTAGCGGCATCACCGTACAGAAGGACGGAAAGATCTTTGCTTCCTATGATAATGGACAGAGAAGAATTTTAGGCCAGATTGCGGTAGCTAATTTTGCGAATCCTTCCGGTCTTGAAAAGCAGGGTGACAACCTTTATTCCGCTACCATGAACTCCGGGAATTTCGACGGTGTAGGTGAGGATATCACCCAGGACGGCGGCCGTATGGATTCCGGCGTCCTGGAAATGAGTAACGTTGACCTTTCCCAGGAATTTACGGAGATGATCACCACCCAGAGAGGTTTCCAGGCCAACAGCCGAATCATCACTGTTTCAGATACTCTCCTGGAAGAGCTCACCAATCTGAAACGATAATGGGTAAAGATTCCTTTACGAACTGAATAGACAGAAGATATAACACAGTCTGTTTTACATGCTGTGAAGGGGAGGGAACCAATCCGAAGGGATGGTTCCCTCAAACATGAAAGACTGATTTGGTAATAATTAATAAATAATTTCTGGTTTTTTTAGTGGAAACGCAAGGGGAGAAGTGATATCATTATGATTGAAGTGACGAAAATAAACGGGACAAAAGTATTGGTGAACCCCGATTTAATAGAGCTGGTGGAGGAAACGCCGGACACGGTAATCGCATTTACTACGGGCAGGAAATTAATTGTAAAAGAAGGTAGACAAGAAGTGAAAAATCTTGTAAAATCATACAGAAAGGAAATTTTTGCGGATTAACGCAGAAAAAGGTGAGAAATTGTGGATTTAGCGTCGATTCTTGGTTTGGTTCTCTGTTTTGTCATGCTTGCATTCGGATGTATCAATGCGGCAAGTCTTGCGAATATCGGCAGATACAAAGATGTAGCATCTATGATCATTACTTTTGGTGGTGCTTTCTTTGCGATATTAGCGTCCAGGTCTCTTTCCGAGTACATAGCCGGGCTCAAAAGCTTTCTTTTGATTTTTAAAGCGCCAACGATAGATGTGAAGGGGATGATCCAGAAGATCATTGATCTCTCCAATATCGCCAGAAAGGAAGGACTCCTTTCTCTGGAGGAGGCTGCGGCAGATCTGGATGATGAATTTATGAAAAAGGGAATCCTGCTCATTGTAGACGGTACGGATCCGGAGCTGGTGCGCGGGATTATGGAGACCGAACTGGTCAGTACGGAGACCAGGCATAAGAATAAGATTTCGTTTTGGGAAGATTTGGGTTCCATGGGACCTGCCTGGGGTATGATCGGTACCCTGGTGGGACTTGTAAACATGCTTTATGAGATGGACGATCCTTCCAGTATCGGGCCTTCCATGGCAGTGGCTCTGATCACCACGCTGTATGGTTCCCTTCTTGCCAACTGGATCTGTGCGCCTGTGGCAGGTAAGCTTAAGGCTAATAATGCCACGGAGATTATGACCAAAGAAATTATGATAGAAGGACTTCTTTCCATTCAGGCAGGGGAGAACCCCAGAGTAATTGAGGAGAAGCTCAAGTCATTCCTTGCGCCTGGCGAGAGAACCGCGGAAGGTGGAGGTGAGGAAGATGGCTAACAGGAAACCGGAAGAACCGCCTAAAGGTTCACCGGCGTGGATGGCGACTTTTTCGGACTTGATGAATCTGCTTCTTTGCTTTTTCGTTATGCTGTTTTCTATGTCAACAGTGGATGCCCAGAAGTTTGAACAGTTGGCCGCGTCATTTAACCAGACATTCAGTATCTTTACGGCAGGAGCGACAGCCATTGGCGATGGCTTACTGATCGGAATGGGGGTCAGCCAGTTAAATGAGCTGGATGATTATATTAACAGCACGGGTAAAAATCCAGAAGGTGAGATGATGCCCGAGGATTTGAAGACAGCCGCAGAGATGGTGGATGAGGCGAAGCTTCAGGAATCTGAACAGATGGCGGAGAGAATCGAGGAGGTTCTGGAAGAGAAGAATCTGGAGAAAGAAATTGATATCGAGTTTACGTCTCAGTACGTGCAGCTTACCCTGAACGGAGCGATTCTTTTTGACTCCGGGAAGGTAGATATCAAGGAAGAAGCTCTGCCGCTGATGAATCAATTGGGAATTATCCTTCAGAGGTTTGGCCAGGGAGTTATTGAGATCGAAGGACATACGGATAATGTGCCTATGTCAGGCGCCAAGTATTCAAACAATGACGAGCTCAGCAGCGGACGTGCATTGTCGGTTTTTTACTATCTGGAACAGAATACCACTCTGGATGCCGGACAGATCAAGCACGCCGGCAGAGGTGAGTATCAGCCGATCGCAGATAATTCGACTGAGGAAGGAAGAGCCAGAAACAGAAGAGTAGAAATAAAAATATATAATGCATTAAGTTCCTATTAGTGAAGAAAGGTCGTACCTGTTATGAAAAAGAACCTGATTTCAATCATGATACTGGCATTACTTATCGTAAATATTGTGTTGACTGCCATTATGATGTTTAGTGTCACCAGTACAAACCGTAAAACAGCCTCTCTGGTGGGAGATATTGCCTCGGCGATCAGCCTGGATATCCAGGGGCCGGGAGGAGGAGAAACATCGGTTTCCCTGGAAAATACCGTGACCTACACGATTGCCGATATGCAGATTGCTTTGAAGAAGAGTGTGGACGAAAACGGCGTGCAGGATGAGAAGGATCACTATGCACAGATGTCCGTGGTTATCTCCATGAATAATGCTCACGAGGATTACAAAACCTATGGTGAGAAGATTGCGGAGAGAGAGGATCTGATTAAGGGTAAGATCACTGAGGTGGTAGGCCAGTATACTATGGAAGAGGCCAAGGCAAATCCACAGGCTATAAGCAATGATATTTTGAGCAGTATTCAGGCTCTTTACAGTTCAGATTTTATCTTTGACGTAACACTGATCAGCCCAATTTATATGTAAATGCCGTACTATGTCAGATGTGTTGTGAAAATACTGTGACGCGAATAAAGGAGGTGTATACTCTTGGGCGAGGTATTATCTCAAAGTGAGATAGATAATTTGCTTGCAGCCTTAAGTGGTGGAGACTTAGATGTAAATCAAATGCCAGGCAGCTCGGATAAACAGGCAAAGCCCTATGATTTTGAGCGGCCTGTGAAGTTCTCCAAAGAACATTTGAGAACTCTTGAAATTATATATGAACATTATGGAAGACTGATCTCTACTAATCTTCCGGTTTACCTGCGGAAGAATGTACAGGTGTCCGTGTCCAGCTCGGAGGCGGTTATTTATTCGGAGTTCAGTAATGCATTGTCCAATCCGGTGATATTGGGAATTGTAAATTTTAGCCCTTTAAATGGAAATATTATAGTGGAGCTGTCCACAAACCTGGGATTTGCCATGATTGACAGAATGCTGGGAGGACAGGGGCTTCCGCTTGAAAAGAACAGAGAGTTTTCCGAGATTGAGATGATTATTCTGCAGAAGTTGATGGTAGTGTGTATGCAGCTCATGCATGAACCATGGAAAAATGTCTTGGATGTGGATCCGATTCTGGAACGGATTGAGACCAATGCTCAGTTTGCTCAGATTATTGCTCCGGGGGATATGATTGCCCTCATCGCCCTGAATATCAGGGTGGGCGATACGGAAGGGTATATGAATATTTGCCTTCCGTTCTTTACCTTAGAGAGCGTGATGGATAATTTAAATACAAAATTCTGGTATTCCACACTACAGAAGCAGGATCACAGCGACTATGAAGAACAGATAGAATCTCTGATCAAGAGAGTGGATGTACCGGTCAGGGCAGTTCTTGGAAAGAGTCAGGTGTCTGTAAACGACTTTTTGCATTTGCAGGTAGGGGATATTATACGGCTGGATTCCAGGGTAGAGACAGAGATGGATATTTTTGTTGGAAATATGAAGAAGTTTACCGCGCTTCCCGGTTCTGTTAAAGATAAATATGCGGTACAGGTAACATCAGTAATCAGAGAGGGGGATTAAGGCATGGATGAAATGCTTTCACAGGATGAAATAAGTGCTCTTCTTAATGGCATGGATTTATCCAATGATGCGAATACCAAAAGCAGCTCACCGGTAGATGAAAGCTTGCTTTCGGCGGATGCCAGGGACGCAATCGGCGAGATTGCCAACATCAGCATGGGTTCTTCTGCGACTACGCTGTTTTCTCTTGTAAACCTGAAGGTCGATATTACCACACCGGTAGTTACAATGGCCAATTGGGAGACAGTGGTGGCTGATTATGAGCGCCCTTGTGTTTTTATCCAGATCCGTTACACTTCAGGGCTGGACGGATCGAACATCATGATACTGAAAGAGCATGATGTGAAGGTGATCACGGATTTGATGATGGGCGGGGACGGAAGCAACACGGGTGGAGATCTCAGCGAGCTTCATTTGAGTGCAATCTCTGAGGCTATGAATCAGATGATGGGTGCGGCGGCAACCTCCCTTTCCACTATGATGGGGAAGATGATAGATATCAGTCCCCCCGAGGCAAATCTGATGGATTTGAATGATGTTGCCAGTGGCGGTGATATTGATTCCTTCCTGGAAGGAAGTTTTGTAAAGATAGCATTCAGAATGCAGATTGGGGATTTGGTTGACAGCTCTATCATGCAGCTTTATCCTTTGGAATTTGCCAACAGCCTGTATGAGACTTTTATTACCAATCAGAGCGGCGGCTCAGCCGAAGCAACTCCTGAACCGGCTCCAGCGCCGGAACCTTCCGCACCGGCTGCAGGCATGGCGGCCGCAACGCCGGATATGGGGCAGATGAATATGGGAACTCCCATGGGGATGCCGATGAACCAGATGCCGGGTATGCAAATGAGCGGTATGCCGCAGATGGGAATGTCTCAAATGGGGATGCCACAGATGGGAATGAACGGAGCTATGGGGATGCCGATGATGAATAATATGGGAATGCCAATGATGAATACGAACATACAGCCCGCGCAGTTCCAAAGCTTTAACACTGATGCGGTTGCCATGGCCGGACAGGAGAATATTGGCCTGATCAGAGATGTACCGTTAGAGGTGACCGTAGAACTTGGCAGGACTAAAAAATCCATAGCAGAGATATTGGACTTCGCACCGGGAACAATCATAGAGCTTGACAGAATAGCCGGTGAACCTATAGATGTACTGGTAAACGGTAAATTTGTAGCTAGAGGCGAGGTTATGGTAATGGAAGAGAGCTTTTGTATCCGTGTAACCGAAATAATTAAGTAGAAGTAGGAGAGTAAAAAATGGCAAAGAATATTTTAGTTGTGGATGATGCAGCATTCATGCGCATGATGATTAAGGACATTCTCACGAAGAATGGTTATAATGTGGCAGGTGAAGCTGAAAATGGCGTGAAGGCTTGTGAAAAATATGCGGAATTACGTCCTGATCTGGTGCTGATGGATATTACCATGCCGGAACTTGACGGAATTGGCGCTCTCAAAAAGATTAAAGGGGCTGATCCCAATGCAATGGTTATCATGTGTTCTGCAATGGGACAGCAGGCAATGGTTATCGAGGCGATCCAGAGTGGTGCAAAGGATTTTATTGTTAAGCCTTTCCAGGCAGACCGTGTACTCGAAGCTGTCAAGAAGGTAATAGGATAGTATGCTTCTTTCGGTTACTACAAAGATGGATGGCTATCTTCAGTTTATGACGGTGCTGTTTCTCTTTGTGTTTGTTCTGGCGATCACTTATCTGGTTACCAGATGGATAGCGAATTATCAGAAGGGCAAGGCAGGTTCAGGAAATCTGGAGATTATTGAGACCTGCCGGGTTGCTTCGAATAAATACATTCAGATCGTTAGGGCAGGGGAAAAGTATCTGGTCATCGGTGTGGGAAAAGATGAGGTGCATATGCTTTCAGAGCTTTCCGCCATTGAACTTGATCTTCAGAGAGAAGAAATGCAGGCGGTAGGATTTGCGGATATTCTCGAGAAGGTGAAAAGCTTGAAGGATAAAGGGAAGGAATAGCTGTTAAGGCAATGATAGAAAAATTCTTATTTGTTAAAAGGATATCAAAAGCAAAGGATGCCAGGCATTACCGGCCATCTCTATGTTTCATAATATGCCTGCTGTTTATGGTAGGCATATTGTGTGTCAGTCCACAGTTAAAGGTGCAGGCTGCGTCTCTGGATGATTCCGGTTTGGCTGGTGAGACAGAGGAGAGGACATATATTAATGAGCCGGGCAGCTCTCAGAACAGGGAGGATTTATCGCAATTAAATATTGCCAATAACCTGACTGTGACTACCTATAATGACGGAAACGGGCAGATCAATGGGAACTTGCGGATATTGTTGACGCTTACCCTGATAGCTTTAGCGCCCACGCTGCTCATTATGCTCACCTCTTTTACCAGAATTATCATTGTGCTTCATTTTACGAGAGCAGCCTTAAATACCCAAACAGCGCCGCCGAATCAGGTGCTGATTGGGTTAGCTTTGTTTCTGACTTATTTTATTATGCAGCCTACGCTGACCCAGGTTTATGAGGAAGCAGTAGTTCCCATGGAAGAGGGGACAATCACCCAGCAGGAGTTTTTGGAGACTGCGGTGGTACCTTTTCGGGAATTTATGTATTCGCAGACCCAGACAAAGGATGTGAGAATGTTTCTGGACATTTCAGGGCAGGAGTGGGACGGTACCTTAGAAGGGATTCCTCTCGCGGTATTGGTGCCCAGCTTTATTGTAGGGGAGCTGAGAATGGCCTTTATCATAGGGTTTATTATCTATATCCCCTTTATTGTCATTGACATGGTGGTTTCCTCCACGCTGATGAGTATGGGTATGATGATGCTCCCGCCTACAACGATTTCCATGCCTTTTAAGATACTTTTATTTGTCTTGGCAGATGGATGGAATTTGATTATTATGAATACCCTGGGAACATTTTACAGGTGAAAACATTTTCCGTCGAAAATTTTCAGGCGGAAATTTTGTACACAGAAATTTTGTGCGCAAAATGGGAAAGGATGATACGATATGTCAGTTGATGAGGTTACGGCTATTGCCAGTTCAGCGTTGTTTCTGGTTATAAAGGTAGCGGCTCCTGTTCTTTTGGTATCGCTGTGTATCGGTTTGATCGTCAGCATTTTTCAGGCGGTTACTTCCATCCAGGAACAGACCCTTACTTTTGTACCGAAGATTCTTGCGGTGTTTTTGGCGTTAATTGTCCTGGGACATTGGATGCTTAGCGAGATGAGCGGCTTCATGATAAGCCTGTGGTCTGATCTTGGCCGTTATGTAAGGTAGCGCTTATGCTGGATTATACCTTTAGCTATGGAGATTTGGAATACTTTTTGCTGATATTGATCCGGGTTGCTTCCTTCATATATGCAGCACCTTTTTTTAGTATGACCAATACTCCAAGGAATGTGCGGATCAGCCTGAGCTTTTTTGTGGCAATATTGCTCTACCAGGTGGTGCCAGGCCAGAGAATTGTATATGATACCTTGATAGGGTATCTTGTGATTGTCATGAAGGAGACTCTGACAGGGCTTTTGATTGGGTTCGGGGCGAACTTGTGCTTTTCGGTGGTGGCTTTTGCAGGGCATATTGCGGATATGGAGATGGGGCTTTCCATGGCAACTTTGATGGATCCCACCACAAAGCAGAGCACATCAATCACTGGTATTTACTATAATTATATGGTTATGCTGATGCTTATTATTTCAGGTCTGCACCAGTATCTCCTGAAGGCTTTGGCAGAGACTTATACCCTGATTCCGATTAACGGAGCAATCCTTAGAAGCGACAGGCTTCTGGCATCCATGGTGGAGTTCATGGCAAATTATATCATTATCGGGTTCCGTATTTGCCTTCCCATATTTGCAGTCATGATTATTTTGAATGCGGTTTTGGGTGTCCTGGCTAAGGTATCGCCGCAGATGAATATGTTTGCGGTGGGTTTGCAGATGAAGGTGCTTGTGGGACTGAGCATTTTATTCTTATCCACTTCCATGCTGCCCTCAGCGGCCAGTTTTATTTATGATCAGATGCAGCATATGGTATCTGTTTTTGTAGAGGATTTGATGCCCTGAAATTCTGAAATAGAAGAAGGGATTTGGACAGGAAAGACGGATGGAGAAGAGCAGGCTTTTGTTAGAATATAATCTGCAGTTTTTCGCAAAGGATGGTCCTGGCGGTGAGAAAACCGAGGAGCCTACCGGTAAAAAATTAAACGATGCAAGAAAAGAAGGACAGGTAGCCAAAAGCAAGGAGATTGCCAATGCCTTTGGAATGCTTGCATTGTTTCTTATATTAAAGGTATATGTGGGAACAATAGGTACGAGATTTATCGAGGCCTTTCATGTGGTCTATGGGCAGATCCCGGAACTTGTGAAAATGTACAATGGCGATATTTCCAAGGTTTCCATGATTGTGCTGATCCGTAGCATGATGATGAGGCTTTTGACGATTATCGCGCCGGTCTTGTTGATCGGGGTGATGGTAGCAGTGATCTGTGATATTGTTCAGGTAAAATGGGCCCCTACCACGAAACCTTTAAAGCCTAAATTCGGTAAGCTCAGTCCTGTAAAAGGGTTTGGCAGGATTTTTTCACCCAATTCATTGGTGGAACTGCTCAAATCAATACTGAAACTTGTCATTATCGGCTATGTGGTTTATTCTTATCTGAAAGACAGGATAGGGCAGATTTATATTTTGTATGATATTACATTGAATCAGGCCATCGGTCTGATCGGAGATATCACCATCAATCTGGGTATCAGAATTGCCACAGTTTATATGATCATCGCTTTTCTGGATTATGCGTATCAGAAATGGAAATTCCATCAGGATATGAAGATGACCAAGCAGGAGGTCAAGGACGAGTACAAGAACCAGGAAGGAGATCCCCAAGTGAAGGCCAAGCAAAAGCAAAGAATGCGTGAGGCCTCCATGCGACGGATGATGTCCCATTTGCCGGAGGCGGACGTGGTGATCACTAATCCTACCCATTACGCGGTAGCAATCAAGTACGATCCGGAGAAATATGATGCGCCCTATGTGTTGGCCAAGGGAGAGGATTACCTGGCCCAGCGGATCAAGGATGTAGCGAAAGAACATGAAATAGAAATTGTGGAAAACAAGCCTCTTGCCCGAATGCTTTACGCCAATGTGGAGGTGGGAGCTTTGATTCCGCCGGAGCTCTATCAAGCGGTGGCGGAAGTTCTTGCATTTGTTTACCACCTAAAAGGTAAAATTTAGAGTGACAGGCTCTTGGGCAAGGTGTGAGGGTGTTTGTAATGAATAAGCTGACCTGTAAAGGAAGGCAGTGTTTGATGATCTGAGGAAAGGAGAAGAGACATGAAAAAAGCGGATGTTGCTGTAGCGGGCTATGTGCTTGCGGCATTTATCATGATGATCGTGCCGATTCCCAAAGGCCTTTTGGATGTATTGCTGGCCTGTAATATTGCAGTTGCATTTACCGTATTGTTTGGCACCATGTTTTCCAAGGAAGTGCTGGATCTGTCTTTCTTCCCGACCATTTTGCTCTTTACCACTATATTCAGGATAGCTTTGAACATATCCTCCACCAGATTGATTCTCACCACTGGCGATCCCGGCCAGGTGGTAGCCACCTTCGGAAATTATGTAGGTGCGGGTAATCTGGTAGTGGGCAGTATAATCTTTATTATTTTGATCTTAGTCCAGTTTATGGTAATCAATAAAGGTTCCGAGAGAGTGGCGGAGGTAACGGCGAGATTTACCCTGGACGCCATGCCCGGAAAACAGATGGCTATCGACGCGGATTTAAATACGGGAGCCATCACGGATGCGGAGGCCAAGCGGCGCAGGGATAAGATTCAGGAGGAATCCAATTTCTTCGGTTCCATGGACGGTGCCGTTAAGTACGTAAAAGGAGACGCCACGGCAGGTTTGATTATTACCTTTGTCAATATCGTAGGCGGAATCGCCACGGGTGTGATCTGGCAGAACATGGAGATTATGGATGCCCTTCAAAAATACGTGATCCTCACCATCGGCGATGGTCTGGTGAGTCAGATCCCCTCCCTCTTAATCTCCCTCTCCACTGGTATCCTGGTGACCAAAGGTTCGAAGGATGCGGATTTCGGAAGTGTGCTGGTAAGACAGCTTTTTGGGGTTCCCAAGGTACTCTATCTGGTAGGTGCCGTGATTGCCGGTCTGGGAATCGTAACACCTTTGCCTGATTTGGTTTTCTTAACCCTGGGGTTGATCTTTATCGTGGTGGGAAGACAGATCGCGGCAACCCTTGAGACGGCTCAGATCGAAGGGGAGATGGACATGGAGGAAGCGGCGGCGGAGGAGATCCGTGCGCCGGAGAATGTAAACAGCCTGCTTCAGGTAGACCCCATCGAGCTGGAATTTGGCTATGGTATCATTCCTCTCGCAGATGTGAATCAGGGAGGCGACCTTCTGGACCGCGTGGTTATGATCAGAAGGCAGATTGCCTTGGAACTTGGTACGGTGGTTCCTATTATCAGGCTTCGAGATAATATCCAGCTCAACCCTAATCAGTATATTATCAAGATAAAAGGCATCCAGGTCAGCGAGGGAGAAATTCTCTTTGACCATTATATGGCAATGAATCCCGGGTATGTGGAGGAGGAGATCACAGGTATTCCCACCTTCGAGCCTTCTTTCCATCTGCCGGCGATCTGGATCACGGAAGGCCAGAGAGAGAGGGCAGAGAGTATGGGCTATACGGTGGTAGACCCGCCGTCCATCATAGCCACTCACTTGACGGAGATCATCAGGCAGTATATTTCCGAGCTGCTCACCAGACAGGATGTACAGAACCTGGTCAACAACTTAAAGGAGTCCAATCCCTCGCTTGTGGATGAACTGGTGCCTAAGCTCCTAGGACTTGGGGAGGTACAGAAGGTGTTGCAGAACCTTTTAAAGGAAGGAATTTCCATCCGGGATCTGCTTACGATTTTTGAGACCTTGGCAGACTATGCCTCTTCCACCAGAGATACGGATATCCTGACGGAATATGTTAGGCAGAGCTTGAAGCGTGCGATTTCCAGCAGGTTCTTCCCTGCCAATGAAACCTCCAGCGTGGTGACCCTAGATCCAAAGCTGGAACAGGAGATCATGGGAAGTGTGAAGCAGACTGAAAATGGCGCTTATCTGACCCTGGATCCGGAGAAGACCAAGGCGGTTATGGCGTCGGTGGGCAATGAGATTGCCAAGCTGGAAAATTTAGGGAAGAATCCCATCATTATCACTTCGCCCATTGTGCGAATGTATTTTAAACGGCTCACAGAGGATTACTATAAAGATTTGATCGTGGTATCATATAATGAGATAGACAGTAATATTGAATTACAGTCCGTAGGAATGGTGACAGCATGATAATCAAGAAATTTCAGGGAAAATCAGAAGCAGAGGCGGTGGAAAGCGCCAAGAAGGAGCTTGGGAATAATGTAGTGATCATGAATGTGAGAAACGTAAAACGCAAAGGCCTGTTCAGCTTTATTCTGCCTCAGCTCACAGAGGTTACGGTTGCTTTAGAGGAGGAGCCGGACCGGATGGCTCCACCCAAAAAGGAAATGCCGAATCCCCAGGCCCTGCCGGAGCCTCTTCCACGCAGGGAGGTGGCGGCTCTTCCCTCTCCCAAGGATGAGGGGGCGGTTCAGGCGGGGGATGCCGTTGACGAAAAGCCTGTCCTTAAGGAGGAGTCCAGGAAAGAGAGCAATGTCCTTGAGGAAAAGCTGGACAGTCTTCAGACTTTGCTTGAGCAGCAGCTTCAAAAGCCGGATGAGATCAAAAGCGAACCTGTTCTGGAGGAGCGTGAGAGCGAGCTGGAGCGTTTTATGAAACTGCTCTACAATACCATGCTGGACAATGAGGTTAGCGAGCAGTATGCCAACCAGATCATTGATGAGATCGAAAAGTCAAATAAACCAAACGTGCCTTTTGATTATGTATTGGCGAATATTTACCAGAAAATGATTTTAAAATTCGGTAAGCCTGTGATGATTTCACCTGCGGAGAAAGGGCCCAAGGTGGTATTTTTTGTAGGGCCTACGGGAGTGGGAAAGACCACCACCATAGCGAAGATCGCGTCAAAGTTTCATGTGGAGGAGAGCAGGAAGGTAGTCCTTTTTACCACGGATACTTACCGGATCGCGGCGGCTGAACAGCTCCGCACCTATGCGAATATTATGGGTGTCCCTTTTAAAGTCATCTACTCCGAGGACGAGATGAAACAGTCCATAGAGGAATTTAAGGACTTTGATTATGTGCTGGTAGATACCGCAGGGCATTCCCACAAAAATGAGGCCCAGAAGGAAATCCTCAACGGATTTTTGCATTCCGTGGAAGGGGTAGCATGCAGGGAGGTCTTCCTGGTGCTCAGCGCTACTACCAAATACAGGGATTTGATCATTATCGCGGACAGTTATTCCAAACTGACTCAGTATAATCTGATATTTACCAAGCTGGATGAAACCATGACACTGGGGAATTTACTGAATATAAAGCTTTATACGGATGCTTCTATGTCTTATGTCACTTACGGCCAGAATGTGCCGGATGATATAGAAGAGTTCAACCCCCAGAAGACGGTGAAGCAGCTTCTGGGCGGTAAAAAGAGCTGAAACGAGGAAGATACATGGATCAGGCTGAACCGTTAAGAAATATTATCAAGGCAAGCGCTGTCTCTGTAAACAGGCCGTTGGCCAGGGTGATTTCTGTTACCAGCGGAAAGGGCGGCGTGGGAAAATCAAATACGGCTATCAATCTGGCGATACAATTCCGTAAGCAGGGACATAAAGTCATTATTCTGGACGCTGATTTTGGTCTTGCGAATATAGAGATTATGTTTGGCGCTATACCTACCTATAATTTGTATGACCTGATCTACCAGGGAAAGAATATCAGGGAGATCATAACCTGGGGCCCTATGGATGTGGGATTCATATCAGGAGGATCCGGTATCACAGGACTCTCTAATCTGAGCAGGGATTATCTGTTATACATTATCAAAAATCTGGCGGAGCTGGACAGCATGGCCGATATTATTATCGTAGATACCGGCGCGGGAATCTCCGATGCGGTTTTGGAATTTCTGGTTGCCAGCGGGGAGATTTTGCTGGTTACTACCTCAGAGCCTACCTCCATTACGGACGCCTATTCTCTGCTAAAGGCTTTGAGCCGCCATCCCCGGTATGACAGCGGATCTTCTGAGGTGAAGGTAATTGCCAACAGGGTGGCGTTTCTGGAGGACGGAAAGACTCTCTTTAGCAAGCTGGATGCGGTGGTGAGCAGATACCTGAAGATTCCAATCACTTATCTGGGGGAGATACCGGAGGATCACCAACTGGCTAAGGCCGTGATGCAGCAGTCGCCGGTATCGATCAAGTCTCCCGGCGCAAGGTCAGCGGTAGCCTTTGAGGTGATGGCTGCAAAGCTGATGGACAGGGAAGTAGGGCATAACAGGCTCAAAAGGGGGATGGAGGCTTTCTTTTCCCATATATTGACAGGCAAAAACCAGTGACAGTCTACAGGATGTAATATAGCAAAAAATATCGACAGGAGGAGACAGGATGCTTTCAGAATATGTGATGCCGGGAGACAAGATTGAGATACGCCCGGTGAATCAGGATGATTTCGGTGGAGAAGTGTTGGTGCGCAAAAAAATATATCAGAGTCAGGTTTCCGATATCCTTTCGGAGGATAGGCTGGAGATTTTGATGCCTATGGAAAAGACCCGGCTCATCTCCCTTCCGGTTAATTCGGAATATGTGATTCATTTCTTCACGGATACGGGGATTTATCAGAGTTCGGCTATTGTGGTGGACGTCTATAAGCCAAATAAAAGTTTTGTCCTTCTTTTACAGTTGACCACGGGTCTGCGCAAGACCCAGAGAAGAGAATTTTACCGTTTGGATTGTGCCATCGGGATCAATATCAGGCCGCTGGAGGAGGACGAGATCAGGGCAGCGGCCAGGCATGACAAGTATTTGAGGCCAAATCTGCCTTTCAGGCAGGCGCTTGCCGTGGATATCAGTGGCGGAGGCCTTCGGTTTGTGGGCGATAAGGTTTATGAGCCGAACAGCCTGATCTATTGCCAGTATTCTCTGACTTTTGGAGAAAAGAAAAAAGATTATTCGCTTATGGCTAAGGTGCTGGTGTCCATAGAGATCGAAAATAAACCGGGAACCTATGAGCACCGTGCCCAGTATATCAATATTGATACCACGGAGAGGGAGGAAATCATCCGCTTTATCTTCGAGGAGGAAAGAAAGCGCCGGAAACGCGAAAAAGGTTTATAAAAATCAGTTTTGTGATATAATGTATAAAAATCAGTTAGCAGGAGGGGCCATTATGAATGACCTTAATATGGAACAATTGACAGGACAGTACTTTGATGTACTGAAGGAATTGGGGAATATTGGAGCCGGAAACGCAACCACAGCCCTTGCATCCTTGATGGGGAGCAAGGTGGATATGTCGGTGCCCCAGGTGAGGCTTTTGGAATTTTCCGATGTGGGAGAGATCGTTGGCGGAGATGAAAAGGTTATGGTCGGCATTTACCTCCAGGTAGAGGGAGATGTGGAAGGCAGCATGATGTTCATTATGGATAAAGGTGCAGCCGCCCACGTGGTCAACAAGTTGATGGCAGGGATGCTTGTCATTGATGAGGCTAATGCCGAAGAATATGAATTTGGAGAGATGGAATGTTCCGCAGTTAAAGAGGTGGGGAATATCATAACGGGGGCATATTTGAACGCATTGTCGGGGATTACCGGTCTGAAAATTTTTCCTTCGGTGCCGCAGATAGGAATTGATATGGCAGGCGCTTTGCTTAGTGTTCCGGCGGTGGAATTTGGTATTTTTGGGGATAATATTCTGCTGATTCAGACCAAGTTTTCGGACGATGTGGAGTTAGACGGTTATTTCATTTTGATCCCGGATATGACATCTTATGAGAAAATTCTAACATCGCTGGGGGTTATCTAGCTTCGGAAGAAAAAAACGGGAGGCTCTTTTAAGATGAGTGAGATTATTAAAGTTGGAATGGCTGATTGGAAAACCTGTAAAGGTGAGGACGGAGTGATTACGGTAGGGCTGGGATCCTGTGTGGGGATTGCCATCAGAGATCCGAGAACTGGGATCGGTGGTCTGGCTCATATTATGCTGCCGGACAGCAAAGAGATCCAAAATAACTCGAACAGACCCAAATTTGCGGACACTGGAATCGAGGATATGGTAAATGAACTGACACGGATGGGGGCAAGCCGTTTTAGGCTTGTGGCTAAGATTGCCGGAGGTGCCCAGATGTTTGCGGGTGTAGGCAAAAAAGATACCATACGTGTGGGGGAGCGTAATGTAGCTGCCAGTAAAAAGAAGCTTGCGGAGATGAGAATACCCCTTCTTGCACAGGATACTGGCGATACATACGGCAGAACCGTCATTTTTTACCCTAAGAGCGGTGATTTCCATATTCGTTCTATTGGCAAACCGGAGAAAATTATATGAAAAAGAACAAATTATTCGCCCCTTTTTTGATGCTTCTTGCGGGAGCAGTATCGAGCGTTGCAATGTATTTCTTTCATTATTCGATGAAGGAGATGCTGCCGATTTTGCTGGCCGTTCTTCTGGTGTTTTATGTTGCCGGGTGTATTATCCAAAAAAATGTGCTTTCGTTTATGGAACAGATTCGGGAAAAAGAAGCGGCAGCGGCGGCAGCCATGGAGGCGGAAGCTTCTGCGGCGGAGGAGGTATCCGCTATGGAGAAAGAGGGTAGTGTAGGGGAAGAGGTATAAATTTTCGTTGGAGGTAGCGATGGACGAGGCAGGCAGAAA
This sequence comes from uncultured Lachnospiraceae bacterium, assembly GCA_949949005.1. GTDB lineage: Bacteria > Bacillota > Clostridia > Lachnospirales > Lachnospiraceae > Suilimivivens. The sequence goes on from CATLHM010000007.1 coordinate 38,333, forward strand.
TAAGCTTTGGACCAATTATACAAAGACCAAGTCGCCTGAAATCAGGGAAAAGCTGATCTTGGAATATGCGCCTTTGGTAAAGCTGGTCGCCGGGCGGCTCAGCATGTATCTGGGGTACAACGTTGAATATGACGATCTGGTGAGCTATGGAATTTTCGGCTTGATTGATGCTATAGACAAGTTTGACAGCATGAAGGCTGTGAAATTTGAAACCTATGCCAGCCTCCGTATCAGGGGAGCTATTTTGGATCAGATCAGGAAAATGGACTGGATTCCGCGGACGATCAGACAGAAGCAGAAGAAGATTGAAGCGGTAATGAAAGAGATTGAGGCGGACACGGGGCGTATGGCTACAGATGAGGAGGTAGCCAAAAGCCTTGGGATATCGGAGGAGGATTATCTTTCCTGGCAGTCTCAGATGAAGATTACCGGTCTGGTTTCTCTGAATGAATTTATGGAATCGGGAAGTGAGATACCTGCGGAGCAGGATGAACAGCATCGTTTTGAGAGTCCGGAGGAGGTAATCGAGAGGGAAGAGCTTAAGAAGATGTTGGGGCAGGTAATGGAGCTTCTTACGGAAAAAGAAAAGAAAGTAATATTGCTTTACTATTATGAGGATCTGACTCAGAAGGAGATCAGTAATATATTGGAGATTTCGGAGTCCAGGATATCCCAGCTTCACACCAGGGCTCTACAAAAAATGAAAGATAAAATGGGAAGTTATATGGGAATATTTTCAGTATAGAATTGTAATTGTTTCCGTGGTATGTTATGGCTGCGAAGTTAGTTTAAGAAGAGGGTGTAAAGTGTGAAAAATAAATTTTCACACGCAAACTTTGTGCCTGCACAATACATGCATAGCATGTATGAAAGTTTGCAGGTTGCGGAAAGGGTATGGTTATTTGTATGACAATCAGTCGTGTAGAGATTCAGGGGCAGGTTACAAGGGCACAGGATTTTACCACTATTAAACACAATGAAGACAATAAGGGGATGGTGGATCAGTCTAATTTCCAGCGTCACTTTGATCAGTCGGTGGAGAACAAGGTACGCCAGGTGCATGAGGGAGACCGGACGGAAAACCAGGGGAAAAAATATGACGCCAAGGAAAAGGGAAACGGGAATTATTCCGGGGATGGCGGACGCAGGCGGAAGAAAACGGAGGAGGACGGAAAGGTAGTTCTCAAAAGCCGGGGCGGTTTTGATATGAAAATCTGAGAAAAAGCCTGTCAGAGCAGGCTGACGATACAGGGAGGCAAAAAATGGGATTAATGGAAATTATTCTTATTATTATTGGGCTTGCGGCCTTTGTGCTGGGTTTTTTGCTGCCTTCAGACAGAGGAGGCGGTAACCAGGGCTCCGTACAGATAGATGAAGAAGATATCAGGAATGTGGTGGAAAAGGAAATTGAGGAAGCCAAAACACAGATTACCGATATTGTGGATGAAACCATCACTTATGCAATGGAAAAGACAGAGCGCTCCATGGACAGGCTGACCAATGAAAAGATGTTGGCAGTCAATGAATATTCCGATACGGTACTGAGTGAGATCAATAAAAACCACAAGGAAGTGGTATTTCTTTATGACATGCTCAATGATAAGCACGACAGCCTGAAAGCTACCGTAAGCGAGGCGATCAAGACAGACAGTGAGATCAGGCAGGTTTCCAAGGATGCAGAGATCACAGCCAGGGAAATGCTTGAAAAGGTCAGGGAAGTGCAGGAGTCTGTGGACGAAGCTTTGATCAGTACAAAATCCATAAAAGAAGTGATGGATCAGAAAACAGGGTATGAACCGGAGACTGTGACGGGGATCGAGATTCTTTCCGCCCAAAAAGCGGAGGATAGCAATAGTTTTACACCCATGAATGCGGGAGAGGTGGAGGTGGTCACGCCTGGCCCTGAGGTTTCGGTGATTGGCACGGACAGCAGCGCAAAACCTAAAAATACGGAAAAGAAGTCAAAATCTGCAAGAAAAACCGCCCAGGAGAAGGAGGAAACCCTCTCCGCTGGTGAGGCCGGAAATGACACGGAGAAGAATAATAACGACAGAATCCTGCAGCTCCATAAGGCAGGAAAATCCAATATGGCGATAGCAAGAGAACTTGGTCTTGGGGTTGGGGAGGTTAAGCTGGTGATTGACTTATTTGAGGGTGCTTGAGGAGGGTAAAAAGATGGGCCTGAAATATTATCTGCGCGGTCTCGGAGTAGGCATCGTGGTAACTGCGCTGATCATGGGGATTGCAGCCAGTGGAAATTCCAGGGAAACTTTAAGTGACGATGAGATCAAAAAACGGGCAAAAGAGCTTGGCATGGTGGAGGAGAGCACGGTTTTAGCAGATACCTTTGCCCAGGGCGAGGGCTTATCCCAGGCGGAGAAAGAATCGGAAGAGTCAGGGATACTGCCTTCGGATAAAAAGGGCGGGGAGAAGCTATCTCAGCCCTCTGCGACTCCCAAGGCGTCAAAGGAGCCTGCCGGGGAAGCGACGCCAGCGCCTGGCTCTACGGACACAGAGACACCGGAGCCGGAGGATGAGGGGACGCCTCTTCCCACGACTACACCAACGCCGGAGGCGGTAACTGAGAAGACGCCCCTTCCCACGGCTACACCAGTGCCGGAGGCGGTAACTGAGAAGACGCCCCTTCCCACGGCTACACCAGTGCCGGATGCAGGAGCAGAGAAGACGCCTCTTCCCACACCCACACCAAAGCCGGAGGAGACTCCTTCTACGGTGGAGCCGGAACCGGAGAGCGCCCCTTCGGCCCAGGAGGGGGAGAAGGTGACGATCCGGATTGCAAGTGGGGACAGCTCCCTTACCGTGTGTAAAAAGCTTGCGGAGCTGGGACTGATAGAGTCGGCAAATGAGTATGATTCCTATTTATGCCGGAACGGCTATGACAAGCGTATCCGCGCCGGATCCTTTGAGATACCGGCAGGAGCCGGGGAAGAGGAGATTGCGGGAATCATCCTGAAATTGAACTGATAAAGTATGAAAGTGTAAACGGAAAAAGGCCGGTTTCCGGCCTATGGAATTCGGAAAAATCCCTTGCATAAGGGATTTTTTTGTGTTATAATTCGTTCGTTATGACAAAAAAGCACGCATATTCATTGACTGTCGGTGCCACATTCCCGGAAAGGTCATAGTAAACGAACAATAATATTGTGTTTTCCTATAAGTTAGGGAGAGGGTAGGCGGAAGAGAAAAAAATATGCGGAGGAAAAACCAAATGGAGGTAAAAAAATGAGTGTTATTTCAATGAAACAGCTTTTGGAAGCAGGTGTTCATTTTGGACATCAGACGAGAAGATGGAACCCTAAGATGGCTCCCTATATCTTTACCGAGAGAAACGGAATCCATATCATCGACCTGCAGAAGTCTGTGGGGAAGGTGGACGAGGCCTACAGAGCCGTATTTGAGATTGCCAGCCAGGGGGGTACCATTCTTTTTGTAGGGACCAAGAAGCAGGCACAGGACGCTGTCAAGGCAGAGGCAGAGCGTTGCGGCATGTACTATGTAAACGAGAGATGGCTGGGCGGTATGCTCACCAACTTTAAGACGATCCAGAGCAGAATCGAGAGATTAAAGGCCATCGAGACCATGTCTGAGGACGGAACTTTTGATGTGCTTCCCAAGAAAGAGGTTATTGCAATCAGAAAGGAATGGGAGAAGCTTGAGAGAAATCTGGGCGGAATTAAGTCCATGACCAGAATTCCGGACGCTATCTTTGTGGTGGATCCCAAGAAGGAGAGAATTTGTGTGCAGGAGGCCCATGCTCTGGGCATTACCCTGATCGGAATCGGTGATACCAACTGTGATCCGGAGGAACTGGATTATATCATCCCCGGAAATGATGACGCTATCAGAGCGGTGAAACTGATCGTGTCCAAGATGGCGGATGCGGTGATTGAGGCCAACCAGGGCGAAGAGAATGTAGAAGCGCAGATGGAAGAGGCGGCAGGCGGCGAGGCAGAACCCCAGGATATTGAGGAGATTGCGGCGGCAGAGGCAGAATAAATTCCAGGAGCTTAAAAGGAAATCCTGAAACTTCAGGGAGTTCCATAAACTTCGAGAGTAGCGATAGATGGAGGAAATTGAAAATGGCTAATATAACGGCAGCTATGGTAAAAGAGTTAAGGGAAATGACCGGCGCAGGCATGATGGACTGCAAAAAGGCCCTGGGGGAAACTGACGGCGATATGGAAGCCGCTGTGGAGTTCCTTCGAAAGAACGGTCAGGCAAAGGCGGAGAAGAAGGCCGGCAGGGTTGCTGCAGAGGGTCTTTGCAAGGTTATCGTGAGGGATGATCAGGTGGCCGCTGTGGTTGAGGTAAATTCCGAGACAGACTTCGTGGCTAAGAATGAGGAGTTCCAGAGCTTTGTGACAGCAGTGGCGGAGCAGGTGGTGGAGTCGGATGCCGCCGATATGGACGCATTGATGGCGCAGGCGTGGAAGAGCGATCCTTCCAAGACCGTGAAGGACGCGCTGGTGGAGAAGATTGCCAGGATCGGCGAGAATTTAAATATCAGAAGATTCGAGAAGGTTGTTGCAGAGGATGGCTGTGTGGTTTCCTATGTACACGGAGGTGGAAGAATCGGCGTGATCGTTGAAGCACAGACTGACGTGGTAAACGAGGCAGTGAAGGAAGCTATGACCAATCTTGCCATGCAGGTTGCGGCTCTTTCTCCCAAGTATGTCTCCACAGCAGATGTTTCCGAGGAATACAAGATTCATGAGAAGGAGATTCTGATGGCTCAGATCGCCAATGATCCCAAGATGGCAGGCAAGCCGGAGAAGGTGATTGAGGGCGCAGTGACAGGACGTCTGAACAAGGAGCTTAAGGAAGTATGTCTGTTAGAGCAGGTTTATGTGAAAGCTGAGGATGGCAAGCAGACGGTGGCTCAGTATATCGCTCAGGTTGCAAAGGAAAACAGCGCAAAGCTTTCTGTGAAGAGGTTCGTCCGTTTTGAGACAGGTGAAGGCATCGAGAAGAAAGTGGATGATTTTGCAGCAGAAGTTGCAGCGCAGGCAGGTTTGTAGGATTTTGCCTGTGTAATAAGATTTATTTTAAGATGACAGACCCCCGGGGAATTGCTCTCCGGGGGTTTTGGTTCACAGTCTGGTGAAAATTTTTCTGGAGGAAATTTTTCAGGAGAAAATTTTTCGTGAGAAAAAATACTATTTTAACTCTTTTCCCCAAAAGAAACTTGTGTTAAAATAGATGCAAAGTGTTTATAAGGAGTTTATATTCATGGGGGCAACCTATGACCGACAAAAGAGGGTTAGGCGTCTAAAAAAAATTATATTGGGAATGATCGCCGGGTTAATTATAGTTCCAGTGATTTTCAGTATCGTATTGGGAATGCGGGTAGCTTACCTCAATAACCGGGTGAAGGAATTGGAATCCTTGTTGGAGGAGGCGCAGGCCAGAGAGGGACGCAGTGTCTATTCTGTATCTTCTATTCAGGAATCTCCGCGGAATGGCCAGAATGAAGGCAAGGGGCTGACAGATACACAGGAGAGTACAGGGCAGGACAAGGCAGGTCAGAAGGAAATATACCTGACCTTTGACGATGGCCCTAGTCAGAGTACACCCCAAATTCTGGATATACTGAAGGAAAATGGAGTAAAGGCCACATTTTTTGTGGTGGGAAAGACGGATGAGGCCTCTGTTAAGCTTTATCAACGGATCGTGGAGGAGGGACATACCCTGGCAATGCATTCTTACAGCCACCGGTATAATGAGATTTATAAGTCTCAGGAGAACTTTGTGGAGGATATGGAGAAGCTTCAGGAGTATCTGTATGAGGTCACTGGTATCTGGCCCAGGTTTTACCGTTTTCCCGGAGGAAGTTCCAACACGGTAAGCGATGTGGACATGCAGAAGCTGATGGCCTATCTGAACGAAAATGGAATCACTTATTTTGACTGGAATATTTCTTCTGGCGATGCCAGCAGCGTACAGATCAGTGCGGATAATATCGTGGACAATTGTGTGAACGGTCTTCGAGATAAAAGTGAATGTATGATATTGATGCATGATGCAAACGAAAAAAAGACTACGGTGGAGGCCCTTGCAAAGGTGATTAAGCGAATTTCGGAGAGTGGAGATACCGTATTTCTCCCGATCACCGATGAGACCAAGCCGATTCAGCATATAACCTTGCAATAATTCAATAAGAAAACAGATAGAATGGAGGAACAAAGAGATGGGTTTTTTCTCAGATTTAAAGGATGACTTATCGCAGGCAGTCAACGAACTTATGCCGGAGGAGGGCGTGGAAGAGGTAAGAAGGGCACCGGCAGAGAGACAAAGGACGGTGGTGCCGGAGATGAGAAGCAGTTATGCGGAGAGGGAAAGAGAGCCTGCCGTTAATAATTATGTGGACGAATTTGACAGTGAGCCGGAACAGATAGTTGAGGAAGTGGAGGAGATGGAAATGCCAGGAGTAGGGCAGGAGGTGGAAGTAGTGGAAGAACCTGTTTTTGCAGCGCCGCCTATGGAGGATAAGGCGCCGGAGATACCCATGCAGCACAGCGCGAGAAGAAGTTCTGAGGAGGTATCGGTGCTGACAGAGTCCATGCTCATCAACGGTAATGTTGCCACAGAGGGAGGACTGGAGGTTCGCGGAAGCGTGGTAGGAAATGTGGAGGCTCTCGGTAAGCTGAATATTACCGGTATGATTCAGGGGAATTCCCAGGCGGCTGAGATTTATGCGGAGGGCGCTAAGATTACCGGGGAGCTGCGGAGTAATTCCAGTATCAAGATCGGACAGAGCACCGTAATCCTGGGCAACATTTATGCCAACAGCGCCTTGATCGCAGGGGCAATTAAGGGAGATATCGACGTAAAGGGGCCGGTAATTCTGGACTCATCGGCAATTGTCATGGGGGATATCAAGTCCAAGTCCGTGCAAATCAACAACGGTGCCGTGATTGAAGGTATGTGCTCTCAGTGCTATGCGGATGTGAGTCCTACTTCTTTCTTTGAAAGTCTCAAAAATAAATAAAATAGCAGGCAAAGATTTTAAATGGGGAGTTTGAATCTTTGAAGGGAGAACGGGTATAAAATGCGCAGAATATTATTAAAGCTGAGCGGAGAAGCATTGGCGGGAGAGAAGCGGACGGGATTTGATGAGGAAACGGTGCGCGGGGTCGCCTTGCAGGTAAAGCAGCTTGTAGACGATGGAATACAGGTGGGGATCGTTACGGGAGGCGGAAATTTCTGGCGGGGACGTACCAGTGAAAATATTGACCGTACCAAAGCCGACCAGATCGGGATGCTCGCAACGGTGATGAATTGTATTTATGTCTCGGAAATTTTTCGCAGTACGGGCATGAAGACCGCTGTTCTAACACCTTTCGAGTGCGGCTCCTTCACCAAGCTTTTTTCCAAGGACAGAGCCAATAAGTATTTTGAGAAGGGCATGGTGGTTTTCTTTGCAGGTGGAACAGGGCATCCCTACTTTTCGACAGACACGGGGGTAGTGCTTAGGGCTGTGGAAGTGGAGGCTGAGGTGATCCTTCTTGCCAAGTCCATAGACGGCGTTTATGACAGTGACCCGGCGGTAAATCCTGCTGCCAGGAAATATGATGAGATTACCATTGATCAGGTGATCGCGCAGAACCTCCAGGTAGTTGACATGACGGCGTCTATTCTGGCAAGGGATAACAAAATGCCTATGTGGGTATTTGGCCTGAATGAGAAGGACAGTATCGTCAATACCATGAGGGGAAGCTTTAATGGAACGAAGGTAACCGTGTGAGACGCTTTCAGGCGGGGCTTGCATCGGTTGGAATAAGGGGATATAGCGGAGAAAATAACAGAATAAACGGAGGGAAAGCAGGATGGATGAGAGAATTAAAGTTTATGACAATAAAATGAGAAAGACCTATGAGCATCTGGAGAGCGATTACCAGGGAATCAGGGCAGGGCGCGCCAATCCTCACGTGTTGGATAAACTGAGGGTGGACTACTATGGAACGCCTACCCCCATCCAGCAGGTGGGGAATATCACAATTCCGGAGGCAAGGATGATTCAGATTGCCCCCTGGGAGAAGACGCTGATCAAGAGCATTGAGAAGGCTATTATGGCTTCCGATATCGGCATCACACCCTCCAATGATGGCGCCGTTATCAGATTGGTTTTTCCTGAGCTTACGGAGGAGAGAAGAAAGGATCTTGTAAAGGATGTGAAGAAAAAGGCGGAGGAGGCAAAGGTTGCCGTCCGCAACATCAGAAGGGATGGAAATGATTCCTTCAAAAAACTGGCTAAGGCAGAGGTTTCAGAGGATGAAATCAAGGAATTGACAGATAAACTGCAGAAGCTGACGGATCAGTATATTAAGGATATTGATAAATTAATGGAAGAAAAATCCAAGGAAATCCTTACAGTATAAGAGAATGATTTGCTTAACATATGCCGGCCCGCACAGCGTGTCGGCATATATTAAGTATCCGGTATTCCTTGTTTGACATAAGGATGGGCTTACAGGCCAAGGGAGATTAGATGATGGCGGAGAAAAGGGATTTGGTGATGCCAAAGCATGTGGCAATCATACTTGACGGAAACGGAAGATGGGCGAAACGTAAGGGGATGCCCCGAAATTATGGACATGTGCAGGGGGCCAAGACGGTGGAGGTTATCTGCGAGGAGGCTTACCGGATGGGAATCCAGTACCTGACGGTGTATGCTTTCAGCACGGAGAACTGGGGCAGGCCCAAGGAAGAGGTGGATGCCCTGATGAAGCTTCTGCGCAATTATATGAAGACCTGTCTGACCACGGCTAAAAAGAACCGGATGTGTGTGCGGGTATTGGGGGATAAGACAGGGCTCGATACGGATATCAGGAACCGGATCGCACAGTTGGAGGAGTCTACCAGAGATAACGACGGGCTGCACTTTCAGATTGCCTTAAATTACGGGGGCCGGGATGAGATCATCCGCGCCGTAAGGACAGTGGTGGAGAGGGCGGCCAGGGGAGAACTTAGGGGAGAAGAAGTGACAGAGGATTATCTGTCCTCCCTGTTGGATACCCGAGGGCTTCCGGAGCCTGATCTTTTGATCCGAACCTGTAACGAACAGAGAATCTCAAATTTTTTGTTATGGCAGCTTGCCTACACGGAGTTTTATTTTACGCCGGTGGCCTGGCCGGATTTTACAAAGGAAGAATTGGTAAAAGCTGTGGAGGCATATAATAACAGGGATAGAAAATATGGCGGGGTTAAGGAGGAGTAGGCCATGTTTATGACAAGGCTGATGAGCAGCATTGTACTTCTGGTGCTGGCGGTAGCGACAATATTGGCCGGAGGATATTTTTTGGCGGCGGTTCTTCTGTTTCTTGCCCTGAAGGCCTATCGGGAGCTGACCAAGGCCTGCCATCTTGCCGGCAGTGAGAAAATGAATGGATTAGAGCTGATCGGATATGCAGGGATTCTGTCTTATTATCTGCTGATGGTGCTTGTGGAGGATAAGATTTATCTTTTGCTGGCCCTGATTACGATTCTGGTGGCTTTTATGTTCCTCTATGTGTTTACCTTCCCCAGGTACAAGGCAGAGCAGATTATGTGCAGTTTTTTTTGTGTGGCCTATGCGCCGGTGATGCTTTCCTTTATCTATCTGGTGAGGGTGCTTCCCTACGGAATTTACACTGTTTGGATGATTTTTATCAGCTCCTGGATCTGCGATACCTGTGCCTACGCGGTGGGAATGTTGCTGGGCAGACATAAGCTGGCGCCGGTTTTAAGTCCAAAAAAATCCGTGGAGGGAGCCCTGGGAGGGATTCTGGGCTCGGCTCTTGTGGGAGCGGTTTATGCTCATTTCGTGGTGGAAGCTGTCATCAGCGAGCAGAGGATCTTGTGGATTTTTGTGCTGATCAACGGGGTGGGGGCCGTGGTTTCCCAGGTTGGGGATCTGGCCGCCTCTGCCATTAAAAGAAATCATGAGATCAAGGATTACGGGAAGCTGATTCCCGGCCACGGCGGCGTGATGGACCGGTTTGACAGCGTTATTTTTACTGCGCCGATGATCTACTTTTTGACCCTCATGCTGATACACGGAGGCCGTATTTAAAGGAAGCAAAAGATGCGGTATGGAGGTTAGGATGATGAAAAAAATTGCGATACTGGGCTCTACCGGCTCAATTGGCACACAGACTCTTGAAATTGTAAGAAATAATAAGGATTTACAGGTTCTGGCTCTGGCGGCGGGAAGTAATTTCCTGAAAATGGAAGAACAGATCAGGGAGTTTCGTCCCAAGCTGGCCGTGATGTGGAGTGGGCATGGGGCGAAAGAGCTGAGGGAGAGAATAAAAGATACCGATACCAGAGTGATGGAAGGCATGGACGGCCTTCTGGAAATTGCCGTTATGGAGGAGATGGAGGTTTTGGTAGCGGCAATTGTGGGTATGATAGGTATCAGGCCAACGATCGCTGCAATAAAAGCCGGAAAGACTATTGCCCTTGCCAATAAGGAAACGTTGGTGACAGCAGGGCATATAATTATGCCTCTGGCAGAGCGGGAGAAGGTGGCCCTGCTTCCGGTTGACAGCGAGCACAGTGCAATCTTTCAGTCCATGCAGGGTCAGCCTGTGGAGCGGGTGAGCAAAATTTTGCTTACGGCCTCGGGAGGGCCTTTCAGAGGAAAAAAACGAAAAGAGCTTACGGATATCACGGTGGAGGACGCCTTAAAGCATCCCAATTGGGCCATGGGGAAAAAGATCACGGTAGATTCCTCCACTCTTGTGAACAAGGGGCTGGAGGTGATCGAGGCCAAGTGGCTTTTCGGTGTGGAGCCGGAAAAGATTCAGGTGGTGGTGCATCCCCAGAGTATTATCCATTCCATGGTGGAGTATGCGGATGGGGGGATTATGGCACAGCTCGGTATGCCGGATATGAAGCTGCCCATCCAGTATGCGCTGTTTTATCCTGACAGAAGGCCCATGGAGGGAAGGAAGGTGGATTTTTTTGAGCTTTCCTCCATGACCTTTGAAAGGCCGGATACGGAAACCTTCCGCGGCCTTAAGATGGCTTATGAGGCCATAGGGGCTGGCGGCAGTATGCCTACGGTCTATAATGCGGCCAACGAAAAAGCGGTTTCATTGTTCCTTGAGAGAAAGATAAAGTTTCTTGAAATTTATGATCTGATTCAGGGGGCCATGGAAGGGCATAAAGTGATTTCCGAGCCTTCCATAGAGGAAATTCTGGAGACGGAGCAGGCTGTTTATGAGTTTATAGAAAGAAGCTGGTCGGCGAAGCGGAAAACACTTTGATGGAAAAGTTGGTAAGCAGAGCGGTAAAGTCTTTGATCTAAGAAGCTTACCCGCAAAGTGAAATAATGTTTGATGTGCAGGAGGTTGTGACGTGGCAGTATCAATTTTGCTATTTATCATTATTTTTCTGGTGGTGGTAATCTCTCACGAGCTGGGGCATTTTATCATCGCCAAGAAAAACAATATCCGTGTGGTGGAGTTTTTCGTAGGCATGGGGCCTACCCTGTTTTCCTTTTACAAAGGAGAGACGAAATATTCCCTGAAGCTTTTTCCCATAGGCGGGGCCTGTATGTTTGAAGGGGAGGACGGTTTGGAAGTGGAAAAAGGGGTTATGTCCGAGAGGGCTTTCCCCAATGCGCCTGTGTGGGTTCGTTTTGCCACGGTGTTCGGAGGGCCTTTGTTTAATTTCCTTACAGCCTATGTGATGGCAATGCTCCTTGTGGCAACCTGCGGAATTACCACCCCGGAGGTGCTGGTGGTGAACGAGAATAGCCCGGCGCAGGAAGCGGGACTGAGAGAAGGGGATATGATCACCAGGATGAACGGAAAGCGCATTCACATGGGCGGAGAGGTAACGCTGATTTCCCAGACAAACACAGAGGGGGAGCGGCAGACGGTTACCTTCCTTCGGGACGGGGAAGAAAAAACAGCGGTAATCAATCCGGTTTATGACGAGGCGGACGGACGCTATTACATGGGGATTGCTGTAGGGGGATATCTCAAATGCAATGTGTTTCAAACCTTTGAGTATGCCTTGTACACCATGAAATTTTATGTGGAAACCACCTTTAAGAGCTTGGGGATGCTGGTAACGGGACAGCTATCCCGGGATGATGTGTCAGGGCCCATCGGGATTGTGAAGGTGGTGGATGATGCCTACGACTCGGCCAAGGTCTACGGGGCTTTGGACGTCATATTAAACATGGTGAATATCGCTCTTTTGCTTTCAGTCAACCTGGGAATCATGAATCTGTTGCCGCTGCCGGCTTTGGATGGTGGCCGTTTGGTATTTTTGCTGGTAGAGGCCCTTCGGGGTAAGCCGATCCCGCCGGAGAAGGAAGGAATGGTTCATTTAGCGGGAATGATGGCCCTTATGGTGTTGATGGTACTGGTATTTTTTAACGATATAACAAAATTTTTCAGATAAAATAAGGTGTGATGGAAGGAATCCTTATGCAAGATTACCAAAAATGAGATTTTGGTAATTTTGTATAATGGATTCTTTTTTGTTGGGATTATATAATGGATGGACAAACAACAGAATTTCCAGAATTCACAGAGTATGTTTGAGACGGAGGATGGCGCAGGATTGAAGATCATGTCAGGGATATATTGGGATCGGGGCAGGCGTTTCGTGAACCAGGATTCGCTTACCCTACAGCAGGCCCTTACCGAAAGAGGACGGGTGATGCTGGCGGCGGTGAGCGATGGGATCGGAGGCCTCTCGGAGGGAGAGAATGCCAGCGGTTTCATTACGGAGAGGCTGGCGGAGCATTTTTACAGAGAACTGACGGCACTGGCAGGCGAAAAGAGAGGAAGGAAGGCCATCAAGAGAAGTCTGCTTCGCTGCTTCTATGAGATGAATGGCCAGTTAAGGCATTATGGAGCAGGAAAGGAAATCAGGCTGGGAGCCACCATATCTCTTTTATTTCTGTGGGGGAGGCGCTATGTGATTTTTCATCTGGGGGACAGCCGGATTTATCTGTGCAGCCGCAGGGGGACAAGGCTCCTTACCAGAGATCACGGGACGGGAGGCGGGGTAACCAGATGCATGGGGAGCTTTCCTTTCCAATATCCGGACATTTATTTCGGGAGAGTTCACGGCAGAAGCGGCTTTCTTCTGTGTACGGACGGCTTTTACAGGACACTTGACAAGGAGGCCCTGAGGGCTCTGGCTCCCGGCGATATAGCGGGGGAGGAACAGATCGGGCGCAGGCTCAGGACGCTGGGAATGGAGGCTGAAAAAAAGGGAGAGCAGGATAACATGTCGGCGGTCTACTGTATTGCTTATCGGGAGGTGCTATGACAGGGATTTTGGGAGGTAAATATGAGATACTGGGGCAGATCGGCTGTGGCGGTACGGGGAAAGTGTATCTGGCAAGAGACAGGCATTTGGAACGTTTGGTGGTGATCAAGGAGAGCAGCAAGGAACTTCTCCTTACGGAGCTGGAACTTTTAAAGGAGCTGCGCCATCCGGGACTGCCTCTTGTTTACGACTGCTTTCGGCAGGAGGTTTGTTTGGAGGAGGATTTTTTGGAACAAGTATGTTCTTCGGAAGAGGGCTTACCGGACAGGCTTCAGCAGAAAAATTCTTGTCAGGAGAGCATCTTTCTTGTGATGGAGTATATTGAGGGCATGTCTCTTCGCAGGTATCTGGAAACCTATGGCAGGGTGCCGGAGGAACAGGTTCTTAAATGGGCCCAGGAGCTTTGCAGGATCCTGGCATATCTCCACGGAAGGTGCCCGGCAATTATCTACAGGGATCTGAAACCCGAAAATATTATGATTCGTCAGGATGGCACGCTGAAACTTATTGACTTTGGAGGCGCCCTTGCCTATGCCTGGGGAAGCGAAAGGCAGGCGCTGTGTGCGGGAACGGCAGGGTATGCTCCGAAGGAGCAGTGGGAGCAGACCAAGGGGGACGTAACCTGGGACATATACGGGATGGGGGCAGTGCTCCATGAAATGCTCACCGGCGTAAGCCCCTGCCGTCCACCTTACGGGCGCCGTTCCGTTCTGGAATATGACAAAACCCTCTCGTCTGCCTGGGACAGGATTATAAGCGTCTGCACGGCCGGGGAGGCCTCTGATAGATATCAGAGTGCGGCTCAGCTTTTGGGGGAGCTGCGCAGGCTGGAGCAATCGGCCTGGGAAAGGCTGAAGGAGGGACTGTTTTGTCATAGCTCCCGAAGCCGGTTTCGGTTTTTGCTCGATCTTTTTGCCGGTATATGGCGGAGGATTAAGGAGCTGCTTCTCTTGATTTTTGGCGCCTATACCGCATTCTGCTTTATTCTTCCCCTGATAGAGGGGATTCCCGAAACATCTATCCCCTTTCCTTATCTGGAAAAACCTCTCTTGTTTCTCATGGTCACACTGGTGCTTTATCTCATTTTTTTTGGCAACCGTCGAAAGAGAAAAGTTATGCTGCGTCAGGAAAAGAATATCTGGCTTACGGAGAAGAAATTTTCGGGGCTGATTTGCCTGCTTTTTTTGCTGACCGGGCAGGTCTTTTTCCCCGGGGTGTTGGGATTTTTGGCGCCAAAGGCCTATGCCGGGGAAGGGCCGGAAAGCTTGTGGGTGGAAATGCGGGATGAGCAGGGCAGGAAGATGCTTCTTAAGGAGGATGCGGTATATGTGACAAAGAATCAGGTACGTTTTGAGCTTCCCGCCAAGAGGCTGCCCGATGAGGAGCTGGCCCTTCGGCTGGTGGCTGTGGGGGAGGATGGAAGGGCTTACAGCAGCCGGATTTTTTATATCCGGGGTGAAAAGGAAAAGACACAGGCCGGAGATTTGAATTGATATTCCCGGCGGGCTGACATATAATATTTTTGATAAAAGGGTTTACGAAAACCAACGGGAAGAAAAAGCTTATTTAAAAACAGGAGGACAAGACAATGGCAGAGACTACACGGGTGGTCAGGATTGGAGAGCGGGTAATTGGAGGCGGAAATCCCATATTGATTCAGTCCATGACCAATACAAGGACGGAGGATGTGAAAGGTACGGTGGAGCAGATCCACAGATTGGAAAAGGCAGGATGCGAGATCATCCGCTGTACGGTTCCCACCTGGGAGGCAGCCAAAGCGCTTAGGGAAATCAAGGAACAGATTTCGATTCCTCTTGTGGCAGATATTCACTTTGATTATAAAATGGCAATTGCCGCCATAGAAAATGGGGCGGACAAGATCAGAATCAACCCCGGTAACATTGGCGGGAAAGACAAGGTGGCGGCAGTGGTTGCGGCAGCTAAGGAGAGAAATATTCCCATCCGTGTAGGGGTCAACAGCGGATCATTGGAAAAGGAACTGGTGGAAAAATATCATGGTGTGACAGCCCAGGGGCTGGTAGAGAGCGCTCTGGACAAGGTGGGGATGATCGAAGAGCTGGGATATGAAAATATGGTAATCAGCATCAAGTCCTCCGATGTGATGATGTGCGTCAAAGCCCATGAGATCCTGGCTAAGAAGACAGATTATCCTCTGCATGTGGGAATCACGGAGGCCGGAACGGTTTTTAGCGGCAATATCAAGTCTGCCATCGGATTGGGGCTCATCCTCCATCAGGGAATTGGAGATACCATTCGGGTTTCCCTTACCGGAGACCCGGTGGAGGAAATCAAGTCTGCCAAACTGATTTTGAGAACCCTGGGCCTTCGCAAAGGGGGGATAGAGGTGGTTTCCTGTCCCACCTGCGGCAGGACAAAGATCGACCTGATCGGACTTGCCGGTAAGGTGGAGGCCATGGTGGCGGACTTCCCTTTGGATATCAAGGTGGCGGTGATGGGATGTGCCGTAAATGGCCCCGGAGAGGCCAGGGAAGCGGATATCGGCATCGCAGGGGGAATCGGCGAGGGACTGCTGATTAAGAAGGGTGAGATCATCAGGAAGGTACCGGAGGATGAGCTTCTTGCGGTGCTTAAGGAAGAATTGGAGAATTGGGAATAAAATGGCGAAACAGTTTTTTGAGGTGTTTCCGGCTTTGAAGCTGGATAAAAAAATACAGGATTTGTTTGAACAGGTAACGGTGGAGAAGGTTTCCGCAACCAAAAGCAGGGACTATATCAGGGTCACGGTCTCGAGCAGCTATCTGATTCCCAAGGAGACTGTTTTTCGGGTGGAAGCGGAGATCAAAAAGCAGCTTTTTGCCTACCAGCCTGTGGTGGTGAAGCTCTACGAGAGGTTCAGATTGTCCGAACAGTACACGCCCGAAAAACTGATGGATGCCTATAAGGAAAGTATTTTGTTAGAGCTAAAGGCCTACAGTCCTGTTGAATACCATCTCTTTAAAGGGGCAGATATTTCCTTTGCAGGGACACAGAAGCTTACCCTTACGGTGGAGGATACCACGCCGGCCAGAAGCAAGGCCCCGGAGCTGAGCCGTATCATAGAGAAGATTTTTAATGAGCGGTGCGGTTTTTCCCTGATGTGCAGGATGGAATACAAAGAGAAGAAAAGCAGCTCACGGCAGGAGGAGGATATTCTCATTGCCCGGCAGGTGGCAGAGATTGCCCAAAGAGCGGCACTTATGGCAGGAGGGAATGATTCCGGCGGTTCTGACAGGGCAGACAGGCCCCAGCCTGCTTTCCAGGGAACCGGACAGGAGAAAAAGGAAGTCCGTCCCATTTCGGAACAGCCCAAGGTAGTTCCAGGCCGGGGAAATACCGGAGCTTTTTCAGCGGACGATAAGAAGGGGCTTCGCAGAGGGGAGGCCGGCAAGGGAGTCCGTCCTGACTTTAAGAGGCCTGTCAGGCGCTCCGACAATCCGGATGTGATCTACGGCAGAGATTTTCAGGAGGAAGCTATTCCCATAGAAGATATTGAGGGAGAGATGGGCGAGGTGGTCATCCGGGGGAAGATCATCAGCTTTGATTCCAGGGAGATCCGGAACCAGAAGACGATTTTGATGTTTGACGTGACGGATTTTACGGATACCATGACCATCAAGCTCTTTACCCACAACGAACAGGTGGCGGAGATCACCGAAGGGATGAAGAAGGGAGCTTTTATCAAGCTTAAGGGAGTCACATCCATCGACAAATTTGACAATGAGCTCACCATAGGCTCTGTCCTGGGTGTAAAAAAGATTCCGGACTTTACCACATCCCGCAATGACAATAGCCTGAAAAAAAGGGTGGAGCTTCACTGTCATACCAAGATGAGCGATATGGACGGGGTTTCCGAGGCAAAGGATATCGTAAAGCGCGCCTATCAGTGGGGACATCCGGCTATTGCCATAACGGATCACGGGGTGGTACAGGCTTTTCCGGATGCCAATCACGTGTGGGAGGATTTGTGGAAGGAAGAGAAGGGCAAACGTAAGGAGGCCGGAGAGCCCGCGCCGGATAAGCAGGATTTCTTTAAGATCATCTATGGAATGGAGGCTTATCTGGTGGACGATCTGCAGGAGCTGGTGATGGGAGAGGAAGGCCAGGATTTTACCTCTGATTTTGTAGTATTTGACATAGAGACAACGGGCTTTTCACCGGTGAACAACAGAATTATCGAGATTGGCGCAGTGAGGGTAAAGGGGGGAGAGATCGCGGATAAATTTTCCGCATTTGTGAACCCTGACGTGCCCATTCCCTTTGAGATTGAAAAGTTGACAGGCATCAACGACAGTATGGTGGTGGACGCGCCTTACATAGAGCAGGTATTGCCGGAATTTCTGGAGTTTTGTGGGGATGCGGTATTGGTGGCCCATAATGCGGGGTTTGATATGAGTTTTATCAGGGAAAATGCCATGAGACAGGGGATTAGCCGGAAATTTACCTGTGCCGACACCCTTGGGATTGCCAGAATCCTCCTTCCCCATCAGGGCAAGCATACCTTGGACGCAGTGGCGAAAACCCTGGGCGTGTCCTTGGAGAACCATCACAGGGCGGTGGATGATGCCCAGGCCACGGCGGAGATTTTCGTAAAATTTATTCCCATGCTTAAGGAGGCCGGTGCTGATACCCTTGCCAAGGTAAACGCTATGGGGGATTCCAGCCCGGAGATCGTGAAGAGGCTTCCCTCCTACCATGCCATTATCCTGGCGGAGAATAACGTGGGAAGGGAGAATCTCTATACCCTTGTGTCGGAATCCCACCTGACTTATTACAGTAAACGTCCCCGTGTCCCCAAAAGCTTTCTGATGAAGCATCGGGAGGGACTGATCCTGGGAAGCGCCTGTGAGGCAGGAGAGCTCTACCGGGCTCTTCTGGACGGAAGGCCGCAGACGGAGATTGCCCGGATTGTGAATTTTTATGATTATCTGGAGATCCAGCCGGTGGGGAATAATCAGTTTATGATAGAATCCGAAAAGATTACGGCCATAAACAGTGTGGAAGATATCCAGGAGGTAAACCGCAGGATCGTTGCCCTTGGGGAAGAGTTTCACAAGCCGGTGGTAGCTACCTGCGACGTCCATTTCTTAGAGCCGGAGGATGAGGTCTACCGGCGTATCATCATGGCAGGTAAGCATTTTGCGGATGCGGACAACCAGGCCCCCCTTTACCTGCGGACCACGGAGGAAATGCTGGAAGAATTTTCCTATCTTGGGAGAGAAAAGGCGGAGGAAGTGGTGATCACCAACACCAACCGGATTGCAGACCGGATTGATGTGATGGCGCCGGTGCGGCCGGATAAGTGTCCTCCGGTGATCCCTGACAGCGATAAGACATTGACGGATATCTGTTATAACCGGGCCCATGAACTCTATGGAGAGGAATTGCCCCAGATCGTAAAAGACCGTCTGGAAAAGGAACTGAATTCCATTATTACCAATGGCTTTGCGGTGATGTATATTATTGCCCAGAAGCTGGTGTGGAAATCCGTGGAGGACGGATATCTGGTGGGTTCCCGCGGCTCCGTAGGTTCTTCCCTGGTGGCTTTCATGGCGGGAATCACGGAGGTGAACTCCTTAAGCGCCCACTATCGGTGCCCTTCCTGCCACTACTGTGATTTTGACTCCCCGGAGATCAAGGCCTATGCGGGAAACGCGGGCTGCGACCTGCCGGATAAGAAATGCCCGGTATGTGGGGAAAATCTGGTGAAGGACGGCTTTGACATTCCTTTCGAGACCTTCCTGGGATTTAAAGGGGATAAGGAGCCGGACATTGACCTGAATTTTTCGGGGGAATATCAGAGTAAGGCCCACAAGTACACGGAGGTCATTTTCGGCGCAGGCCAGACCTACCGGGCAGGAACCATAGCTACCTTGGCGGATAAGACGGCATTCGGATATGTGAAGAATTATTATGAGGAGAGGGGGAGACGCAAGCGGGTCTGCGAGATCAACCGGATTGTGGGGGGCTGCACAGGAATCAGGCGCAGCACCGGCCAGCACCCGGGAGGCATTATCGTTCTGCCCATGGGGGAGGATATCAATTCCTTTACGCCGGTACAGCATCCGGCTAATGACATGGCCACGGATATCGTAACCACGCATTTTGATTATCACTCCATCGACCATAACCTGCTAAAGCTTGACATACTGGGGCACGACGATCCCACCATGATCCGTATGCTTCAGGATCTGACACAGATTGATCCCACCAAGATCCCTCTGGACGATAAGCAGGTGATGAGCCTGTTCCAGAATACCTCAGCCCTTGGCATTACGCCGGAGCAGATTGACGGATGCCCGGTGGGTTCTCTTGGCATACCGGAGTTCGGCACGGAATTTGTGATCCAGATGCTTCTTGATACCAAGCCCCAGAGCCTTTCGGATCTGATCAGGATTTCAGGATTAGGCCATGGGACGGATGTGTGGCTGGGAAATGCACAGACACTGATTTTAGACGGCAAGGCAACGATTTCCACGGCAATCTGCTGTAGGGACGACATTATGATCTACCTGATCAATCAGGGAGTGGACAGCGCCCTGGCCTTTACGATTATGGAAAGCGTCCGTAAGGGAAAGGGACTGAAACCTGAGTGGGAAGCGGCCATGAAGGAAAAGGATGTGCCGGACTGGTATATCTGGTCCTGTAAAAAGATTAAGTACATGTTCCCGAAAGCCCACGCGGCGGCTTATGTGATGATGGCATGGCGGATTGCTTACTGTAAGATCAATTATCCCCTGGCCTACTATGCCTCCTATTTTTCCATACGCGCCTCGGCTTTTTCCTATGATATCATGTGTCGGGGACAAAATCGTCTGGAAAATGTGATGGCAGAGTATAAAAGGAGGAGCGATACCCTAAGCAAAAAAGAGCAGGATACTTTTAAAGATATGAAAATCGTTCAGGAGATGTATGCCAGGGGCTTTGACTTTGTCCCCATAGATATTTTCATTGCCCATTCCAGAAACTTCCAAATTGTGGGTGATAAGCTGATGCCCTCCTTAAATAGCATCGACGGTTTGGGGGAGAAGGCGGCGGACGCCATTGTGGAGGCGGCTAAGGATGGCCCTTTCCTTTCCAGGGATGATTTCCGGGACAGGACAAAGGTTTCCAAGACGGTGGTAGATATGATGTATGACCTGGGACTTTTGGGCGAGCTGCCGGAATCTAATCAGATCAGTTTGTTTGATTTTGTGTCATAGAAAGGAGAAAATGGATGACAAACAATGAATTACTGCTTGCAATGTCAGATATGATGGATGCGAAGCTAAAGCCTATTTATGTAAAACTGGACAGGCTGGAGGAGAGAATGGGTGGTCTGGAAGAGAGGATGGACAGACTGGAAGAGAGAATGGACGCTCTGGAAGAGAAGATGGACAGGCTGGAAGAGAGAATGGACGCTCTGGAAGAGAGAATGGACAGGCTGGAAGAGAGAATGGACGCTCTGGAGGAAAGAGTGGACAGGCTGGAAGAAAGAGTGGGAAGCCTGGAAATTAGAGTGGTAAAGCTGGAAGAAAGAGTGGGAAGCCTGGAAATTACGGTGGTGAAGCTGGAAGAAAAAGTGGGAAGCATGGAAAGCAGGGTGGTGAAGCTTGAACATCACGTAAAAAGGATAGAAGTCGATATACTGGAAAATAATGTTGTGCGAAGGCTCAATACCATCGAGGCATATTATGTGGAAACCTCGAAAAGATACCAGGCGTCTGCGGATTATATGGAAGGCGTCCAGGCGGACGTCTCGGTGTTAAAGCTGGTGGTTCAGGATCACAGCAAAAAACTTCAGGCGATGTGAACCAGGGGGATTTAAGCATTGCTGCGGAAAGGATCGCCTGGAACGAAGTATTCCTGCCCAGCAGGGGCTTGCTTGCGGTATTCTCTGGGACTCATGTGATAGTAGCCACGGAAAGCAGAGGAAAAATGCTCGGCGGAGGAATAGCCCAGCTCCTCTGATACGGAGGTGATGCTTCTTTCTGTGTCTGCAAGGAGGATCGCGGCAGCAGACATTTTTGCTTCTGTCTTTTTTTCCTGGAAGGATTTCCCATAAAATTCAGTCAGAAGCCTTTGGGTTTGCCGGGGACTTAAATTCAGCCTTTGGGCAAGAGTGCTAAGGGACAGGGAAGAGTACTCGTAGAGAAAATACTCCTCTATGATCACGGATTCCGTATCTTTTACCTTATTTTTGGGAAAGGAAGTCTGGGATATCTTACATTGCTCATAGTTACGGATTGTGTAAATGATTAGCTGGGACAAAAGTAGCTCGGCCTGGGTCTGATATCCGGTATATCGGTTTTTTAACTCATCAAAAAGCTGTCTCATAAGTCCATGGATGCCCTGGGTATCCCTTCCAATCCAAAAGGGAGTGGACAGGAAGGCGTCCAGTACAGGAGAGGGATTTTTTGGATGAGCGCTGGGGCGAATCTTAAAATAGACGCAGTATTCCTGCATGGGGTCTGACAGGAGAGGGGTCTGTGCGTGGTCAATATGGGGCCCTGTGACGAAAAGCGTATTCGGATGAATGTCGTAGTACTGGCGGTTTGCCTTTAATTTACCTTTGCCATAGGGAATATAGTGAATTTCATAGCATCCGTTTCCGTGGCTGTGGGAGGGAATCGTCCGGGTAAAGCGTTCAAAAACAATGTTCAATGCCTGAAAGGAGGCATCGTCTATTGTGAAATGGATATTCATGTCTGTATAAAGAGTTTTCATAGGGAGCTCTTCCTCCATACTTCTGATCTATCTATTATATCATTAAACCTTCAAAAACACGACATATATATGAATAATATGGCATGTATCGCACTTAAAAAATATTCCCGTGGGTTTATAATAAAAAGTAGGAAAGCAGGCGGCGCCGGGAACAGGAACCGGAGCAGAAAAAGGTGAGCCGGCAATTTGCGGTATGACGAAAAGGAGAATGATTATGGCGGTAAAAATGTTGATGAAGGGGGCAGTTCTGCCCGGGAACAGTACGGTAGAGTTAAAGGACTTTGAGGTGCCCACGCCGGGGCATGGTCAGGTGCTAATCAAAACCATGGCAACCACCATCTGTGGCAGCGATATCCGGTGTATTTACAGGGAGCATACGGGAAAAGGGCCGGAGGGATATATTCCCGGTATGGTGGCAGGCCATGAGCCCTGTGGGATTATTGAACAGGAAGGGGAAGGCTTAAGGCGCTTCAAAAAGGGAGACAGGGTCATCGTTTATCATATTTCCGGATGCGGCCTTTGCAATGACTGCAGAAGAGGATATTATATTTCCTGTAAGAGCCCTTTCCGTCAGGCCTATGGATGGCAGAGAAACGGCGGGATGGCTCCCTACATTCTGGCAGAGGAAAAGGATCTGATTGCACTGCCGGATACGCTCACTTACAAGGATGGCGCCCAGGTGGCCTGCGGTTTTGGAACGGTGTATGAGGCCATCGAGAAGATCGGCGTGTGCGGAAACGATGCGGTACTGGTAACGGGATTAGGACCGGTAGGCCTTGCGGCCTTGATGCTGGCAAAGGCAATGGGGGCAAACAAACTGATCGGCGTTGAGATGAATGAATACCGGATTGAGCTGGCAAAGAAGTTGGGGCTGGCGGATCATGTGTTTAAGCCGGGGAAGGATACCCTTACACAGATTCTGGCGGTGACTGACGGAAAAGGAGTGGAGAGGGCCATTGACGCCTCCGCCAATGATGCGGGCAGACAGCTTGCCATCCGGGCCACCAGAGAGTGGGGGAAGATTGCTTTTGTAGGAGAGGGAGGAACCTGTACCTTTAACCCCAGCCCGGATATTATCCATGGACAGAAGACGATCTACGGTTCCTGGGTAACCTCTCTGTGGAAAATGGAAGAGCTGGTAGAGCGTCTGGTACGCTGGGGTATCCATCCGGAGGATTTGATCACTCACGAATTCCCCATTGAGAAGGCGGATGAGGCCTACCGCCTGATGGCAGGCGGGGAGTGCGGCAAGGTGGCGGTAACCTTTGCCGGGTAAGGAGAGATGTTGATTTGAAAGCCGCCGGAGGCGGCAATAGGGAGATAAGATGGAAGATAGAATCAATCAGGAAAAAATTCCTTTCAGGACGCTATACGGCGGAGAAAAAATCCCATGTATGGGAATCGGAACCTTTGGCTCCGACAAGTATGGGGCCGAGGCGGTTTCCCAGGCAGTTTACGGGGCGGTGAAGTATGGCTACCGTCTGATCGATTGTGCTTCGGTCTACCAGAATGAAAAGGAGATCGGAGAGGTGCTTGAGAGGCTATTGGCAGAGAAGGCGGTGGAGAGAAAAGAGCTGTTCATCACGTCCAAGGTATGGAATGATATGCACGGGGAAGGAAAGGTGCTTGCCTCCTGTAAACAGAGCCTGGCGGATTTAAAGCTGGATTATGTGGATCTGTATTTTGTACACTGGCCTTTTCCCAATTATCATGCGCCGGGATGCGACGGGGATTCCAGAAATCCGGATGCAAAGCCTTTTTCAGTAGAGGAATTCATGGCTACCTGGAAACAGTGCGAGGAATTGGTAGATCAGGGTCTGGCGCGTTATATCGGTATGAGCAATATGACGGTTCCCAAGCTTAAGGCTGTGCTTCCTCTGTGCAGGATCAAGCCTGCGGCGCTGGAAATGGAGCTTCATCCTTCTTTCCAGCAGCCGGAGCTCTTTGATTATGCCGTATCTCATAATATTTTACCCATTGGCTATTGCCCCATCGGTTCTCCGTCGAGACCGGAGAGGGACAGGACGGCGGAGGACGTTGCAGATATTGAACTTCCGGCGGTTGTGGCGGCGGCCAGGGCCCATCAGGTACATCCGGCGGTGATCTGCCTTAAGTGGGCGGTGCAAAGGGGGCAGGTGCCAATTCCCTTTTCCGTAAAAGAGTCTCAGTATATCTCTAATTTGAAATGTGCTACCGAGGATCCTCTCACCGTGGAGGAGATGGAAGCCATCCGGCTGGAGGATAAGAACTGCCGTCTGATCAAGGGACAGGTATTTTTGTGGGAAGGCGCTAGCGGATGGGAAGATTTGTGGGATATGGAGGGAAGGTTAAAATGTTAAAAGGAATACCAAAAATTTTATCACCGGAGTTGTTAAAGGTCTTGTGTGAAATGGGGCATAGCGACCGTCTTGTGATTGCGGACGGTAATTTCCCTGCACAAACCATGGGAAAAAACGGAATTGTGATCCGCATGGACGGGCATGGAACCTGTGAAATTCTGGAAGCGATTTTGCAGGTTTTCCCTCTGGATACCTATGTGGAACATCCCATGAACCTGATGCAGGTGATGCCGGGGGATACGGTGGAGACTCCCATATGGGAGGAATATAAAGAGATTGTAAAAAAGGCGGATGCGCGGGGCGAGGCTCTTATAGGAGAGATTGAGCGGTTTTCTTTTTATGAGGAGGCCAAAAGCGCTTATGCCATCATTGCCACAGGCGAGAGTGCCCTGTACGCTAATATTATGTTGCAAAAAGGTGTTGTGGTTTAAGTTAGAGTCCCAAAGTGGATGTATTTGCAGGAAATGCGAAAGCAGAGCCGGAGACGGTTTTGTGTCATAAAGCCAGGAAGGAGAAACACCGGATGGATTGCTTTGGCAATAAATCCGGTGTTTTTTCCTCTTATAAAAAAAGTACTATCAATAAAAGCGCTTTTGGTGTAAAATCAAATAAATGAAATGATTTGGGAGGGATAATCTATGAAGTTTACAGAAGGATACTGGCTGCGCAGTGAATATGCCAATTCACTTTATGCCATGCAGGTATATGAAGTGGAAGAAATTGAAAACGGTATGCGTATACTTGCGCCGGTAGGGCCGGTAGCTTCCCGGGGAGCCACATTGAATATGCCAGTGATCACCATAGAGTTTACTGCCGCGGCAGAAAATGTAATTTCGGTGAGGGCATGGCATTATGAAGCCTATGACCGGAAGGAGCCCCGGTTTGAGATGGACAGGCCCTCCTGCTCCTGCTGCTTTACAAGAGATGAAAAGGAAGCGGTGCTGACGGCAGGGGATGTCAGCGTCCATGTAAGTCTGGAGGGATGGGAGTACAGCTTTTGGGCTGGAGGAAAAAAGCTGACCTCCTGCGGTTTCAGGAACCTGGGTTATATCCGATGGAACCGGAAAGCCTCAAGTATGCTTCCGATGGAAAATTATATGCGTGAGCATGAATATACGCCGTATATGGTGAATGAATTGTCCCTTTCTCCCGGAGAAAATGTATATGGCCTGGGAGAGAGGTTTACCGCCTTTGTAAAGAACGGACAGGTGGTTGAGACCTGGAATGAAGATGGAGGTACCTCATCCCAGGTTGCCTATAAGAGCATCCCTTTTTATATGACGAACCGGGGGTATGGCGTGTTGGTGGACCATGCGGATCATGTTTCCTTCGAGGTGGCAAGTGAAAAGGTGGAATATGTGGGATTTTCCGTTCCCGGAGAGGAAATCCGCTATTATTTCTTCTATGGCCCGAAGCCGAAGCAGATTTTAAATGCGCTTACTGCAATGACAGGAAGGCCGGCCTTGCCGCCTGCTTGGTCTTTTGGACTGTGGCTCTCCACCTCTTTTACCACGGATTATGATGAAAAGACGGTGACCGGTTTTTTGGACGGTATGGAGGAGAGGAAGATTCCTTTGAGCGTTTTTCATTTTGACTGTTTCTGGATGAAGGGCTTCCACTGGTGTGATTTTGAGTGGGATAAGGAGGTGTTCCCGGATACGGTGGGGATGCTTGCCCGTTATCATGAGAGAGGGCTGAAGATTTGTGTCTGGATCAATCCTTATATTGCCCAGGGAACCCCTCTTTTCAGGGAAGCGGCAGAGCACGGATACCTGCTGATGCGCGCGGATCAAAGAGGAATCCGTCAGACGGATAACTGGCAGGCGGGTATGGGACTTGTGGACTTTACCAATCCGGATGCCTGTAGCTGGTATCAAAGCAAGCTGCGCCGCCTTCTGGATATGGGGGTAGACTGCTTTAAGACGGATTTTGGGGAGCGAATCCCCATAGATGTCACTTACTTTGACGGAAGTAATCCCCAGGCCATGCATAATTATTATGCATTCTTATATAACCGCTGTGTCTTTTCCCTGTTGAAAGAGGTGAAGGGAGAGGGGGAGGCGGTGCTCTTTGCAAGGAGCGCCACGGTGGGCTGTCAGCAGTTCCCCGTACATTGGGGCGGCGATTGCAGCGCCAACTATCCCTCTATGGCGGAAACGCTGCGGGGCGGCCTGTCCTTTGCCATGTCGGGTTTTGCTTTCTGGAGCCACGATATTGGAGGATTCGAGCATACCGCGCCGGCAGACGTCTATAAACGCTGGCTGGCATTCGGACTGCTCTCTTCCCACAGCAGGCTTCACGGCTCTACCAGTTATCGTGTGCCCTGGGCTTTTGATGAGGAGGCCTGCGATGTGGCACGGCATTTTGTCCATTTGAAATGCCGGCTGATGCCTTATCTCTATGCCAAGGCAGTGGAGGCTCATGAGGAAGGGACGCCGTTGCTGCGCCCTATGGTTTTTGAGTTCCCGGAGGATCCGGCCTGCGCAACGCTGGACATGCAGTATATGCTGGGGGAGAGCATTGTGGTTGCTCCGATCTTTAACGAGGAGGGAAAAGCCTGGTATTACCTGCCGGAGGGAAGTTGGATCAATTATTTTGACGGTACCTGTAAGGGAGGCGGCCGCTATTATGAGGGAACTTACGATTATTTTTCCTTACCTTTTTATATCAGGGAAAATACCCTGCTGGCCCTTGGGACGGTGGAGGAGCGGCCGGATTACAATTATGCCGAAAACAGCGAGCTGCATTTCTTCGGCCCTGTGGAAGGAAAGGAAGCCCGCTGCCGTATCCCTGATACGCAGGGAAGGATCGTGGCGGAAATTGGGGTCACCTTAAGAAACGGCAGGATAGAATCCCGTGTGGAGGGAGCCCGCAAGGAAGTGTTTTCCGGCAGGAAGGTCATGGTCCATGAGGGGAACGGAAAAATTACGGAAATGAGCCTATAATTCTTTAAATGGAAGGGCTCTGTTTAAAGAATGAAGGGGAAAGATATGGCGGACAGAACGAGGAAATTTTTATGGAGCAGCCTGATTGGAATGCTGTTGCTGTGTATCACGGTATTTTTTGCCCTTGCTGTTTTCATGAACAGGAGAACCAAGGAATCCATTCAGGAGATCAGTGAAATTTATATGGAAGAGTTAAACTCCCAATTGCAGGAGAAATTTTCTACTGTGATAGAACTGCGTTTGGGACAAGTGGGTGAGATTATCATTCAGGTACCGGCACAAAGGGTTGAATATGGGACTGAAATGCTGGATATGCTTATCCAGAGTGTTGATGTCAGGAACTTTGATTATGCCGGTTTCCTTACAAAAGACGGTGCCCTGTCACGAATCTATGGGGAAGATCTTGACATTTTTAATGATGTAGACGTTTTGGATGTGCTGGATAGGACAGGGCATCTGGTGGGAATGGGAACCAACAAGGCGGGAGATAAGTTTCTTCTTCTCGGGCAGTTGGCATCCTATCCTATGGAGGACGGACAGGAGAGCCTTGCGCTGGTGACTGGCGTTTCCATGGAGTATTTAAACCAGGCTCTTTTTCTGGATGAAGAGGATGAGCAGGTTTATTCCCATATCATTGACAGGGAGGGAAATTTTGTTATCCGAAACGGAGGAGCATTCAGAAACAGTTATTTTGAGCGGGTCAGGGAGGTATATGGGGATTACAATGGAAAGACTGTGGAGGAGTTCATTGGGCAGCTTCAGGAAACTATGAATGCAAATCAGTCCTACAGTGACCTTGTCTGGGTGGAAGGGGAAGAGCGTCAGATTTATTGCTCACCGATTGCCGATAATTCCAGTTGGTATCTGATCAGCCTCATGAAAAATGACACATTGAATGAGGCGGTTACCAGGCTGGATAATATGCGTTCCGGGATCATGATCGGAAGCTCGCTGATTATACTTACGGCCATGCTATTTGTGTTTTACAAATATTTCGGCCTGACCCAGCGGCAGATGCGGGAGCTTGACAGGGCCAAGGAGGAAGCGGTTTATGCCAATAAGGCGAAAAGTGATTTCCTTTCCAGTATGAGCCATGATATCCGCACGCCGATGAATGCCATCATCGGCATGACGGAAATTGCCATGAAGAATATCGTTGACCCGGAGCGGATGGAGGACTGTCTGAAAAAGATCATGCTTTCCAGCAAGCATTTGCTTGGCCTGATCAACGACGTACTGGATATGTCCAAGATTGAAAGCGGAAAAATGACCTTGAACATGAATCTGATGTCCCTTCGGGAAACCATGGATGATATCGTCAATATCATCCAGCCCCAGGTGAAAGCCAGGAGCCAGTACTTCGACATTTTTATAAGAAACATTATATCCGAGGATGTGTATTGCGACAGTGTGCGCATCAACCAGGTGCTGTTAAACCTTCTTTCCAATGCGGTGAAGTTTACCCAGGAGGAGGGAAGGATAGACGTACATGTCTATCAGGAAAAGTCAGATAAGGGAGAGGGGTATGTCCGGACTCATTTTGAGGTGGAGGATAACGGCATTGGAATGTCGGAGGAATTTCAGGAGAGAATTTGGGACACCTTTTCAAGGGACAGCTCCGAACAGGTACAGAAGACCACCGGAACCGGGCTTGGGATGGCGATTACCAAGAGGATTGTGGAGCTTATGGGGGGAACCATTGGCCTGAGCAGCGAGCTCGGGAAAGGAAGCTGTTTCCATGTGATCCTGGACTTCCCGAAGGGGGAGGCTCCGGATGAGATGAAACTTCCGGAGTGGAATATCCTGGTGGTGGACGATAATGAGATGCTCTGCCGCAGTGCGGTGGCTAACCTGGAAGAGCTGGGAGTACATGCAGAGTGGACTCTGGATGGCAGGAGAGCCGTTGAAATGATAGAAGAACGCCACAACAGGAATGATGATTACCGTTTTGTGTTGATTGACTGGAAAATGCCAAACATGAACGGCTTACAGACAATCCGGCAGATTCGTGAGAGGGTTGGGAGGGACATACCGGTCTTTCTTATTTCTGCCTATGATTGGTGCGAGATCGAGGAGGAAGCTACAAATGCGGAGATCGAAGGGTTTATTTCCAAGCCCCTGTTCCGTTCCACCTTGTATGGCTGTCTGCACCATTATGTGGAAGGCACGGCTGCGGAGGAAAATGAAAACGAAAGTAAGGGGGTTGATTTCACCGGAAAAAGAATCCTGCTGGCAGAAGATATTGAGATCAACTGGGAAATTGCCAATGAAATTCTTTCCTCCTTTGGCTTTGAGATGGAGCATGCGGAAAATGGAAAGATTTGTGTGGATATGTTCTCTGCCTCAGAGGTGGGATATTATGACGCTGTC
Organism: uncultured Lachnospiraceae bacterium; assembly: GCA_949949005.1. Classification (GTDB taxonomy): domain Bacteria; phylum Bacillota; class Clostridia; order Lachnospirales; family Lachnospiraceae; genus Suilimivivens. Next base: position 68,007 of record CATLHM010000007.1, read on the forward strand.
TTGATGGATATCCGTATGCCTGTGATGAACGGATATGACGCCACAAAGGCGATCCGGGCCCTTGCGAGGAAGGACAGCAACCTGCCCATCATTGCCATGACAGCAGATGCCTTTGAAAATGATGTCCAGTTCTGTTTGCAGTGCGGTATGAATGCCCATGTGGCAAAGCCCCTTGACATTCAGGAGCTGATCAGGACTTTGCAGAAAGCATTGGGGATGTGATGCCCTATCTGAATTGTGAATTTACAGAAAGGTACGGATGATACAGATGACAAAGAAGGAACTTGCCCTTGAAATTGTAGAGCTCCTGAAAAAGGAATACCCTGACGCAGGATGTACCCTGGACTATAACCAGGCCTGGAAACTTTTGGTCAGCGTCCGGCTGGCGGCTCAGTGTACGGATGCCAGAGTGAACGTGGTGGTGCAGGATTTGTACGCAAAATTTCCGGATGTGGATGCCCTGGCATCCGCCCCGGTGGAGGAGATCGAGGCGATTGTGAAGCCCTGCGGGCTTGGGCACTCTAAGGCCAGGGATATCAGCGCCTGCATGAAGATACTGCGGGATGAGTACGGCGGTAAGGTGCCGGATGATTTTGACAAGCTCTTAAAGCTCCCGGGGGTGGGGCGCAAGAGTGCCAATCTTATCATGGGGGATGTTTTCGGCAAGCCGGCAATTGTGACGGATACCCACTGCATCCGTCTGGTGAACCGGATGGGCCTGGTGGACGGGATCAAGGAACCCAAGAAGGTGGAGATGGCCCTGTGGAAGCTGATACCGCCACAGGAGGGAAGCGATTTCTGCCACCGCCTGGTGGAGCACGGCAGGGCGGTGTGTACGGCGCGGACAAAGCCCTATTGCGATAAGTGTTGTTTGAAGGAGATATGCGCCGCAGTGGGTGTGGAGAAGCAGGGTTGAGGAATCGCAGGATGTAGAAAAGGACGTTTACTTGTTTTTGGAGAGTAGGCGTTCTTTTTTATTTGGGAGGTCGGCAGGTAGTCCGTGCTGAGAAAAGGAAGATTGGGAATCAGAAAAAAAGGATTGACAATTTGCAGGTTAGGGATTAGTATAAACATATGAACAATTGCTCATATGTTTAAAAATAAAAATACGAAAGGCAAAGAATAAGAAGGGCGGGTGATCAATTGGCTGTGAATGATGTGGAATGCTGCGAGACTTTTCAAACCCATGAGGAGCTTTTAGCGCTTGTGAATGCCGGGATGCCGGAGGAAGATACGCTCTATGACCTGGCGGAGCTGTTTAAGGTTTTCGGGGATTCCACCAGGATCCGTATCCTGTACGTGCTGTTCGAAGCCGAGGTGTGTGTGTGCGATCTGGCAGAGATATTGCACATGACCCAGTCGGCCATCTCTCATCAGCTTAAAATCCTGAAACAGTCCAGGCTGGTGAAGAGCAGAAGGGAAGGCAAGTCAGTATTCTATTCTCTGGCGGACGCCCATGTAAGGACGATCATAGCCCAGGGCAGGGAGCATATCGACGAGTAAGGCGGGGATACAAAAAATAAAAGATAAGAAAGGATGAAGTGAAATGAAAAAGAAATTTAAGCTGGAGGATCTGGACTGCGCCAATTGCGCTGCAAAGATGGAGGAGGCCATCAAAAAGATCGGAGGAGTCAGGGATGCCAATGTGAGCTTTCTCGCCCAGAAGATGACCATCGACGCGGAGGATGACAAGTTTGAGGAGATTATGAAGGAAGTGGTGAGGGTTTGTGCCAGGGTGGAGCCCGACTGTAAGATATTAATGTAGTGATGAAGATACAAAAAACGGGCTTTGCTCGTTTTTTGTATAAGGAGGAGATTGTGATGACAAAAAAACAGCAAAAAATACTTGTCCGCATTGTGGCTGCCGCAGTCCTTTTTGTGGGGCTGTTTATCTGTGAACATGCAGGTTTTTTTGAGAATCTTGAAAATAAATGGATTTTATTTGTGATCTATCTGATTCCCTATCTGGTGATCGGATATGATATTATTTTTAAAGCGGCAAGAAATATCAGCCATGGTCAGGTCTTTGACGAGAATTTCCTGATGATGATCGCCACTTTTGGGGCGTTTGGGGTCAGGGAATATTCCGAGGCGGTGGCGGTGATGCTTTTTTATCAGGTAGGAGAGCTGTTTCAGAGCTACGCTGTGGGAAAGTCCCGGCAGTCTATTGCTGACATGATGGATATTTGTCCGGAATATGCCAACATTGAGGTGGACGGGAAGCTCGTTCAGGTGGAGCCGGACGAGGTGGAAGTGGGAAGCGTTATCGTGATAAAGCCCGGAGAGAGAATCCCCCTTGACGGTGTGGTGGTGGAAGGGGAGTCTTTGATTGACACTGCGGCCCTTACGGGCGAGTCGGTTCCCAGGAAAGCCAGTGTGGGGGATGAGATCATAAGCGGCTGTGTCAACGGCAGTTCTACCCTCAAGGTGAAGGTATCAAAAGAGTTCGACGATTCCACCGTGGCAAAGATACTGGAGCTGGTGGAGAATGCCAGCAGCAAGAAAGCCAAGGTAGAAAATTTTATTACCAAGTTCGCCAAATACTATACCCCCATTGTCACCATCGGAGCGGTGCTTCTGGCATTTCTTCCCCCGCTTCTTGCCGGGGGCGGATGGGCGCAGTGGATTCAGCGTGCCTGTATTTTTCTGGTGATCTCCTGTCCCTGTGCTCTGGTGATTTCCGTTCCCCTTGGATTTTTCGGAGGAATCGGGGCTGCCTCCAGGATCGGGGTTTTGATCAAGGGCAGTAACTATATGGAAGCCATTTCGGAGATGACTACCATTGTTTTTGATAAAACAGGAACCCTGACTAAAGGGGAATTTAAGGTGCAGGCACTGCTTCCGGAAAACGGTACCGAAGAGGAGCTTCTGGAAATTGCCGCCCACGGGGAGGGGTATTCCACCCATCCCATTGCAGGCTCTATCCGGGAGGCCTATGGAAAAGAGCCGGATATGAACAGGGTAGGGCAGGCTCTGGAGGTTCCGGGAGAAGGGCTCTGCGTTCCGATTGATGGCAGGGAAGTTCTCATCGGAAATGAAAAGCTGATGAAAAACAGAGGGATCTCGTTTATACCCTGCGAAAATCAGGGCACCATTGTCTATGTCGCCTGCGAGGGAAAAAGCCTGGGCACCATCGTGATTGCAGACAGCATCAAGGAAGGAGCCGGAGAAGCTATCCGCAGCATGAGAGCGGTGGGGGTGAAAAAGTGCGTGATGCTTACAGGAGACAGGCAGCAGGCGGCTTTGGCGGTGGCGAAAGAGCTTGGCATAGACGAGGTTCATGCAGAACTCCTGCCAGGAGAGAAGGTCGCCAGGGTGGAAGAGCTGTTGCACGCGCAGAAGGGAAAGGAAAGACTTGCCTTTGTGGGGGACGGCATCAATGACGCTCCGGTACTGACCAGGGCGGACATCGGAATCGCCATGGGCAGTATGGGAAGCGACGCGGCCATTGAGGCGGCGGACGTGGTGCTGATGGATGATGATGTAAAGAAGATTGCCGCCGTGGTGCGGATCTGCTGCAGGACCCTGGGAATCGTGAAGCAGAATATTGTCTTTGCTCTGGCCGTAAAGGCATTGGTGCTCCTTCTTGGGGCGTTTGGCCTTGCCAATATGTGGGAGGCCGTGTTCGCGGATGTGGGGGTTTCCGTGATCGCCATACTGAATTCTATGCGGGCCCTTAAGAGCCGCTGAAGGCGGCGTATATTTCCGGGGAGATACAGATGAAATTTTTGAAAGATTACTGGAACAGACAGGGGCTATGGGAAAAATTTTTTCTGATTATTATTCCATCCTCTTTACTTTCCAGTCTCCTGATTTTGATTTTTGCATATGTGGTTTTTGGAGTGTATGAAAGAAAGATGTATCAGTTGGCAAGACAGAATCTAAGTCTTGTGGTAGGAAAAATAGAGACAGAGCTGATGGAAGTAGGAGCAATCGGCACCGATTTGATCATAAATGATGACATCCAGAGAGCGCTTGCAAAAGAACAGACACAGGAAGGTGATGGGCAGCAAAACATGGACAGTATCCGTGTGGATCGACAGGTATACAAGGTTTTGCAGCAGGCGATGTTCAGAGATGGGTATATGAGTTCTATTTCCATTTTTGCGGAGGATACATGGTATTATGTAGGGAATGCCAATCGTTCATATGACAGGACTTTGCTGGAAAAAGTCAATTTTGACCTGACTATGGAGCCAAGCCAAATGATCTGGTGCGCCCCGGATTATCCCTCTTCTCACCTCTATGGCATTCAGCCTGTGATAGATATTTATTATGGGACGTTTCGTACCGTGGCGGTTCTCGTCTTAGAATATGATCTGGAGGGGTGTCTCAACAGCATACGCCAGCATTCTGAAAATACTTCTTTTATGCAGGAATTTGCCATTTATAATGGGGAGGATATGATCTACTCTGATATCAGGCCAAACTCCGGTCTGGAGTGGGAAAAGGATCAGGATTATAAAATCATTTCCACAGAGGACAGAACCTATTTTGCATCCTATCTGAATGAATCTTCTTATGGCTGGAAATATGTATTTCTAGTCAATTATGATGATCTGCTGGGGGCGATGCGGTTTCTCAAATATCTGTTCTGTGGGGTTGCCATAGTGGTAACTGGCATATCGGTTCTGTTCTGCCGCAGGCTTACCAGAACCATTACGGATCGTTTTGCCTGGCTGCTTGACCGGATGAAGAGAGTCCGGCAGGGGAGCTTTCGGGTGGAAGGTATGGTAAGTCCTGATACGAAAAACAACAGTTCCAGGGATGAAATCGACCTGCTCTGTCAGAGATTTGAGGATATGGTGGGAGCACTGGACGAACTGATTCAGGAAAACTATGTAAAGCAGATGCTGATTCAGGAAAACAGGCTCAAGGAGCTGCAAAGCCAGATTAATCCCCACTTTTTGTTTAATACCCTGCAAACCGTCAATTGGAAAGCCAAGGCAAACAGCCAGAAGGAGATCTCAGAGATCGTGGAAAGCCTGGGAAAGCTCCTTCGCTATACATTGGAGGGGGACGAGGATCCGGTCAGCCTGAAAAAAGAGATTGAGATTTTAAAAAGATATATTCTGATTCAGCAGGTGCGGTACGAGGAACGGCTGATCATGCACATCGACGTTCCGGAATCTATGGATGAAAAGCGTCTGCCTAAACTGTCTTTACAGAATATTGTTGAAAATTCTATCAAGTATGCGTTGGAGAATATGCTGGAACCTTGTGTGATCCGTGTGTGGGCGGAACCGGTTCCGGAGGGCTATCGGATCTGTGTGGAAGATAACGGCCCCGGAATCAAGGAGGAAGTCTTAAGCAGAATGAGTGGCGAAGCGCAGGAAGGACATTCAATTGCCGGTCTTGGAATCGGGCTGGACAATATCCAGGGCAGAGTGCGCATCCTGTTTCCAGAGGGCTCCTGCCTGAAAATCGGAAATACCGGCCATGGAACACTTACGCAGATCATAATCAGGGAATAGGAGAGGGGATTAGAAAATGGGAGGATACAGGAGGAAGGTTGTTCTGGTGGACGATGAAAAGGCAGTGGTTGAGAGCATGAGCCGGATCGTGGACTGGGAGTCGGAGGGATTTGAACTTTCCGCCACCTGTCTGAACGGATTTAAGGCATTGGATGCCATACGCAGGTTTCAGCCGGATATTGTGATCACGGATATCCGAATGCCTGTTATGGACGGAATTGAGCTGATCAAAAGAACCCGTGAATTCGACAGTCAGGTAACCTTTATTATTCTTTCCGGATATGGGGAGTTTGAATTGGCTAAAAGGGCTATGAAGGAAGGTGTGCGTGAATTTCTGCTCAAGCCCTGCGGGGAGGAGGAGATCCTTGAGGCGCTTAAGAACTCCTGTGAAAAGTATGAGATGAGCGATAGGGAAGGCAGTGGAGAAGACGGGGAGGAGATTGGACAAAGTCAGGATTTTGTAGATGTGATCATAAATTATGTGGAAACACATTATTTTGAGGAATGCCTGAATCTGAAATGGATTGCCAGGGAACTTGTTTTTTTAAATGAGGATTATATTGGCAGACGATTTCATCAGAAAACAGGAAGCAGGTTTACCACATATCTGAATGAAGTCAGGATCAGAAAAGTGAAAGAATATATTCGAACCCACAGTGATGCGGGGAATGAGCAGATTGCGTCAGCGGTAGGATTTGGAAATAATCCCAAATACTTTGAAAAAGTATTTAAAAAATACACAGGATGCACACCGAAGGAGTATAGAGGAAAAGAAAAACAAACAAAATGACGGATTTTTACCCTTCCAAGTCGGATATGTTGGTTAATTTTGCGGACACTACCGTTTATAATGATGACATCATTTAAGGAATGGGAGGGAGAAATCCATGAAGAGAAAGAAAATAGCTTTATTACTGTCAATTGTAATGACGGCGACCGCGCTGATGTCAGGTTGTGGGAAAGAGCCGACAGACCAGCCGGCTTCATCCGGTGATGAGGGACAGGCCAAACAGGAGGAGACCACAGAGGGTGCAGGAGAGGATACGGCAAAAGCGGATGTCGATTCAGGGCAGGCAGAGACGGAACAGTCCGGAGAAATGACGACTTTCACCTTTGCAAAAGTAGCATATCCCAGTGCTTCGCTTCCGGATGGCCAGACCTCGGAGGATAACGTGGTGATCGATTATATCCGGGATAAGTATCATGTGGATCTGGTTCTGGATTGGCAAGCGGAAGCATCAGAGTACAATAACAAATTGTCTATGAATATCGCATCGGGCAATTTACCGGATATTTTTTACTGTGATAACTATAGAACCTTTTTACAGTTGGCGCAAAACGGGCTGTTGGCCGACCTGACAGATATTTATGATGACAATATTTCCGATACTATTAAGGGAATTGACAGTTCCTATAATGGCAGACATTTTGAACCGGTTACTGTTGACGGAAAACTTATGGCAATTCCAGGAGGCAATCTGGGCGGATTAGAAAGTATGCTGTGCCTGCGCAAAGACTGGCTGGATAATCTCGGGCTGGATGTTCCGGAAACAATAGAAGATTTGGAAAAGGTACTTACCGCGTTTGTCAATGATGATCCGGATGGAAATGGAGTGGACGATACGATAGGGCTGGTGGTTGCAGCGACAGAGCCCGTGAAGGGTTACAATCAGGCTTTTGGCCTGGAACCAATATTTTATGCTTTAGGGGCATATCCAACCTATTGGATGGAAGATGAAAACGGGGAAGTATATTATGGTTCCACTGCCGATGAGATGAAGGAGGCTCTTCGTATACTTCAGGACTGGTATGCAAAGGGGCTGATTGACAAGCAGTTTGCCACGAGGATTGGTTCAGGGGAAACGGAGGCAGTGTTCAATTCCGGCCAGGCAGGGGCGGTATTTACCCCAATCCATATAACAAGTCTGGTAGAGTCTTTTACGAACAATCCGGATATTGAAATTGCACTTACGAACGCTCCTCTATCTGCTGACGGCAAATTCAGATATATTCTGCCGGCGCCTATGTCCTCCATGCTCTGTATCAGCGCCAAGTGCTCTGATCCGGCAAAAGCTGTGGAGATTATCGGCATTGGAAATGATTTGTACAGAGGATTTGATGAGGAGGCAAATGCAATCTTTGATGAAGCAAATATTGCCCCTTCCAGCAGCGGACGCAGGGCGGTTTTCCCGCAGGGGGCAGTTACCTATGATTACTTTGATGCAATTGAAAGAGGAGGAAAAGCGACTAAAGAAAATATAGAAACTGGTTCCTATACGCCCTTTGAAGGTATCACACAGTATAATATAGATCAGATAGAATTGGCCACTGGTTTTGCGGATGGCTCCGATAAGAATGAGCTTTCTTTCAAGGCATATTATTATGGATATATTGGAAGCCAGTTGCTCTCTGACAGTAAAATGGAACCTTTGAGCGCCGCTTACTATTACACCACGGAATCCAGTCCTTCCCTGCAGACAGAGCTGGATACGCTGGAGCAGGAAATGTATCTGAGCATTATTATCGGCGATAAGAGTGTGGATTATTTCGATGAATTTGTGCAGCAGTGGAACAGTATTGGCGGAGAGACCTTGTTAAACGAGGTGAATGAGATTCTCGGAAAGTAAAGGACAGAGAACGGGGGAGGTACGGGAAGAGTGCATTCTTCCATGCCTCCCTTTGTCCGGAAAGGAAAATTATATGAAAAAAAATCGTTCCTCCGCTGTCTCACGAACCCATAAACAGGGCCCTTATCATCTGATGCTGCTGCCGGGCATGGTACTTTTATTTATTTTTCATCTTGTGCCTATGGTGGGTCTGCTTATGGCATTTGAGGATTTCATGCCGATCAAGGGGCTGTTTGGCTCCAAGTTTGTAGGGATGGCAAATTTTCAGCGGCTGTTTAAATTACCAACTTTCTGGCGGATCCTGCGCAACACCATTGTGATCTCCGTGGGAAAGCTGCTGCTGGTGATGGTGGCTTCCGTTGTATTCGCGCTTCTTTTAAATGAATGCAGGCATGTAAAGCTCAAAAGGGTAGTGCAGACCACGGTATATTTGCCCCACTTTTTATCCTGGGTTATCCTGGCTGTGATGTTCAGCAATATCTTTTCTTATACGGGAATCGTGAGTCAGATCGTACAGTTCTTTGGCGGAGAGCCGGAAATGTTCATGATCAGCAATACCTGGTTTCGCAAGATTTTGATCGGCGGAGAGGTATGGAAGGAGTTCGGATACGGTGCGATCGTCTACATAGCGGCCATAACGAATATAGATCCTACCATGTATGAGGCGGCATCCATTGACGGGGCGGGGAGATGGAAGAAGATATGGTATATTACGCTCCCAAGTATTGTACCGACGATCATCCTGATGACCACGCTGAATATAGGGAAGCTTTTAAAAGGCGGTTTTGATCAGGTATTTAATCTCTATTCCCCGCTGGTGTATGAGACGGGGGATATCATTGACACATATGTATACCGGATGGGCCTTGTAGACTTGCAGTATAGTAACGGAACGGCAGTCGGACTTTTTCAGTCCCTGATCGGATTTGTTCTTCTGGTGATCGCCTACAAGCTGGCAGATAAGCTGGTGGGCTACCGGGTATTTTAAAGGAGGGTATATGAAACGAATAAAAATATCGGATGTTGTGATCTATGCCCTGCTGATTTTTTCCGGCCTGATCTGCCTGGTTCCGATCTGGAATACGATCGCGATCTCTTTCAGTGATAAGACCAGTGCGGCTCTAGGGCTTGTGAGGATGCTGCCAGTGAATTTCACTCTGGCTTCCTATAACAATATGATGGAAGAAACCCAGTTTTGGACATCCTTCATGGTTTCCATAAAGCGGGTTCTGATCGGAGTGTCCATCAACATGATAGTTACCATATTGATGGCGTATCCGCTTTCAAAATCCCCGCGTGAGTTCCACACAAAAAATATTTATATGTGGATCGTGGTGTTTACAATGCTGTTTAACGGAGGGCTGGTTCCAACCTTTATGGTGGTAAACAATCTGCATATGATGGATACCTTCTGGGCATTGGTGCTCCCTGGGGCGGTTCCGGTATTCAATGTGATACTTCTGATGAATTTCTTTAAGGGAATACCAAAATCTCTGGAAGAATCGGCCAGTATGGATGGCGCCGGCCCATGGACGGTATTAGCACTGATTTATCTGCCGCTGTCCAAAGCATCGCTGGCAACCATTGCGCTGTTCTCGGTGGTGACCCACTGGAATTCTTATTTTGACGGGAAAATATATATCAACTCTATGGAAAAGCTTCCGCTTCAGACCTATATTCAGTCATTATCTGCCTCCTTGAATGCGGAGCAGATGGCGATGATGACGGCGGAGGAATTGGAAGAGCAGCTTGCGGTTTCCAGCCTTACCTTTAATTCGGCAAAGGTGGTGGTGTCTATGATCCCTATTTTATTGATTTATCCGTTTTTGCAGAAGTATTTTGTTACCGGCATGGTGGTCGGGGCGGTGAAGGAGTAACAAGGAGTAACTGCAGCCTGGAAGAGGGGCGGTGAGGCAATTTCAGGCAGGCGTTTTGGGTGTGAAAATGGTAGATGGGGGACGAATATCAGGTCGCAGATGAGACATGGAGGTAAGTGTGAAAAATAGGAACGATAATAAAAAGGATGAAGTAAAAGTACATATTCTGGGAAGCTGTTCGGGTACGGAGCCCTATGAGGGAAGGCACCATACTTCGGTGCTTCTGGAAATTCCGGAGGGAATTTACTGGCTGGATGCAGGGGAGTGCTGCGCTTATACAGCACATCTTATGGGAATTGATCTTTTAAAGACCCGGGGCATTTTTATATCCCACTGCCACATGGATCACATTGGAGGCCTGGGGAACCTTCTCTGGAATATCCGAAAGCTGACGGTGGTGAAGCGGCAGCTTCCTGTAGCGGAAACGATTGCGGTATATGTGCCGTGGCTGGAGAGCTACCAGGCACAGATGGAGCTGCTTAGGCACACGGAGGACGATTTTGTGTGCAGCTACGGCCATGCCGGGTATCCGGTGCAGGACGGTCTTTTGTATCAGGGAGGGGAAAATGAGGGAGGGATTGCTGTAGAGGCAATCCATAACCATCATTTGAAGCATGAACCGGAAACTCCCTGGCGCTCCTTTTCCTTCCGTATACGGCTCTGTGGAAAAACTATTTTTTATTCGGGGGATACCCAGAGGGAGGATCTGGAATATACCGTGCCGGAGCAGTGTGATCTGCTTATGATTGAAACCGGGCACCATCAGATTTCGGAAATCTGCGACTGCCTGAAACGATTTGGGAAGAGGCCGAAAAAGCTTTTGTTCATTCACCACGGGGTGAAGATTCTGAAAAACCCTCAGTGGGCCATCGGAGAGGTGGAGCGCTGTTGGGGGCCTTCCGGTATGGTTGCGCAGGATAGAATGACGGTGATTGTCTAAAAGGAATGTCGGTCAGACTCTGAAAGGAGCATGATCAGAAAAATGAATATGGTGGAAATTTTAAGCCGGTTAAATGATGAGACGAGGGTGCTTCTCACCCTCTCGATCATCCTGTTTTCCGGCTTTATTATGACAAGAATGACCAATACCCTGAATATGCCCAAGGTGAGCGGCTACATACTGGCAGGGATCCTGATCGGGCCCGGCTGCCTGAATTTCATACCCATAGATATGATAGAGGGGATGAGCTTTGTCAGCGACCTGGCGCTGTCCTTTATTGCCTTTGGCGTGGGGAAGTTTTTTAAAAAAGAAGTGCTGATGCGCACCGGCAGAAGAATCATTATTATTACCGTCAGCGAAGCTTTGGCGGCAGGAATATTGGTGACTTTTTCGCTGAAATATATGTTTCACCTGGACTGGGATTTTGCACTGATGCTGGGAGTTATCGCAACGGCAACTGCTCCGGCAAGCACTATGATGACGATTAACCAGTATAAGGCCAAGGGAGAATTTGTGGATACGCTTCTGCAGATTGTGGCGTTGGATGATGTGGTATGCCTGCTCTCCTTCAGTATTGTATCGGCAGTTGTCAGTGGAAAGGCGGCGGGAAATTTATCAGCAAATGATATTCTTATGCCGGTTTTTTATAATATCCTGGTGATCGGACTTGGGATTTTCTGTGGGTATTTTTTGAGCCGCCTGTTGGTACCTGCACGGAGCCGTGATAACAGGCTGATCCTGGCGATTGCCATACTGCTTGGCCTGAGCGGGATTTGTGCGGCGGTTAATATTTCACCCCTGCTTTCCTGTATGGTGTTCGGTGCCTTTTATATTAATCTCACAGAGGATAAAAAGCTTTTCAGGCAGATTAACGGCTTTACTCCTCCGGTGATGTCTGTTTTCTTCATTGTCTCAGGAATGAATCTGGATATTAAATCGCTCTCACAAGTGGGAGCAATCGGCGCCTGTTACTTTGTAATTCGTATCATAGGAAAATATATGGGAACCTATATAAGCTGTCTGGTTACGAAAACCAGCAAGGAGATACGCAAATTTATGGGTTTTGCGCTGGTTCCTCAGGCGGGGGTGGCGATCGGACTTGCTTTTTTGGCGCAGAGGATGCTGCCTGCGACGAGCGGAAATCTTCTGCTGACGATTGTTCTTTCCTCTTCTGTACTGTATGAGATGGTGGGTCCTGTCAGTGCAAAGGCGGCGTTGTTTTTGTCAGGGAGCATTTCGGGACAGGATCCGGGGAAGGTTTCTGGGGGCAATAAGGCAGTTGTCCGATAGTTTGAGCTCATCCCCTGACATTTATAAAGGACTGATCTCTGGTAAAAAAGATACAGGAGTAATGGAACGTATAAAAATAATTTGAGTTATTCCCAAAGACTGATATAATAGAAACGAGAACAATAGGAGATATTGTGTATGGGAATTTACTTAAATCCGGGGAATACAAATTTTTGGAAATCTATCCGTTCGGAAATCTATGTGGATAAGACAGGATTGATTGCCTATACAAATAAGTGTATCAACACAACGAAACAGTATATGTGTGTCAGCAGGCCTCGGCGGTTTGGAAAATCCATGACACTGGAAATGCTCTGTGCCTATTATAGCCGGGGGTGCGATTCCAGGGAGCTGTTCAAAGGCTGCAAAATAGAAGCTGATCAGAGCTTTGATGAGTATTTGAATCAGTATGATGTGCTCTTTCTTAACATACAGCGTTTTCTGAGCAGGGCAGGGGATCAGAAGGTCACGGAATATCTGGAGCAGGCGGTGATTGCTGAGCTCAAAAAGGCTTACGGAGAATGCTTCTCAAAGGAAGAGAGGCGCCTGTCCGCCGTCCTGGAGCAGATTTATGTGGAAAGGGACAGGCAGTTTATCTTCCTCATCGACGAGTGGGACTGTGTGATGCGGGAGCGGCAGGAGGCGGAGAGCCTGCAGAGGCAGTACCTTGATTTTTTGCGGGATCTGCTGAAGGATCAGCCTTATGTTGCCCTTGCCTATATGACAGGTATCTTACCGGTTAAGAAGTACGGTTCCCATTCGGCGCTGAATATGTTCTGGGAATATTCCATGACAGACCAGAAGGAGCTGGAGGAATATACGGGCTTTACGGAGCCGGAGGTAAAGGAACTGTGCGGAAGATTTGGTATGGATTTTGCCGCTACCAGCCGCTGGTACGACGGTTATCAGTTTAAAAAGTACCGCCATATCTATAATCCAAGGTCGGTGGTGGGAGCCATGTCCTGCGGGAGTTTTTCCAATTACTGGGTGTCAACGGAGACCTATGAGGCGTTGAAGGTCTATATGGATATGGACTTTGACGGCTTAAGGGGAGATATGGTGCAGATGTTGGGCGGAGGACATATTCCGGTCAACACCCGAAGCTTTCAGAACGACATGCAGAGTTTAAGGACAAAGGATGATGTGCTGACTCTGTTGATTCATTTAGGATACCTGGGATATGACTGTGAGAGGAAGGAAGCCTTTATCCCCAACCAGGAGATCGTGGAAGAATTTGAGAATGCCATGAGCGTGGGCGGGTGGCAGGAGGTGATGCGGGTCTTGAAGGCATCGGAAAAGCTGCTCGAGGATACCCTTGCGGGAGAGGAAGAGAGCGTGGCCCGCGGGCTGGACAGGGCCCATACGGAGGTGTCGTCAATCCTGACATATAATGATGAAAATTGCCTGAGTTGTGCCATAGGGCTTGCTTATTACAGTGCAAGGAAGGATTACAGAATTATCAGGGAGATGCCGGCGGGGTACGGATTTGCGGATATTGTATTTGTCCCGCTGGCCCATACGGATAAGCCGGCGATGGTGGTGGAGCTTAAGTATAACAAGCCGGCATACACGGCGATAGAGCAGATAAAGGAGAGGGGTTATATCCAGGCGCTGGAAGGCTACCAGGGAGATATTGTGCTGGCAGGTGTGGCTTATGACAGAGAGAAAAAGGATAAGCCTCATAGCTGTGTGATCGAGAGGCTGCCGAAAGAGGAGCGGATACCGCATTGAGAAGAAAAAAATTATTCTTATCAATTATATATAGTATTGTGATAATTTCTGCGATCATTCCTGCTTTCCCGCTGTCTGTGAGTGCGAAGGAGCAAGAGGATGCCAGGGCTCTTCTGGCCGCCTATGAGGATTATCAGCAGCGCCTTTTGCGGATCGAAAGCAGCGACCGGATTGAGGAAGAAGGCTTTGAGGTGGTCGGGGAACAGATCTTTCCCATAGAGCTAAAGGGATTGGGGGAGGTCTCCATGATTCCGGCTTTAGACAAGCGGTACCACAGGCTGGCCCTGTTTTTCGCGGACGGGGAGGGGAAGGTGGTGTACCGGACTGATCAGTTGGAAGCCAATAACCGGAATAAGGGAAAGATGCGTCAGCCCATCCGGGAGCTTAAGGCGGTTTCCTTTCAGGATCTGGACAGGGACGGCCTCATGGATATTATTCTGATTACCACCTGCGTCAATGACAGCGGGGACTATGCGGGAAAGCCCTACAAAATCGGGGATGTGCTTTTTCAGGACGAGCGGGGATTTTATTGGGATTACCGCCTCTCCGATAAGATCAACCGGTTCAGTATGAACAAAAGCGTGGAGAGTATTGCCGCCTTTGTGAAGGAGGGCAAGTCCACGGAATTTCTTTACACGGCAGTGACGAAGAAGGAGCTGGTGCAGAAGGGCTTCGTGATTGCCCAGGAGCAGTGCTATTTCAGGCAGTTTGAAAAGCTGGGAAGGCTGGAAGTGGTGCCCGGCACCTATACCATGGCGGATTTTGCCACCTTTATGATCTATCTGATCAACGAGGACGGCTATATTGTGTGGAGCTTGCAGCCTATGGGGGACTATGACAATCTTTATGCCCTCAAGGGGATTACCTGCCGGGATATTGACGGGGACGGGATGAAGGATATTCTGGTGCTGGCCCGTTACAGTTATGAGAGCGACAGGAACGAGCTTCTGGCGGAGAACGATTATGCCATCTATTATCAGCGCACGGGCGGGTTTTATGAGGATAAAGAGATCAAGGAGCAGTATCCCTGCAGCGAGGAGGATACGGTAGCGGGGCTGGTGGAGAAAGCCCGGAGCTTTTGGGGATGGAAGGCGGAAGAGTAAGCGGCGGGGGACGGATTTGCGGATAGAGTATTACCGCTCTGATTTAAGAGCTGCCTGGGGGCAGCCTGGGGGATAAAATGATTAAGATACTGATTGTAGACGATGAAAAATCCATATGTGATCTGATTGATCTAAATTTGTCGGCGTCGGGCTATCACTGCCAGAGTGTGCAGAACGGTCTGGATGCCATTGATCTGATAGAGAAGGAGAATTTTGACCTTATCCTTCTGGATATTATGCTTCCGGGGGCGGACGGTTATGATGTAATGGAATACATACGCCCTTTGAAGGTTCCGGTGATCTTTATCACGGCCAAGCATGAGGTGAAGGACAGGGTAAAGGGGCTGAAGCTGGGGGCCGACGATTATCTGGTAAAGCCCTTTGACGTGGTGGAGCTGATCGCCCGGGTGGAGGCGGTTCTGCGCCGCTATAACAAGACGGAAAAGCTCCTTGCGGCAGGAGACGTGGTGGTGGATGTGGAAGCCCGCAGGGTCCTAAAGGACGGAAAACCGGTGGTGCTCACCAACAAGGAATTTGGTCTTTTAGTGCTTTTTATACGGAACAAGAACGTGGCGCTGTTTCGTGAAACCTTATATGAAAAGGTATGGGAGGATGAATATATCAGCGACAGCCGTACCCTTGACCTTCATGTACAGCGTCTTAGGAAAAAACTGGGATGGGAGCAGAATCTGGTGGCCGTTTATAAGGTGGGCTACCGGCTAGAGGTGCCGCAATGAAATTTTCTTCAAAACTGCTGTTTTGCACCATGATTGTCATGGCAATTGCCCTTGGCTTCAGCGGATTTTATTTTGTAGACAGTGTATTTGAGATTTCCCTTGAGCGGGAAACGGGACAGGCTCTGGATGAAAACAGCATTCTCTGCTTTGCCTTTGAGACGGCGGCCCTGAATGTGCCGGCCAAATATGATGTGCTTCAGGACAGCACGGTGGAGCAGCTTGCCTCAAAGCTGGAATCCTCGGGCCAGAATGCCAGCCGTATGCTTCGGATCTCTAATGAGGAAAAGCAGGCGCTTTATGCCAGCGACGGGTTTGAGATGGATGATGCCCTGCTGTCTCAGACCGACGCCAGTACCAAGGCTTACAGCACGATTTATTTGAACGGGCATTACTATGTCCAGACGGCAAGCACGGTAAACGCCCTGGATCGGGTTTTGTATCTGGAAACTCTGCGGGATGTGTCGGTGGTGTTTGACGAGAGGGCCATGGGTTTTCGGGTATACCGTCAGGTGACGGTGGTGATGCTGCTCTTGGGAATGGCAGCCATGCACCTGATCTCCTTTCTTCTCACCAAGCCGATCCGGCATTTGACAAGGGCCACCAAAAAGATGGCGGCGGGGGATTACGCTTACCGGGCAAGGAAGGTCAGCAATGACGAGCTGGGGCAGCTTACCCTTGACTTCAATCATATGGCGGAGGCCCTGGAGGAAAATATCAATAAATTGGAGGATGAGATTCAGGCGAAGGAAGATTTTGTGGGGGCCTTTGCCCATGAATTGAAAACTCCTCTCACAGCGATTATCGGTTATGCGGATATGCTCCGCTCCCGAAAGCTGGATGAGGAAAAAAGCTTTTTGTCCGCCAATTATATTTATACGGAGGGCAAGCGCTTAGAGGCCATGTCTATCCGGCTTCTGGATATTATGGTGACAAGGCATGGGCAGGCCCAGTTTCAGGAGGTGCAGGCAGAGAGCCTGTTCCAGTATCTCCAGGCAATGTTTCGAACCAATGAGGATATGAAATTTGTCTATACCTTTGAGGAGGGAATCGTCTGGGCGGAGAGCAATCTGATTATCACGGTATTAATCAACCTGATGGACAATGCCGTGAAGGCTTCGGAGCCCGGGAGCACCATAGAGGTGAAAGGTATGGCAAAGGAGAAGGGCTACCTTTTCCAGGTAAAGGATTATGGCATGGGAATTGCCGAAGAGGAAATCCAGAAGATTACCAAGGCTTTTTATATGGTGGATAAGTCCAGAGCCAGAGAGCGGAACGGGGCTGGACTGGGGCTGGCGCTTTGCGCGGAAATTCTGTCCCTCCATCACAGCAGCCTGTCCATCGAGAGTAAATTGGGAGAGGGAACCTGTATCGGCTTCCTTCTGCCGGAGCAGGAGAGGGAATCGGATGAATAAAAAAGAGATTGGGATCAGCCAGACAGCCATGAAGAAATCTGCGGTGAATGGTATCCTTTTTGTCATTGCCCTGCTGATCATGGCCCTGTCGATCTGGGGGCCGGAGAAGCTTTCAGAATACAAGGACGGCAGAGTGCTTGACCGAATCCAGACGCAGACGTCGGAGACGGAGAAGGAAGGATACCGTTATACCTTAGGCAGCAACGAAAAGCTCTATATTTTGTCTCAATGCCTGAACAGCCAGAGCCTGCCGGAAAGCGAGCAGAATGCCCTCACCCGGGTGGAGGACGAGTCGGCGGAGTATCAGGAGGTGGGGGGAACCTATGCCTTTGTGGTTAATCACAGGGGGCCTGCGGAAAAGGAGATCACGGAGGAGGAAATTTTTTCCACCTGCAATGAAATGATCAAAGACTTGAAAGACCTGGGGATTCTGCCGGACACGGTCAGGGAGGTAGCGGGGGCCGATTATGAGGCTACCCTATATTCCGCCATTGATGTACCGGAGCCCAGAAACAATGTTGCGGTGTGGAAGATGAGCCTTTCCAACAGCAAGCGGAATGCGGATAAATCCAACCGCCTCATCGACGCCTATCTGGATGCGGACGATGGAAGGCTGTATGAGTTTTATGTGAGAACCCAGCAGAAGTGGGAGGAAATCAACCCCGATGAGATCATCGAAAAATGGAGCGGATATATGGGGCTTGATGCCCCGGCTCCCTATGAGACGGACAACCCTTTGCTGGAGGCCACGCCTTATTATAAAAAGTATGTTTTTGAGGGAATGGGGGATGAGCGTACCATTGTGACCGTTGGGTTTTATGATGGGATCAATGAACTGTTTTTGAAGATTTCGAAGTAGGGGCAGGGGGATTTTGATCATAAGGTCATTGGAAGGGTTTTAATGCGGGACAAAATCAAATAGCCCAAACAGCAGATTTCACAAGTATGTCACGATAAAATGAGGCTGAAAGATAACTGTAGTTCAAGGATATGCATAAGCTCTGCTTCGGATTCCATACAGTTATTATTCAGCCATTTTTGAATTATTGCGGTAAGGCCGGCGATAAAAAATGTCTGGCAGTATTCATATTCCAAGGAACCGACTATGTCGGAACTTTGGGCAAGCTTTTTTTGCAATTCGGGAAAGAGTGTGTAGTCCAAAATCTGTGGACGGCTTTGACTGTTCAAATAGACACGGTAAAAGTCCTGACGTTCTTTCAGAAAAGTGAAGAGGCGCAGATAGCGTTCCCGAAGGGAATATTTGCCGCCGGGAACAGTAAACAG
The DNA here is from genome assembly GCA_949949005.1 of uncultured Lachnospiraceae bacterium. Classification (GTDB taxonomy): domain Bacteria; phylum Bacillota; class Clostridia; order Lachnospirales; family Lachnospiraceae; genus Suilimivivens. The sequence continues at coordinate 86,482 of CATLHM010000007.1, forward strand.
GGAAATAAAATACTGATGCATGTCCTTTTCCATACATTGCATCAACTCATACACATCTTCATGATGCAGATAAAAAGTAGTCCGGTTAATTCCTGCCAAACGGCAGATTTCCGTGATGGTTATTTTCGACAATTCTTTTTTTTCTTTGAGCAGATCTATGAAAACTGTGCGGATGACACGTTCTGTCTGTTGAAAACGCTGGTTATTTTTAGAATTCATGTTTTTCTCCATTAACTATACAAATGATGATATATTGATGATTGTACAGGAAAACAGTTTCTTTTACAATAAGATTATGATAATTATCTCAATATTTTTGTAAAGGAGCGAGAACAGATGGAAAAAAATGAGCAGATTTTAAAGGAAGGTTCTTTTAGAAAGATGGTTATGAATTTGTGTGTGCCAACAATCGTAATCATGCTGGTAATGGTGTTATATAATATGGCGGATACCTATTTCATTGGAAAAACAGGCGATCCCTGCAAAATTGCTGCGGTATCTTTATGCGGCCCGATTTTCAGTATTTTATCCGGACTTGGAACACTCTTGGGAAGCGGCGGCTGCACGGCGGTATCGCTGGCATTCGGAAAAAAGGAATTTGACAAAATACGGGCATATTCCAGCATGTGCTGTTATGGCGCGTTGACGATGGGGTTGATTTTTGCGGGGGCGGTTCTTATCAATGCGCCGGCTATAAGCGACGCAATCGGCGCAAATGCAGATACGATGAGCGATACATGTACCTATCTGCGTATTCTTGCAATCGGAGGGCCTGTCATTTTGTTTGGCAATGTTTTTAATAATCTGATACGCGCAGACGGCTCGGCGAAACAATCTATGCTGGCAAACGGACTTGGGACGATTGTAAATATCATCCTGGATCCAATTTTGATTTTGGGATTTCATTTAGATGTTGCAGGTGCAGCGATTGCAACGGTGCTGGGAAATGTTGTTACATGTCTGTATCTGCTTTGGTATATCGCCCAAAAGAACAGTATTTTTTCCCTTCATATCAAGGACTTTTCCCTGAAACGGGAAATTGTCTTTCCCGTTGTGACATTGGGGTTTCCGATGGCATGCAGTACGATTCTTATGAGCATTTCCCATATGGTTATGAATCAGATGCTGGCAGGGTATGGTTCGGTGGCGGTAGCCGCAAATGGGGTGGCAGGAAAAGTTTCTATGGTAGTTTCCATGACAGCAATGGGAATCTGCATGGGTATGCAGCCCGCCATTTCTTATAATTGCGGCGCCGGGAATTACAAGCGGTTATATTGGATAATAAAGAAGCTCGGCATTATGACTGTCGTGGTGGGCAGCATCCTGACGGTGGGCTGCGTGGTTGGCAGAACATATCTGGTCGCAGCGTTTATTCACCATGCACAGGTAATAGAACTGGGAGAAAAAATGGTATTCGTATCTATGGTTATAGGGCCATTTTATGGTTTATACCAATTATGTACCACTTTTTTGCAGTCAACCGGAAAGGCATCGTATGCAACGCTTGTAGCTGTATTAAACAAGGGATTGATTTATCTTCCGCTTTTATTGATTTTTAACAGTCTCTGGGGCCTGAACGGTGTAATATACACAGCGCCGGTTACGGATATGCTATCCCTGTTGGTTGGAGCTGGGCTTTGTATCAGATGGAACAGGATTATGGTGAACGGTGACAGGGGCCTTTCGCTTTCGGACGTATGATGCAAAAAAGATGCATAAATGATGGAAGTTTGATGGAAAAATGATGATAAAATGATGCACCGGTTTTGTAGACTTGCAGTAAAGAGCAGGCTAAGCAAAACATCTATGGGTAGACTACAAAGGAGCATCATTTTTTTATGAGAAAAACAAAAGGATTTCAGACAGACAGAGGGAAAAAGCGGGGAAGAAGGGGATTTTGCTTTACGATAACGCTGACGGCAGGAATTTTGGGCATGTCCATCGGCCAGACGATGGTGTGGGCGGCGCCCAAAAGTGAGCGGACGCAGCAACAGGCACAGGAGCTGCTGCCAGGCCCTTACGGAGAGGAAAATTTTGCCGCCGCTTTCCCGAAAGAGCAGGAGAGGGCGGAAATTCTGCCGCAGGAGGAGCAGGAGCCTTTCCTGGTTGCCATTGATCCCGGACATGGGGGCGTGGACAGCGGCTGTGTGGGAAAGAAGGCGGAGGAAAAGGATATTAATCTCCAGATTGCCCGGGAGCTGGAAAAAGCGCTGATACAGAAGGGCTATCGGGTTCTTTTGCTTCGGGAAAAGGACGAGTTTCAGGATAAACTTGACCGGGTGGAGATCGCCAACAGCTATCAGGCGGACGTCTATGTGAGCATCCACCAGAACACATACGAGGGGAAGGATAAGACGGTAGGCGGCATTGAAACCTGGTATGACGGGACGGACGCTTCCAGGGATAACCAAAGGCTGGCTCTTCTGGTTCACCGGGAGACGGTAAAGAGCACAGGTGCAAGAGGCAGGGGCGTGATCGACAGTACGGATCTTTATGTGGCGAGCAAAACGCTGATGCCTGCCTGTCTGATCGAGACCGGATTTTTGTCCAATCCCCAGGAGGAAAAGCTTCTGGCTTCGGCGGATTATCAGAAGAAGCTGGCTGAGGGGATCGCACGGGGGATTGAGCTTTATTTTCATCCGGGTATTATGTATGTTCCTTTTGAGGATGCGCCGTGGAGGATTTCGATATAGAATGAAGAGAGGGCGCATATGGGAGTGGGGCAGAATGATTTTAAAAGATAAGCTTCTTGAAAAATCAAAAGAGGCATTTATCATGGCAATTGAAATATATAATAAACCAACGATAAAATATAGGGTAGAGGGGTTTAGCTTTTTTATATGTAACGCATGGAAGTTAATGTTGAAAGCACATTTATTAGCCACGCGTGGAGAAAGCAGTATTTATTATGCGGATAATCCGAAGCGGACAATTTCATTAGAGAACTGTCTGCAGCAGGTCATTACAAATGCAAAAGCACCGGTTCGTAGGAATTTAGTCAAAATTATAGAGCTGCGAAATACCAGTACTCATTTTGTAATGGAAGAATATGAGATGATATATGTGCCGCTATTTCAGGCATGTGTGTTAAATTATGTAGAAAAAATGCAGGAATATCATGGCATTGATATGACAGAAAGCATTCCACAAAATTTTCTTACATTATCAGTCAGTATGAAAGCGTTAGACGAAAGTGTGATCAGGGCAAAATACCCGGAAGAAATAGCATCTAAGATTATAAGCACAGAAGCCCAGCTAGAACCAATGATTGCAGAGAATAATCAATCATTTGCTATTAAAATAGAGCATTTACATTATATTACAAAAGATAAAAATAAAGCCACTTCACATCTTTATATTGATAATAATGCTGACGTAGGGGTTAAAATAATCAAGGAATTGAAAGACCCAAACAATACCCACAAATATACAATGAAAACAGCTATAAAGGAAATAAACAGACGTTTACAAAATAGTGGGATAGATTTTAATATGAACCAGTATATATTTGATCTGTTTAATAAAGTCTATGGAATTAAAGAAAATGAAAAATATTGTTATGTACACAGACAATATGCACAGCCATCTTATACATATTCCGTAGCAGCGATTGATTTGATAGTTAATGAAATACAACACGATTCAGAGCGCATAGTTGAAAATTTGAAAAGGGCAAAAAAATAAGCTAACCCCAGGGGCAAAGGAATTCTTGGTATACACCTACTCTCATTCGAGAACCCAGCCTGAATCCTTCACGAGTTAACTTATTTATATAATAGCATATGTGATTTAAAAGTCAAGTATACAATTTTGGTATATTGTTTAGTGTTAGTAAAGAGTTTCACATCCGTTTTCCATTCCCCATACAAAATCAGTATAAAATCTCCTTTTTTATCCATAATATGGACAGGAACATTCGCGGCGGTTTGCGGCAGGATAAACCGTCTCGGGAGCCCATATTATATAGAAGAAAAGGAGATTGTTTATGGCAGTGGATTTTAAAAACAGTGAGACAAAGCTTAACCTGATGCGTTCCTTTGCAGGGGAGAGTCAGGCCCGCAACCGTTACACCATAGCGGCCTCCCAGGCCAAAAAACAGAATCTGCATGTAATTGAGGCGGTCTTTACCTATACCGCCAACCAGGAAAAAGAACATGCGGAAATTTTTTACAATTATCTGAAGGGGCTGGAAGGAGAGACCATCCACATAGACGGCGGGTATCCGGTGGACATTTCGGATAATCTTTCAGAGCTGTTGCGCATGGCCCAGCACAATGAGTATGAGGAGCACGACGATGTTTACAAGACCTTTGGGGAAAAGGCAAAGGAAGAGGGCTTTCACGCCATTGCCAATTCTTTTTTCCTGATCGCGGAAATCGAGAAGGTGCATGGAGACCGGTTCGGAAGGTTTGCGGAGCTCATGGAAAAGGATATTCTCTTTCGGGCATCGGAAAAGACAAGATGGATCTGCTTAAACTGCGGTTATATCTACGAGGGAGAGGCTGCGCCGCAGAAATGCCCGGTATGTGTCCATGATCAGGGGTACTTCATCAGGCTTGACCAGTCGCCTTATGAAAGCTGAGCATCCTTCCCGAATAGCATTTTTATAAAGAAATTCTTAAGACATTCCCCGGACAATTGACAATCCCGGATAGGGACGAATATAATAAAGATGTTATATGATTGGCGGGAAAAGCAGGGCAGTGCAGGCTGCCTGCTTTCCTTGCAAGTATGGAAGGGATGCACAGCCCTGAGAGTCTTACCTGAGTTTGGTGCAGGAGACAGGAAAAGGGTGGTGTTAGATGGGGAAGCATGAAAAAGAGAACCAGATGGCCGGCAGTGGTGATGCTGTGGCTTATTTTTATATTGATGATCGCGGGAATCGTTTACGTTTCTTTTCAGAGCGGAGAGGAAAGTAAAGAGCTGGGACAAAAGTTCATCCGGCATCTTCCTAAAATACAGCAGATAGAAAATACCCGGGAAGATATGGATAACTTCAATTACCTTTTCCGGCAGGGGGGAAGGATATTGGCCTTTCTGATGATTGGAATTGTAGGAACCATAACCATCCATGTGACCTTTGCGGGCTGCAACTGGCTTTTCAAGACAACAATCACGCTGATGATTATTACCGCCATTGCCTGCTTTACCGAGAAGATGAAAGTTTACATTCCCAGCAGGCATTACAGCTATGAGGAAATGATGCTTAGTGTGATGTCGGCAGTAGCAGGTTTCCTGGCAGTGTCAGTGCTCACCCTTTTGTGTAAGGCGCTTAAGGGGATTTCTCATCTGATCACTGCCAGCCATACTACCTGACAGACTATAAGGTTTCTGTACATTTCTCCTCGCAGTATTTACAGCGGTAGATTTCTTTCTTTTCGTCTGCCAGCACGAAGATGTGAGGAAGCCCCTGTTCAATAGAAGTGATACATCTGGGATTTTTACACCGGATGATATTTTTCAGCTCCTTCGGGAGCTGAAGTTCTTTCTTGGAGACAATCTCCCCGTCTTTGATCACATTGACCGTGATATTGTGGTCAATGAAGGCAAGCACGTCCAGGTTCATCATATCCACATCGCACTCTACCTTGAGGATATCCTTTTTCCCCATTTTGTTGCTCCGGGCATTTTTGATGATGGCTACGGTACAGTCCAACTTATCAAGCTGCAAGTGATGGTAGATGGAAAGGCTTTTTCCGGCCTTGATATGGTCTAATACAAAGCCCTCCTCGATTTTTCCTACATTAAGCATTGTAATTCTCCTTAAACTTATGAAATGTGGTTGCAAAAGCGGCCCCTAATAGGACGATTCACGGCCTAAGGGCCGCAAGAGCGCATCCGGCAAGAGCAGGACTCAGTTTACGTGGATATCCAGCAGGGTCAGGATCAGCGCCATCCGTACATAGACACCGTACTGTACCTGTTTAAAGTAAGCGGCTCTCGGATCCTCGTCCACCTCCACGGAGATTTCGTTGACCCGGGGCAGGGGATGGAGCACAAGCATATCCGGGGAGGCAAGTTCCATCTTGGCCTTGTCCAGGATATAAAAATCCTTTAGCCTTACATAATCCTCCTCGTTAAAGAAGCGTTCCTTCTGTACCCTTGTCATGTAGAGCATGTCCAGTCTGGGCATAATGGATTCCAGACGGATGACCTCCTCATAGGGGATATTCTTTTCGCCAAGCATTTCCGTCACATAATCAGGCACCGTCAGCTCCCTGGGAGAGATAAAGATAAACCGTATTCCTTCGTAGCGGGAGAGGGCGTTGATCAGGGAGTGGACGGTACGCCCGAATTTCAGATCGCCGCACAGGCCAATGGTAAAGTGGTCAAGACGACCTTTTAGGGAACGGATGGTGAGAAGGTCGGTGAGGGTCTGGGTGGGATGCTGATGCCCGCCGTCACCTGCATTGATCACCGGAATGGAGGAACGGTCTGCGGCTACCTTGGGCGCCCCCTCCTTGGGATGGCGCATGGCACAGATATCCGCAAAGCAGGAGATGACACGGATGGTGTCGGAAACGCTCTCGCCCTTTGCGGCGGAGGAAGCGGCGGCGTCGGAAAAACCGATGACGCTTCCTCCCAGGTTCAGCATAGCTGCCTCGAAGCTGAGACGGGTACGGGTGCTGGGTTCATAAAAGCAGGTGGCCAGCTTTTTCCCGGCACATGCCTTTGCATATTTGGCAGGGTTTTCTTCGATATCGTTTGCCAGGTCAAAAAGCTGGTTTAATTCCTCCGTGGAAAAATCCAGAGGACTCATAAGATGTCTCATAATACGATACTCCTTCCGCAAAAAATCGAAGAGAAACTCTCTTCGATTTTTTATTGATAAGATGATACGGATCATCCGTTTAACTTTGAAATGATAATAATTCTTCTACCGGCTTTCTTCTGGGAGCAGTGGGAGCCTCGTCGGGATATCCCACGGGAATCAGAGCCGCCAGTTCCCTTCCCTCGGGAAGGTTTAACAGCGAAGCAGCCTTGGCTTCGTCAAAAATACCCATGATCACACTGCCAAGCCCCTTATCCCATGCGGCCAGACAAAAGGCCTCGGTAGCAATTCCGGCGTCATAAGCCTGCCAGAAGCTGCCTTTGGAGGTGGAGAAGGAGCCGTCGCGCTCAAAACCACTTCTGCCGGTTAAAAAGGTAACAGCAATCAACAAGGGAGCCTGGGTGATGATCTCCCCGTTTTTGGGATAAGCGTCGGTACACTGTGCGGCGATTTGGTTTTTCAGGTCGCCTTCCACGGCAATATAACGGGCAATCTGGGTATGCTTCCAGCTTGGAGCGTAGGATGCAGTTTCCACAATCTCGGAAAGTAAGGCATGATCTACGGGATCGGCCTTGAATTTACGGATGCTTCTGCGTTCTTTGATACAGTCTTTAGCGTTCATAAGCGTCCTCCTGTCTTCAAAACAATAGTTTCTTCCCTGTATCATAGCATATTGCCCGCACACTTTCAATTAATAAAGAGGAATCTGGAAAGAAAATTTGCTTCAGAAAATTTAAGTCGTGGACAATTCGTCTTTTTTAGAATATAATATCTTAAGTGTGCGATTGATTTTCAGTATTTGGTGTTGATTTCAGATGGGAAGCTGACAAGAAACGACAATAGTTTCCGGATTTTTCCGGAGGTATGAAGGTATCAGTTAGAATTTCACAAAGAAAAGGAATGGAAATGCCATGGATAAAATTCTGATTATTGATGACAGTGTATTGCAGGCACAGGCAGTGAAATCTCTTCTGGATGAGGATTATGAGGTGACCATGTGCGACACTGCGGAGGAAGGTTTAAGAAAGGCAAAGACAGGGAAGTATTCCCTGATCCTTCTGGATGTTATTATGCCTAATATGGATGGTTTTGTGTTGCTTAGGGAATTGCAGGAGGACATAATCACCAAATATATTCCGGTGATCCTGATTACCAGCCTCACGGATACGGTGAATGAACAAAAGGGCCTGATCATGGGAGCGGTGGATTATATCACCAAGCCGTTTAAGCCCCTGATCGTGAAGGCAAGGGTAAATACCCACATTAAACTGTATAACTACCGGAAACAGTTTATGAAGGATGCCATGATTGATGAGCTCACAGGAATTCCCAACAGAAGGAGCTACGAAAAGATCAGTCTGGCAAGATGGCGGGATGCGGTTCGGTTGAAAATTCCGTTTACGGTCTGTATGTTTGATATCGACAAGTTTAAGATGTACAATGACACCTATGGACATCCGGCAGGAGACAGGGTGATCGCTTCCGTAGCGAAAACGGCAGCTTCTTATTTGAAAAGAAGTACGGATTTTTTTGCCCGCTACGGAGGAGAGGAGTTTGTGGTTATCTTTCTGGGGGAAGAGGCAGCCGCCGCCTTTGCGTTTATGAAGAGGATTCGCCAGGCCATCGAAAATCTGCAAATCCCTCACTGCGCGTCCATATCCAAATGGGTGACGGTGAGTATGGGCGGAGTTACTGTGGAGGCGGGAGAAGTGAATGCCTATAATGAAACTCTGAAGAAAGCGGATGAGATGCTTTACATAGCCAAGGATCAGGGCCGGAACAGGGGCGTATGGTGCAATGAAGCAGGGGAACAGTGGATGGAAGAAATGGGAGGTACGTTATGACGACAGGATTTACAGAGAAGAAGAGGTGGCTGTTTTTAGGGCTGCCGTTTACTTTTACTACCTATGATATCAAGGAAAATCTTCTCACGATCCGGAGCGGGCTCCTTAAAAAGACGGAAAATGACTGTTATATGTATAAGGTGCAGGATGTGGAGCTGGTTACCTCTCTGGGGGAGAGGATATTTGGTATTGGAACAGTGGTCTGCTATACCGGGGATGTGACTCATCCCAAGCTGGAGCTGACCCACATTAAAAATGCCAAGGCCGTAAAGGATTATATCCTGGAGGCCTCCGAGCAGGCCAGGATGAGACGGCGCACCTTAAATACGCTGGATATCGGGGCGCAGGCGGAGGAGATGGACGAGGATTAAACGCTTTATTATTGCGTTGTGTCCCTGCAAAAAGCGGTATGAGGAGCTCATACCGCTTTTTGGGAATAAACGGGCCCGGGCCCGGCGGGGTGGCTGCTTAGCTTATCAGGTTCCCAAAGGGAACATAGGGTTACGATGGATGGGGATTCAGGCAGAGGAGCTGTCCGGGGATAAGAGGCGCTCAAACAGCAGCCCGGCTAAAAACCAGTTGGGAAAGTAGTCAAGGCGTACGATTTTATGGATATTCCAGCGGGAGCGTTCGTAATTCCAGGGGCAGAGGTTGTGCCGGGCCAAAAGATTTCCGCTGAGATATTCTCCCGAAAAAATGCACAGGGCATAAATGCTGCCTCTGAAAAAAACAGGGAGCTTTCCAAGCAGCCGAAAGAGGGGGGTAAGCAGACATACGCTGCCGTAGATGGGGAACATCCACAGGGAGGTGTGTCCCTTAAGCTGCATGTCCCTCTGGCGCAGGGAGCCCAAAGCAGTGAACAGTATTTCAAGGCTCCAGCCAAGGAACCCGCATTGAAGGAAGGATTTTATCACTCTTTTTATCATAGTAGAAGTATGGGATGAAATCCTTGTTTTTATACATATCGTAAAACGGCAAAATAGTTTGCTGCTTTCTTTAATCCACAGAAGATGGGAGCGGAAGATGGAACAGGACAAAAACAACCGGCAGATGACCTATCAGGAGGTCATGGATTATGTCAGGGAGCTGGAGGGATATGGAGTAAGGCCGGGACTTGAGAATATGGAAAATCTCATGGGAAAGCTGGGAAATCCCCAGGATGGCCTTTCCTTTATCCATATCGCGGGAACCAATGGAAAGGGCTCTGTGGCCGCATTCCTTTCCGAGATTCTCTACCAGGCCGGATACCGCACGGGCAGATATGTATCGCCTGTGATTTTTGAGTACCGGGAAGAGATCCAGGTGGGGAAAAGGCCTATCAGCAAAAAGGAACTCTGCCGGAAGATGACGGTTATGAGAGAAATTTGCCAGAAGCTTACGCAGGAGGGAAAACCCCATCCCACAGCCTTTGAGGTTAAGACGGCCATGGCGCTTTGGCATTTCAGGGAGCAGGGCTGCCAGATCGTGGTTTTGGAGGCTGGCCTTGGAGGGCTTTTGGATGCCACCAATATCATCACCAATACCAAGGTGGCGGTCTTTACCTCCATCAGTCTGGACCATATGAGAGTGCTGGGCAAAACCTTAAGGGAGATTGCTAGGCAGAAGGCCGGGATTATGAAGCAAGGGGCAGTGGCCGTTGCCTTTAAGGGGGAGATGCAGGCAGTGGAGGTCTTACAGGAAAAGGCCAATGCCCTCCAAATTCCTCTGGTTCTGGTGGGGCCGGGGGATGCCTGCAAAATAAAAAGGGGCCTTGATAAGCAAAGCTTTTCCTGTGGAGAGTATCAAAATCTGACCATCACCCTTGCGGGAGTCTATCAGATTGAAAACGCAATGGTGGCCCTTCGGGCGGTAAAGGAGCTTGGAAAGGCAGGATTTCCGGTAGGGGATGAGGCTATCTATCAGGGGTTTTTGAAGGCCTCCTGGCCAGGCCGTTTCCAGGTGCTCTCCCGAAGGCCTTACTTTATTGCGGACGGGGCCCACAACAGGGATGCTGCCAGACGCCTGGCCCAGTCCATAGAGTTTTATTTTACAAACCGAAGGATTGTATATATAATAGGAATGTTGAGGGATAAGGAACAGGACGAGGTTCTGAGGACGACCTGCCCTTTGGCGGCACAGGTATTGACGGTGCCTACCAGGGGGGAGCGGGGCTGTTCCTCTTACGAGCTTGCCTGCACGGCCGAAAGGTATCATAAGAACGTGACGGCCACTGATAGCGTGGAGGAGGCTGTGGAGCTGGCTTATCTTTTGGCGGACGAGTCTGCGGTGATCATTGCCTTTGGTTCCCTGTCCTATCTGGGAGAACTGATCAGGATTGTGGAAAAGGGCTTGCGGGATAAAAAAGGAAGCGGCGTGGGGAGAGAGTTACATGGTAAACAGAGAAAAGGTTGAAGAGGCGGTCAGGCTTCTGTTAGAGGGCATCGGTGAGGATGTGGAGCGGGAAGGGCTTAGAGAAACGCCTGAAAGAGTGGCCAGGATGTATGAAGAGCTGTTTGCGGGCATGGGGGCCTGTGCGGGGGAGCATTTATCCAAAACCTTTGAGGCTGCAAAGAGCGGGATGGTGATCGAGCGGGACATTCCTTTTTATTCCGTCTGCGAGCATCATATGCTGCCTTTTTATGGAAAAATACATATCGCCTACCTGCCGGAGGGAAAGGTAGTGGGGATCAGCAAGCTGGCCCGGACGGTGGAGGTATTTGCAAGAAGGCTTCAGATCCAGGAGAGGCTTACAGGCCAGATCGCGGATGCGATTATGGAAAGCCTTCACCCGGCCGGGGTGCTGGTGATGGCACAGGCAGAGCATATGTGCATGACCATGCGGGGAATCAAAAAGCCCGGGAGCCAGACGGTGACTCTGGCTGTAAGAGGAGACTTTGAGAAGAATGAAAAGCTGCAAAATCAATTTTTTCAGATGATGCAGACAGAATAAACAGGAGATAAAGTGAAACCAGAGATTTCACCATCCTGATTTGTACGCCCGCTAAAGAGGGCAGATGGGAGTTAGCATGAAGATAGGAAGACGGGAATTTGACACGGAGCATCACACTTACATTATGGGAATCCTGAATATAACGCCGGACTCTTTTTCGGATGGAGGAAAATACACGGGTCTCGATGCTGCCCTTTTTCGGACGAAGGAAATGTTAGAGCAGGGCATGGATATCCTGGATATCGGCGGGGAATCCACCAGGCCGGGATACCAGCAGGTTTCCTGGGAGGAGGAGGCAGAGAGAGTTTTGCCCGTGATTGAGGCGGTGAGGGAGCGCTTTGACGTGCCAATTTCTTTGGATACCTGTAAATCCCAGGTGGCAAGGGAAGGCATTAGGGCGGGAGCCGATCTGATCAACGATATCTGGGGCCTGAAAGGGGATCCGCAGATGGGCCCAGCCATTGCAAAGGCCGGGGTAAGCTGTGTGCTGATGCATAACCGAAGGGAAGCGGTCTATGAGGATTTGGTGAAAAATGTGGCGGAGGATTTAAAGGAAACGGTTGCTCTTGCCAGAGAGGCCAATATCCACAAAGAGAAGATTATTCTCGACCCTGGGATAGGATTCGGAAAAACCCGTGAGCAAAACCTGCAAATGCTCTGCGCTCTGGAAAGCTTGAAAGAATTGGGATTTCCGGTGCTTTTGGGGGCAAGCCGCAAGTCGGTGATAGGGCTTACTTTGGATCTTCCGGTGGGTGAGCGGCTGGAGGGAACCCTGGTGACTACCGTGTTTGCCGTCCTTAAGGGCTGCGCTTTTGTCAGAGTGCATGATATCAGGGAAAATGTCAGGGCAGTAAAGATGGCGGAGGCCATTTTGGAGGCGGGAAATGTCAGTGAATGAGAGAGGAAATGGGATCGGAGATCGGAGCAGAGAGCAGGGCAGAGACCAGATCAGGATAACAAACCTGGAGGTGTATGGGGGCCATGGCGTTTATCCCAGGGAAACCAGGGAGGGACAGCTCTTTCAGGTGGATGTGACCCTGAATACGGATTTAAGAGAGGCAGGCATGGCGGACGAGCTTACTCTTTCCACCAATTACGGAGAGGTTTGCCGGATGATACACAGTTTTTTGAGGGAGAATACCTTCCAGCTCATCGAGGCGGCAGCAGAGCATCTTGCCCAGGAGCTTCTTCTCTCCTTTCCCAGGGTGGAAAGCCTTGTGCTGGAATTAAAAAAGCCTATGGCTCCTGTAAAGCTCCCCTTTTCCAATATTTCCGTGAGGATAGAGCGGGGCTGGTATCAGGCCTATCTGGGGATTGGTTCCAATCTGGGGGACAGGCAGGGCTATATCGACAGGGCCCTGGAAGAGATCAGGAGGCACCCGAAAATCCGACAGGTCAGGTGCTCTAAGCTGATCGCCACCGCCCCCTACGGCGGGGTGGAGCAGGAAGATTTTCTGAACGGGGCTATTGGGCTGAAAACCCTTCTCTCCCCCTACGAGTTGCTGGACTTCCTGCAAGCTCTTGAGAAACAGGCGAAGAGAGAACGCAAGATCCATTGGGGGCCAAGAACCCTGGATCTGGATATCCTTTTTTATGAGGGTTTTGTCTCCGGGGACGAGAGACTTACCGTGCCCCATCCCGATATGGAGAACAGAAGCTTCGTGCTTGGGCCATTGGACGAACTGTGTCCCTGGCAGAAACATCCCTTAACGGGAAAGACGGTGAGAGAAATGCTCAGGGAATTGGCCTGAGCATTCCTGCCTGCCCCATGGCTTCTCCAATATGCACTGCTTTACCTGAAAAAGCAAAGCCGTACTTCCATATCAACGTGCTACCACTTGTCGCAAGGGGGGACCCATCGCAGATGGGGAGATTCCTTACGACCTGCGCACGCATCAGCGTGCTTCCACCCCATCCATAGCCGCCGAGAAGGTAGTCACATTCACGGGCCCGTTTACAGGGGTATGGTAAACAGGGGTATCGGCTCCAAAAGCATTAAAATAAGCGTAGGTGGAGGTGAGATTGATATTTTCGTAGTTGCCTTCGGCCACCACCTCGGGATTGCTGCCGTCTAAGTTCATACGCATGAGGGCGGGGGCATCCACGGAATTCTTCTGATAGTAAATGGAATAATCCCCTACGTTGAAGCCGTCCACCCGGTCATTGGTAAGGATTTCCACCGTGTTGGCGGAGAGGGAATAGCGGCAGAGCCGGTAATTGGAGGAGACGTCCATATAATAAATGTAGCCCTGGTGATATACCGGATACCAGAGATTGCCCTCGTAGATCGTATAGATACTGTCGGTTCTTGTGTCAAGTCCATATAGATAATGGTCTCTTTCCGTGCCGTTAAAGTAAATGATACCGTCAGCACAGGAAGCAGGATTAATGACAACGTCGGAAACCAGCGTCTTTTCACTTTTATCCGTCTTAATCTTATAGAGCTGGGTAAAATCCGTGTTATTATAGTGCTGATAATAAATGTAATCCCCCACAAGCTGCATGGATACGGAGGCGGTTCTGTCAAGACATTTGCTCTCCCGTCCGTTTAATTTGCAGCGGTAAACGCCCCGGGTAGGAACCACATAGCCCATACCGTCACCGCCGTCCGAGCTGTCCATGTAGTAGTAGAGAAACTCTCCCCCCACATTGATAAAAGAGGCCCTTGAATTGACCAGCTTTTTAATCTCCGTTTCGTCCGCGTTCATGGAGTACAGGCAGCCTCCGTCATAGGCATTGGAAAAATAAACCTTTCCGTTGGACTCGGCATAAAGCCCGCCATTATTAATATTTCCGCCGGTGTTTCCGGTGACGGAGATATTGTTGGATGGGACACGGTCGTTTAGCAGGGAAACCACATAAAATACAACTGCCGCTATTAGAAGAATTCCTGTGCCCAGCAGTATTTTCCATTCTTTTTTCATTGAGAAACAGCTCCTTTCCTTTATACTTCCTATTATAATGAGTCGAAAAATATTCCGCAACCGCATTTTGAGAAAAGTAACCATTGAATCCAAATTATTTTGTTGTTCCGTGCAAGAGTGCTTGAACCCCCCTTTTTTTTGTTATAAAATAAGAGAAATACGGTAAGGAACTGTTCAAATATACCGAAGCGGAAGAAAAATTTGGACAGATACAGGGAGGATGCAGGGATGGATTTACTGGAACTACGCCGGCAAATTGACGAGATCGACGCTCAGATCGTGGAATTGTATGAGAAAAGGATGGATGTCTGTGCCCAGGTGGCGGAGTACAAGATCGAGACAGGAAAAAAGGTCTTTGACAAGGCCAGGGAGGATGAGAAGATCCGGAAGATCAAAGGGATGGCTCACAGCGATTTTAACAGCCAGGGCCTTGCGGAACTTTTTGAGCAGATCATGTCCATGAGCCGTAAGCTTCAGTACCGGCTTCTGGCAGAGAGAGGAAGTATGGGAAATCTTCCTTTTATCGGAGTGGAGAGTCTGAACCGGAAGGCCAGGGTGGTATTCCAGGGAGCGGAGGGAGCCTATTCCCAGGCGGCTATGGTTCGGTATTTCGGGGAGCAGGTAAACAGCTTTCACGTGGATACCTTCCGGGACGCCATGTTTGCCATTGAGGAGGGCAGCGCGGATTTTGCAGTGCTTCCCATAGAAAATTCCACGGCAGGGATTGTCAGCGAAATCTATGACCTGCTGGCGGAATTTGAAAATTATATCGTGGGGGAGCAGATCATCAAAATCGAGCATTGTCTGATGGGAATTGCCGGGGCAACCCTGGGGGATATCAGGATGGTGTTCTCCCATCCACAATCGTTGATGCAGTCGGCCCGGTTTTTAAGCGGCCATGACTGGCAGCAGATCAGTATGCAGAACAATGCCTTTGCGGCAAAGAAAGTGGCCGGGGATGGGGATATTTCCCAGGCAGCCATCGCCAGTGAATACGCGGCCGGGCTTTACGGGCTTTCCGTGCTGGAAAAGGGGGTCAACGATTCCAGCACCAACTCCACCCGGTTTATCATTGTGACCAATCAGAAGATCTTTCTGAGGAATGCCAAAAAGGTCAGCATCTGTTTTGAGATTCCCCATGAGAGCGGTTCCCTTTACCATATGCTTTCCCATTTTATCTACAATCATTTGAATATGAACCGGATCGAGAGCAGGCCCATAGAGGGCCGGAACTGGGAGTATCGGTTTTTTATTGATTTTGACGGGAATCTGGCGGACAGCGCCGTGAAGAACGCGCTGCGGGGGCTTCGGGAGGAGGCCAGGAATCTGAGGATTCTGGGAAATTACTGATCGAGATGGTCATGCCCGGAAGGTTCCCAGGGGCCTTACGGCGTTACCAATGTGGTATATCACAAAATAAGGCAGGAGCGTATCTATGAGAGAACAGGAATTGATTGTGTATAAGGATTTTCCCGGGGAAGAGGGAAAGCTTCTATTTGATATGGCAGGGCTGATGGAAGACTATGGACAAAAGGGGCGTGACAAAAGGCAGATGGCCGCTTTGTTGTGCGACTGCATCCACCGGCTTTTGGAGCTGGCGGGCAACCATGGATTTTATGGAAATCTGTGGCATTGCTATCTCTCCAATCTTCTGGTGAACAATGAAAACAGCTACAGCAGGGCCTGCGAGATCAGAGGGGCGGTGGAGGGAACCATCAATCAGGCGGTGCTCCACGATATCGTGATCTTTAAGGAGTTTTTTGATTACGATTTTTCCGATATGGCAGAGAGCCTGGGGGTGGAGAGCTTTGGGCTTGTGACCGATTACGTGGGCAGCGAGAGCGAGAGCAAGATGTACAACAGCCGTATCCGGGATCGGATCTGTGAGCTGGCGGTGAAGTTTACCAAAGACCACACGCCAGAGGAAATGAAGGATACCCTCACGGATTTTTACCGGGACTATGGGGTGGGAAGGTTTGGGCTGCACAAGGCTTTCCGGGTGGTACATACGCAGAAGGGAGTGGAGATCGTACCTATTCCCAGGATCGCTCATGTGTACCTGAAGGATTTGGTCGGATATGAGATTCCCAAACAGAAGCTGGTGGAGAACACGGAGGCCTTTGTGGAGGGCAGGAAGGCAAACAACTGTCTTTTGTTCGGGGACGCGGGCACCGGCAAATCTTCCAGCATCAAGGGGATTGCCAATGAATATTATGAAAGGGGGCTGCGGGTCATTGAAATTTACCGGCATCAGTTCCAGGACATTAATGATGTGATCGCCCAGATCAAAAACCGGAATTACAAGTTCATCCTCTATATGGATGATCTGAGTTTTGAGGATTTTGAGACGGAATACAAGTACCTGAAGGCGGTGATCGAGGGGGGCCTTGAGAAAAAGCCGGAGAATGTGCTGATCTATGCCACCTCCAACAGGCGGCATCTGATACGGGAGAAATTCTCCGACAAGGCGGAGAGGCAGCCGGCCCTTAAGATCGACGATCTGCAGAGAGAGGAGCTCCACACGGGGGATACGGTGCAGGAGAAGCTTTCCCTGGTGTCCCGGTTCGGGGTGACGATTTTCTTTGCCGCGCCGGATAAAAAGGAATTCCAGAACATCGTCCGGGTGCTGGCGGAGCGTTATCATGTGGAAATGCCGGAGGAAGAGCTTTTATTGGAAGCAAATAAGTGGGAGCTGGCCCACGGCGGTCTCTCAGGAAGGTGCGCCCAGCAGTTTATCGACCATTTGCTAGGGAAAAGATAGCGGATACGCAGAAAATGGGAGAGGAAGATGTCACTTCGTGACCCCATTTTCGCGCAGTTCAGCGCCGGAGCGCTGAACTTTCAAAGAAAAGGGAAATGGAGGGGGATTATGTCAGTAAAAACATTTGCGGCCATAGACGCGGGCTCCTATGAGCTTGCCATGAAGATCTATGAGGTTTCAGGCACGGGAGGTATGCGGCAGATCGACCATATCCGCTACAGTATTGATATGGGGACGGAAACCTATGGTGTGGGAAGGCTTTCCTATGAGAGGGTGGACGAGCTCTGCCGGGTGCTGCGGGAATTTTCGGATATCATGAAGTCCTATCGGGTGGAGGAATATAAGGCTTACGGCACCAGCGCCATCAGGGAGTCCAGAAACCGGGCCATCCTCTTAGACCAGATCGAACAGAGGACGGGCATCCATATTGACGTGCTGAGTAACTCGGAGCAGCGCTTTTTGGATTACAAGTCCATCGCTTTTCAGGGGGAAGGGTTTGAGCGGATCATTGAAAATGGCACGGCCATTTTGGATATCGGAGGAGGAAGCATCCAGATTTCCCTGTTTGACAACGATACTCTGGTTTCCACTCAGAATATGCGGCTGGGGGTGCTGCGTCTTCAGGAGAGGCTTTTTCATTTGGACGCCAGCATCAGCCAGTACGCCACCTTAATCGGGGAGATGACCGAGGCCCAGATGAGCGTTTACAAAAAGCTGTATCTGAAAGACCGGCAGATTAAGAGCATTATTGTGGTGGATGATTATATCTCGGCCCTGGTCATGAGCAGAAAGGGAAAGGACGTGGTGAAGGGCTATGCAGACCGGAAGACCATGGAATATTTTACGGAGATCTGCCGCACCAGAAGCTTTTCAGAGCTCTCCAAAACCCTGGATATGCCCGAAAAGAATATCCCGCTGCTGTATATCTCCATGATTATGCTACACTGCATCATGGAACATATGGGGGCCGAGCAGATCTGGGCGCCAGGGGTGACCTTATGTGACGGGATTGCCTATGAGTATGCGGAAAAAAATAAAATCATGACCGCCTCCCACGATTTTGAGAAGGATATTATCGCCTGCGCCCAAAACATCAGCAAGCGCTACAGGGGCAGCAAAAAGAGAAGCGAAACCCTGGAAAAGATTGCCCTCTCCATCTTTGACAGTATGGAAGGGATCCACGGGCTGGGGAGAAGGGAGCGGCTGCTGCTGCAGATTTCCACCATTCTCCACGACTGCGGGAAGTACATCAGTATGGTGAATCTGGGAGAGTGCTCCTACAGTATCATCATGTCCACGGAGATCATTGGGCTTTCCCACCAGGAGAGGGAGATTGTTGCCAATGTGGTGAAATACAATCACCTGGAATTTGACTATGACAAGACCATGGGAAGCAGTTCCATGGACAGGGAGTCTTACCTGAAAATTTCCAAGCTCACGGCGATTTTGCGGGTAGCCAACGGCCTTGACAGAAGCCATAAGCAGAAATTTAAGGAGGTTCGGATTTCCTTAAAGGAGGATGAGCTGATCCTGGCGGTAGATACCCGCGAAAATATTATGCTGGAAAAGGGGCTTTTTGATGCCAGGGCGGATTTCTTCGAGGAGGTCTACAATGTCAGGCCGGTGATCAGGAGGCAGCGCTAGTGTTTTGCAGAGAAAGAAAAGCGGGCCCGGCCCGGATAAGAGCCTTATCATTTTCCATGAGACAGAAAATTATAAACAGAAAAACATATATAGGGTTGCGGAAAGAAAATATTTCCGGAAGGGGGATGGAGAAAATGAACAAATCCATATATGACGATCCGTCGTGCTACAGCAATCGGGAGCTGAGCTGGATCATGTTTGACAAGCGGGTACTGAGCGAGGCGTTGGATGATGAGACGCCGCTTTTTGAACGTCTGAAATTTTTGGGGATTTCCGCGTCCAATCTGGATGAATTTTTTATGGTGCGGGTGGCGTCCTTAAAGGATATGGTACACGCGGGCTACACCAAGACGGATATTGCGGGGATGACCGCCACGCAGCAGCTTGACGCCTTAAGCCATGTGACACACGAGCTGGTGGAGCAGCAATACGAGGTCTATAATCAGGAGCTTTTGCCAAAGCTGGAGGAAAACGGCATCCGGGTGATCCAGCGCCATGAGGAGCTTACGGAACGGGAAGCGGCCTATGTGGACAGCTTTTATGAGGAAAACGTTTATCCGGTGCTCACGCCCATGGCGGTGGATTCCTCCCGCCCTTTTCCCCTGATTCGGAATAAATCCCTGAATTTGGGGGCACTGGTGAGGAAAAAGGCAGGAGATGAGACCCTTGAGTTTGCCACCGTCCAGGTGCCCAGCGTTCTTGACCGGATGGTTGAAATCCCTGGAAAGGAAGGGGAGGCAAGGACGGTGATCCTTTTGGAGGAAGTCATCGAGCGCAATATCCATAAGCTTTTTATGAACTATGATATCGTAAGCTCCTGTCCCTTCCGTATCATGCGCAACGCCGACCTTACCATTGAGGAGGACGAGGCGGAGGACTTGCTCAAAGAGATTGAGCGTCAGTTAAAACGCCGTCAGTGGGGACAGGCCATCCGTCTGGAGGTGGAGGAGGGGATCGACGAGAGGCTTCTTGCGATCATTGAGGAAGAGCTGGGGGTTTCCGAGGAGGAAATTTACCGGATCGGGGGCCCTTTGGATCTGACCTTCCTCATGAAGATGTACGGCCTTTCCGGTTATGACCATCTGAAAGAAAAACGCTACGCGCCGCCACAGCCGGTGCCGGATCTCTCCGGAGATTTTGATATTTTTGAAAAAATCAGGGAGAAGGATATTCTGCTCTTCCATCCCTATGAGACCTTCAGCCCTGTGGTGGATTTCATCCGGCAGGCCTCCCGGGATAAGGATGTGCTTGCCATCAAGCAGACCCTCTACCGTGTCAGCGGCAATTCCCCCATCATTGCGGCTCTTGCCCAGGCGGCGGAGAACGGCAAGCAGGTTTCCGTGCTGGTGGAGCTCAAGGCCCGTTTTGACGAGGAGAACAATATTGTCTGGGCGAAGATGCTTGAAAAGGCAGGCTGCCATGTAATCTACGGCCTGGTGGGACTTAAGACCCACAGCAAGATTACCCTGGTGGTGCGCCGGGAGGAGGACGGCATCCGAAGGTACGTACATTTGGGAACCGGAAATTACAACGACGCCACAGCCAAGCTTTATACGGACGTAGGGCTTCTGACGGCTGCACCCTCCATCGGCGAGGACGCCACGGCGGTGTTCAACATGCTTTCCGGCTATTCGGAGCCACTGAGCTGGAATAAGCTTTCCCTTGCCCCTCTTTGGCTCAAAGACAGGTTCCTCACTTTAATAGGAAGAGAGAGGGAAAATGCCCTGGCAGGCCGGGGCGGTCATATCATTGCCAAGGTGAACAGCCTTTGCGATAAGGATATCATCAAGGCGCTGTATGAGGCTGGGGCAGCGGGAGTGAAGATCCAGCTCATCGTGCGGGGAATCTGCTGCTTAAAGACAGGCCTTCCTGGAATCGGCGATAACATCACAGTCCGCTCCATTGTTGGAAATTTTTTGGAGCACAGCCGTATTTTTTATTTTGAGAACAATGGAAAGCCGGAGTTTTACTGTGCCAGCGCCGACTGGATGCCGAGGAATTTAGAGCGCCGGGTGGAGATCATGTTCCCGGTGGATAAGCCGGAGCTGCAGCGAAAGCTGATGAATATTTTGGAAACCCAGCTTGAGGACAATGTAAAGGCCCATGTCCTTACGGCGGAAGGCGTTTACCAGAAGGTGAGCAGAGGGGGAAAGGGAGCGGTTAACTCTCAGTTAGAGTTTTGCCATATGGTGAAAGACGCTTTAAGGGCTCACGGGAAGCTGGTGAACAGCAGGGTATTTATTCCTGAGAAGCATCATGAATAAAGGAAAGAGAGGAATGTATGGAGAAGCAGAGTATCATTAAGGATAAAATCGTAAAATTTGTTCGGGGGGGGGTACTTTTCGTTACTGTTGCTGTTTCAGATCGGAATGATTGTTTATTTTAACTTTTCCGATATACGTAATTCATTGGACAGCGACTTTGCCAATACGATTTATCATTTTCAGGAGGTAATCAAAAACGGTACGTTAAATCTTGAAAACTGGAATCACACCACCTCCATGGAGCTTGACGCAACCTTCCTGTTTGCGGTACCGGTCTATTATTTGATACATAATATATATACCGCTGTGGGAATTGCCAATATGATCTATGTAGCGCTGTATATCGTGACGATTTGCGGTATTTTCAGAGGGCTGCAAGTAAAGAAGCGTTATCTGTTTTTTACTCTGTGTCTGGTTTTGACTCCCTATTCCTTCGGAATGCTGGAATATTTTAATATGATGTTTTATGGGGGAGCCTGCTATTCTCTGAAAACATTAGTCCCTTTGCTTTTCATCTGGCTCTTTATGCTTTTTGAAAAGCAGGGGGAAAGGAGAAGAGAAAAAGGACTAAAAGCGATAGTCTTATTGTTATACTTTTTCCTCTTGTTTGTCACTTCATTTTCTACCGGATTTTATGTGATGCTTTGCGGCATTTTTCCCTTATTTGGCTGTATGATACTGGATATTCTGAAAACGGGCGCAGGGGCAGGCAGATACCGCCGCTCACAGATAGGACTTGCTGTCGGAAGCGTTCTTGTTTTTGGAACAGGCTATTTCCTTCACCAAAAGTTTTATGGTCTTATTTCGAGAAACGGTATGATGCTGACCAAAATAGAGAATTATGCTATTAATTTCAGGGCCTGTGTCAGAGGAATATTCGATGTATTCGGCGCAACATTTTCAGAGGACATCAGAGCCTTGTCGCCTGTGGGGATCTGGTACTGTCTGAAAATGGGGTTTGTCGTACTGCTTTTGATTGTCCTGGGGGTTCGCATGGTCAGCCTGTTTCAGAAGAGGCAGAGACCGGATGTGAGAGATTTCCTTACAGTCCTGCCCCTGTTTAACTTCCTGGTGTTATTGATAGCGGATTCCAGGTATTCTACCAATACGCACATTGAATACCGTTATTATCTGATAGGTGCAGTCCCTCTTCTTTTGCTCCTGGGAATACAACTGGATGAGTGGGAGGAAAAATGGAACGGGTTTCAGAAGAATATCCTGCTGCTTCTCTCAGGCGCTGCTTTGGCACTTTTGATGGCTGGAAACAACGTGGAGGTGATCAGGCGATGGGACCGAACCTCTTACGCGGTGGAGCTGTGCGACTACTTTAACACCTTAGACGTGGAATCCGTGTTTTTTGTAAATGATCCGGATACAGCGCATATTTGTAAAGGGATTGATGCAAACCATAAATTCGGAACGTTTTTGTCAGATACCCAATCCCTGGAGCTAAGTATTTGCAGCTACTATGAATCGGAGCACGGCAGCTTTTACGGCGACAAAAATGCGCTGGCCGTGTTTATCTACACCGTCCCCGAAGATTATATGCCGGAGGAAATTGCTTCCCATTATACAAAGGTAGGAACTGTAAGATGGTTTGAAATCTATGTGGGCGATGAGGTTTTATTCCCGTAGCCTTTCTCTTGTGGGGAGGAGCTGATAGTTGCCTTACGCTAGTTTTGCAGGATAGCAAAAAAGAAAGTTTTAAAATTCATAAATTTTATAAAAAGGATACAAACTATGCTGAATAAAGAGTATACGATTATTTTGGCCTCCGCCTCGCCAAGGCGCAGGGAGCTGCTTACCCAGATCGGCGTTCCCTATCAGGTGATGGTCAGTGATGCGGATGAAACTGCCGCCAGCCATAAGCCCTGGGAGATGGTGGAGGAAATTTCTGCCAGCAAAGCGGAGGCGGTTTTCAAAAAGATTTTGGTGGACGAAGGACTGAGAGTGGAAGAAGGGCAGAGCGAGACAGGAGAGCAGAGGACAGGACAAGGGCAGAGGACAGGTCAAGAGCAGAGGACAGGGAAAGAGCCGAGTGGCCTGGCAGGACAGGGAAAGCCGGATTGTTTCGTGGTGGTGGGAGCCGACACGGTGGTTGCCCTCGGGGATCAGATTATGGGAAAGCCCAAGGACGGGGAGGATGCAGTCAGGATGCTTTCTCTCCTCCAGGGAAAGACTCATCAGGTCTATACGGGAGTGACGCTGCTGATCGCAGATGGGGGAGAAGGTAAGCCACGCAGGCTTTCCTTCCATGAAAAAACGGATGTGACCATGTACCCCATGAGCCGGGAGGAGATCTGCGCTTATGTGGAGAGCGGCGAGCCCATGGACAAGGCCGGGGCCTACGGGATTCAGGGCAAATGCGCGGCTTTTATCAGAGGGATATGCGGAGATTATAATAATGTAGTGGGCCTGCCGGTGGGAAGATTATATCAGGAGCTTAAGGAGATTATATGATACGTTTAATTGCATCGGATGTAGACGGAACCTTGATTAAGGATTCAACGCCGGATCTGTATCCGGAGATGGCTGATACCATCAGAAAGCTTAAGGAAAGAGGAATTTTATTCTGTGCCGCCAGCGGCAGACAGTATGCAAGCCTTAAAAATGTTTTCAGGGAGGTGGCGGAGGATATTGCCTATATCGCGGAAAACGGCGCGCACATCCGTTACCGGCATAAGGATATTTCCGTGACGCCCATGAAGCGGGAGGATATAGAGGGGATCATGAGAATGCTCCGCCCCCACTACGGGGAATGCGAGGCGGTGATCTCCACGCCCGGAGGGAGCCTGATCGAAAGCAAAGACCAGGACTTCCTTGATCTGCTTACCTATGGCTATCATAATAACTTCAGGCAGGTGGAGGACGTGCTTGCCCGGGAAGAGGAGATCATTAAGATTGCGGTTTACAAAAAGGGGAGCATCCGTACACTGGGGGAGGGTCTGTTTATCCCCTCCTGGCAGGAGAGAGTCAAAGTCTGTATGGCGGGAGAAGAGTGGGTAGACTTTATGGACAGGTCGGTGGATAAGGGCCGGGGGCTTCAGATTTTGGCTCAGACCCTTGGCATCCGGCGTGAAGAGCTTATGGCTTTCGGGGATAATGACAACGACATCGGCATGATGCTTGCCGCAGGGATTAGTTATGCAGTGGAAACAGCTACTCCCAAGGTAAAGGAAGCGGCAGGAAGGATTTGCCCGGGCTGGGCCGAAAAGGGGGTTTACCAGGTGATCAGCCGGGAGCTTTTTTAAGCCGCTTAGGGTATCTATACTTTGCATAAACGATTGGTATAAATTTTGTAAGGATTGGTATTGACGGCATAGCCCTGTTCAAGCATAATAAAAGTACCACTAGTTTGTTTTATCAAGGAGGAGAAAATATGCACGAATTTGACGATGCGGTATTACAATGCTTTTTAGACAACCAGGGACAGTTGTTCCCGGAGGAGGATGTGGCTTCTTCCCTGGAAGAAGCGGAGGCCTTTCTTGAGGAGAGCCTGGCAGTGGTAGTGAATTCTATCGATGAAATCTGGGAGTTTTTTGAGGAGGAAGGCCTTGATGTGGACGGGGCTCAGGGAGATGAAATCCTTGAGGCGGACGAGGTCTTTGATGTAGGCGACGGCAGGTATCTGATCGTGGAAGGATAATAGTGCAGGGTAAATATAAAACGCAGGCGTAAGAGCCTGCGTTTTACTGATACAAAATTTATTTTGCCATAGCATTATTTTTCTGCACTGGAACATACAAGTAACAATACTCATGAGTACCATCTTCCGGTTTGAAAAAACCATAATATTCAACGATTGGTAGTGTGTCATTGCCATAAGTATAGCCGAGGTTAGGGGCTATTTGTTCTCCAATCCATTGATATGGCGGTATGCCGCCCGTCCACGGTTCGTGTCCGAGTGCTCTTGCAGTTTCGTCACACATTCTTATTCTCAAAAATTTTGCGGCGGGGATTTTGCAAATATCATATGAATCAGGCTGAACATCAGTTGCAACAAGAAATCCAAACATTACGCCGCTGGGGCGTTCGTATGAAAGATAATTCAAACTCATGCAAATATCCCAATTATCTTCACGGCTGTTTGGTAAGTCGGAGACAGACATAAAATCTTCCATAATTTTTTCAACATTCGGTTCATCAGCATTATTGTCTGCATAGCCAACCTTTCCGCACCAGACAGTGTCGCTCCATTCAATTAAATCAACAATAATTCCGTTGAAGTCATAGGTTTTAATAATATTTTCCTGCGGATGTTTTATATTCATTGTATCTTTCCTCCTGTTTTGGTTCTAATATAACGGGAATTATTGCGTTTTTACTTCTAACAGTTTCTTGATATCTTCATAATGTTCCTGGCAGATAACCCGATAATGTATCCAGCCTCCATCGCCACAAGGATATTTATGATCAATGTGTTCTTGGGTGTATTTTTTCAGCTCCCCATAAACCGCTGCATACTGCGCATCTGTTAATCTCATCATGACTGTAAATGCGCCATCTTCAGCAAAGATATTACACATGAGCTTTTTCTTTTTATAATGTCCGATTCCCCAACCGTATTTATTGCCATAAGGGAAAACCACTTTCTGCTCTGTATGAAACGTAGTAGTTAGCCAATCATTTATCATAGAAAAGCGTTCTGCATTGCCCGAACAATACGCTGCCATTTCCTCTACAGTTGGAATAAGCTGCTTATTCAGCATTCTCTCGTACATGGCCGCCCTCCAATCTAAATTTACTCATTTTTACCTCACCGCAAAACCGAGATTTATTTTGCTTTTATCGGGATATAAGTATGATATTGAATATAACACACATATTTTGACACCTTTTGTCAAGGTTTATTTTTCTTATAAATTTCTTGTGCCTGTGCAGCTAAAATGGCTTTTAAATAAGTTGGTTCAATTATTTCAACATATGCTCCGAATGAAAGTAGATAACCAATAAGCCATTGATCAACAGGCATTTCAGCACGGGCAATTAAATCTCCATTTTTTTGATATTCAATTTGTGATTCGTCAAATTCATCATAAACACGATACGCAATTTCTTTTGAAAACAAAAGGACTATCCGGGAGCATAGCTTTTGTAAATTCTTTTTTTGCTCTGGGTATGCTCTTGGTATAAATGTATTCTCTAATATTTCCAACTCCAATATGCGATTTAACTTGAATATACGAAAATCCTGCTTTTCCGTGCAAAACGCTTTCAAATACCATTCTTTTGACTTATAGGATAGTTTTAATGGCTGGATGATGCGCTTACTTCTTTCGCTCTTAGTATTTTCATATTCTATCTTTATTTCTTTGCATTGAATTACTGCTGTTTTTAATATTTCAAATTTTGAGTTATCAAAAGCACATTTTCCCCAACGTGAAAAATCCACTTCAAGCCAATTTCTTGTATTTACGTTGAAAAGCGCTGATAACTTTGTCAGGATTTCTTTTCCGTCAATATAACCGGTAGCCAAGATACTTTGTATCGCTGTCAAAACTTCCTGCTTTTCTTTTTCGGATAATATTACTCTATCCAGAATAAAATCTTGTAATAAGTATATCCCGCCGTTTCTCCCGGTTTCGGCATAGATTGGAATACCTGCGCTGCTTAATGCTTCCACATCACGGTAAATTGTTCTTGTAGAAACTTCATATTTGGTGGCTAATTCGGAAGCAGTAGAGTGTCCCTTGTCTAAAAGATAATATAAAATTTTGAATAAACGGCTATCTGACATTACTTTATCTCCCATTTAAGAATACCATAAATATCTTGACATAGCTTGAGAAATTTTGATATTTTTTACGAAGGAAAACGAACAAGCGGAAAATATAAGCTGAAGGGCAGTGGGGACTATATTTTGAAATTTAAATGGGATGAAGGTAAAAACGATTAAAAAACATGGTATTGATTTTGAGACAGCAATGCTTGTTTTTAATGATCCAAAACGTAAGGAATGGTTCAAGATGTTTTGTTCGTTGTTTATACAGAACGCATTTTTTTATAGTAGTCACTAACACTGTAATATTTAAAACCATACTGTGAGTTTGCTTTCCGCAAATTCTAAGATAATTATCTATGGCAAAATAGACGATGATAAGCGGTGCAACTTTCGGATATGTCTCAGATTTCGGTATAAAATTTGTGGCAAAAGCATTAAAGGAAAGGTAATCAGGCACAGAAAGCCCATCCTCCTTTTGCTTTGGTACACAGGGAGTTCTTTTTCAAAGACAACGCCTTGAACATGCAGAAAGCGTTCCGCAAGGCAATCCTGAGCAAGGCTTCTTGATAAGGTAGTGGGGAATGATTAAAACGAAAACAACACTTTTTTCCTTATAGCGTCCTTAAAAGGGAAAAAATAAGGGAAGAGTGCAAATTACATAGATGTTGATGGGTGGAAAAGCCTATAAATACTGGAAAGTTGAGAAAATACACGCGAAAGAAATTATATTTGAAAAAGGCTACACAGCAGGTATTGAAGCCTGTTGCGTGGCCTTTCCATTGACAGCTATCTGGCCTGTACCTTGGCAAGAAGAGCTTCCTGCAAAACCTGTGAAAAGTTGATGTTCATTTCCAGAGCGGCAGCATTGAGCCAGGCCGGAATAGTGAGCGTTTTTCTGACAGATTTTTCAAAGTGTTGTTTTGCATAGGCATTTACATCCACAGAAACCATATTAACGATCGCTTCACACACAGAAGAGTCAGGGTCAAGTTCTCGGGCAATTGCCTGTGGATTAATTTCCGATAGCTTGGATGGGACGGGAATAGCATCTCCATCTTTTTGACAGCTATAAAGGTAACCGGCCAGACAATCGACAGCCATCTCCATGGCCTCTTCAAATGTATCTCCTTGTGTAGCCAGCCAGTTCAGGTCAGGAAATACAACGGAATAGCCATCCTCATCATGAAAGAAACAAGCTGGATACATAGATAACATAGTTTCAACCTCCTTAAATATAGGGACTACAGCAGAAACATTAAAGAAGTTTTGCCTGCTTTTTTATGGAATTTTCCGTTTTTTGTTTAAGTCCTTGCCGTGGTGAAATGGGATTGTAACCTTACCGGATTTTGTGGGATGAACATAATGCTTATGAGAGCCTTCCTGACTTTTATAGATCCATCCGTCAGCAAGAATTAACTTTTCCATTTCCCTCGGCTTCATTGGCATATTGTTTTCCTCCACATATTATTATATTATCATTTGGCACGCATGGAGTCAATACGTATCAAAAATATACGGAGAATAATTTGTAGCAACATCTGTTGCTATAATACTTTCTTTAGTATAGACAGAAAAAAATAAATACTCCTCATCCCCAAATATCACGCACAATTCGCATACTGCGACATATACAGCCTGTAATACTCCCCATTCCGAGCCATCAGCTCTTCATGTGTCCCCTTCTCCAGAATATTTCCCTGATCCACATACATAATGCAGGAAGCGTTCTTGATTGTGGAGAGACGGTGGGCGATGATAAAGGAGGTGCGCCCTTTTAAGAGCTCGTTCAATCCCTTTTGCAGTATGATCTCCGTCTCCGTGTCAATGCTGGAGGTAGCCTCATCCAATATGAGAATCTTGGGGTCGGCAAGGAGAGCCCGGGCAAAGGAGATGAGCTGGCGCTGGCCTACCGAAAGGCGGCTTCCCCTTTCATTGACTTGCGTGTAATAACCGTTTTCCATCTCCATGATAAAGTCGTGGGCGCAGACCGTCTTGGCGGCCCGGATGACCTCCTCGTCCGTGGCGGTGTAATTGCCGTAGCGGATATTGTCCATGATGGTTCCGGCGAAGATAAAGCTGTCCTGCATCATGACGCCCATCTGGGCTCTCAGTGAGTGAATGGTTACCTTGGAGATATCGGTTCCGTCGATGAGGATGCGCCCGCTGTCCAGGTTATAAAAACGGCTCAGGAGATTTACCAGCGTGGTCTTTCCGGCTCCGGTAGGGCCTACAATGGCGAAGGTATCCCCGGTTTTGGCGTGGAAATTCACGTCGTCCAGTATTTTGACTTCCGGTTCATAACTGAAGGTTACATGTTCGAAGGTCACATCCCCTTTGATCAGGGGCATTTCTGTTGCATCCGGCGCGTCTTTTACGGAGACAGGCTCGTCAATGGTCTCAAAAATGCGTTCCAGATAGGAGATGGCAGTGAGCAGGGAGTTATAAAAGCCGGCCAGGGTATTGATGGGGGCCCAGAACCTGCCTACATAGGCGGTGAAAGCTACCAGCACGCCTGTGGTGATAGGGGTGGCGCTGTCAAACATCCAGTGAATCCCCAGTACATAGATGGCGGAGGTGGTTACCATGGAAATTATATCCACAGAGGGACCCATGGTAAAGTTATACATACAGGCATGCATCCAGGCTTTCCGGTAGCTGCTGCTCAAATTGTTGAAGATATTGCTGTTCATTTCCTCGCGGACAAAGGACTGGGTCACCCGGATGCCATTGATGCTCTCCGCAATATAAGCGTTTAAGTTGGATTGCTTGTTGCTTTGAATCTGCCACGCCTTGCGCTGCTTTCTTTTGATAAAGACCACCACCACAGCCAGCACAGGAAGTCCGCAGAGGCAAAGCAGGGTCAGCCGCACATTGGTCAGGAGCATAAAGGCCACGATAAAGAACAGGTTGCACAGATCTGTGATGGTATTGACGATACCGTTGGAGAGCAGATCGCTTAAGCTGTTCACGTAATTGACCACCCGCACCTGAATCTTGCCGTGGGGCCTGTTGTCATAGTAGGAAAAGGGCAGATCCTGTAAATGTCGGAAAATATCGTACCGCAGGTCATGAATGATCTGCTGGCCGATGATATTGGTGTGTTTGATCTTATACCGCAGGCTGAAAGCCGAATACAGGGCGGCAAGCAAAGTCAGGGCGCTGTAAAAGGCCACACCCTTCATATCCTTTGCGGGAATGCATTCATCCATGATCCGCAGAAAGAACTGGGGAATCAGCATGGTGAAAGCGGAGGCGGTGAGCATCAGTACGGCCACCGAGGCGAAGCGCTTGCGGTAGGGCTTTAAATAACCCAAAAGTCTTTTTAATTGGTTGATATCAAATTTATCTTCCAGAATTTCATCTACATCATATTTATTTCGTGCCATAATACTCCCTCTTTTCTGTGCTGTTTTGGCAGATATCAGTCACTTTCAGGTAGGATTCATTTTCCCTCAGGCAAGCTCAGGCGACGGCACAAAACCGGCGCGGAGCATTTCCGCCTGGGAGGGGATTTCCCCGTACTGATGGCGGAAAGCGCTGGCATAGTAACCGTTTTGGGAGAGAAGCTCCTGGTGGGTACCCCTCTCTATAATGCGTCCATTGTCCATTACCAGGATCAGATCCGCATCCTTGATGGAAGAAATCCGATAGGCAATGACAAAGATGGTACACTGGCCGCCCAGCTTCTTTAACTGTCCCTGAATGTAGCTTTCCGTTTCCATGTCCACCGCAGAGGTGGTATCGTCCAGAATCAGGATAGAGGGCTTTTTGAGCAGAGCCCTTGCCAGGGAAATACGCTGCTTCTGGCCGCCGGATAGTCCCACGCCCCTCTCACCCACAATGGTATCGTACCCTTCCGGCATTCTCTGGATAAAGTGGTTGGCGTCCGCCATGACGGCGGCATCGTGGATATCCTCAAAGGAGCAGTTGGGACGGCCGTAGGAGATATTGCCCTCAATGGTATCGGAAAAGAGGAAAATATCCTGCATCGCCATACCGATATTATCCCGCAGCTCGTGGAGATTTAAATCCCTGACATCCACACCGTCTACCAGAACCTGGCCGGTGGTGGCGTCCACGAAGCGACAGAGCAGATTCATAATAGTGGATTTGCCCGCCCCGGTGGAGCCCAGGATACCGATGGTCTGCCCCTTTTTGACGGTAAAGCTAATGTCGCTCACAATGCTTTCCCCGTCTGCCGAGTAGGACACATTCTTAAACTCCACATTTCCCTCCATATGGCGGCTCTCCACAGGAACTGCAGGCATTTTGATAGAAGGCTCCTCCACATAGGTATCATAAATCTTTTCCACGGAGGTGATAAAACGATGGATATCGTTGACCCACCATCCGGCCATACGCAGGGGGCCGTTGAGCATCCACAGATAACCGTTAACCGTAACCAGATTTCCAAGGGAAATCTCCCCCTGGATCACCATATAACCGCCGTAGAGCATCAAGATCACGTTGAGCAGGTAGGAGAGCACTTCAAAGACGGGAAGATACTTCATCCATACCCGGGAAGAAGCGAGCTGGGCCTGCTGATAGGCGTCATTTTCCCGATTGAATTTTTCGATCTCGAAATCCTCCTTTGCAAAGGCCTTCACCACCCGGTTACCGCTGACATTTTCCTGGACGAAGGAGTTCAGGGAAGAGAAGCGATCCCTGATCCGGGCAAAGGTGGGGCGTACCGCCCTGGACTGGCGGAAGGTGGTCAGGGCAGTAAAGGGCAGGACAAAGACCATGCACAGTGCCAGCTTTACATTCACGGTAAAGATCATGCCCAGGGCAAAAATAAACATCAGGAGATTTTCGTAAACCGCATAAATTATGTAGGCCACAAAGTGCCGGATAGCATCCATGTCCCCGGTCTGGCGGCTCATCAGATCGCCGGTCTTTTTGCGGCTGAAAAAAGCAAAATCCTCCATCAGCAGCCTGCGGAAAAACCGGTCCCGCATGTCATAGAGCACCCCCTGGGAGCAGGTCTCGAAGATCACCTGGTGGGCAAAGCGCAGAATACCCCTTACCAGCGTCACCGAGAGTAGGACGAGAATCAGCCTGGGAAGAAGGGCAAGCTCGCCTCCCTGGATGACGTTGTCCACGATGAGACCGGAAATATAGGGATTGACAATGGCCAGAACGGCGATCACGGTGGTCATAAGAAGTCCCACCAGCATCAGAACACAGTACTTTTTCAGGAAACCCCAGAACCATTTCAGTGGTGTCATAAATTAACCTTCCTTTCTGGTAAGCTGAAAAAATTTATAGTTACTTTTCAAAATAACTATTGTCAATTTTATTAATTTGAGGTAAAAAGGAAATGTATATTCTTGCAGGTTAGCTGTCAAAAATTGCTATGCGGCAAAGAAAATACGAAAACACATTAAATCGGAAATTAAGGGGAAAGGATGATGAGCCAGACAGACATTGTATTACAGGAAAATTTTAACCCTACCTTTCTTTTCACATGGAAAGGGATACGCAGGGAGGACGAGGAAAAGTACCATAAGCACGAGCATCTGGAGTTTTGTTATGTAATGTCCGGCAGAGGCCGTCACAGGATTGCGGATAAGGTCTATGAGATCGGCGAGGGAGATCTTATCCTGATCAATGCGGGAAATAACCATCAGGCCCTTGTGGGGGAGAGCGGCGGGCCCACGGTGGAATTTTATGTGGGACTCACAGATATCCAGCTGGAGGGGCTTGAAAGAAATAATCTTCCGATGGCAGAGGAAGGCCCAATCCTGCATACCTCGGGAGAGCTCAAGATGAAGCTGAGCCGGCTGTGTATTTATATGGAGGCGGAAAAAGAAATGGGACGGCTTGGCAGGCATTTTATGATGAAAGCCTATGCCATGCAGATGCTGGTGCTTTATCTGCGGGAACAGGAACAGCCCCGGAAACAGCGGCCTATGAGACAGTGCTCCTTTGAGTCAGCAAACCGTAAATATGTAGTCGAAAAGATCGTAGACTATTTCGAGGAGAACTATGCCCAGAAGATTTCCCTGGATCAGATCGCGGGAAATATGTATTTAAGCCCCTTTTACATCTCAAAGATATTCAAGGCAGAAACTGGGGAGACCCCCATCCACTGGCTGATTGAGATCCGCATGGAAAAGGCTAAGGAGCTGCTTCTCGAGGAGCCTTCCCTGAGTATCCAGGAGGTTTCCGCCCGGGTGGGGTATGAGGACGCCTATCATTTCAGTAAGCTGTTCAAGAAAAAATTCGGAGTCGCGCCTTCGGGGATGAGGAGGAATGAGACTTAATTGCACCGGTAAACCTGGATACGGGCCAAAGCATGTGTCGGTGATGGAAAATATAGCCGGTGGGAAACGAATCCGGGAAGCAAGCGGGATCAGGCTGGAAATCACATTTAGGAACCCGCAACGATGGAGTCTCGGTTTTCCCTCAATTCGTCATAGAGCTTGTCTATTTCCCGATAGACATCGTCCTCGCTGATTTCATTTTTTTGGTATCGTAACTCTATCAGGGCAATTTTATATGCCCGCTCAAAGTCGCAGGACATCCTCCATAAATGCTCTGTCATTTCCGCTATACTGTCCGAATTGTCTATTCTGGCTTTTTGCACGGTAAAATTCATCCTGCAATCCGTAAGCGCGCTGTAGCTGTACCGGGAGATTGTGTACTTATAGGGTGAGTCTGTCAGCAGCATATCCAGAGAGGATACCGGTGTGATTGGATAGATTTTCATTGCGTCGAAGAGCTTTTCCGGGTTGGAGGGTTCCTCCACATTGATGGAGATTTCCCCTCCCGCTGGCCCTTTTGTATCGCTTCTCGCTTCCTGGCCAGGATCGTTATTCATTCCCGAGATCGCCTCCCTCATCAGGGTTATTTTGGTATCGAATTCCGTGAGCAAAACATCTTCTATAAATTCAGTGGTCCATTTTTGCTCCTGCCTGGCTGTATTGAAATTTGAAAAGGCAATTGCAGTGGTGATTCCCAGAAAGGCAACCATGGTATTGACAAAATATCCGTTTAAATCGCTCCTGGAAAAGAATTCCAAGGTCTTTCTTACAATCTTGGGCCTGCAATTTTCAAAATTTTTTCCTTTCACCAGACAGAGCAAAGCGCCCAGGACAAATATGATGATGGTGATCACGATAATCATTTGTATTCTTCTTCTCCTTTTGTGGTTCTTTGATTTTCCAGTTTTTTACTAGACTCTGCATTACTATATAATATAATATCACAGGTCAGCATACCACTCAATTACTGCTCGGATAATTGAATAGACTTTGTATAGTTTGTTATGTTCCTGAAAAAATACAAAATTTTCGAAAGATTTTTAAAATAATGCTTGCAATATTTGTCAATTTATAATAAAATAATCAAGTCGGATGCACATGACAGAATTGTTGAAGGTGTGTTCCAGGTAGATGGCTCGTTGGTCAAGCGGTTAAGACGCCGCCCTCTCACGGCGGAAACAGGGGTTCGATTCCCCTACGAGCTGTTATTCTTAATTGAATAGCCCAACCCTTAAAAACGCTGAAAGTACCGTGTATTCGGGATTCCAGTGTTTTTTTATGTGCAAGGGTACATAAAGAAATTCATAAATGGAGCAAAGGAGTAACGACAGATGATCAACCTACAAAAGTATTTTCATACACGCAGCAATCACGCGCACAATCACGCCCCGGGCGTTGACCTGACGAAAGATTCCATTGTCAAAGGGATTATCCAGTTTGCCATCCCTCTTTTTCTGGGGCAGCTTTTGCAGCAGTTCTATAATATGGCGGACGCCTGGGTTGTGGGGAATTTTGCGGACAATGACGCCTTTGCGGCAGTCAGCTCAGGAGGGAGTCTTACCTTCCTGATTATCGGATTTTTTAACGGGATTGCCATAGGCGGAGGGGTGATCATTTCCCGGTATTTCGGCGCAAAGGACAGGGAAATGGTGGAAAAGTCAATCCATACGAATTTTCTCTTTGGAATCCTGGCCTCGGTGCTGGCAACGGTGGTAGGGCTGGCCTTTATCCCCGGACTGCTTGAGCTGATGAAAACGCCGGATTCTGTGATGCCTCATTCCCTGGCCTATTTCCGGATTTATTTTGCCGGGGTTTCCACGGTGATTCTCTATAATATCTGTATGTCCATCATGCGGGCGTTAGGGGACAGCCTGCATCCTCTGTACTATCTGATTTTGTCTTCCCTGGTAAATGTGGCCCTGGATCTGCTTTTTGTGGCAGGGTTTCAGTGGGGAGTGAGGGGAGCTGCCCTGGCTACGGTAATTGCCCAGGGGCTCAGTGTTCTTTTGTGTCTGGTGCGGATGTGCCGGGAGGAGGACGAGAGTGTACGCCTGGATTTTCGCAAATTGCATTTTTATAGAGATGTTATGGCGCAGGTGATCGGCCAGGGGCTGCCTACCGGGATTCAGAATGCGGTGATCAGTGTGGGAAACATTGTGATTCAGAGCAACATCAATGCCTTTGGCGCTTATGCCATATCCGGGCACGGCGCTTACGCTAAGATCGAGGGCTTTGTGTTTCTGCCCATCATGAGTATGTCCATGGTGCTTCCCACCTTTATCAGCCAGAATTTAGGCGCCGGGGAATATGGCAGGGCCAAAAAAGGAGCGGCCTTTGGGATTCTCTCAGGGATGGTACTGGCAGAACTGATCGGCGTGGTTTTTTATTTCTGGGCGCCCTATGCCCTGCGGTTTTTTGTCAGTGCAGAGGATGCGGTGCAATATGGCATCATCCATTCCAGGGTGGTGGCCCCTTTCTTCTTTTTGCTGGCCTTTTCCCACTGTGCGGCGGGGGTTATGAGAGGCTGCGGCAAGGCTTTTGTGCCGATGGTCACTATGCTGCTGTTCTGGTGCGGTGTGCGCATTATCTACGTGACTCTGGCGGTAAAGGAATTTCCGGTATTCCAGACAGTTTCCTGGGCCTATCCGCTGACCTGGACCTTAAGCTCTATCACCTTTTTGGCTGCCCTGTTTAAGCTGGATTGGGTACATGCCTTTGAAAAAAGATAGATCTCACCGGGCAGTAACCGAAACCTTCTCATCCCCGATTTCCAGCAGATAAGCTTCCCCTGTTTTCAGCTCCGGGGAGCTGAAGACCACGGAGGCGCCTTTTTTTATGGTCTGGTGCTGAATCAGTAGCTTTCCCTGTTTGTCGGAAATTTGGAGGGCGCAGCCTGCCTGGTAAGGGCTATCCAGAATGGCGCGAAAAGAGGGCTGGGAGGAAGCGGCGCCAAAGGTCTGGGCCATACCTGCGCTGCCGATGGCAAGAACGGTACCGCCGCTGATCAGGCAGACGCCTCCGTTTTCATTTCCATAGTCCAGAGGGCCGTCCTTGTCGCTTTCGGGCCCGTCTATGAGGGTGGTTCCGCCTTCTATCGAAAGATTCCCGTTGGAATCCAGGCCGTCTCCCTGGGCGTTTATGTGAATCTCGCCGCCGCTGATGACCAGATTGGGAAAGGGGGTCTCGCCGCAGGCGTTGATGCCGTCGTCCCTGGCGCTTATGTCTATCCTTCCGCCGGAGATCAGAACCTGATTGGCCTCCATTCCCTCGTAGGACTCGCTAACTTCCAGATTCCCGCCTAAAAAGCGGAGCGCTGTCAGGGCCTGCACGCCCTTTTCCCCGCACCGGATGGAAAAACTGCCGCCTGTGATCTCCACTTCTCCGTAGCCTTCCCCCGTATCGTCGTCCGAACGCAGGGCGCTTCCCCCGCAGAAAATCAGGAAGCTGCCCCCCTTTATGGTGACGCAGTCCTTTCCCTTGATGCCGTGATTGAGGGCACGCACTTCCAGATTTCCATCCTCAATGGCGAGACGTTTTTTGGTGTGAATCCCGTTGTTGACGCCGCCCACCACCTTCAGGGCTCCGCTTCCTGCAAGAGCCAGATCGTCTTTGGCATAAATGGCCGCTCCCTTGGCATCCTCGGTATTATCCTTGCCAGAGAGGCTTTGGGCCTCTTCTGATTGGATCAGGTTTTGGATGAGAGTCTTGTTACCGCTCTGTACCTGGTTGATGGTATTTTCCTCCAGAAAAAGAAGAACGCTTTCGGCCTGTTCCACATGGATGGCCGCCTCTTTGGTGTTGGCGATCTCCATCCCGGCCAGAATCAGCACCACTAGATCCTGTTTCCCGGCATCCACGCGAAGCTGTCCTTCCTCCAAAACGCCCTGAATTCGGTAGCGGCCTTTTTGGGTAATGGTGATGATATCTCCCTTTTTCTCCACACCATGGCTTTCTTTTTGGAGATCATGGGCGGTGATCTCGGTGCCGCCGCCAGACTTTAGGAGGATTGTTATCTGTTCCTCCTCCCTATCAGGACTGGTTTCGGAGGCGGAAAAGGCAGCGCTTTCTTTTTCCGGGGCAGAGCCGGTCTTTTCTCCCCGTCTTTGGGGAAAAAAGACTCTGGCTGCCAGCAGGAAAACAAAGGCTGCCGCTATGCAGGATAGTAAAATCAGAAGCAGATTCTTTTTCAATGGAAGGTCTCCTGTTTACAGTGATAAAAGGTGAAGCCGTTCAGATCAAGTCCACCAGGGCATGGGCTAACCCGTCGTGGTCATTGTCGTAGGGGGTGATGGTGGTGGCGGCAAACCGTACCGCCTCAGCGGCGTTTGACATAGCGATTCCCATGCCGGAGGCCTCAATCATGGAGAGATCGTTCTGGGCATCCCCGGCCGCTACGGAAAAATAGGGATGAATGCCCAAAAGCTTACACAAAGTCTTGAGAGCGGCGCCTTTGCCCGACGCGGAGGGGAAAAATTCCAGATAGATGGGACTGGAATAGATCATGGAGATCTTCTCCTTTTCCGCCCAGGGCAGCAGGGAGAGCCGAAAGCGCTCCAGCTTTTCGGCGTCCTTCAACTCGATACCGATACATTTACAGGGGCCTTCTCCTAATACAGGGACAAGGCTATCACGTGTACTGGCCTTGCTATTAGTCTTGCCGTTAGCTTTGCCGCTAGCCTTGTGGTTAGCTTCGCTATCCGTTTTGCCATCGTCATCCATGGCTATGGCATCGCCTATGGCGAGCTCAGGACAGAGCAGGACGGGAGTGCTGATGGCGTGTTTGTAATAATGAAGCTCTTCATCCTCCCGGCAGGCGATGATGTGGGTGTCCGAATAGGTGTGAACGTGGACGCCGGCTTTTTCCGCTTCTCCTATGATATGGAGGGTCTGGGGAATGGTCAGTGTGGTTTTGAAAAGGGTCTTGCGGGCAGTACAGTCATAAATCTGCCCTCCGTTATAGCCAATGAGATACATGCCGGGCAGGTCAAGGCCCAGATAATTTTTTACATCGGTGACACTGTTAATGTCCCGGCCGGAGCAGAGCACAAGCTTGTGGCCTGCCGCCGTCCAGGCGTGGAGTACCTCTCTGGTATAGCTGCCGATCTGCTTGTCGGAATTCAGCAGCGTACCGTCCAGATCGGTGAAAAGGATTTTGGTATGCCGAAGCTGCTCCGGATGGGAGCGCATCCAGAGATGCCTGTCTTGGATGTGCGTTAAAACCTCCTGGGGGATAAAAAGCTTTCCATAGCCCTTTCCCAGATCCAGGCCGGGTTTTGCGACGCCGTGAAAATCCGAACCGCCGCTGATGCACAGACCGTATTTGGCGGCCAGGGCGCGTATTTCCCTTTCATCCGCAGGGGTATGAGTGCTGTAGAGGGCCTCTATGCCCTGCAACCCCATTTCCTTTAGAAGGCTTACCAGCTCATCCAGCTCTTTTTTGGAGAAATGGTAGAGCAGGGGGTGGGCCAGAATGGGGAATCCCCCTGCCTTTAAGATGATTTCCACCGCCCGCATGGGGGTGATTTTTTTGCGGGGGATAAAGCAGGGGCACCCGTCCCCGATGTATTTGTCGAAAGCTTCCTTTACGGTTTTGACATAACCCCGACTTTGCATGAAACGGGCATAATGGGCCCGGGTGATGACGCAGTCCGGAAACTCTGCCATCAGCTCTTCATAGGTGACGGGAAAGCCGTGTTCTGTCAGACGGCGGCACATTTCCTGGTTGCGGATGGTGCGTCCTCTGACAAAGTTCACCAGACGCCGTTTGAAATAATCGCTTTTGTAATCCATGTAAAGCCCTACGATGTGAATATCCTTGCCCTTGTATTCTGTGGAAAACTCAATGCCGGGTATCACCTCAATGGGCTTGCCCCGGGCTGCCAAAAGAGCCTCGTCAATACCGTCAGTGGTATCGTGATCGGTCAGGGCAAAGGCAGAAAGCCCTTTTTCAAGGGCATAATCTACCAGAGCGGCGGGGGTAAAGCTGCCGTCAGATTTGTTGGAATGGACATGCAGGTCTACAGCATTCATACTCAGTTTTCATCCTCTTCTGCCTGCTTGGTGTAGATGGTACGTTTCCTTGCCATTTCGTCGCTTGCCAGATATTCGTCGTAGGTGGTGATCTTATCAATGAGGCTTCCGCCTGGCAAAATCTCCATAATACGATTGGCAGTAGTCTGTACAAACTGGTGGTCGTGGCAGGCAAAGAGGGCCACCCCCGGGAATTTGATCAGGCCGTTGTTGAGAGCCGTGATGGATTCCATATCTAGGTGGTTGGTGGGCTCGTCCAGAATCAGGCAGTTTGCGCCGCTGATCATCATTTTGGACAAAAGGCACCGAACTTTTTCGCCACCGGAGAGTACCTTTACCTTTTTTACGCCGTCATCCCCGGCAAAGAGCATCCGCCCCAAAAAGCCCCGGACATAGGTGACATCCTTGACGGGAGAGTAGCCGGTGAGCCAGTCCACGATGGTATAATCGTTGTTAAATTCAGCGGTGCTGTCCTTGGGGAAGTAGGCCTGGGAGGTGGTGACGCCCCATTTATAGGTTCCCTCGTCCGGCTCAAGCTCGCCCATCAATATCTGGAACAGAGTGGTCTTGGCAAGCTCATTGCCGCCCACAAAGGCAATCTTGTCGTTATGTCCCACAATGAAGGAAATATTGTCCAGAATCTTCTCGCCGTTCACGGTTTTGGAGATACCCTCCACGGTCAGGACTTCATTGCCGATTTCACGGTCGGGGCGGAAGTCGATATAAGGGTATTTCCGGCTGGAAGGCTTGATGTCGTCCAGCTCGATTTTTTCCAGGGCGCGCTTGCGGGAAGTGGCCTGCTTGGACTTGGAGGCGTTGGCGGAGAAGCGGGAGATGAACTCCTGTAATTCCTTGATCTTTTCCTCCTTTTTCTTGTTGGCCTCTTTCATCTGCTTGATCAGAAGCTGGCTGGACTCATACCAGAAATCATAGTTCCCGGCATAGAGCTGAATTTTGCCGTAGTCGATATCGGCGGTATGGGTGCAGACCTTATTTAAAAAGTAGCGGTCATGGGAGACCACGATCACGGTGTTCTCAAAGCCGATGAGAAATTCCTCCAGCCATGCGATGGCGTCCAGATCCAGGTGGTTGGTAGGCTCGTCCAGAAGCAAAATGTCCGGGTTGCCGAAAAGGGCTTTGGCAAGGAGAATCTTAACCTTCTCATTGCCGTTTAAATCCTTCATGATGGTGTAGTGGAGGGAGGTGTCGATGCCCAGGCCGTTTAAGAGCATGGCCGCGTTGGACTCCGCTTCCCAGCCGTCCATTTCCGCAAACTCACCCTCCAACTCGCTGGCCCGGATGCCGTCCTCGTCGGTGAAATCCTCCTTGGCGTAAATGGCGTCCTTTTCCTTCATGATCTGGTAGAGCCGTTCATTACCCATGATAACCACATCCATCACCGGATATTCGTCATATTTAAAGTGGTCCTGCTCCAAAACCGAGAGCCGCTGGCCCGGGGTAATGGACACGTCCCCGTTGGTGGTCTCCAGAGCGCCGGAGAGAATTTTCAAGAAAGTGGATTTTCCCGCGCCGTTAGCGCCGATTACACCATAGCAGTTCCCTTCCGTGAATTTAATATTTACATCTTCAAACAGAGCTTTTTTTCCGATTCGTAAGGTTACATTATTTGCACTGATCATATTCGTTACACTCCTCTCAATCTGTGATTTCCCCGTAATAGTCCGGCACTCGGCTAAACGGTTGCCAAGTCCAGGGAGAATAGCTACATTTCCTTACCTATTTTACAGAAAACTGAGGAATTTGCAAGGAATTTGTGGGTTGATTTACATATTGAGGTCAGGGAAACGCCCGGATGGGTGTAAAAGCTGGAAACAAATTCAGAAAAAGATGGTTAATTGTGCTGCGAAATGGTAAAATGGAACTGTTAACAGGATATGGGGAGTACCTCTGGCGGGTACTTCGGGAGAAAGCTCCGGGAAGGAAATGGACTATGAAGCTGAATTATAAAAGAACTTTTTTTATCGGGCTGGCGTTTTTGTCGATCTCGGCCTTCTGGCAGATGTATGATAATATCATTCCGCTGATGCTGCAGGGCACATTTGGGCTGGGAGAAACCCTTACGGGAGCCATTATGGCGGCGGATAATGTGCTGGCTCTGTTTTTGCTGCCCCTGTTCGGCAGCCTTTCGGACAAGGTGGACACGAAGATGGGAAAAAGAATGCCCTTTATCGCAGCGGGAACCCTGCTTGCGGTGGTGTTTCTTATGCTGCTCCCCATGGCGGATCAAAGGGCGAACCTGCCGCTTTTTGTGGGAGCCCTCTTTGCCCTTCTGATTTCCATGGGACTCTATCGCTCCCCGGCGGTGGCGCTGATGCCGGACTTAACGCCCAATAAGCTGCGCAGCAAGGGAAACGCCATTATTAATCTGATGGGGGCGGTAGGCGGCGTTTATACCCTGATCATGATCAAGCTTCTGGTGGGGAAAGGAGAACATCCCAGCTATCTGCCCCTGTTTATCAGTGTGGGGGCCCTGATGATTTTTTCCGTGGGCGTATTGATGCTCACCATCAACGAAAAAAAGGTGAAAGCAAGGCTGGAAGCGGAGTGCCAGGCTCTGGGCGAGAGCTTTGGCGGAGAGGAGGAGAAGGAAAGCGGCCGTGCAGAAGCCGCCGTGCAGGGACAAGCTCAGAGCACACAGGGGCGTAAGGAGGATGGGAGAGGAAAAAGCGCGCCCATGCCCAGGGAAGTGAAGAGAAGCATGGGGTTTTTGCTGGCGTCTATTTTTCTCTGGTTTACCGCTTACAATGCAGTGACTACCGCATTCTCCCGGTACACTCGGGTGGTCTGGAAGCTGGAAGGGGGAGGCTTTGCGGACTGTCTCATGGTGGCCACAGTGGCGGCCATCATCAGCTATATTCCCATCGGAAATATTGCCAGTAAAGTAGGAAGGAAAAAGACCATTTTGGGCGGCATCGTGCTGATGAGCATCTGTTATCTGGCTGCCATCTTTGCAAACGCCTATCATCCGGTGATCAATGTGGCCTTTGCGGCCATCGGTGTAGGCTGGGCGGCTATCAACGTAAATTCCTATCCCATGATCGTGGAGATGGGGAAGGGCTGCGATATCGGGAAGTTTACGGGAACCTACTATACTTTTTCCATGACGGCCCAGATTTTCACGCCTGTTTTGTCAGGCTTTCTTCTGGAAAATATCTCTTACAGAACCCTCTTTCCCTATGCCTTTGTCTTTTCCGCGTTGGCATTTTTCACCATGAGCCAGGTGCATCACGGAGACGCAAGGCCGGAGAAAAAGGGCAGTATGCTGGAAAACTTTGATGTGGAGGACTGAGAGAAGATGGTACTTTTAAAGATCGTTTTTTGGGTAATAGCGGTGCTTTTGGTGCTCTTTTTGCTGGCGGTTATGCCCCGGATGGGGCACAGAAAGGCCCGCAGGGACTTCCTTAATAAGATCTATTATGCCCACAGGGGGCTTTTTGACAACGAAGGGGACGCGCCGGAAAATTCCATGGAGGCTTTCCGGCGGGCGGCGGATGCAGGATACGGCATGGAAATGGACGTGCAGATCACAAAGGATGGGGTTCCCGTGGTCTTTCACGACTTTACCTTAAAAAGAATGTGCGGAAAAGAAGGCAAGGTCTGCGATTATACCTGGCAGGAGCTTAAGGAAATGAAGCTGGGAAAGAGCAGGGAAACCATCCCCCTTTTTGCGGATGTGCTCAAAACCGTGGGCGGCAGGGTGCCTTTGATCGTGGAAATCAAGGTAGAGTGGATGGATTTGCGTATCTGCCCGGCAGCGGATGGGCTTTTGCGAGGCTATCAGGGGCTTTACTGTATCGAGTCCTTTAATCCCCTGGTGCTTTTGTGGTATCGGAAGAACCATAAGGAGGTGGTGCGGGGACAGCTCTCGGACGGCTTCGTGAAGGAAAGCAGCTTCCGGGAGTCCTGGCATCTTATGATTCAGAATTTTTTGCTGCAAAATCTGCTCTTCAACTGGCTCACAAAGCCGGATTTCGTGGCCTACAATCATAAATACGCGAGGATTCCTGCCAGAAGAATTTGCAGGAGCCTTTACAAAAACATGGCTGCGGCATGGACGATCAAAAGTCAGGAGGAGCTGGAAAAGGCCAGGGGGCAATTTGATTTGTTTATTTTTGACTCTTTTGTGCCACAGTGATAAAGTGTGGAAGCAAATTTCCACTCCCTGTTGGTGTAATCTCGTAAGCTCTGTCCGCCAGGGGGATAAGAATGGAAGAAAAAATTAAATTTTGCAGTAATTAAATGGTATTTTTTTCAAAAAATGATGCAGAATAGACAAGAATGTGATATAATGGACAAGTCATAAGCAACGCCCGGGAGCTACTCATTGCAGATTCCAAATTTATCTGCAAAATAGCAGTCGTTGCCAGCTTTTGCGTTGTTTAAATTTAGAAATGAAAGAGGGAGAAGAGAGTATGGCAAAATGGGTTTATACTTTTGAAGAGGGAAGCGCCGATATGCGGAACCTTTTGGGAGGCAAGGGCGCGAATCTGGCTGAAATGACCAATCTTGGTCTGCCAATTCCTCAGGGCTTCACAGTGACTACGGAGGCATGTACGGATTACTATGAAAAAGGAAAGCAGATTTCAGATGAGATCAAAGATCAGATTTTCACCGCGCTTGCCGGGCTGGAAGAAAAACAGGGAAAAAAGTTCGGCGACACACAGAGCCCTCTTCTTGTATCGGTGCGTTCCGGGGCAAGGGCATCCATGCCCGGCATGATGGATACGATCCTGAATCTGGGACTCAACGACGTGGCGGTGGAAGGTT
The DNA here is from genome assembly GCA_949949005.1 of uncultured Lachnospiraceae bacterium. Lineage (GTDB taxonomy): Bacteria > Bacillota > Clostridia > Lachnospirales > Lachnospiraceae > Suilimivivens. The sequence goes on from CATLHM010000007.1 coordinate 130,426, forward strand.
TTGCGGCAAAGACGGGAAATCCCCGTTTTGCATACGATTCCTATCGGAGATTCATCCAGATGTTTTCCGATGTGGTAATGGAAATCCCCAAATCTTTCTTTGAGAGAATCCTTGATGAGATTAAGGAAGCAAAAGGCGTTAAATATGATACGGAATTGGATGCAAATGATATGAAAGAGATCATTGGCAGGTTCAAAGCTGTTTATAAAGAAAAAATGGGTGAAGAATTCCCCCAGGATCCCAGGGTACAGCTTATGGAAGCCGTGAAAGCGGTGTTCCGTTCCTGGGATAACGAGAGAGCGATTGTTTACCGCAGGATGAATGACATTCCCGGCGACTGGGGAACTGCAGTCAATGTACAGGCTATGGTATTCGGGAATATGGGCGACACCTCTGGAACCGGTGTGGCGTTTACCAGAAATCCTTCCACCGGAGCAAAGGGCATCTATGGAGAGTACCTGATCAATGCCCAGGGCGAGGATGTGGTTGCCGGTATCAGAACTCCCCAACCGATCACAAGATTGGAGGAAGATCTGCCGGAGTGCTTTGCCAAGTTTATGGAGATTGCAAACAAGTTAGAGGATCACTACCGGGATATGCAGGATATGGAGTTCACCATCGAAAACGGCAAGCTTTTCTTCCTGCAGACCAGAAACGGCAAGCGTACCGCCCAGGCGGCCCTGCAGATCGCCTGTGACCTGGTGGACGAAGGAAAGATCACTCCCGAGGAGGCAGTAACCCGTATCGAGGCCAAATCCCTGGATCAGCTTCTGCATCCCACTTTTGACCCGGAGGCCCTTAAGAGCGGAACCGTGATCGGACAGGCTCTCCCCGCTTCTCCCGGCGCGGCGGCAGGTAAGGTTTACTTTACCGCTCAGGAGGCAAAGGCAGCCCATGAAAAGGGCGAGAGGGTGGTGCTGGTTCGCCTTGAAACCTCTCCCGAGGACATTGAGGGAATGCATGCGGCAGAGGGAATCCTCACCGTGCGCGGCGGTATGACAAGCCATGCGGCAGTGGTTGCCAGAGGCATGGGAACCTGCTGCGTATCAGGCTGCGGCGAGATCTCTATTAATGAAGAAGAAAAGGTATTCGAGCTTGGCGGACATGAGTACCATGAAGGGGATTATATTTCCCTGGACGGTTCCACCGGCAAGATTTATGATGGCGATATCAGAACCCAGGAGCCTTCCATCAGCGGCAACTTTGGCAGGATCATGGGCTGGGCGGATTCTTTCCGCAAGCTGAAAGTCCGCACCAATGCAGATACGCCTGAGGATGCGGCCAACGCGGTGAAATACGGCGCTGAGGGTATCGGCCTTTGCCGTACCGAGCATATGTTCTTTAACCCGGACAGGATCCCCAAGATCCGCAGGATGATTCTTTCCAGAACCGTACAGGAGAGAGAAAAGGCCTTAAACGAACTGATCCCTTATCAGAAGGGTGACTTTAAGGGAATCTATGAGGCGATGGAGGGACGCCCGGTTACCATCCGTTTCCTGGATCCCCCGCTGCATGAGTTCGTTCCCACGGAGCAGGCGGATATTGACGATCTGGCTGTCAACATGATGATGACCGCCGAGCAGGTGCAGGAAGTCTGCGATTCCCTCCACGAATTTAACCCCATGATGGGACACAGAGGATGCCGTCTTGCCGTGACTTATCCGGAAATTGCAAGAATGCAGACCCGTGCGGTGATGGAAGCCGCTATCGAAGTGAAGCAGGAGAAGGGCTATGACATCGTTCCCGAGATCATGATCCCTCTGGTGGGCGAAAAGAAGGAACTGAAATATGTGAAGGATGTGGTGGTGGAGACCGCCGAGCAGGTAAAGAAGGAAATGAACTCCGATATTACCTACCACATCGGAACCATGATCGAGATCCCCAGGGCGGCGCTCCTTGCAGACGAGATCGCCGAGGAAGCGGAATTCTTCTCCTTCGGAACCAACGACCTGACCCAGATGACCTTTGGCTTCTCCAGAGACGATGCGGGCAAGTTCCTGGGTGAGTATTACAAGAAGAAGATTTACGAGTCCGACCCCTTCGCACGTCTGGATCAGAACGGTGTAGGACAGTTGGTGCAGATGGCCGCTGAAAAGGGAAGGAAGACCAGGCCGGACATCAAGCTGGGCATCTGCGGCGAGCACGGCGGCGATCCCTCTTCCGTGGAGTTCTGCCATAAGATCGGGCTGAGCTATGTGTCCTGCTCACCGTTTAGGGTGCCGATTGCCAGGTTGGCGGCGGCGCAGGCGGCAATCTTAAATTGATGCCATAGGAATTTGGTTGTCGTAGGGCATTGAAATTTATTCTATACTAAGGCAAAACCATATATTCTACGACATAGAAAAATAAGACCTTGCAGTAAGGATGCAGGGTCTTATTTTTGTCCTCCGGACTATCCTTTCCCCCGCATAAACACTGGATTTTTAGGAACGTACTGCAAAAGAATCACCATGGAGTAGGGGCATACTTTAGCGAGGCAAAGTGGATAAACGAAAGTGCCTTTTATATGCCTTATACAGAATAAATTTCATTGCCCTACGACATGGTGATATTTGTTTATGATGTTTTTGGGAAAATGGGAATAGTCGTGAAAGCCTTGTAAATGCTGGATTTCTGGTTTTTCATTTCCCCAAAAAGGAATTTCCCAAATCCCCAAAAGTGGTATGATTTCATTTTTGGGAGCGTTTTTGGGAAAATGCAGGATGTTCCCGGATGGGAGGTTTTGCGTAGGATGAGAAAGAAAAACTTCAAGGGAAGATGTGAAAAGAGGATGATTGGCAAGTGTTCTGATGTATGCAGGACATATGATGCCATTCAGTATGCTTATGCTGATCTGCTGCAGAAGAGTGATGAGGTTAAGGAGATCAGATGTAATGTTTTGCTGGATGGATTGGATGTAGGTGAGTATACATCCGATTTTGTCTGCACTAAAGCAGATGGTGACTTGATGGTAAGGGAATGTGTGTTTCGTAAGTTTCTGATGAAGCCATTGACAGTGAAGCTGCTGGATGCTTCAAGGGAGTATTGGATCAGGCATGGAGTAACGGATTGGGGGTTGGTCATTGATGAAGAAGTATGATCTGTTACGTTCTGGTGATAGCATTATCCGAGTATTGGATATTCAGGATGATAGAATCCTCATGATTGATTGCATCAAACAGACTATGCCTGTATGGGTGGAACCAGAGTTGTTGGAATCTTATGTCGGGTGTACTGATGGAGAGTTATTTGAGGTTAGTAGCGTTGATGTCATAAGAGATACTGATGCTCTGGATGCAGACCAGCGGAAGGTTATGCATGAGCGGTATACAATGATTGCACCTGTTGTTACTTTCATATCGGATGATAAGATGCGTTCTAAACTGATTTGTTCTATAGCTGTAGAATACAAGGTATCAAAGCAGACAATTAGGAATTATCTTTGTCTTTATTTATCATATTTGGATATGAGTGTTCTTGCTCCGAAAAAGAGGAAGAATGAACGGGAGTTGACACAAGATGAAAAGAATATAAGATGGGCGTTAAATAAGTTTTTCTATACGACAAAGAAGCAATCTCTTATGACAGCTTATACCATGATGCTCAAAGAGAAATATTGTGATGCCATGGGAGTATTATCAGAAGAATATCCATCTTTCTATCAGTTCCGATACTTTTATCGTAAGACAAGGAAGATGCAGAACTTCTATATTTCAAGGGATGGGTTGAAGAATTATCAGAGGAATAACAGACCTCTTATTGGAGAAGGTGTACAGGAGTTTGCACCTGCAGTTGGTGTTGGGATGCTGGATGCTACAGTGTGTGATATTTATCTGATCAATGAGGAAGGAAATCTGGTTGGCAGACCGATTTTGACAGCTTGTATTGATGCTTATAGTAGTTTGTGTTGTGGTTACTCTCTTTCATGGGAAGGTGGTGTATACAGCCTTAGAGGATTGATGCTGAATATCATTGCTGATAAAGTTAGATGGTGTAAGCGTTATGGTATTTCCATAGAAAAAGAAGATTGGGATTGTGATATGCTTCCAGCTACATTCGTTACCGATATGGGGAGTGAATATAAATCAGAGAATTTTGAACAGATAGCAGAGCTGGGAATTACAGTTATAAATTTGCCATCTTACAGACCAGAATTGAAAGGATTGGTAGAAAAGTTCTTTGATTTGGTACAGGAGACATATAAAAAGCATTTAAAGGGTAAAGGTGTAATCGAACCGGATTATCAGGAACGAGGCGCACATGATTACCGTAAGGATGCCTGTCTGACAATGATGGATTTTGAGAAGATTATTCTACATTGTATGATCTATTATAATTCACAACGGATCATAGAAAACTTTCCTTATACAGAAGCTATGATAAATGCGAAGGTGAAGCCTTATGCATCCTGTATCTGGGAGTGGGGTAAGTTGCAGATTGGGGCAAATTTAATCAGTGTGGATAGCAGAGAGCTGATGCTGGTATTGTTGCCGAGGACTGTAGGAAAATATGGACGAACAGGTTTGAGGGTAAATAAGTTACGGTATCATTGTGAGGGATATACAGAGCAATACCTAACTGGTGGTACTGTAACTGTGGCTTATAATCCAGAGGATGTGAGTTCTGTATGGGTAATTGAGAATGGTTCGTATGTGGAATTTATGCTGATAGAATCACGATTTAAGGGGAAAGACTTAGTTGAAATACAAGAGTTACAGAGTGACCAGAGAGCTATTACCAAGAAGGAAATGAGGAACAATTTACAGGCTCAAATTAATCTGGCACAGCATATAGAAGCGATTGCTGGTAGTGTTGGTACTCATAGGGATGTACATATGAAGAATATCCGCAGTACCAGAAAAAAGGAGCAAGTGAAGAACCATCAGGATTACATGAGGGAGGGAGCAAGCCATGGCTGATCTTTCAGATATTATCCATATTTTACCGTCAATGAAATCAGGAGATGATCTGCTATCTTCTATGGAGGTATTGCCGGAGTATGATGAATCAATCCGAAGTGCAGACGTTCCTATACGTCTTATGGCACTCTCTGACCTTTACCGGATATATGTACCTTCCCAAATGTCATTGGAGATTTACAGTAAAATGTATCTGGCATTGTTACGGTCATTACAAAAGAAGAGTACGAAGCTGGCTATACAGCAAAAGAATCAGAATTACAAAGCGATTATTCAGCAGGAGTATAGTGGCATCATGGGTGGTTCTGACAGTTTTACGATTATTGGAGCATCCGGTATTGGCAAAAGTTCAGCTATTAGTAGGGCAATCACATTGATTACGGAGAATAAAGTGATTGAGGTGGAGAATCCATACACGAAGATTATCCCATGTATCTGTGTGCAGTGTCCTTTTGATTCTTCTGTAAAAGGTTTACTGTTGGAGATATTGCGTAAGGTGGATGAAATGATAGAGAGTAAGTATTATGAGAACGCATTGAGAGCCAGAACGACAACGGATATGCTGATTGGGAGTGTCAGTCAGGTTGCGTTAAATCATATCGGATTGTTGGTGGTGGATGAGATTCAGAATGTATGTAACAGTAAGAATGGAAAGAGCCTTGTGGGTATGCTTACCCAGCTTATCAATAATAGTGGAATATCAATCTGTATGGTGGGAACTCCTGAAAGTGCAGTGTTCTTTGAACAGGCGATACAGCTTGCAAGAAGGTCATTAGGGTTACGGTATGATGTGATGGAGTATGGTGTAGATTTCAGGAGGTTTTGTGAGGTTGTGTTTTCCTATCAGTATGTGAAACAGAAAACGGAGATTACGGATGGGATGATAGAATGGCTCTATGAACATAGTTCGGGGAATATATCAGTAGTGGTATCTTTGATTCATGATGCACAGGAGATTGCGATTTTGAATGGGAAGGAAGTTCTTGATCTGGAAGCATTACAAGAGGCATATAAGCAGAGGTTATCTATGTTGCATGGGTTTATACATATGGAGCAGAAAAAGCAGACTTCTAAGCCTAAAAAGAAAGTATCTGTTACGGTTACGGATGTAGGGATTTCTGCAGAAGAAAAGTATAGCAGAGAGTTTACGATTGCTGGATTGGTAGATGATGCTAAAACTGAAAATGGAGATATTGTGCAGTTATTGAAGATACATATGCCAGTGGTGGAGGTAGCAGTATGATTGTTTACCTTCCATCCATATATCCTGATGAACTGGTGTATAGCTGGTTTTGTAGATACTATGCCCATTCAGGTTGTTTTTCCCATAAGATGGCATTGCAGGAATTGTACTGTAAGAAGTCAGATTATCTGAATAAAGAATTTATTGGGAATTTAAATCATGAAGCTATGGAGAAAATCAATGAAATATATTCTCTGGATGAATTGGTTCTGAACCATACCATGTACCCTCAATATGCAAGGTTTATTCCATTGGCAGAGAAGAAAGCGGCTCTATACCGTTTAGGTCATGAGCCATGTGATGTACATCATTTATTTTGTGTACTTCCGAGGAATGAAGGAGAGCAGTATTTGAAGTTTTGTCCTATGTGTGCTAAAGAGGATAGGGAAAGATATGGTGAAGCATACTGGCATAGAAAGCATCAGATCAGGAATATGAGTATATGTACGAAGCATAAGTGCATGCTTAAGGCATCAAATGTTTTTGCAAAGAGCGAGCAAAGCTTTACATTTTGTCCTGCTGAAAGTTACATAGGTAATGAGGAAGCAGTTGTTGAAAGTAATTCAATGATGATTCAGTTTGCATCCTATTTGGAGTCGGTATTTGATGCTCCGATAGACTTTGAGAATGATGTTCCAATAAGTGCAATCCTGTATGATGGGATGAGCAGGACGAAATATCTGAAACCATCTGGGCGTAGCAGGTATACGAAGATGCTTGCTGATGATATGGGTGAATTTTATAGAGGTATGGGGATATGCAGTATAGCGAGTATATATCAGATTCAAAAAGCATTGTTGGGGAACTTGTATGATTTTTCTGTTGTTTGCCAGATAGCTTTTTTCTTAGGAATGGAGATAGAGGAATTGATTAATCCTTCTTTGTCAAAGGAACAGATCCAGAGGGAACAGGAGAGCCATTATATGAAGGATGCTGCGCCTGTAGATTGGGAGTGTTTGGATATAGAGATGGTGCCTGTATTAGAGAAGTTTGCTAAGGGTGTATATGATGGAACTGGTAATGAGAATGGTAGACCAGAGCGAGTATCGGAACGATTAGTGTATCGGGAGATGGGACTGCTGGGGCATCAGTTAGAGAACATGCCAAGGTGTAAGGCTGTATTTGAGAGGTATACAGAATCCTATCCGGAGAGCTGGGCGAGGAAGATAGTATGGGCTTATCAGAAGTTGGAAGAAGAAGGTAAGCCTTTTTACTGGACGGATATAAGGAAGATTTCGGGGGTGAAAAAGAAGAATTTGCGATTGGTTATTCCTTATTTGACGAGGTATACGGATATTGAGATGGTTAATCAAATTATTGTATTAGGCAAATTGGAACAATAGACATATGTATATTGTGGATGTTTGTTAGAAATGGTTTGGGAAGAGATTTTCTTGGAGATGATAAATGGAATATAGTTAAGTAGAGATACTTTTTTAGTTTATTTAAGAGACAGTGTAGGTTAAGAACGTGTTATATATCAAAGGGCGTTCATATGAAGATTTATTTCGTGAAATGTGTTAATCAACTTATTTTGTGTGGGAAGCCGGTCAATGACATTAAATGGATGCGGCTTCCCGAATAATTGGCATATAAATTGAGGGTATTTATTGTACTCGAATATTTTTACCACAAAAGGGACACGCATTATTATCCCAAGCAGCCTTCATTTTGTGAATGTTTATGATTTCACCACAATTACAGCAAGGGAAGATTTCACCTTCTTTAATTTGAAGTTGTTGTAATATTTTGGATGGATAATATATATAGCGTCTAACACGGTCATGTATAGTTTTATACTCTGTAATAAAAGATATTTTACTTTCGGTATGTAAGTTATAGCTACAAGCGTAATTAATAGCATAAATTGAAAGTTTATCTACAATTAAGGCATCTTTTGCAGGAACATGAGCTTTTCTGAAATGAAGAAGTCTATGATAAATCAAATCAGAAAATTCTTTTGTACGCAAGCACTCTAATTCTTTTTGTGTTTCATTTATTGCGAAATGGCTTGAGCTTTTAGAGAGACAAAAGTTGATGATATTATTCCATACAGCCAAAGTTTTATCACTGTTATCAAGATTACTAATTTTTTTATCTCCATTATCTTTAATGGCAACAATGATCATATTTGCCGAAATGTATTTATATGGACGGCCTTGTGCTAATGGAGAATTTCTATAAGATTGATATTCTGACCAGCATTTAAGTAACATTGTACCAAAATCACGTGTATTTCCCATGCTGGCCAATACCAACTTTTCAAAATTTGTTTCACTGTTAAAGAGAAGATTAAAATTAATCCGAGAATCATCGAAGTAATAATCTAGTCTTTTGTTAATTAATTCTTTAAAATAATTTATACATAGAATTTTATCATTATTTGAAGATTCAAAAACTAGGCTATCATCAAGGTTGATTTGATGCTGTAAGTCTGCACCATTGTCAAGTGAATATAGAGAACCCCGGTAAGGAACGATACTGATCCAAAAATACAAAGGGGTATCAATAATTCTATCTATAAAAAAAGCTGTATATTTTTGAAGATTAGGATTATAGCTAATTTTTTCCCATTCATCTACAAAAAATGTTATAGAATCAAGTTCAAGCAAAGATGTAATCGAAATTAAATGTTCCCGTACACTTTGAAAGTTTAGGTATTGTAAATATGTATTATTGGTTTTCAGGCGATTGGAGACTTCTTCAAGGGAAGAAGCATTAACATCAATAGAAAACCCAGCTTCCGTTAAGGAAAGAGATTCATTTATTTTTGTAGAAAATTCATCCAATAAACGGGTATAATCTTCTGTTTCAAAGGAGCCTGCTTTTAATTCAGTAAATCGTTCATTGCCATTATGAGCAATTTGCTTAAACTCATATATGGATAGAATTGCTTTTTCAAGTTTTTCTTTTGATTTTCGTTTTTTTATATTAAAATTAGATAAAAACTGCTTTAATTTGCTCTGCTCTGATAAAGAAGATAAAATTTGTATTAATTGTTTGGCTACTTCATCGTATAGAAATACACTAAAAATTCTGTTAAAAAGATCCTGATCAAATGTTTCCGGAAGACATAATCGTTTCAGATTCAGATATATACATAAATTATGATTTCCTTTACTATTCCACAAAGAAGAATTTAAATTATTTCGTGCTAACATAAGTAAATGAGTTTTTCCAGTTCCACGTAATCCAGAAACTGTTCCACTTGAGTTTTTGGACCAGTCTGTTAGATCTGATAAGTGATTTTTTACATCTACATGCAAGGATTTCAGTTCGCTAATTTTTTCATAGGAAGAATCCATAGTTAATTCATAATCAGCTCTTAAGTCGGAAAAGGCTTTATTCATATTACTAATAAAATTAGGATCATTTACAAATTGTTTAAGTTCTAATGAGTTTGCGGGCATGGGAACTCTCCTTTATCGTATCATGGTTCTATAGGTTATAACATAAAATTACTAATTTGGGTTTCATTTTTCATATTACTCGCAGTTTTTAAAAGTAATTTTTGAAACTTGATTTAAATTATTCACTAAAAGGTTCGGTAAATTAGAATAAAATTATTTTTCGAGTCAATAAATACTCAATTGATTTTCTTTTAAAGTTAATTATATTATAGCATATAATAAGCTGACCACAAGGAAAACATATCAATGGGCTTGAATCTATGTATATGGATGGAGAAATGATTGGCAGTGAAAATAAATTGAAGAGAGATTTTAAGAGAAGATATATAGAAATTATCAGATAGCATTTGGATAGCCTTATATTCTTATAAATATTGAGAGTGCCGAATGTATAATATTAACAAATATATATTCTTATCATGACACTATAAATAGTCCCTGTGCCAGTAACGGCACGGGGATTCGCTTGTTTTAAGGAGGTTTCATTAATGAAGATTAAAAACAAAAGCAATGAATTGAAGTATGTCGTGTTAAGAAAGGAAGTGAGGAAATGAACATAAGTGCCATTGATAAGATTTACAATTATCTTTCAGGAGAAAAGGATTTTGTAGACCTTCCGGAAACAGAGAAAGCAAGAAAGAAGGTAAAAGCGTATGCTATGAGCAATCTTTTAAGTTCAGATGATGAGGAAGCCCATAAACAGTGGATAGGATTAGAAAAAGTAGTATCGGAGTTTGGTGTGGAAAGTGAACGTCAGGGATTTATCTACGGATTCAAATATGTGATGGGCTTATTTACCCAAGACCGGAAACCATGTGTTTGTATGAGCAGACTGGATGAAAGCATCAAAGAGGAATATTCTATGATAGCTGTGGAGGGAACTGACAAGACTGATCCGGTGGTCGATATTCTGAAAGAGTATGTACCAGAAGAAAACTTAGCTCATGCGGTAGATACACTTTGTGTCTGTATTGAGAATACAAAGTATGCTGTGTTCGAGCAGGGATTTCTACGTGGCATTGCTGCTGAAAAGGGCGGTAACATATGACAAGACCAATGACTACAGAAGAATTATTCGAGAAGATAAACAGCATCCTGATAGAGAAAAGTAAGATACCGAATATCCTTGATTACGGTCTTGCAACAAGTAACCCAATTCCCATAAGGACTTATGAGTTTGATTTAAGAAACTCTCTTAATTATGGGGGCAATGAAGGGATTTATCTTGTTCTCTGGATTGAATATTGGGTGGAGAATGAGAAACGCAAAGCTACTATTGGTACTTACAAAACATTGTATGAAGATGACAATGCTATGCACATGATGGCATCATTGTTAGCAGACTTCATTATCGAGGAATATTCCTACGTGAATAAGAATCTGGATGATTTCACATGGGAAGGTGCGGACGTCCATGCTCTTAAGGAGAATGGGGAAAGAATGAATTGGGGATATACCTGTGGCACTATGGAAGCAGCATCAAAAAAGAAGGATGAATTGTTGAAGCACCACCAGCAGGTGATTGTGAGAGATAATGCAACACGAAAGGAAAAAATATATAAGAGCAGGATTTGAGGAAAGAGAGGATCAAACTATGGCAGATAAAAATAATGAAAACTATAACCCTTTTACAGGATGCACAATCGCAGCAACAGGAAAACTCGAACATTTCACACGTGAAGATATTAACAGCAGGATCATCAGTCTTGGAGCAACAGCGGCAAACTCTGTTACCCGTAAGACGAATTACCTGATCTGTGGAGATAAGCCGGGGAGCAAGCTGGTGAAAGCAAGGGAGCTGGGAATAACTGTCCTGACGGAACAGGAGTTTCTTAAAATGATACCTGCATAAAGGAAGGAGGTTACGATTACTATGATCCCATTGAGTAACGGACAGTATGTCATAGGGGTTGATGATGGCTACCAGCTTGGGAAGACTGCAAACTTCATATTTGACAATGGTGTACACAGGCTTGGAGCTGTAGAGCCAACGCTAAAGGAAAACTCCCTGTTTTATGATGGGGAGTTTTTTAAGGTAGGAGAAGGAAGGTCAGCAATCACAGAGGATAAAATATCGGATGATTCTGCAAGGCTTCGTACAATGACTGGTATCGCAATGGAACTTCGGAACGCTGGATTACATAAGGCGAAGGTTGTATTAACGGTTGGACTTCCTTTTTCCAATTATGGAAGGGATAAGCTGAAACTGATTGATTATTATAATCAGCAAAATACTTTGGAGTTTTCCTATGAGGGAGAAGATTATTTTGTGACGATTGTAAAAGTGATCGTATGTCCGCAGTGCTATTCAGCGATTGCGTCAAGGCTAGGCAATATGAAGGATGATTACCTGATCGTGGATATTGGGAGCAAGACTACTGATGTTGTCTATGTGCGGAATGGGCTTCCTATCGAGAGCAAGTCCATCACGATTGAAAAGGCTATGGTCAAATGGATCAAAGAAATACAGCGGGATATGAAAATACAGACTGGAAAGGATATTCCCGAACATGAGATCATGAAAGTAATGTTAAAAGAAGGGAGCAATCTGCCATCTGTCTATGCGGAACTGATCCATGGGATGATGCGGGAAAAGATACATTCTCTGGAATTGGAACTATCTGAACGTGGCTACAGCCTTGATTATATCAACATCATCTATGTAGGTGGTGGTGCATTGATGGCTCGTGATCATGCTGGAAAGTATAGGAACCATACAGCGTATGATTGTGATCTATGTGCCAATGCAAAAGGCTATGAGTTCCTTGCTGGTCAGATGTTAGAGAGAAGGTGAACTGATGGCTGGAAATCAAAAATCCATATTTATCCGTTTCAATATGGATGATAAGACAGATAAGGAATTATACCTGAAACTATTAGAAAAAGCAGATAGTTCCGCTTCCTTGACTGCCTATGTGAAGAGAATCCTTGAAGAATATATCAATATAAAAACCGAAATGTCAGAACGTCAGCAGTTTCATGAGCAGATACTCTTAATGGTACGTGAAGAGATACAGTCACAGGGAATGAAGCTGGTAGGTGCTTTGCTTGCTGGTATAGGTACAGTAAATGTACAGAAGATTCCAGAGAAGCCTATGATGGAAGAAGCGGGATTACCAGAAGCGTGTGGGAGACTTCCAGAAGACCTTAGAGGGGTTCTTGACCTTATAGGATGAGATACGAAAAACAGGTGATAAATGAATATTTTACAAGGCATGGATAGGCACTCCAAATGGGGTGCCTATTGCACATTTGTTGAAAAGCGAAAGCAATGTGCTGTGGGATCGGAAAATTAAAAAAATATTCCCGGTTAAAAGTTGTATATATACAAGTAGAAATAGCAGATATGCAATGATTCTATCGTTTATATTGGACAAAAGATGGGCATATGCGGATTGTTATGCGGGTGAGACAGCAATGGGCTGATGGTGCTTTTGATTGTAGGATGGAGATTTTGAGTGATGATTACAAAGTTAAAGTTCGATATACGAAGGAGAATAAGAAAATGCAAGAACTTAATTCAATCATGAGAGATTTACTGGAGGTAGAATATAATCAAGAATCATTGCTGTTCCTTTTAGGAGCAGCAGAAGCTGTATGTAGCGAGAAGGAGCAGAAAGAGGCTAAATTCATTGCTAATAGTACGAAATACTATTTATCATCCTTACAGAGGGAATTGAAGATGGCGATTAACAAACTGGATTCGTACATAGCAGAAAACGTTAAGAAGCGATAAAGTAATAGGCAGCACATCATGGAATAAAATGCGGCTGCCTATACTTTTGGATATTCTGATTTTAAATTGCTTGCACCTGTAATGTAGTCCATAGATACATCATAAAATCTGGCGAGGATCAAGAGGCTGTCAACTGGGATTCTTGTCTTACCGCTTTCATAATCCGCATATGTCCTTTGCCCTATGTGCAGCAGGTCGGCAATCTTTTGCTGGGTCAGGGAATTATCTTCTCTGATTTCACGTATTCTTTCATTATACTTCATGTGTTATATACCTCTGAAATAGTATAAATGAAATGCGTATAAGCATTGACAAATAGAGTTATAAACTCTAAAATATGATGGAGAAAGTATATTTTATGAGGGAGGTAAAAGTAAAAATTGATGAAGAAAGAGAGGATGTATGATTATGGATAGGAGAAATGAATGGGAACTGAATAGTCTGCCTGATTTTGAGAAAAAGGACATATATAAATCGGTCTATCTAAACAAGTACGGGTATTATGAACTACGCAAACAGAATACCCGTGAAGAGAGGAATGCAAATTTTGAAGAGCATTATTTTCAGGAATATGCAGGAGCAACTTATGAGAAGGTAGAATATCCGCCGGAGGAGCTTAAGTTCCTTAATAATCAGATTGAAGAAAGAGCTTATGTCATAGAGCAGAACCTTGCAAAAACAGGTGTAGGTGGTGATTATTCACTATTGGATATTGGGTGTGGAGAGGGCTTTCTGTTACAGTATTTCTATGATAAGGGTAAGAAGGTAAAAGGGATTGATATTGGTTCCTACGCTCTTGAACATTTCCATCCAGATATGATTCCTTTCTTTGAAAAAGGGGATATGGAGACACTGCTTCCTGTCATGGCAGAGCGTGGCGAAATTTATGATGTAGTCAACGTTGATCGTGTTCTGGATATGGTGGACAATATTGATGTCTGTTTGGGTAAGATCAAGGGAATCATGTCTGAGCAATCTATTCTGGTAATAAAAGTTGCAAATAACTACTCAAACCTGCAGAGGATGCTTTTGCAAAAAGGCGAAATGAAAGAAGAATACTGGTTGGATGATCCAGACCATACAGGTTATTTCAACCGTGAGGGAATGATCGCAAGGCTTGAAGCCAATGGATTTGAGTGTATGGATTTTTATGGAGATACATTTGTGGATTTCCAGCTCCTAAATCCTTTTTCCAATTATTATGAAAAATCTGAAACTGGAAAAGCGGCTCATAAGACAGCGGTATGCCTGGAGAATATGCTCCATGATATTTCCATGGAGAGGACAGTGGAGATTTACCGTATGTTTGGTGATATGGGTTTTGGAAGAGAGATTGTGGGAGTATTTAAGAAAAGAGAAGGCTGATAATATAATAGGTGAGTTTGTGGCAGAGGACATAGAGGATAGTACAGAGGAATGATAGTGGATTCAATGTATATAATGGTGTCAAATTATAAAATATCCGTAACCCCAAAGCAGCAGTAACAAACGGTTGTTTGTTAAAAAAATACTTACAGAAAGAAGGAAGGAAAAGGACGTGAAAAGAAAAGGATTGTTGAAAAAAGTGATTGGTGCATTATGCGTAGGAGTGTTAATGAGTATGCCGATAACTGCAAATGCGGCTGGTAAGGAAGATGTAGTGGGAGACTGGAATAAGGAGGATGGCCAGTTCGCTGTTACCTTTTATGAGGATGAAACGTTAAAAGATAATCGTGGGGATACAAGACCCTATAAGATCGTATCTTCTTCCCTTACAGTAACACATGATGATACAGGAGCCACAGAAACAGTGGATTATGATGTGTGGAGTGTAATTCCAGGGGAAAATGAAGATTTCGGAATGATATACAAAATAATTGAGCCTGGAAAAATGAAAGCCTGGAATGTGTATAAAGGTAAAGACGAGAGCGTGTGGAAGTCAACGTCTTCTGATCCACGTATTCTAATCAAAGAAACGGATACAGATTCCGATACAAGTTCTGATACAGATTCCAGTACAGATTCTACAGGTTCGAACTATAAGTGCGAACATCATTATGAGTGGAGTATAACAACAGAGCCTACAGAAATAGCGGATGGTGAAAGCTCCTATATGTGTATATTCTGTGGTGACATTAAAGCAAGACAGCCAGTCAGTGCAGATGTTGTCATCCGAGAGAAGCTTTTGTCATCCATTAAGAATGCACAAGCGGGAACAACCGTAACCTTCAACAATAAATCATGGCGCTGCTATCCACAGTATGTGCTTGATGTATTAAAGGAAAAAGGCGATGTATCCTTAAAAACAGATTTCACATATGGGGAGAATAACTACAGCTTCACCATTCCAGCAGGGAGTGATTACACAAATCTGGAACAAGCTGATTTCTATGGATTCATGTACCTGCTGGGTGCATTTAATGGGAGTATAGTTGAATAATGGGTATGTAGATCACACAATAATATTAGAAGGGTTTTCTGTGATGAAGTTAAATCATAGGAGATACTTTGAACCTTGTATTATTATCCACTATTATAAATACAATTGTCGTATTTTATCAGAAAGCTATTTTACTATAAAGAGGATTGGAGGATATATTCCTTCAATCCTTTTTGCTTTTCATCCTTATCATATCAATATGGATATAATAGGAAACATACAACGCCTAGGAGGAAGAAAAAACCTATGGAGAAAAATATTTTAGAAACATTCCAACCCAATATCATGGAAAGGCTGGGGGAAATATATTGGAGGGATGATAGGTACAGGAAGACACTTGAAAGAGAGAAAGAAGCTGCAGAGCGTCTGAAAGAAACTTTTACCGAAGAACAGATGGCTATGGTGGAGCAATACCATATTGCCATATCATCTACCATGGGGATATGTGAGCTTCTGGCCTATAAACAGGGCATGAAGGATATGGCATCTATTTTGAAATAAAAATGAGAATCATCATTATTTTGTCGTATATGCAGAGTATACACTGATATATTCTTTCAATAGTACGAAACGTATCATCAAATCAGATGGTATTGTAAAACTAGGAAGGGAAAGGAGGATCAGATGGACAGACTGAAATTTATTGAGAACATTTTAAAAGCCGCATCAACATTAGTGGCTGCGCTTATGTCTTTCATCAAATTTATTAGCATGGCTTTCAGTATGAAAACAGAAAAAGCATAGGTTTTATCATGCGGTAAGATGGTAAGGATATTATTCATTAAAAGTTAGCTTACGAAAAAAGATGTCAATGACAAAGCAAAAACAAAATAAGGATGTAAACAGGGGCTTTCCATGAGGAAGCTCCTTTTTGCACCCTGTTACCAACACATGAAAAAAGAGAAAAGGAGATGTTAAAAATGGCACATATGATAGAAACAATGTTCTCTGTAAGGGAGAAACCATGGCATGGATTAGGCACGATTGTTATGGAAGCGCCTGCATCAGCAGAAGCGTTAAAATTAGCGGGGCTTGACTGGACGGTAGAGCAGGAGCCTGTGTATACAGATAATAGGGAACTGATAAAAGGGTATAAGGCAAATGTGAGAAACATTGATAGGAAAGTGCTGGGTGTGGTATCTGATAGGTATAAAGTGGTGCAGAATACAGACGCTTTCAGCTTTACAGATGAACTGCTTGGAAAAGGAGTAAAATATGAGACTGCTGGATCTTTGCAGGAGGGTAAAAAAGTATGGCTCCTTGCAAGACTTCCAAAAGAGTATGTCATTGCGGGAGAACGTATCAGTTCTTATCTGGTATTTTCTAACACCCATGATGGTTCTGGTTCTGTAAAGGTAGCTGTAACTCCTGTAAGGGTGGTGTGTAATAATACGTTGAATCTTGCGTTGAATAACGCAAAGAGAAGCTTTTCTATGATCCACACAGGCAACATCCATGACAAGATACAGGAAGCGAAGGATACGCTCTTCATGGCGGAGAATTACATGGATAACCTTGGGATTGAGTTTGAGCAGTTACGCAGGCAGAAAATGACGGATGCACAGGTGAAGGAATACATAGAATTGCTCCTTCCTATGGGAGAAGAACCGACACCCATCCAGAGAAAGAATATTTTGAAGCTCCGTAGTGATATGGAGCAGCGTTATTATGAAGCTCCTGATTTGCAGAAAGTGGGGAACAATGCATACCGATTCATCAATGCAGTATCAGACTTTGCCACACACAGCCGACCCTTAAGAATGACAGCGAATTATAAGGAGAACGTGTTTGCGAGAACCATTGATGGAAATCCGCTGATAGATAAAGCATATCAGCTTGTAAAAGCGGCTTAAGAGCGGCATATCATTCCAGCGGCTTCCTTAAAACCTTTTGGACTCATTGGAAGTTAATAGCATATCACAGAATGGGAGTTGTGAGGGTATATGTACTGCTAGGGTGAAGCAATCTACAGATTGAAAATCTATGGGAATATAAATAAAAGTATCTATAGTTGGAGTAAAAAATGAGTGATAACAAGGATAATGGGGATGGCATGGATCAGCATGGTCTTTGCTATCCCCGTTATTATGCGGTGCTGTACAGGAAAAGGAGGATTATCATGTTTGAAAAAATATCATTGTCAGGAGTAGATCATACTGAATGGCTTCGTTTGAGAAAGTCAGGGATTGGGGGTTCAGATGCTGGTGCAATTTGTGGGGTGAATCCATTCAGTAGTGCAATGAAGGTTTTTAAAGACAAAACTAGTGAGGGAATAGAGGAACAGGATAATGAAGCAATAAGGATAGGCCATGATCTGGAAGATTATGTGGCACAAAGATTTACGGAAGCTACAGGATTAAAGGTACGGAAATCTAATTTCATGTACCAAAGCAAAGAACACCCTTTCATGATTGCAGATGTTGACCGCCTTGTAGTGGGTGAGGATGCAGGATTGGAGTGTAAGACTGCCAGTGCCTACAATGCCGATAAATGGGCGGATGGTGATATTCCCCTCCATTATGTGATGCAGTGTTACCACTATATGGCAGTCACAGGAAAAAAGGTATGGTATATTGCGGCAGTGATTCTTGGGAGGGAATTTACCTACAGGAAATTGGAGTGGGATGATGAACTGATTGGGCGTCTTATCTCAATAGAAGAAAATTTCTGGAATAACCATGTGGTGAAAGGAATCATACCGCCACCGGATGGGAGCAAAGTTTGTGATGAAGTGATCCAGCAGTATTTCCATACGGCAAGGAAAGCCAGTGCCATTAAGCTGGTTGGCTTTGATGAAAAATTAAGGAGACGTGAGGAGATCCTTGGATTTATTTCAGAATTACAGGAGGAGCAGAAGCAGATCGAGCAGGAAGTGAAGCTCTTTATGCAGGATAATGAACTTGCAAGCAGTGAGCATTTCCGTGTCTCATGGAAGAACATTGATTCCACCAAATTGGATGCGAAGCGTATTAAGGAAGAGAGGCCGGAGCTTTACGTTGATTATGGTAAGGTTTCCCATTCCAGAAGGTTTGAGGTGAAAGTGGCATAGGGGGAATGTTCATGGAGGAAAAAGAATTAAAGGAGTTATTGTTAGAAAAGCTCCATATAGAATTGCACCTTTTCAAAGATTCCATGCTCCAGAAAACGAAGAAAGAAATATACGAAGCTTCCTATAAAATAGAAGTATATGTGAATGTATACGAGATACTGATGGGGGAAGTGGAAAACCTTGACATAGAAACTGTGCGTGGGATTCTCCATTGGAAATATGGCATACTGGAATCGCTTTATGAGGAATGGCTTGGATACAAGGATGATTCCTATGATGAACTGAAAGCCTATGTGGGGAGTGAATTGGGTGTAATGGCACAGGGGAATATATCCTGTAGAAGGGAGAGAGAAGATGGAGAAGAACTTTATCAGGTTGCTTAAGGCGGATGAGATTGAATGCAGGGTGTCAGTGATCAATGAAAAAGGATTAAGCCTTTTATTATATAAGGATGCGAGGGTAGACCAGCGTATCCTTGATGAGACATTCGGAGCTTTTGGATGGAAAAGGAGCCATCAGTGCATTGATGGAAATCTCTACTGCACCGTAGAGGTATTCGATAAGGAAACCATGCAGTGGATCGCCAAGCAGGATGTAGGCACGATGGGTTATACGGAGAAAGAGAAATCCCAGGCATCAGACAGTTTCAAGAGGGCTTGCTTCAATTGGGGGATAGGACGTGAGTTGTATTCAGCGCCTTTTATCTGGATTCCAGCAGGTAAAGTTTCAATCCAGATGAAAGAGGGTGCAAATAAAGAGAAGCGTTATTACTGTAATGACCGTTTTTCTGTGATTTCTATTGCATACAACAATGAACGTGAAATATCCGGTCTTGTTATCAATAATGATAAAGATCAGATAGTTTATGAGTTGAAAGCAAAAGCAGATATGGGGAGACAAAAGAAAGAAGAACAATTAAAGGGTAAGAAGGAAGGGATTCAGCAGAAATCGGAAGCTAAGAAAGAAGGTATCTCTAAGGAACAAATGGCATCTCTGCAAGCGGAATTGAAAAGAACGGGAGTAGCAATGGAAGCAGTACAGGAGAGGTATAAGATCACAACTCCAGAATCTATGAATGAGAAAACCTATAAGAGAGTGATGGAAGCACTTGCAAAGACAAAAGCAGCATAGGAGAGGAAGGTAAGATTATGAGGATGGAAGAGTTTGCAGAGGAAGTATTAAAGGAAGTAACGGAGAAAGCTGGCGATAGACTAAGTGTACAGACTGTTTCAGCAAATAAAAATAATGGCGTTACGCTTACAGGAATTACAGCATCTAAACAGGATGGAAAAGGAGGCTGCTGTATCTATTTGGAGAATTATTATAAGGGCTATTGTGATGGCCAAATAACTCTTGATTGGGTAGCAGAGGATGTTTACGGTAAACTCATGGAACACAGTGGTGACCTTGATGGAGTGGATATGAAGGTGTTATGGGATTGGGAAGCGGCTAAGGATTGTATTCATGCAAAACTGATAAATCGTGAAATGAATCAGGAACTCCTTAAGAGAGTGCCTTACAGAGAGTTTCTTGATCTTGCGGTAGTCTACTATGTAACAGTAGGTGGGCTTTCAGAGGGAGTAAACGGTGCATTTACAGTGTCGGATCAGAACATGGAAGCATGGAGAAAAGATGAAAACGCTCTTTACCAGATGGCAGTTTCCAATATGCGTCTTGATGGAAAACCGGTATTTGAGAATATGGAAGAAATCATTCGGAGCATGATGCCAGAGGGAATACCTGATTTCACATTTGGAATACCGAAATTCAGATCCTATGTCCTGACTAATCCCAAAAAGGTATTTGGTGCTGTGGAGCTCCTGGATAGAAGTGTCTTAAAGAAAATCAGTAATGAACTGGAAGGTGATTTTATTGTACTTCCAAGTTCTCTGCATGAGAGCATCATCATTCCTGCAGATGGCTCGGTATCTTATCAGGAACTTGCAGATATAGTAACAGATATAAACAGGAATATGGTTTCTATTGTGGAACGGCTTTCAGACCATGTATATCTGTATGAGCGAGAGAAAGGAGTATTGAGGATCGCCGCATGAAGCTATAGGAGATGCAGAAAAGGAAAGTGGGAGCTACAATCCTGCTTTCCTTTTTGCAGATAGAGAGAGAAGGAGACAATCGGAATAGACATGGAAACAGGTGAATGTGTTGGAATTTGTGAAACTGCTGGAAAAGGGAATATCATAAAGATAGAGAGGGAGTATTTCCAGCAGGGTTGGATATTCAAAGATTGGGGAGCATTCAGGAACAATTTGGATGCTCCCTGTTATGTACCAGAACTTGACGATACAGTTTATACAAAGAAAGACTTTCTGGCTCTCTGTAATAATCAGGAAGAGATTGCAGAAGAATTATTTGAGCAGTTAGACTGGCAGAGTCCATCCACCCTTTTTAATGAGTGGGAGGATATGGGGGAGATAGGAGCCTGTGAGGAATGTAGGAAGATACTGTTGGTGTTTAGTATGGAAAAGTGCCCTTACTGTGGGAAGGATATAGCAGAGGAATAGAGAGGAAAATGGAAAATGACAAATTTAGAAGTAATCAATATGTTTAAAGAGATGCAGGAAGAAACCGCTCATACAATGGGATTTTTTATCGGTCATGTGACACATGCATGGGTGATCAATGAACTGCTTGGGAGTAAAATTGCTGAACTGGAAAAAGGAGCTAATGATGAAAATATCACAACTGAGATTTGAAAAGATAGAAAACTATGATCCATTCAATGAACATTCGAAGGACAACGGCATGGTTACAGAGTGGGTAGCAAGGAATAAGTGGGGAATTGCAGTGGCTTTTGGGTATACAAAAGCGGAATGTATGGCAGATGCGAGGAGGTATTGTAAACGACAGGATATTTAGAAATGGATGTTGGGGGAACAGTAGTGTCTTAATGGTTTAAATTAGCAGATTGTAAGTCTTAATCTGATAGGGTATAATATTAATAAATAGAAGGAAAGAAAGGATACATACACAGGGGGAATATATGGGTAATATATATGATGGAGCATTCCGCACAATACTGAATGACTGCAGAAAACTGATTATTCCGGTAATTAACGAGATTTTCAGGGAAGAATATACTGGGGAGGAAAGGATAGAATTTCTTCCTAATGAACATTTTCTGGATCAGCAGGATGAAGCCGATAAAGAACGGATAACAGATACCAATTTCAGGGTCATTGGAAAAATTACAAAAAAATATCATCTTGAGTGTGAAAGTAGCTTACCAGACGGTAAAATAACGATCCGCCTTTTTGAATATGACGCCCAAATAGCTCTGGATGAGGGGGAGGTGACAGAGGAAACCCTGACAGTGACCTTTCCGAATACAGCGGTACTGTATCTCAGGAATTATAAAAAGACACCAGACAAAATGAAATATGTGATAGTCACACCAGGCGGGACGGTGAAGTATGATATACCGCTCATGAAAGTGCAAAATTATACATTGGATGATATTTTTGAAAAACGTCTGTTGCTGCTGATCCCGTTTTATATTTTCTCACATGAGAAGAACTTTCCGGAGTATAACAGCAATGAGCAGAAGTTAGAAAAACTGAAATCAGAGTACAGGTACATTCTGGAAAGGCTTGATGAACTGGAACAGCAGGGAGTAATCGGGGCGTTTGACAAGCGGACAATCATAGAGCTTTCCAGTGATGTGGTTAAAGAAATAGCACAAAAGTATGGGAATGTGCAGAAAGGAGTAGGTGATATTATGGGTGGAGCATTGATTGAAACAGAAGCAAGAACCATTTTAAATCAGGGAATAAAGCAGGGAAAGACCCAAGGCATTAGTGAAACAAAAAAGCAGACAGCACTTAGGATGCTGAAAATGGGAAAACTCACAATTGAAGAAATCGCAGAATGTTCTGAACTGAATATTGCAGAAGTAGAACAACTTGCAAAGCTTCGTACCTTGTAGATAGCAGAAAGAACCTGATAAAATGTTATAAAAAAGCTATCATTGGAAATACGTATCCGTAAAGACAGAAAATCTTATTATGTAAGGAATCCTGTCTTTTCCATACGCAGTTTGACGATTAGGGGAATGAGCCAAATGATAACGTATGGGATATGAGGCTTTGGTTTTGGAATGGATTTTCTTTTAAAATACATTTTATTTCATGCTGTTTTATAAAAAGTATGATGTAAAAATGACAGCATATGCAAGCAATGTGTTACAAATTTTGTATTAATGAACGAAATAAAGCGATAAAAGTTGCATACCTGCAATTAAGTATAGCGAGTATGCAACTTTTTGTACAATTTTGCAATTTTTATTGTACTATATAACATTTCAAATTTAACATATGAAGGATGAGTTGTGCTTGGCATAAGAATGTTATTTTTTGACCATATATGAAGCTAATAATTCCAAGATGCAGAGGGATACTATTAATGTAATGAGAACAAGAGTATTATATAGGATGCTGCTTAAATCTTTTGTAATATTCCATATATCCCCAGAGTCAGACAGATTCCTTCATAGGTTTTTATTTCCTATTCTGGTAACCATTCAAATTCGTCCATCTTTGCTTTACGATAGTAGATATATAAAAGATTAGGAATATGCCCAATATTCCATCTTTTAGGAATTGTAACAGGATTGATATTCAGGTTAGATAATTCGCTTAAAGTATGCTTAAAAGCATCTAATTGATATCCTTTGAGTAATAACTTTGCAGTAGCAATACTACGATGCAGACTAACAGTTTGTAAGGCTTCGATCAAACGTTTTTTCTTTTGGCTGTTAAAATGTTTGGATTCTATGATGCGGATAGCTTCCTGCATAGAATACCAGTCACCCTTACCAATTACTTTATTCCAATAAGAATGAATTTGCTCGTTGTAAAAATCATGACCAAGAAGGGTTTTATACTTATTTAAATCATGATTTCCAAGAAGGCCAGCCTTTTGATTAAGGGAAAACGTCTTGTGGTATTTGCATTGAACCTCAAAGCGTATGATATCCTGTGCTGCTTCTAATGTCTTAGGAGAGATTGGTGCGTATCCTTTTTCCTTATTTTTATTTGATTGATTAACTAATTGCATATATTTGCTGTAACAGTTGATCGTGACAGAAGAATTGTAAAGATAAAAACTTTCAGGTTTGCGCTTATCCCTATGTGACTTTTCATCATATTCAGCCCATTCCTGATAAGAGGGAGGGATATCTCCACGCTTTAGGAGATTTATGATCTGTTCCTGACTGCATTCAGGAGCAAGTTCTTTCAAATAAAAATTAATGCAATAATCAATCCTTTTGATATTATAATCATAAAATGATTTTAACAATGGGGATATTTTTTCCATTTCATTATTAAAACATATGATTGCCATCTTCATGTCACAGTATGTAGCCGCAGTGATATAATTATCCATATCGGAAAGAGTTTTTGGATTTACAATCACATCTACGATATAGCCCATACTATGGAAATGATCGCTGTAAATATGCCATTTAATCCCTTTGTTCCTGCTATTATAAATAATTTTGATATCTAAGGGAAGATAAGGCACGTTCTTTTCAGGGTAATATTTTATATAAACGCCATTTTCATTTTTCCTGTACATAAGTAGAAATCCTGTTTCATCATTATAATCTATAAAATCATTAAGTAGTTGATACATTTCACATTCAGTTAGAAATAGAGATAAAGTCATTGTGTGAAATCCTAAAGAAGATCGTAACATTGTAAATACATTCCTTTCATCATAATATTTTCTTTTTGTATTATTGTTTTCGCATAATTGGAATTAATAATATAGATAATATAATTTATAAAATTTAGATATATAGTATGTATCAAATAGGGTTATTATAGAAATATATTAATTATCATATATACTTAAAGTTATATAAGTAATAATACTAATATTATGCAAAATGAAACTGATAGAGAAAATAACGGCTCAGGGGTTTCAACCTCTGCGTCAAATTTTTTTGGTCTTATAAGAATATATAATTGTGATTTTGAAACAATGATGATTTTAAGATGGATTCTACTTTATATAAGATTTGTAGTAATAGAGAAAATAGCACCATTGAAAAACAGTGGGAATTATAAAGATATGCCTTACAGACTAACCATGCAGCTATAGAAAGTAAAAACGCAGTAACTATTTTGTAAAAATAATTGCGTTTTGGAGGAAAAGAATATGTACATAAATCAGATATTTGAGCTTTCTATGGTACTGGATCATGAAAGATTCCATCAAGTGTTCAAACATATTCACAACAAGGATGGTTATATGGAGAAGAAGGAAGATGAATATATAGACCAGTCTTTAGAAGAAAAGGGGATTACAGTTATATATCGTGATAGCCCATATAAGAAGAAAATCAAATTGATAGTTAATACTGGACGATTGTTGGATGAATGTGAATCTGATCCTAACAGGATAGTCCGAAAGCTAAATAAACGTATTGGGGAGTATTTTGGTTTTAAATACAAATTGGATGATTTCATTTTATCAGGAATGAGACTTGTAACTGATATAAATGTAGGCAGTCATGAAAGCGTACAGGCATATTTAAAAGTTTTTCGGAGAATTAGCAGAGTCAAAGGATTTTCACCAGTCAGCTATGAGTGTCTTGAGGATGTTGACAGTTTTTGTCTGGATGGGAACAGCAATGGCATTGAATTTATGATATATGATCTGGAAGGATTATATAGGAAACAATTCAGAGAGGGTGATATAGGACGAAAGAGGTTTAAAGAATTGATTAAGGAATCGGAAGGGATTCTTCGTACAGAGGTATGGTTGGCAAAAACAAAAGCAGTGAGAGAATATGCAAAAGGAGAAGATATATTCAAGCAGATAATAAATCTGACTGAAAAGCGTCGGGATATATTTTTAGAGATATTTACAAGGATAATACCTTTTGGAGATTTTTATAAAAAGGGTAAGGCAGAAGAGATTATTCGGCAAGAGATTAAAGATACCAGATTAAGGAGAAGAATGCTGCGGTTGGTGGAGTTGATACCGGAAAAGAAATCATTGTATTTAGCGCAAAAGGCAATGGAGTGTAGGAATATGGAAAAAGTGGTGGAGGCGTTTGCTAAAATCAACTTATCTCCTGTAACTATAAGTAAGCGGCATGATATAAAATACTTAAAAAATTTGTATACCTACATATTTTGAAAAGAAATTAGTTATGTATAATCATATTAGGGAACAGGGGGCACTGCGAAGTGTCTTCTGTTCCTGTCTGTGATTTATGAGTTTATGTAAGATTAGCAAATATAAGTAATAGCATAAGTAATAGCAAAATGTCATGAAATATGATACATTAGAAAAAATGGGTGAAAGATAAACTGTTGTAGAGAATGCAGTCTGTGCGGAGATTTTGTGTAATGGATGCGGTATTATCCGGCAGGATATATAATTTTGCCGATTTTAAAATTTGTGATTTGTGAATTTCCTATATAAGATCTTTCACAAATTATATTTTGAAAATGCAAATGCGGAAATATTAGGAGGGTACTACGCAATGGTTGAGAGGAATTATTTTCAGATGCTTAGCGATGAAAAAAAGGCACAGTATAAATTTGGTTTTTGTGTGAACTGTCCGTTTTATGAGTGTGAGCTTGTTGGAGAGTATACCCAATTTAGAGAAAATCATGTTTATAAATCACAAGTACCAATTGCTGAATGTGTGGATGTGGGTTCATATGACCAATCAAAGTTGATGGATGGTTGTATTATGAATTGCAGACATGTTTACCAAATAGAGTGTGGTGATAAAAGAGTTACAGATGGAATTGGAGACCATTTTCAAATTGAAATAGATGATAATGGTAATATTAAGGAAAATATTGAAAATAGGTGGGAACCCTTACAGCCTGTATTTATCTCTGCCCAAACTGGGAAAGGGAAAAATTATTTTATAGAAAATACATTGATACCATATGTGCGAGAGCTAAATTATAAGGAAAAAACAAATTATAAGATACTGATTTTCAGTAATCGTTTGGCACTTAAGTATCAAATAAAATATCGGATTGATGGGAATGATAATTTAGATGATGAAAATAGTGAAAGAGATATAATTTATCCCTATAATAAAGTTGTGGATGTAATGACATACCAAGGGCTTTTGCGGCAAGCGGAGCTTCGCAAAGGGTGGTATTTAAAGTACAGCTATGTCATTTGTGATGAAGCTCATTTTTTCACATCTGATGCAATGTTCAATCCTCATACACATAAAATCTTGGAAACGATAGTACGGTTGTTCCAAAATGCGGTTAGAGTGTATATGAGCGCAACTCCGTATGAATGTTTGGAGTTTATAATCAAATGTGAAGAAGAGGAAAGAGAACGCTTGAATTTAAAGAAGTATGGTGAGGATCAGAGCAAGTGGAAGTACGAGAAGATGGTATTTTATCATTTCAAACGAGATTATAGCTATCTTGATGTCAAGACATATTCTTCAATTAGTGAACTATATGATGAGATAGTTAAGAGTGTCGTTCAGAGAAAAGAAAAATGGCTAATCTTCATTGATGATAAAGAAAAGTGTGTAAGAGAGAAAGACAACTTAGAGAAACTTATAAAGGATAAGGAAAGTTCTTTGGCAGTCGAAAAAAAGAAAGATGGAGAAGATGCTGGAGCTGACAAAGATAATGAAGCGGAAAAGAAAGTTGATAGAGTGTACGCTATAGATGCTAATAGCAAAAAGGGACCAATTTATCAAGAGATAGTGAAGAATGAGAGGCTTAACAAGGATACATACGTGCTTATATCAACATCAGTTCTTGATAATGGAATAAATCTGGAAGGTATCAATAATATTGTTGTGTCTGATATGGAAAAATCTAAGTGTCTGCAAATGGTCGGAAGAGCCCGTGTAAGTGATATTAATGATAGAAAGACTTTGTATATGAAGAGGATTTGTGATGGTGAAGTTGATAAACGAATAAAGAATTTAATGAGACAGCAGGATGCGTATCACAGTTATGAACTGGCATATGATGAAAATGCTAAGGCATACAATTACAAAGGTCAGAATGGTTACGTGTTCGTTAATAAATATTATGAAGGTAAAGATACAGATTGGGAAGATGCGAAACATTGGTTTGGTAGACCTTTTGTAAATGCGACAACAAAGTTGTACTTGAATGAAATTGCTAAATCTTTGGTAGAAAAACTTATTTCGAAGTACCAGTATATTCTTAATGAAATGGAAGAAGAAAAGAATGAACAGCAAAATCAAGAAAGCGAAAATCGTATGGGTCAGAAATATTTGGAGTATCAGATTTCTTGGTTCGGAAAGAAGTATTGTGCAGATGATGATATAACTATTGTTGATAAAGAAAAATCTAAGAAAGAATTTTTGGCTTTTTTGGAATCATATGCTGAAAGTGGGAAAGAAATAGTAGGGGAAGAGGAAATGCAGTCGTTCCAAGTAGAGTTTACTAGATTACATGACGAAGCATTTCCGAGGGCAGAGAAAAATCTAGATCGTGTTTATAAATATCAGAAAATGAATAAACTACTTAATGCATATAGTATAGGATATAGGCTAGATGGCCGACCACAAAAAGGACCATGGAAGCTTATCAGAGCAGATGCGAATGAGGTAAGCCCAACAGAAATATCTGATATGCAGATTGATGAGGAAACTATACAGGAGAAGAACATGGAGCCTATTGCCGGAATGCTAGATACACGAGAGCAAGCAGACAATGATGAGACGGCTTTGGCCAAGTCAAAGACAAAGAAACATTTCAAGATTGACCCGAAAATTATGAAGGAAAATACGATGCGTTGTAAATCTAAAAGAGGGAGAAGATGATCGCTAATGACTGAGACTATTATTTATTTTACATTATGTTATGTATTGATTACAGATAAATATTAGTCCTGTAATGCACTGTAAAATCTTGCAATTTGCTTGAATGTCATCTATAATAGATATGCAAGGTCAAGGATACTATGTCGTAGGGCATTGAAATTTATTCTATACTAAGGCAAAACCATATATTCTACGACATAGAAAAATAAGACCTTGCAGTAAGGATGCAGGGTCTTATTTTTGTCCTCCGGACTATCCTTTCCCCCGCATAAACACTGGATTTTTAGGAACGTACTGCAAAAGAATCACCATGGAGTAGGGGCATACTTTAGCGAGGCAAAGTGGATAAACGAAAGTGCCTTTTATATGCCTTATACAGAATAAATTTAAATGCCCTACGACATGGTTGTCGTAGGGCATTGAAATTTATTCTATAATAAGGCAAAACCATTTATTCTACGACATAGAAAAATAAGACCTTGCATTGAAGGATGCGGGTCTTATTTTTGTCCTCCGGACTATCCTTTCCCCCGCATAAATACTGGATTTTTAGGAACGTACTGCAAAAGAATCACCATGGAGTAGGGGCATACTTTCACTAGGTAAAGTGGATAAACGAAAGTGCCTTTTATGTGCCTTATACAGAATAAATTTAAATGCCCTACGACATGGTGATATTTGTTTATGATGTTTTTGGGAAAATGGGAATAGTCGTGAAAGCCTTGTAAATGCTGGATTTCTGGTTTTTCATTTCCCCAAAAAGGAATTTCCCAAATCCCCAAAAGTGGTGTGATTTCATTTTTGGGAACGTTTTTGGGAAAATGCAGGATGTTCCGGATGGGAGGTTTTGCGAAGGATGAGGAAAAAGAATTTCAAGGGAAGATGCGAAAAGAGGATGATTGGAAAGTGTTCTGATGTATGCAGGACGTATGATGCCATTCAGAATGCTTATGCTGATCTTCTGCAGGAGAGTGAGGAGGTTAAGGAAATCAGATGTAATGTTCTTCTGGATGGGTTGGATGTAGGGGAATATACATCCGATTTTGTTTGCACTAAAACAGACGGTGACTTGATGGTACGTGAATGTGTATTTCGTAAGTTTCTGATGAAGCCATTGACAGTGAAGCTGCTGGATGCTTCAAGGGAGTATTGGATCAGGCATGGAGTAACGGATTGGGGGTTGGTCATTGATGAAGAAGTATGATCTGTTACGTTCTGGTGATAACATTATCCGAGTATTGGATATTCAGGATGATAAAGTTTTCATAATCGACTGTATCAACAGGAAGATGCCTGTATGGGTGGAATCAGAGTTGTTGGAATCTTATGTTGGGTGTACTGATGGAGAGTTATTTGAGGTTAGTAGCTTTGATGTTATAAGAGATACTGATGCTCTGGATGCAGACCAAAGGAAGGTTATGCATGAACGGTATACAATGATTGCACCTGTTGTTACTTTCATATCGGATGATAAGATGCGCTCTAAACTGATTAGTTCTATAGCTGTAGAATACAAGGTATCAAAGCAGACAATCAGGAATTATCTCTGTCTTTATTTATCTTATCTGGATATGGGTGTTCTTGCTCCGAAGAAGCGGGAGTACAGTCAAGAACTGACACAGGACGAGAAACATATGCGTTGGGCGTTGAACAAGTTTTTCTATACCACGAAGAAGCAATCCCTTATGACTGCTTATACTATGATGCTCAAAGAGAAGTATTGTGATGCCATGGGTGTATTGGCAGAAGAATATCCATCTTTCTATCAGTTCCGATACTTTTATCGTAAGACAAGGAAAATGCAGAACTTTTATATTTCAAGGGATGGGTTGAAGAATTATCAGAGAAATAACAGGCCGCTTACTGGTGAAGGGGTACAGGAGTTTGCACCTGTTGTTGGTGTGGGGATGCTGGATGCTACAGTATGTGATATTTATCTGATTAATGAGGAAGGAAATCTGGTTGGCAGACCGATTTTGACAGCCTGTATTGATGCTTATAGCAGTCTGTGTTGTGGGTATTCTCTTTCATGGGAAGGTGGTGTATACAGCTTAAGAGGATTGATGCTGAATATCATTGCCGATAAGGTGGTATGGTGTAAGCGTTATGGCATTTCCATAGAAAAAGAAGATTGGGATTGTGATATGCTCCCAGCTACATTCGTTACGGATATGGGGAGTGAGTATAAATCGGAGAATTTTGAACAGATTGCAGAGTTGGGTGTTACTGTGATTAATTTGCCATCTTACAGACCAGAACTGAAAGGATTGGTGGAGAAGTTCTTTGATCTGGTACAGGAGACTTATAAAAAGCATTTAAAAGGTAAGGGGGTGATTGAGCCTGACTATCAGGAACGAGGAGCGCATGATTACCGTAAGGATGCTTGTTTAACAATGATGGATTTTGAAAAGATTATTCTACATTGTATGATCTATTATAATTCAAGACGGATCATAGAAAACTTTCCTTATACAGAAGCTATGATAAATGAACAGGTAAAGCCTTATGCGTCATGTATCTGGGAGTGGGGTAAGTTACAGATAGGAGCGAATTTGATAGCTGTAGGAAGCAGGGAGTTGATGTTGACATTGTTGCCGAGGACTACAGGAAAATATGGACGAACAGGTTTGAAGGTAAATAAATTGCGTTATCATTGTGAGGGATATACAGAGCAATACCTAACTGGTGGTCCTGTAGCTGTGGCTTATAATCCAGAGGATGTTACTTCTGTATGGGTAATTGAAGATGGTTCGTATGTGGAATTTATATTGATAGAATCACGATTTAAAGGGAAAGACTTAGTTGAAATACAAGAGTTGCAGAGTGACCAGAGGGCTATTACCAAAAATGAAATGAGGAACAATTTGCAGGCGCAGATTGATTTAGCACAGCATATAGAAGCCATTGCTGGTAGTGTTGGCACTCATAAGGATGTACAGATGAAGAATATCCGCAGTACCAGAAAAAGAGAGCAGATGAAGAACCATCAGGATTATATGAGGGAGGGGAGTTATCATGACTAATCTTTCAGATATTATACATATTTTACCGTCAATGAAATCAGGGGATGATCTGTTATCTTTTATGGAGATATTGCCGGAGTATGATGAATCAATCCGTGGTGCTGATGTTCCTGTGCGTCTTATGGCTCTCTCTGACCTTTACAGGATATATGTACCTTCCCAAATGTCATTGGAGATTTACAGTAAAATGTATCTGGCATTGTTACGGTCATTACAGAAAAAGGGTACGAAACTGGCAATACAGCAGAAGAATCAGAATTACAAAGCTATTATTCAGCAGGAGTACAGCGGCATTATGGGTGGTTCGGACAGCTTTACGATTATTGGAGCATCTGGTATTGGCAAAAGTTCTGCTATCAGCAGGGCAATTACATTGATTACTGAAAACAGAGTGATTGAAGTGGAAAATCCATATACGAAGACTATCCCATGTATTTGTGTGCAGTGTCCTTTTGATTCTTCTGTAAAGGGATTTCTGTTGGAGATATTACGTAAAGTAGATGAAATGATTGACAGCAATTATTATGAGAATGCATTGAGAGCCAGGACTACAACGGATATGCTGATCGGGAGCGTCAGTCAGGTTGCTCTTAATCATATCGGATTGTTGGTGGTGGATGAGATTCAGAATGTTTGTAACAGTAAGAATGGAAAAAGTCTTGTGGGTATGCTTACCCAGCTGATCAATAATAGTGGTATATCAATCTGTATGGTGGGAACTCCTGAAAGTGCAGTGTTTTTTGAACAGGCAGTACAGCTTGCCAGAAGGTCTTTGGGGTTACGGTATGATGTGATGGAGTATGGTACGGATTTCAAGAGGTTTTGTGAGGTTGTGTTTTCCTATCAGTATGTGAAACAGAAAACGGAGATTACGGATGGGATTATGGAATGGCTCTATGAACATAGTTCAGGGAATATATCGGTGGTAGTGTCTTTGATCCATGATGCACAGGAGATTGCGATTTTAAATGGGAAAGAAGTGCTGAATCTGGAATCATTGAATGAAGCATATCAAAAGAGGTTATCTATGCTGCATGGGTTTATACATATGGAGCAGAAAAAGCAGACTTCTAAGCCGAAAAAGAAAATGTCTGTTATGGATGTAGGGACCTCTACAGAAGAAAAGTATAGCGGAGAGTTTACGATTGCTGGATTAGTAGATGATGCCAAAGCTGAAAATGAAGATATTGTACAGTTATTGAAGATACATATGCCAGTGGTGGAGGTAGCGGTATGATTGTATATATGCCGACAATTTATCCTGATGAATTGGTGTATAGCTGGTTCAGTAGATATTATGTGCATTCGGGTTGTTTTTCTCATAAGATGGCATTGCAGGAGCTATATTGTAAAAAGTCAGATTATCTGAATAAAGAATTTATTGGAAACTTAAATCATGGAGCTATGGAGAAAATCAATGAAATATATTCTCTGGATAAACTGGTCTTAGATCATACCATGTACCCTCAATATGCACGGTTTATCCCTTTAGAGCAGAAGAAAGAGGCTCTATACCGTTTAGGGCATGAGCCATGTGATGTACATCATTTGTTTTGTGTACTTCCGAGGAATGAAGGAGATCAATATTTGAAGTTTTGTCCTATGTGTGCAAGGGAGGATAGGGAGACTTATGGTGAAACTTATTGGCATAGGAAGCATCAGATCAGGAATATGGGTATATGTACGAAGCATAAATGCAGGCTTAAGGAATCGAGTGTCCTTGCAAAGAGTGAGCAGAGTTTTACGTTTTGTCCTGCTGAAAGATACATAGGTAATGAGGAAGCTGTTGTTGAAAGTGATCCATTGGTGATTCAGTTTTCATCCTATTTAGATTCGGTATTTGACGCTCCTATGGATTTTGAGAATGATGTTCCGATAAGCGCAATCCTGTATGATGGGATGAGTAGGACAAAATATTTGAAACCGTCTGGGCGTAGCAGGTATACAAAGATGCTTGCTGATGATATGAATGAGTTTTACAGAGGTATGGGTATATGCAGTATAGCGAGTATATATCAGATTCAAAAAGCGTTGTTGGGGAGTTTGTTTGATTTTTCGGTTATATGTCAGATTACTTTTTACATAGGGATGGAGATAGAGGAATTGATTAATCCATCTCTGACAATGGAACAGATTCAACGGGAACAGGATAGCCATTATATGAGAGATGTTACTCCTGTAGATTGGGAGTTGCTGGATATAGAAACAGCTCCTATATTAGAGAAGTTTGCCAAGGGTGTGTATGATGGAACTGGTAATGAAAATGGAAGACCAGAGCGAGTATCGGAACGATTAGTGTATCGAGAGATGGGATTGCTGGGGCATCAGTTGGAGAATATGCCAGGGTGTAAGGCTATTATGGAAAGGTATGCAGAATCCTATCCGGAGAGTTGGGCGAGGAAGATAGTATGGGCTTATCGGAAGTTGGAGGAAGAAGGTAGACCTTTTTATTGGACGGATATAAGGAAGATAGCGGGGGTGAAAAAGAAAAATTTGCGATTGGTTATTCCTTATTTGACGAGGTATGCAGATGATGATATGGTTGAAAAAATTATGGAGCTGATCAGAACGTAATAATAGAAAATGAATTTTGCTAGGGGCCATGGCTGACTCTCTATTTATTTTTACTGTCGTTTGTTATATGATAAAAAGAAAAAGGCAAGAAGTATCTATATGATGGATGAACCAGTGATCTGTTGAATTTAAGAACAGCAAATTTATTGTAAATATATACGAATTCAAAATATACATTTAGAATGGAAGAATTACTATGACGATGATAAACGATTATTTTAGCGAAAAAGTACTTGAGATTATAAAGGATAAAGCCATATCAATAAAAAATAGGAAAATTCTCAGTAAGCGTCTTGAAAGTTTTGTTGAGCAGCAAAGTCAAGCAAATATTAATTGTACAATCGAAGAAGAAATTGATTTTGCAAATTTGGCCTGTTATATATGTAAAAAGTTGCCCGAGGATGTAGAAGTATACTTATTTGGAGAAAAAAAGGAAAGAGAGGATTCGAAAGAAAATATTATAAGAGAAGCTATGAGATGTGTTCAGAAAAACACGATTCCGTCTGCTGAACGCATTATAAAAATAGTGGAAGCTGCCTTT
The DNA here is from genome assembly GCA_949949005.1 of uncultured Lachnospiraceae bacterium. Classification (GTDB taxonomy): domain Bacteria; phylum Bacillota; class Clostridia; order Lachnospirales; family Lachnospiraceae; genus Suilimivivens. The sequence goes on from CATLHM010000007.1 coordinate 165,139, forward strand.
GGCATTATTAGGGATTTTTATAGATCGCAAATTGATAAGGAACGGTTATTTGTTGCTGCTCAGATTGAAGACACAATTATTTCTGATAATGAGCAACAGGTGGCTGAACAGACAAGAGAAATCGTAAATGCAATTAATAAGATTGAAAAGACAATAACAACAGCCATAAATGAAAATACCCTACAATATAGAAAAAGAGATGAACTTCCGTGTATTTTAACCAAGTCGGTTGTTCCATATGCTGATGAAAGAAGCGTAATACATAGAGATTATGAATTATATAAAATAGAAGGTATTCTGAAAGAAAAGAAAACTGCTTTACTTTTAAGTGGTTTTGGAGGTATTGGAAAGTCTTCATTGGCTCGTGTGTTATATGCTAAATCTGCAAAATGGTTTGATAGCTTTGGGTGGGTGGAATACCACAAAAACTTAAAAAATAGTCTTCTGGCTTCATTGGACTTAAATAATGAAATTGAGGATCAAGAAAAACGTTGGAAAGAAATCTCAAATCGTTTAAAAAATGACTTTTCTTCAAAAATTATTTTTATTGATAATGTAGATTATGATGAAAAACAAGGGCAAGACCCCCAAAATGACTTAGTTTTACAGGATATTACATGTTGGACAAATATGACGGTTGTTTTGACATCACGAATGAATGAACTTCACGGATACCAGATATATCCGATTGAATATCTTGGAAATGCAAACCAAATTGAGCCTTGTATTGATTTGTTTTATTTTTATTATGATAAAAGTGAATTAGAAAAGAATTCAGAAGAACGTAAACAACGCAATGCAGTTGACAAACTTGTCCAATTTGCGGGTTTTCATACCTACGCAATTGAATTACTTGCTAGGAGTGCGATGTATGAGGATGATTTATCTAGTTATGTAGAGAAAATTGATAAATTGGGTTTCAGGTTTCCTTCTTTGAAAATTTCTACATATTATAGTAGCAATAGTGCAACTGCGGCTGAACAGCTTCGAGTCCTTTTTAATATGCAAAGCCGTTCCTCAAAGCAACGCCAAATTTTATGGGATTTTTCCGTTCTTCCAGAGGGGACAAGCCTATCTCGTGATGAAGTGATGGAGTTGCTTTTATACTCTGAAAATGATTTACACTATCTCTGTCAAGAGGGCTGGCTGATTTTTGTAAGAGGACAAGGATTTCATATTCATCCACTTGTCAGAGAAGCTATCCTTCTTGGCTTAAGGCGGGGAAAGGCTCCTTATCGAACCGTGTCTCATTTGCGAACGCTTATATTTAATAACGCCTTGATTTCTGAATATGATACACATGCTTCCGCTCTACGAAAATTACATATGATAGAAATTGCAGAAAATTACATTTCGTTTAAATCTAAAGAGGAATCATCAAATTTTTATTATTGTTTGGGGGTCATGGAATTTAAGGTTGCACATAAAAGATTGACAAGTATTGCATATTTGGAAAAAGCATTACAGAGATGCAATAGTTTAAGTTTTACTGCAAATATTCAATATCAACTTGGGTATGTTAAATCAACAACTCACAAGTATAGAGATATGGCAAAAAATGATTTGCAAGCGGCATTAGATATATGGGAAACTCTCAATGACTGTGAAGATCAAATTGCAATGACACATGATCATTTGGGATATATATTGATGGATTCTGAATCAACATATAGTAGTTCAAGGGAGCATTTAACAAAAGCTATGCATATGAGAAAGTCCTTTGTAGAAAGTAATCCGACAGAGATGAATTTGAGCGCATATTCGACTACTTGTGATAATTTAGGATATTTATTTTATAAATCGGGTGAAAAGATAGATAAGTCTCGGGAACTATTGGAAGAAGCTCTTTCTATTCGGGAAAAATTATATGAAAGTTCTGAAAGATATGCTACAGATGTGGCATGGACAGCCCATAATCTCGGTCAATTGTTAAGTAAAAATATGCAATGTTATGGAGAGGCTGAAACATATTTTAGAAAAGCATTAGATATTAGAAGGAAATTAGAGAAATTACATCCACAAATGTATACAACTAATATTGTATTTACGTTAATTTCTCTTGCAAAGGTTATTTCTGTAAATACAAAAAGGTACAATGAAGCACAGCGATTGCTTGATGAAGCAATTACGTTAAGATCTAATATGGATTTGGATTATATTGGATTCTTTCCAGATGAGGTAGAGAAAGATATTCAAATTTTATCTGTGCGTTTAAACAGTTCGAAATAGTAAACTGATGAAAAGGTGTTTTTGAGTTTTTGCAAATTGTGATTGAGAGATAGATATGATATTAAAAGACTGGCCTAGCGATTTTTCGACATTAGGTTGAGTTTAAAGTGAATAAACGAAAACACAATATAGAAATTTGTTATAGGCGTATGAATCATACCCTTAAATATATATTCTTATCATGACACTATAAATGAAATAGCTAATCCCCCAGCTATGCTGGGGAGAATAGAGTAAGCTGTAGCGAAGAGGATATCATAAAAAAGCCTCCTATGATATTATGGGAAAGGTGTCGCAAGCCAATCTCAAGAATAGGA
>CATLHM010000008.1 GCA_949949005.1 uncultured Lachnospiraceae bacterium
CCAAATGTGTCTGCGACCGTCAACATTAGCCTATGGGGAAGCCGGACATCCTGCTTTTTTCATTTTTCCCATAGTAAGCCTTGTGTTGCTGGTACTAACTTAATGACATTGAAGGCTGAATAGTTACCCTGTTTTTCACTCCGGCTCCGCATTTTTATACCGACAGCGGTTGTTCAGCCTTCATTTTGCGCCAGACTCACTTCCTCTTCCCGTACAAGGCGAATCTCCCCGTCCGAAATCTCAAAATCCGCCATAAGCTCATCGTCGCTCATCTGGCTGTAGGTGATCGTATAGGTATCCTCTCCCAAAATCATATAGGTAAGCTGCTGCATCTTTTCACTGTCAATCTCGCTGCTGCTGCGTATCTTGTATCCCGGCACCCCTTCCATATCAATACGCTCAAAGGATTCAATCTCAACCGAAACCTCCTGCCCGCTCTCCTGATAGGCTTCCTCCACCAGTTCCTGATAACTCTCTTCGGTGAGCGCGTCAGATACTCTGCCCTCGCCGCTGCCCTCCGACACCGAAAAATATACATTGGAGGAATCCAGAGGATTTCTCTCATGAATATACATCCCCGGGATTTCTTCCGATTCATAATACCCGGTGGGAATAAGCACCGCACAGCAGCTTACTTCCTCCCTGCCGCTGTCTGTCTGCGGTTCTTTGATCTGAAATTCTTTCATTTCTATGTATGTGGTCTCCTGTCCATCCTCTGACTGAAGCCCGGCTACGGTAATCACCTTCTCCTGACAGCCCGTCAAAAGCATTGCAAGAGATGCCAGAAGCAATATTTTCTTTTTCATCTGAATCATATCCTTAATTTTTTTGTACGGAAAGCCCGCCGACTTCTATTTAAACACAAAAAAAGACATAGTTCAAGAGGGGCTATCCAAATATCCAGAAAAAGGGGTATGTCTACCCGACCGAAAAAGGACGTAAGCCGTCTTTAATCGACTTACGCCCCGCTAATTTCACCTTTTTAACAAAAAACCGGAATTTTATCTCTCCGCAAAGGTCGCGCAGGCAGTCTCTCTGCAGTCGCAGGCGCCGCAGCCCCTGATGTCCACATGCTCTGCCGTACACTTGTAATTGCTGTTATACATACAGTTTGCCGCCTCACAGTCGATACTGATAATCTTACTGGGATGCTCAATTGCGCTGGTGAAACGATCCCTTCCTGCCTGTGCAAAGCTCTCGCAGCAGGTCTCATCCTCACAGCAGGCCCGCTTTCCGCCCACCATAATATCACCCTTACAGCAGTACTCGCTTCTGTTATAAGCACAATTATCCACCGCACACTTTAATTCAGCCATCGCCATACCTCCTAGAATAATCTGTTTTTCTCTATCAGTATGGCTTGTTTATTCAGACCTTATTCAGGCTTCCTTTGCTTTTTTGTTTCAAAAATGGCATATATTTCTGTCTTATTCCCCTGCAGACTTTTCATCCGCCAAATGCCCCATCCCTTATCTGGACGGCACCATCCTGATAATTCTTCCCGCAAACTCATTGAAGTTCTGGGTCTGCAGAATAACCCTGCCCGGTCCGGTGAGCCTGGTTAAGAACAATCCCTCGCCGCCCAAAAAGATATTTTTCAGGCCCTTTACCGTTTCAATCTCATACTGCACGGATCTTTCAAAAGCCACCACATTTCCCGTGTCAACCTTGATGACCTCGCCGGGGGCTAAATTCTTCTCCACCTTATCCCCGTCGATCTCGAGAAATACCATGCCTGTTCCGCTGATATCTTGCAGGATGAAGCCCTCGCCGCCGAAGAGTCCTGCAGAAAATTTCTTGGTAAATGTGACATTTAAATTTACCGTCTCCTGGGCGCACAGGAAAGCTCCCTTCTGGCAGATCATGCCGCCGCAGGCTCCCACATCCACCGGGAATATCTCGCCTGCCACTGTGGAAGCAAAGGCGATCATGCTGCCTGCACGCTCTGCCTTATAAGTCGCCATGAAGAGCGATTCCCCCGAAAACATTCTGCCGATGCTCTTGCCAAGCCCGCCTCTCATGTTGGAATCCATCGAGATTCCCTCAGACATCCACGCCATACCGCCGGACTGTGTGTACATGGATTCTCCCGGCGCGTCAAAAAGTACCTCTACTGCCGGCATTGTGTTGCCGATAATTCTGTACTGCATAACTCGTTCCCTCCTCAATTTATATTATTTTAATGGCACAAACAGCCAGTCCTTTAGCTCCATTACCGCAAATCTTCCTCTGCCATTTTGTATTATACTCAAAAGCACTGTCACAATCAACGAAAAATTTTACAGCAAATTATCCTCTTTGTCCCTCTTCCTTCCTTTCCAATTGATAAAGATTAAACCAATACCTTTCCAACATAACGCTGTCCTGCTCCTGTGCCTCGATACCCGCCTTTCCCCATTTTTCAATAATTTCGTCCCTGGCATTGCCGCTTCCGAGAAACCACACCCTCTCATACTCCCCGAGAAGCCCCTTCAAAGCCTCAAAGCCCGTCTCGTCGGAAAACTCTCCCTCCACCAGCGGATGGTTTTGCGGATACATTTCCGTAATCAATTCCTCCGGCTCTCCGTACCAGAGATAAGTCTCATTGGGCAGATAAAAAGAAACCACCGCCTGAGCCTGGTCAAAATTAAACACCAGGGCGTCTTCCTTTCCGATCTGGGAAAAGGCCTCCTGCACCTGCGCCATCTGCACTCTTTTCCACATTTCCTCGCCGTAAAAAGCCCTGTAATTTCTAAGCCCAACCAAAAGCAGCAGAAAGAAAACCGGAAAGAAAACAATCTTTTTCTCCTTCAGCCGTGAGAGAAGGATAGCGAAGGCCAGCCAAAAAAGCCCCATAGCAGGCAACATATACCGGTACACAAAAATGGGACGCAGAACAAGAGATGCCCCAAAGCCGAACAAAACAATTCCTGCCAGGACTCCCACACAGCCTGCCGCAAACTGGTTCCTCTCATCCCTTCCGATTCTCAAAAAGGCCTGCCCCATCAGTACGGCGCAGATCGCAAACAGAACTACTGCCAGTACCCGGTTACTCTTTTCGCTGGAAAAAGCGGGCTGAAAGAGAAATTTCACGCACCCTCCCAGGGTACGCCAGGTAACGGGCTGAATCCAGTAATTTTCCTCCACCTGGCCTACCTGCCCTCCTACCGCTCCCACAAGCCAGGGCAGATAGGCCAGGGCGCAGAGACAGCCACTGGTGAAAAAAGCCTTCCACCCCGCTTTCAGCCTTCCTTTTTTCCATAAGGACAGAAAAAGAAATCCATAGATCATCACCATAGCCACGCAGGCAAAATAGTGCGTATAACAGGCTCCCAGGGCATAAAGGGTAAGCGCCGTCCAGTTGAGCGCATTTTTCCTTTTTTGCCTGCGGGCCCCCTCCTCTTCCTCTTTTCTGTCTCCGATCGCTGCTTCCTCTCTGCTGCATCCGACCAGGCGCCTTGTATCCCATAGGGCGTCCAAAGCCAGCTCATAGGCATGAAGCATCCCGGCGGTCACAAAAAACAGGGCGTAGCCATACATCCGCATCTCCACGGTATAGCCCCCAAGCTGGGGCATGGCGAGAAGCAGAAAGCCAAAAAGCCCTGCGGCCAGAAGCCCAAAATGCCTGCGCACCTTCCCTGCCCCATAGAGAAGGCACAGGAAAAAGGGCAGCACCGAAGCCAGCTTGGCCGCTGCCACCAGCGAAAACGTCCCCGTCGCCGGAAAAGAGCCAGGCATAGCTGCCGGAAAAGAGCCGGGCATAGCTGCCGCGCCCCACTGGCCGGCTCCCAGTCCCCGCAGCAACATAAGAAATAGTTTTACAATGATATAATACAGCGGCGGATGCACATCCCTTCCGGTAATAGAAATAAGTTCACCAAAGGGCTGGCTTGCCAGTCCCATGGTGAACAGTTCGTCATACCAGATGTCGTCGCTAAAGCACAAAAACACGGATACCGCCAAAAGGCCCACAGCCAACAGCAGCAGCGCTATCCCCAGGATTTCATCCCATCCGGGCTTATACTTTCTCTTCGCTTTCATCTGTCTATTTGGTTTCTTCCTTTACTTCTTCCCTGCGGATCTCTTTGGTTCTGATCTCCCTGCAGATCTGGTCAATAAATTCTCCCAAAGGCTTCACGCCCTCGTCTCCCGCGAAGCGGCTCCGCACGGACACGGTGCCATCCGCCTCCTCCTGCTGGCCCACCACCAGCATATAGGGAAGTCTCGCAAGCCTTGCCTCCCTGATCTTGAAGCCGATCTTCTCCGAACGGTTGTCCACCTCTGCCAGTACGCCGTTTTTCCTAAGCTCCGCTTTTACTTTCTCAGCGTAGTTCTCATACTTATCGGAAATGGGCAGCACCCGTACCTGCTCGGGACAGAGCCAGGTAGGGAATTTCCCCTCATATTTCTCGATCAGCCAGGCCAGGGTTCTCTCATAACATCCCATGGAGGTTCTGTGGATGATATAAGGACGCACCTTATCCCCATTCTGGTCAATATAGTACATGTCAAAATTTTCGGCAATGGCACAGTCGAGCTGGATGGTAATCATGGTATCTTCCTTGCCGTACACGTTCTTTGCCTGAATATCGATCTTGGGGCCATAAAAAGCCGCTTCGCCGTCCGCCTCCGTAAAGGGAACGCCGTAGTTCACAAGGATTTCCCTGATCTTGCTCTGGGTAGACTCCCAATACTCCTCATCCCCCAGATACTTCTCCCTGTTATTGGGATCCCACTTGGAGAGGCGATAGGTCACCTCATCCTGGAGTCCTAAGGTAGTCAGGCAGTACACCGCCAGATCAAGGCATCTCTTAAGCTCCTCCCCGGCCTGGTCGGGACGGATGATCAGATGGCCCTCGGAAATGGTAAACTGGCGCACTCTGGTAAGCCCGTGCATCTCTCCTGAATCCTCATTCCGAAACAGTGTGGAGGTCTCCCCGTAACGCAGAGGAAGATCCCGGTAGGAATGCTGGGCCGCCTTGTACACATAATACTGGAAAGGGCAGGTCATAGGACGCAGGGCAAACACCTCTTTGTCCTTCTCCTCCTCTCCCAGCACAAACATGCCTTCTTTATAATGATCCCAGTGGCCGGAAATCTTGTACAGATCGCTCTTTGCCATAAAAGGCGTCTTGGTACGCACATAGCCCCACTCGTTATCTTCCAGATCTTCGATCCAGCGCTGCATGGTCTGCACCATCTTTGCCCCCTTGGGCATCAGAAGGGGCAGCCCCTGGCCGATCACATCCACGGTGGTGAACAGCTCCATCTCCCGTCCTAAGCGATTGTGATCCCGAAGCCTGATTTTTTCCAGATAAACCAGATATTCGTTTAACTCTTCCTTCTTGTTAAAGGCGGTGCCGTAAATTCTCTGAAGCATGGTATTTTCTGACTTTCCCCTCCAATAAGCGCCGGAAGAGGAGGTCAGCTTGAAAGCCTTGATCCCCTTGGTACTCATCAGATGGGGGCCTGCGCACAGATCCACAAAGTCTCCCTGGTCGTAAAAGGAAATCTCCGCATCCTCCGGCAGATCCCGGATCAGCTCCACCTTGTAGGGCTCCCCCTTTTCCTCCATCAGCTTCATGGCTTCCGCCCTGGGAAGGGTAAAGCGCTCCAGCTTCTTCCCCTCCTTGATGATCTTTTTCATTTCAGCCTCTAATTTGTCCAAGTCCTCCCTGGAAAAGGGTTCATGTTCAAAATCATAATAATATCCGTTGTCAATGGCCGGCCCGATGGCTAACTTGGCCTGGGGAAATACCCGTTTTACCGCCTCGGCAAGCACATGGGAACAGGTATGCCTTACCACCCGAAGCCCTTCCGGATCGTTGGCTGTCAGGATATTCAGGCTGCAATCCCCCTCCACAACCGTGCGCAGATCCACTGTCTTACCGTTTATCTCTCCGGCGCAGGCGGCCCTTGCCAGGCCTTCGCTTATATCCGCCGCAATCTCATAAACACTCTTAGGGCCCTCATACTCCTTTACGGACCCGTCCTTTAATGTGATTTTCATTTTCTGCTCCTTTCAAAAGTCCCGGGATTTACGCTTCGGCTCCTAGTTCCTTTTCTTCCACTTCCTGCCAGTCTGCAATCTTATCCTGGGCTTTGCCCTCTTTCTCCCCGGCCTTCTTATCGCCGATGCCGTTCCCCCGGTTCCCGTTGCCGCTGTTGTTTCCGTTATTGCTGCCGATGGTGGTGGATTTCCTCGGAGAAATCAACATGCCGAATACCATCCCGCCCAAAACGCAGACTGCCGCAGTAAGCAGAAATTCCTTCTTGCTCATCATCACGATTTCTGTCAGTGTCCCTCTGAATTCTTCCCATTTTTCTTTCATAATATATTTTCCTTTCCAACGCCTGTTCTTATGATAGTGAGCGACAAATCATTTTGTCGTTTACTATAACTACAGAGGCAATCTTTTTCCCTGCCCCATTGCTATTGTAGCATTAAGAGATTGGTTCGTAAAGATCATCTCCCAAAGAGACTTTTTGCAAAATTTTTAGAGTTTCTTAAACTCAGGGTAATACTCGATCTCGGCCCTTCCCACAATCTCATCCCTCTCTACAAATTTATCTTCCCAGTATCTGGAGTCAAGGGAATTATTCCGGTTATCCCCCATGACAAACCAGGAATCCTCCGGCACCACGTAGGGGCCGAAATCCTCGTTGATTTCCTCACAAATATAATCCTCGCTAAGGGGCTTACCGTTAATATAGATCATGCCGTCAACGCCCTCAATCTTTTCTCCCGGCAGGCCCACGATCCGTTTCAGGTACAGGGACTCTCCGTCATCCGGGAAATAAAAAGCGATAATATCCCCCCGCTGAGGATCCTCGCTCACGTAAGCCAGACGGTTTATAATAATGCGGCTTCCCTTCATGATTGTGGTCTCCATGGAGCCCGTGGGAACCTGGGCATTGGCAATCAGTGTATGGCTGACCACAAAGGCTATGACAAGGGCCGTCAGGATCACCTTTGACCAGTCCAGGATCTCGTACAAAATCTTGTTTCGTATCTTGTTTTTTCTCATTTTTATCCCCCACATACCGCAAGCCGTGCTTGCGGTACTGCCACCAATTAGTAGTTTGGAAGTCTACTTCCAAACTTATTCTCCACAGCCGCGTTTTTTGTGGCAACGCGATGCGAAATCCGGGTAAGCGGTTTCGCATCTGCTTTCCAACTATTGTAATCCTATCACAATTGAAGGCAGTTGACAATCTTTTCGGAATCAATTCCATGTCCCCTGTGCCGGCATCAATAAATAGGATCTCCTATAATATATTTCCCCGCAGCAAAGCTGCGCAGAACGTACCCTGAGTCATTTAAAATCCTGTGGATTGCTTTACACGCTCTTCCAAACCATATATAATAGGAAGCGTCATATAAATAAATTTATAGCACTTCCTGCAGAAGAAAACTGCAAAATCATCCTAATTCAAAAGGAGAATACACATGGATATCCAAATCATTACCGACTCTGCGTCGGACATTGTAAATTCAGACCGGAAGGATTTGACTGTCCTTCCCATGACCATTACCTTTGGGGAAACGGAATTCCTTGACGGCGTGACGCTCACTCACCGGGAATTTTTTGAACGGCTGATAGAATGCGACGACCTTCCCACCACCAGCCAGATTTCCCCCTACGCTTTCTCGCAGGCTATCCGCGAGGTGACAGAAAAGGGAGACTGTGCCATTGTCATCACCATGTCTGGCAAGCTCTCAGGTACATACCAGAGTGCCTGTATTGCGGCTGAAGAATCTGAGGGAACTGTTTTTGTTGTGGACAGCGAGAATGTCACGGTGGGTGAAAGAGCCCTGATTGAATATGCCCTGCGGCTTAAGGATGCAGGCGAAAGCGCTGAAGATATTGTGGCAAAGCTAAATCGAGACAAAAAGAGGATCCAGCTCATTGCCCTTTTAGATACCCTTGAATACCTGAAAAAAGGCGGACGTATCTCCAAAACCGCCGCCCTTGCAGGCAGTGTCCTGTCCATCAAACCTGTCATCGGTATCATAGACGGGGAGGTTGCTATGCTTGGAAAGGCAAGAGGCTCCAAGCAGGGGAACAATCTTCTGGCAGAGCACATCCAAAAGGCCGGAGGAATTGATTTTGAAAAACCTTTCTTCTTAGGCTATACCGGCTTAAGCGATGCGCTGATGCAAAAATATATCACAGACAGTAAGGCCCTCTGGATCGAGCATATGGGTGACATGCCATCAGGGAATCTTCCTATCGCTACCGTTGGAGGAACGATCGGAACCCATGTAGGGCCGGGCGGTATTGCGATTGCGTTCTTTTCACCCTCTGATCAAGGGTAGGGGATAGGGGCATGCCCCTTCCCATACCTATGTAACAGCTCTTCGATTTGCAGATTCATCCCCTCCGGCAGGCTTCCTTCCTGGTCAAACCAATCCGATTTCCTTTCCGTCAATCAGAACATGCTTCACCTTGGTTGACACCTCAAAAGGGCATCCGTCTGTGATCACAATATCCGCATCCTTCCCGATTTCCAGAGAGCCTACCCTGTCCGCGATTCCTGCATGTCTTGCCGGATTGATGGTAATCGCCTGCAATGCCGCAAAGGGATCCATTCCCGCCTGTACTGCCAGTCCTGCACATAGCGGCAGATACTCCTGGGGAATAACCGGAGAATCTGTAATGATAGATACCTGACAGCCTGCGGCAGCCAACAGACCCGGCGTTGTCCAGCTTTTATTGCGCAGCTCAAATTTGGAGGCGCTGGTGAGGGTGGGCCCCACAGCCAGTGGCACCTTCTCTTTGGCAAGCTCCTCCACGATCAAGTGGCCCTCTGTCACATGCTCCAGTGTGATTTTCAACCCGAATTCCCTGGCAATGCGCAGGGCAGTAAAAATATCCTCCGTGGCATGGGCGTGGGCTTTTAAGGGAATCTCTCCTTTTACTACCGGAATCAAAGCCTCCAGCTTCATATCAAAAGCAGGCTTTTTGGACACATCCTCCCCCGCCGCTTCCTTCTTTTCCATATATTCCCTGGCCTTAAAGAGCATCTCCCGAAGCAGTGCGGCGGTGGTCATTCGGCTGGAATCCTTTTTCTCCCGGTAGACTCTCTTAGGGTTCTCCCCAAAAGCGCACTTCATGGCGACACCGTCCCGTACCACCATGTCCTCTACTCTCTTTCCCACTGTCTTAATCGTGGTAAAAGTGCCACCCAGCACATTGGCGCTTCCCGGCCCCACGCAGACACAGGTAACTCCTGCCGCTGCCGCGTGGGGAAAAGCGGCGTCCATGGGCTTAACTCCGTCGATGCCGCGCAGATGAGGGGTAACGATATCGTTCATCTCATTATAATCCATGCCCTCATAGCCGATGCCGTAACCGTCAAGGCCGATATGGCCGTGAGCCTCCACAAAGCCGGGATATACATGGAGCCCTTCTGCGTCCACAATTTCTGTCCCTTCTCCTGCCTCCAGATTTTCTCCTATCGCTCTGATCTTTCCATTTTCCACCAGGATATCCCCCCGGAAAGCTTCCGGGTGAATCCCATCATGAATCATGCCATTCTTTACACATAACATATCCCTACTCCTCCTTTGATTGTAACTCTGCCGCCTCTTAAATAATATCCGCAAAACCGCATCCCACCGTCTTTGCCAGATCATCCGGCGAGAGCTCTATCTGAAAACCCACCTTACCGGCGCTCACAAACATCCTCCCACACTGCCTGGCCGACTCATGGATGAAAGTCTGAAAGTGCTTTTTCATCCCAATAGGAGAACACCCGCCGTGGACATATCCTGTCAGCGTGAGCAGCTCCTTTTGCTTTATCATGCCAACTGCCTTTTCTCCCGCTGCCTTTGCCGCTTTCTTCAAATCCAGTTCCTCTTTCACGGGAACCACGAAAACGTAATACTGCCCTGATTTTCCCTGGGTTACCAGGGTCTTAAACACCTGATCTGCATTCTCGCCTAATATCTGCGCAATCTGTTCTCCGCTCAGCCCGGCGTCCGGCTCATAGGTGTGGCTCTGATAGGATATCTTTTTTCCGTCCAGCAAACGCATCACATTGGTTTTATCTTTTTCTTTCATACTCTCACCTGTTTCGATACAAGCTAACGAAGAAGCCGCCTGTTTCCCCCAATCTATTGTGGCAAATCAATCCTGATATGAACGTCCCCAAGCTGCTTCTCATCCACCTCCGAAGGAGCTCCCATCATCACATCCTGAGCCATCTTATTCATGGGGAAAGGAATGATCTCCCGAATACTCTCCTCTCCGGCAATCAGCATCACCATTCTGTCCACACCGGGAGCAATCCCTGCATGGGGCGGCGCGCCATAACAGAAAGCGTTATACATGGCCGGGAACTTGGCTTTCACATCCTCCTCCTTGAGGCCTACGATCTCAAAAGCCTTGACCATGATCTCCGGATCGTGATTTCTGACGGCACCGGAGGAAAGCTCCACGCCGTTACACACCAAATCATACTGATAGGCGTAAATATCCAGCGGATCCTTTGTCATAAGGGCCTCCATACCGCCCTGGGGCATGGAAAAAGGATTATGGCAAAATTCCAGTTCTCCGGATTCTTCTCCAATCTCATACATAGGGAAGTCAACGATCCAGCAGAACTCATAGCAATCCTGCTTCATATGCCTTTCGCAGGCGCTCCCCAGGAATTTCCGAAGCACCCCGGCTGTCTTTAAGGCATCCAGTTCCTTCCCGGCTGTCAGTCCCACAAAATCGCCCCTCTTAAGTCCAAGGGCCGTGATAACCTGCTCTTTGCGTTCCTGAAGGAACTTGGAAACGCCTCCGGTCAGGTTCCCGCTCTCATCCACCTTAAACCAATAAGCCTTCTGCCCGCTCTGCACCTCCACATCGCTGCAAAGCTTATCGATCACCTTCCTGGTGGCCGTAAAGCGATCCACCACAATGGCTTTCACCTTCTGTCCCTCAAAGGGCCCAAAACCACAGCCCTCCATACACTGGGTGGCATCCTGGAGCACCAGGTCGATCCGAAGATCCGGCTTGTCCGTCCCGTATTTACTCATGGCATCCCTGTAAGAAATCCTGACAAAGGGAGCGCTGGAAGCGGTCTTATATTTACCGTACTGAGCAAAAATAGGAGGAAGCACTGTCTCGATCACACCAAATACATCGTCCTGGGTGGCAAACGCCATCTCCATATCCAATTGGTAAAACTCTCCCGGCGAACGGTCCGCCCTTGCATCTTCATCTCTGAAGCAGGGTGCAATCTGAAAATACCGGTCAAACCCTGATGTCATAAGAAGCTGCTTAAACTGCTGGGGCGCCTGGGGCAGAGCATAAAATTTCCCCGGATAGTTTCTGGAAGGAACCAGATAATCTCTTGCACCTTCCGGCGACGAACAGGTCAAAATCGGAGTCGTTATCTCCAAAAAATCCTGCTCTGTCATGCGCCTGCGGATCTCCGCCACAATCTTACTGCGCAGCACGATCTTTTCCTTAACGGCGGGATTTCTAAGATCCAGATATCTGTATTTCAGTCTGACTGCCTCATCCGCCTCCTTCGAGCGGTTCACCTCAAAGGGCAGTTCATTGTAAATACACTTTCCAAGAACCGATATTTCCTCCGGAACCACCTCGATCTCTCCGGTAGGAAGCTGAGTGTTTTTGCTGGAACGCTCCCTTACCACGCCGGTGACGGAAAGCGTGGACTCATTATTCACTCCGGAAAGCTTCGTCATCATTTCCTCTGTCTCCACTACCACCTGGGTCACGCCATAAAAATCCCGCAGGATCAAAAATCCCAGATTTTTACTGACCTTGCGCATATTATCATACCAGCCCACGATTGTGACCTTTTTCCCTACATCCTCAAGCCTGAGCTGTACACATGTGTGCGTTCTTGACTGTACCATAATTTATAAACTCCTTTCAGAAAGCCAAAGGCCTCTTATTTTTCGTAAACGCCTTTATTATACACATTCCGGCAGCACTGCGCAATCACCGGACGCCGTAATTTCCCTAACTTTAATTACTATCCCATCATTTCCGGGGACTTTCATCCTCACTGCACCACCCCGGTACCGCTTCTGGTCCACAGAATCTTCTCCCTGATCATCTCGTCAATGTCCATTCCGATGATCTCCGATGCCCTTGCCTTGGCCACCGCTTCATTTTCCGAGCCCAGAGCCTTATAAATCTCATAGGCAGGTTTTTTGTTTCCATTCAGATCATAAAGCCCTAGAGCCAGGTGGCTTTCCATCTCATGAGCCTCATCCGTCTGCCTGAAAAGCATAAAGGCATCCACATCCGGAAGGGAGGCCGCTTTCAGATATCCATAGGCAACGGACGCCTCCTGGGCATCGGTACCGAAGCTGGAAGTGTAGCCTACCTCAGCAAGGGAAATGCTTCTGACCTCTCCCCAGGGGTTTAAAAACTGCTCCCGATGCATGTAATCTACCAAAACGTCAATGTTCTGCATAGTAATATACAGAGAGCTGAGGCTATCCTTAACCCATACCGCCGGACCGTTCCAGGCGTAAGGATCGTAGAGCGGGGAATTGTAGGGATGGAAGGAAAGCCCCCAGTCGATATTTCCCTCCCGGTTCATGTAATAATTAAACTGATCCAGATAATCCTTAGAGAGAAAGCTGCCGGGATTGGATTTGCGCTGCCACTCCTGGTCAAGAGAATTGTAAACCCGCACATTGGCATTCATACTCTTTAATTCATTATAAAAAATCCGAAATGCCTTCACATAGATATTCACATTGAAATCCAGGGAAGTGGAATTGGTGTACCACCAGGATGTCCTGGCGTTCACCTCATTGCCGATGATCCAGTTATCCACCTGTCCGCAGCTCGTCTGTCCCGAATAACGCTGTCCCAAAAAGGCACCAATCGCTTTCAGGTAGTCCACGCCGGAGGCGTCTGCCACATTCAGCGCATATCCGGGACAGTCCCCTCCCTCTGCCTGGGGATGGATCAGGTGCTGGGAATATTCCCCTTTTCCGCTGTTTAAAAGAACGATAGTCACCTGCATTCCATACCGGTTGAAGCCGGAAATCGTCGAATCATACTCCGCCAGCATCCAGCCGTTAAAGTAAAAGGTCTGTCCGTTGTACTCAAAAGGAACCGCCCCAGGCGCCGACTCTGCCAGGCAGATATCATCCAGATCCATATTGTAGACCACCTGCCGGATACCCATCTCCTGTAATTCGCCGTTTGCAACTCTTGTGATATCCGGTAAAATTCCTTTGATTCCGGCGTCCCCTCTCGCAGAGGTGTAAGCTGCAAGGGCCTCCGGATTGGTAATATAATGCTCATCGCTTACCTGCATCATCTGGCCGCTCCGCTTTACCGCCACCAGAAACTTTCGGCTTAAGTTGGAATCCGCCGTATTATAATTCAGCGGAAAGCTCACCGAAACCGACTTGCCCGCCTCCGTACTGGCAACGATATCCCCTTTGGTTCCATCCTCATAGACTTCGTCCGCATAGATATAAAATTTACCGTCGTCGCTGGAAGGAACAGTGTCCGCGTTAAGCTGGCAGACCACCTCAGAGCCTGAAATCTCACAAGTGGAAATGGTCACGGGCCTTCCCGCCGCCTCCGCATATAATACGTTGCCGCTTCCAACTGCCACACAGCCTGATACCAGAAGTAACGTTGCAAGTATTAACATCATGGTTCTTCTTTTTAACATGAGAGTGCCCCGCAGTGCCTGGTGTCCATTGTCTGTTCTTTTCATAAAATCTTTATCTCCTGTCCTTTCCTATTCTTTTGAAACAGTTTCTGGCCTGATTATATCATGTAATCATGACAAAGTCTATTTTCCTAATTTTTTCCTTATCTTTTCTGTAACTATTAAGCTTTCAGCTTCCCGGAGCGTGTTTGGAAATTCGTTGCAAAATCCGACCATTCCAACTTGCCTTTTTCTATCTATGCTTGCAGAAACCAAAATCACGAAATATAATAAAACACAAAAAGCAACGTTGATCTGCCTGACGGCCGCCCCATGGAGGTAGAAATGTACAGTGAAATAACGGATTTTCTGAGGCAAATATACGGACTGGACTGCCATTCCATCACGCCCATTGACGGCGGATGGATGAACAGGCTGTGGAAGGTTTCCTCAGATCAGGGGGAACTGCTGCTCAAACAGTACAGTACCAAACGTTACAGACAAAAACAGCTAGCATTGATTGAATATGCCCTGCAAAGGCAGATTCTTCTTGAACAGGCTCAAATTCCCTGCCCCCATATTTTCCAGGCTGACGGGCGCATTCTTCATTATCATGGTGAAACGCCCTATATGGTTATGAGCTTTTGTACCGGATGGAAACAATCCCCTGGCACCATATCCCTTTCTCAGATGGAAAGTCTGGGAGAGGCCTGCGCCCTGATGCATCTGGCTTTCTCCAGGCTGCCTCTGGCTAATGTGCGCGGCTTTCCCCCCGATCGTTGTAAGATGCTTTCTTCCCTCTGGAAAAATTACCACGACCGCTGCCAAAATCTGACCACCGATGAGCCGGACGGCTATCGGGAAGCTTTACTTGCTCAGGAGCCCATTTTGAGGGAATTGTCACCCGATTTCTTTTTGGGATTACCCATGGGTATTGCCCATGAAGACTTTACCCCCGATAATCTGCTTTTTTGCGAAAAAGAAGTATCGGCCATCATTGACTTTGACCGCAACCAGTATGGCTTTGTATGGCATGATGTGGGCAGAGCCCTGCTTTCCTTTGCCTTAGAGGACGGGTTGCCAGACATGCCGGGGCAATTGAACCGGGACAAAATCCATGCATTCGTCAGAGGCTATAACCGGGTTCTTTCGCTTACCATGGAGAATGTTGCGGACGCTTTCCGTATCACCTGGTGCATTGAGATCCTATGGTGGATCATGCCCTCATGCTTTTCTATGGCAAAATCGAAAGCCACAAGATATCGGAATGAGATCCTGTGGCTCACAAAGCATTGGTTTGAAATTGACGGACTTCTCAAAAACAGCACAGCATAGGCTGCCTCTGCACCGCCCTCCGGGACTTCACACTAAGTCTTTCACCACTTCACCGGCAATAATCAGTCCTGCCACGGAAGGAACAAAGGCTGTGCTGCCCGGGGTGCTTCTCCGTTCCCGTCCCTCCCTTTGGATATCAGCCTCCATAGGCTGAACAGGCGTCTCCTCCGAGTACACGACCTTTAACCTTTCTATCCCGCGCTTTTTCAGTTCTCTTCGCATGACCTTTGCAAGGGGGCAAACCTTTGTCTCATAAATATCCGCCACCTTAAAGCGGTCTGCATCCAGCTTATTTCCCGCCCCCATACTGCTGATGATGGGAACTTTCTTTTCCTTTGCCCTCATCACCAGGGCAAGCTTGGCCGTCACCGTATCTACCGCATCCACCACATAATCATATTCTTCAAACGGAAATTCCTCTGCGTTTTCCGGCAAGAAAAAACAAGGATAAGCCCGCACCACCGCTTCCGGATTTATGTCATGGATCCTTGCCCTCATGGCTTCCACCTTATACTGCCCCAGGGTCTGGCGGGTGGCAATGATCTGCCGGTTTAAATTGGTGAGGCACACCTTATCGTGATCGATCAAGTCCAGGGCTCCCACGCCGCTCCTGGCAAGAGCTTCGCAAACATATCCTCCCACGCCCCCTATCCCAAAAACAGCCACCCGGGAATCTTTCAGCCTGTCCATGGCCTCTTTGCCCAAAAGCGCCTCTGTCCTGGCAAAGGGATATTCTTCCCCCTCTTTTGTCAAAAAAAGACCGGCATCCGCTTCTGGCCGGTTCCTCCCCGGCTGTTCCATCTCCTGCTGCCATCTGACCATATCTGCAAGGGTGATTCCATCCACCACCTGGCTTACCGCATCATTGACTTTCTCCCATATTTTTGCCGATACACAGTCTTTCCGGCGCCCGCACTCCATGGGATTCTCCCCCACACAGCTCACCGGAGAAAGCTCTTTTTCCATAATCCGAAGAATCATGCCCACCGTATATTCGGAAGGATCTCTCTGCAGCCGATAACCTCCCTGGGCCCCCCGGACGCCGCTCACAAAATCCGCCTTATTCAATGCGGAAATAATCTGTTCCAGATATTTTTCAGAAATCTGCTGTCTCTCGGCAACCTCCTTCAGTCTGATTGGTTCTCCCCTCCCGTTAATTGCCAGATCCAGCATCAACCGCAGGGCATACCTTCCTTTTGTAGATATCTTCATATTTTTAACCATGCTCCCCAAATCATATTCCTACTGTTTTAATATGAATTCTATCGTTCAAAAGGAAAAAAGTCAAGCTTACATGCTCCGGATTTTTCTGTAAGGATATGGGTTTTGCTGAATAAGTTTTTGCTGAAATTTTTCTTGAATCTGCCTGTCCATCATGCTATAATAGCAGACATGGGGATATAGCTCAGTTGGGAGAGCGATACGTTCGCAACGTATAGGTCAGGGGTTCGAGTCCCCCTATCTCCATTAGGAATATTATTCTTCAGATCAATGAAGAATAATATTTTTTTATTCATCTTTTTTGTCTATATACAATTGTTTTTACTAATCAAACACCCATCCAAATCTGTTCCGGCATGAATAATATATCGCTGTGTAAGCCATCCTATAATAGAATGAATGACTCACCTTACCATACTTGCCTGAAAAAACAAAGAATGTCATGTGTCATGGTTTTTCTTATGTTAAAAGGTATTATTGCCGCAAGGCATTAATATACCACACTAAAAAATATGAAGGGAGAAATTCATCATGAAAAAAATAGTTTTACTGGCCTTAGCAGCTACCCTTGTTTTCTCAGTCCCTGTTATGGCAAAAGAAGTTGGGGCTCCTGTAGCTGTTTACCTTGAGGATTCCTCAAATGTTGGTGATCCTGATATTACCACTGCCGCTATCGAGGAAGACAAATTAGTGGGTGAGTATATGAACAATGCCGTTACCGGCATTTGGGCAATGGATAGAGTTATTCCCGTTGCACAGGGCGGCGGCGTTGTGGTTGACGGAGTTAAGACCAACCTGACCTTCTCCGTATTGAAGCCTGAGCTGAGACGTGTTTACACCATCAAGAATGCAGCCGCAATCATGGGCGGTTCTGTATTAAACGTTGTTAAAGTAGGTATCCCTGCCGGACTTCGTTATGAGACAGCCAGCGTCAATTTTTATACCCCCGGTATTGTAGACGGGCAGAATGTTAAAGTGTTCCAATATGCTTACTCTGAGGGCGAAAATGATATCTGGAATGAACTCACTGTAACCGAAGTAAGGAAAGATCATGTTGTGGTGAATATTCCTAACAATGGCGGCGTAATCGCTTTCGTAGAAGTTCCTGCTAAAGCAGCAACAGATGTTCCTGCCGAATAATTTATCAGATTAGAGAATCATTAATTTTTCTATCAAGTGTGGGCTTTGCGTACTGCCGCCAAAACGGCAGTACGCTTTTATAATGCGCAGGCCCGCATGTTTCAGGCATTCTTCCACCTGGAAAGAGTAGGGAAATATGCCATAAGCATTTCCTTTGCCTCCGCTAAGGTCTTAGCCCGTCCCTGTTCCACTTCGATGGGTGCGCAGAAGTTCACCATATCCTCCATGGTACAATCCTCCATCTCCCCGTTTTTATAGCAGTAGCAACAATAAATATCGTTTCTGCTTCCATCTTTTTCCGTACCATATTGTTCCTCCTGCATGGGCATTCCGCAGCTCTGACAAATCTTCAATTCCATTTTTTCCTCATTCCTGCGCGGCTTTTTTGTCTGCCGGGTTTGCGCTGGCCGCGCTGACACAAACCTGCAAAACTCTTTTTCCGGTTTCATGTATAGTAAACAACAAATTATCTTGTCGTTTACGAAAGCTACAGTCCGATTATAGCAGTCTTAATATGACACCTGTGTGTCATATTAAAAGAGAAAAAATTTTTTTCAAAAGGAAACAGTTTCATACATCTTTTTCATGGAATTTATCCTGCTTTTGATCTCATTCCTGACCTTTTCGGGCCCGAGCACCCGTGCAAAAGGCCCGAAGGAAAGAATCATCCCGTACACCCAATCGTCCAGCCGGCAGCTCATCCTGATCTGGAAATTGCCGTCCGAAAGCACCGTAATCTCTTCCTCTTCAAAGCGGTCATAGACCCGGTAAGCCTCCTTTCGGTCAATCCATACCACAATATCCTCAACATCCTCCGCCGCCGTATCCATGGCCGGAGTCTTCTCTGCTTTACCTCCCGGGCAATTGGCCCATAAATCCACACAGGACAGCTCTTTCTCCCTTCGGGGAACAAAGCTCTCCTCCAAAATCGTTACCCGTTTCATTCTGAGCACTTTAAATAAACGCATTTCCCCTCTGGTTCTGCAAAAGGCTCTCAGATACCAGGTATACTCCTTAAAGAGGAGCTGCACCGGTTCGCTCTCCCGGTGGCTCATGCCGCCATATTGTCCATAATAGTCAAACGAAAGCACCCGGTGGGAAAGAATTGACTCTCTGATCTGGTCATAGAGCTCCCCCCTTCTCCCGCTCCAATCGGAAAAATCAATGGATACCCAGTTTAAGGGCTTTGTCTTAAAAAAATCCCCCAGCTTCAGGAGAGTTTCTTCCTCTCTTAAAGCCCCGGTTTCCTTAAGGCTCTCAAGGGCTGAGAGGATCTGCGTCTGCTCCTTTTTTGTCACCAGCATTTTGTCCAGCACAAACTGCTCCGTGATGCTGATGCCGCCATTCTTGCCCTTTTGGGTATAGACCGGGATCCCGGCCATACTCAATGCCTCCACATCCCGGTATACCGTTCGGATGGAAACTTCAAACCGATCCGCCAGCTCTTTGGCCGTGACGGTTCCCCTGTTCATCAGGATATAAATCATGCCAAGTAAACGGTTCAGCATTTTTCTTCCTCAATCCAATCTTACAAAAGCTCTTTCATCTTCTCCCCAATCTTCCTGCGCAGCTCATACAAATAGGACGCTTCCCTGGGATAGCTGGTAAAGGTAAAAGGCTTGTTTTGCCCTTCATAGATCAACTCCTCAACCGCCTCCCTGCCCGCTAAGGCCTCCAGCGCCTCAAGGGCCCTTAAGTCGCAAAGCCCTTCCATCTGCACTTCTCCCCGGATGGAAGACCAGGCCTTTCCCTCCGTTCCCGGATACACCAGGAAAGAGTCCCCGGATGGGAACGCATAGTTTGCATGGGTATCCAAAAACGGGTTAATATGCTCCTTCGACAGCGCCGAATTATAGAAATTGTAGCCCCAATGCAAAAAACCCCTGATATTGTACAGATACATCAAAACCCCCATAATACGGTTTCTGGCGCTGGGCATGGCAAAAAACCGGTTGGGAACCTCATATTTCTGGCTGCAGCAATAATAAGTCCACAGATCCTTCACCTGGTGGTCGGCAAAGGGCTGAATATGGTTGTTGGCAGGAACCGGCCTCTCCACCAGACCTTTTTCGTAAAAACCATAATCGCTCAGGGCATCAATCACCAGCCAGCCCTCTAACAAATCTGCGACCTGCGCCTTCGCCGCCTGATAGCTCTCCAAATGCTCCACCGAAGGCTCGTCGGAGATATGGAAATAAATCTGCTCCTTTGCATAGCCAAGGGAAAGAAGCTTTTCCTGCAAGGCAGGCAAAAATGCTTGCAAAAAGCTGCAATAGGAAGGATCGTCCGCCTTTACATGCCAGCCGAACATTTTCTCCTCCACGCCGTCCTTTTCCACAAAAATTTTCGGCGTAGCCTTGGCTCCCCACTGGGTAAAAAGATGGGGGACTTCTATGTACCCGATCCCATACCTCTGGCATATCCGGCACCATTTTTCCAGCTTATCGAATCCGAAGCTCCAGTTCCCCTCTCTAAGGGAGATATCCACAAGCTGAATGGTGGTGCGCTCTCCCCCCACCTCCGTGTCCAGCGGCGGCGTGAACACAGGCGTCAGGAGCATATTGATGCCAAGCTCTCCCGCAAGCTTTATCTGCTCTTCCAGCACTTCCCAGTGGAAATCGCTAAATACCTCCGTGTGGTAAAAATCTGCCAGACAGTCCCCATGGAACCACTGGGTGTGGATCAGCCTCTGGGGCGGAAGCTGACAGGCAAGCACCTCCAGCGAAAAGCCCAAAGTAACCACTTCCTCACCAAAGGAAACCGTAACCTCCACCGGATAAATCCCTGCCGGTACTTCCCTGGTGTCCGGAAAGTCGATCCAAACAGAGCGGTACTGGCAAAAAATCGGCACGATCTTATCCTCTCTCTTTGGCTTTAACAGATCCGGAAACATTCCCGGATCCTTGGAGAGGTAATTATCATCCACCTCGCCATTGACAGGAAAAGCAGAGGGAACCGGCTCCACATCCCGCAGCCTTGCCTTTGTGGGAAACCCCTTAACCTCACAGGACAGCTCGGGTTTTTGTCCCTCCTGGGGGGTAGGCTCTCCCCGGTACACAAGCTGCACGGCCGCCCTCTCTCCCTGGAAAATGGTGATTTTCTCTCCCTGCTCCATCACCTGCGGCTTTTGGTTCCAGAAAACCTTCTCCAAACTCCCCGCCAGATAAAATTCATAGTTCTTCATACTTTTTTGTATACTCCTTTCCTTTTTAAAAAAATTTATCCCTTCCTCAGATCATAATAAAAAATATACTGCTGCAATATCCCTTCATACCCCTTATACCGCGCAAAAGGGAACCCGTCCTGATACCAGGCGTCCAAAACCTGCCTGATATGGGTGTCTATGGGAAATGCCTCAGTCTGGTGCAGGGCAAAAAGGCAGATACACTCCGCCACCTTCTCCCCCACTCCGCACAGCTTCAAAAGCTCCTGTCTGGCCTGTCCATGATCCATGGCTTTCACCGCCTCCAAATCCACCTCTCCCCGCGCCACGCTCAGGGAGGTCTCGTGGATATAGCGGCTGCGGTATCCCAGATTACAGGCATACAGCTCCGCAGCCGGTACCCTGGAGAGTATCTCAGGGCCCGGAAAGTCATAAAAAATCCTTCCGTCCGGGGTTTGCTTTTGTTCCCCATAGGTTTGGCACAGAGAAGCAATGCACTTCCTGATCCGCTTGATATTGTTCTGCTGAGAGATCAAAAAAGAAACGATCATCTCCCACAGATCCTGCCGCAGAATCCTGATTCCGCTGCCATAGCCCGCAGCCCTCATCAGATACCTGTCTTCCCGGTCTATGGAATCAATCACTTTTTTGTAATCCCCCTCCAGGTCAAAGTAGTTTTTCCAGATTTGCTCAAATTCTAAATCCGAACAGCCAAAGGTTATTCTCTTTCCCTTTTGTCTGATTTCCAGATACTTTCCAAGGGCGGTCAGTGCATAAGTCTCCTCTTCCTCCCCTTTCCCCAGCTCCTCCAGCCGGAAACACTGGCCGGATTCGCAGATCTGGCGGATGGAAAAGTGATCTTTTGTGATCGTTACCATAGTCGTCTCCTGGTATGTCTTTATTCCTCACATGATGCTTTCTTTAGGATATCATACCCTCCCACCTTTTTCAAACACGCAATTCCTGCCAAATCCGCCAGAAACCACCCGATGGGTATGGCCCACCAGATTCCCACAACGCCGATCCCGGGCAGGGGCGAGAGCAGATACGCCAGCAGCACTCTTGTCCCTAAGGAAATCACCGTAAGCACCAGGGACATTTCCGGCTTTTCCACCCCTCTGTAAAAGCCATATAAGAGAAACAATAAGCCAATCCCGCAGTAAAAAGCTCCCTCAATCCGCAGATAAAGGGTGCCGGTTTCTATGATTGCCCTCTCCCCTTTTTCCACAAAAAATCCCATGAGCCTGGGAGAAAACAGGAAGATCAGAAACGAAATCACCAGGCAGAAAAAGGCGGAGACAAGAGCCGCCCTCCTGGTTCCCTGGCGGATGCGCTCTCTTTTTCCGGCTCCATGATTTTGGGAGATAAACAGGGAAAAGGCGTTGCCGAATTCCTGGGCCGGCATATAGGCAAAGGTATCGATCTTCACCGCCGCCGCAAACGCCGCCATCACAATGGTTCCGAAGCTGTTTACCAGCCCCTGGATCATCAGGATGCCGAAGTTCATCACCGACTGCTGGATGCTGGCCGCAAAGGAATGGCGGATCACCTCCGCCATCGTCCGCTTATCCAGGGCAAGCTCCTTTTTCCCCGGCCTGAGCTCCGGCTCCTTCCCCCACACATAAAGGCCAATCCCCAGCCCCGAAGCCGCCTGGGATAAGACCGTGGCAAAGGCGGCGCCTGCGGCTCCCATCCCGAAGCTTACCACAAACAAAAGATCCAGTCCGATATTCATCACTGCCGCGATCCCCAAAAAGCACAGCGGAGTGAAGGAATTTCCCATGGCACGCAGCAGGAAAGCAAAGAAATTGTAAAGGAACACAAAGCCAATCCCCCAGAAAATAACCCACACATACTCATACATCAGATCGTATATGCTCTTTGGTACCTGCAAAATATGCAGAATGGGGTGGATAAAGACAAAGGAAAGGACGCTCAATAGCACCGCTGCCGCCGCGATAAACAAAAAAGAAGCCAGCATACTTTTTTTCATCTGCAAAGCCTCCTTTTTCCCGTAATATACGGAAAAGACAGCGCCGCTTCCCATACAGAGCCCGATCAGGATGGACGTCAGAAATGTCATAAGGGTATAGGCGCTGCCCACCGCCGCAAGGGCATCTTTTCCCAAAAACCTCCCCACGATCAGGGTATCGGCGATATTGTAGCACTGTTGCAGGAGATTTCCCAATATCATTGGGCCTGCAAATTTCAGTATGGTTCCTGTTACATTTCCTCTGGTCAAATCCTTTTCCATTTTCCTCACTGCCTTTTACTGCTCTTTTATCCCTCTCATGGGATTTATTTTCCTTTTACTGCTCTTTTCCTCTCATGGGCTTATCCCTCTTACCGCTCCTTTATCCCCCTCATGGGCTTATCTTTCCGGCTTCTTGTCTCTATTGCCCAAGCCGCTCTTTGATCCTGCGTATCTCTTCCTTATGCCCAACGTCGTCCAAAGGCGTTTCCAGATAAAAAGGCAGCTCTTTAAGCAGCGGGTGTCTGAGCACCCCGAGCAGGGCTTCCATCCCGATCTCTCCGTCCCCAATGGTAGCATGGCGGTCTTTATGGGAGCCAAAGGGCATCAGGCTGTCGTTTAAGTGGATGGCCCTGAGAAGCCCAATCCCCAGAACGCGGTCAAATTCCTCCAGAACGCCCTCCAGGTCATGGACAATGTCATACCCTGCGGAAAAGACATGGCAGGTGTCCAGACAGATACCAATCCGCTCAGGATGGGCCGCGCCGTCCCGAATCGCCTTAAGCTCCTCAAAGCTGGCTCCAATCTCGGTTCCCTTTCCAGACATGGTTTCCAGAAGCACCATAATTCGCTCTTTGCCTGTAATCGCCTGGTTTAATCCCGCGATAATATTTTGAATGCCCGCTTCGGCTCCAATCCCCGTATGGCTTCCCGGATGGAATACAATGGCCTCCATGCCAAGAGCGTCCATCCTTGCAATATCTTCTTTTATGACCATACAGGCAAATTCATAAGTGGCCTGCCTGGGGCTTGCCAGGTTCATGGTATAAGGCGCATGGGCCAGGAGGGGGCCGAAATTATTTTCCTCTTTGGTCCTCCAAAAGCGCTCCACTTCCTGGGGACTGTAATTCCGATAGCCGGATCCTCTGGGGTTGCGGCTGAAAATCTGCATGGTATTCGCTTCCATTTTAACCACGTTTTCTGCTGTCTTTGCAATTCCGTCCGCAATGGACATATGGGTTCCCATGGTCAGTGTCATGTATTTTCATCCTTTCAAATCATGTCCGAATAATCCTCTTCCTCCTCCACAGGACGCCAGGCCTCTCCGAACTTTACATCCTTAAACAGAGCCGCCAGTCCTGTGATCTGCTTCAGACGCAAAATTTCGTCCCGATCCATGCCAAGATGCTTGGAGATCCAGGCATCCGAACGCCCCAGCTCGTGGAGCTCCTTCACAATATTACTCATCAGATCCACATTGTGGCTTCCCCTGGCCCGATTGTGGCGGATGGTGCTGGCCATCCTCTGGTCAAGGGATTTGTCGATCACCGAGACGGGCAGCATCCCTTTTTCCCGCTCATAAATATCGGGATGCTCCAACATCACCCGGTAGCGGTGAAACCCGTCCACGATCACATAAACATCATTTTCCTTGCTGTAATAACAGACGATCGGCATGGTGTATCCGTCGATCTTGATGCTCTCGTAAAGCAGCCTCATCTCCGGCGGAGCTACCGCGTTGGGATTGTAGGTATTGGGTTTTATTTTTTCTATGGGAACCTGGATAATCTGGTATACAGGACTTTTATACTCCATATTCCATCTCCTCTATGCTTTGGTACTTGCGTCTGATTATGTCAATATGCTTCTTTTGCTGTTTGCTCATGCCAAATCCCATAAAGCGGCAGATATGGTCATTCTTCAGGATGCAGTAGCACATCCTCTTCCAGCTTGGGATATCCTTAGTGGATTTAATGTCGTCCGTGTCGTCAGGGATCTTGCCGATAAAGACGATCCGTGTCTTTTTATTTAATGTGTAATTGGAAACGCCATTCCTGCGGATCTGATAGCCATGCCGTTCCAGCTCCCGGATATTTTCCTCGTCCAGCCCTCCTCCGGTTTTGTGCCAGAATTCAATGGAGGTCTTAAACTTCTTAATATAATTGTTGCGCAGCCTTGCCGGCAGAGTATCCAGCAAAAACAGGGTATAGGATTTCCAGGTATGCCCTTCCGGCAGGGTAATATTCCGATAGCCCATAGCCTTGGTTCTGCCGTAAATACTTCCGAAATTGGCCCCCTGCACTCTTCCCACCAGCCTGACCCAGATTTCCGGGTCAATGACGCGATATAAATTTAAGGAATCCTTGGAATAATCATTAAAGGGAGATGCCACCCGCATCTGGGAAACCTTCAGACCTGCCATATAATAGAGATCATACAGACGATTGTAATCGTAGCCAAACACATAATTTGCGTGCCACACATCCTCCGACGACCAGTCAAACAGGGGCGAGGCGCACCACACATCCTTAAACTGCTGAGTAATCCAGCATTCATCCTTATATCCGTATTTCTTATTTAAAAATCCGCTGTATCTCTGAAGCGATTCCGCTGCCCGCATCCCAAGAAGGCACACCGTTTTCTTATTGCCGTGAAAGGTTTTGTACCAGCGGCCGAACTGTTTGGCCAGATCCTCCTGATGCATCCGATAGCGATAGGTGGAAATCGGGTTATTGTCCAGATTGACCACATATTCCTTTTGAGGCATGGGCCTTACCCAGCTCTCCTTCTTGGTGTCGTCCCATGGGTACCAGAACATCTCGTAGCTGCTCAGAGCCGTCCGCGTAGCCATGGGAAGGCATACCCAATAGGGCTCCACCTGATCCTTCACCTGCTCAAAGGTTCTCTCCACATATTCGCTGGTCACCGTATACTGGGCCTCAAAATCCTGATGGAAAAGTCCGATCTTCCTGTCCGGATAATACTTATTCCGATAGTCAAGGGTCAGATTCAGCAAAAGCCCGCTGTCCTTTCCTCCTGAAAAGGAAATATAAATATTGTCAAACTCCTGAAAAATAAACTCCAACCGCTCCCTAAACGCGTCATACACGCTCTTTTGTAAATACTCTCTTACCATGCCAATCCACCTTCATCCTTGGTAATTTTCCATTTTCTGGAAAACCTTACTTGTGAATTTAGCACAGAAAGAGAGTTATTTCAACCGGATATGGTAATTTTTACCATTGGGCCACTACCTATCGCTCCTATGAGCGGCCCTTGGGCTGTGAAAAACTGCCTAGCGGAGGATATCTTCCTCCTTCCCAAAAAGCTTTCTTGTAAAATGTACGTTAAAAAATGCAATCACCGGCCCGAATCCGAAAGCTGTCACCAGGGTTCCAAAGCCTACGATTCCTCCCGCCAGAAAGCACGCCAGCGCACAGAATCCGTCCGTAGCCATCCGAAACCAGAAATAGGGAACCTTGGGAAATTGCTTGGAGGCCATCAGGGAAAGGCTGTCATATGGCGCAGCGCCCACGTTCGGTGTCTGGTAAAGGGAAACCCCAAAGCTTGCAACCACCACACCGATCAAAACCACCGCCACCTTTGCCCCGAGTCCTTCCGGCGTGGGGAACAAAGTGAGCTGGATATTGTAGAAAAAAGTCACCACATATCCCAGAAGAAAGGCATTCACAAGGGTTCCAACCCCGATCATTTCCCTCCCAAACAACAATTGGACGAGAAAAATGCCGAAATTTACAATGACCAGCAAATTGGCATACTCCATTTTCACACAATCAGCCAAAGCCATCACCATACCGCTAAAGGGATCGTTTCCCATTCCCGAAAACTTAAAGATGCTGATCCCCATGCCCAGGAAAGCATTTCCCACCATCATGACCAGGAAGCGCTTTGCCCCGATCCGTCTAAAATAGTTACCTGGCATGTCCGCTCTCCCCTCCGGCCCCTGCATCCAGAATCTTGTTCAGCCGGGTAAAGAGCATGGTAGCGGTTACGGTAGCCGCCACAATATCGCTGACCGGCTCCGCCAGAAATACCCCAAACACCTTGTTGGAGAAAAAGAAAGGTAGAATAAAAATCAGCGGTATCAGAAGCACCAATTTCCGCAGGCAGGCCATAAGCAGGCTGATCTTTGCCTGGCCAAGAGCCATAAAGGTCTGCTGGCAGGCGATCTGCACTCCCGTTGAAAAAATGCCCGCCATATAAATTCTCATTGCCCATACCGTGTAAGTCACAAGGGTGGAATCGCTGCTGAAGATCCCTGCAAAAACCTGAGGAATGATCAGCAAAAGCAGCCACATAAACGCGGCGTAGCCCGTACAGGCGCCAAACTGGCAGCGGAAAGCCTGCTTCACCCGCTCTCTCTTGCCCGCGCCGAAATTGTAACTCATAATAGGCTGGCCGCCCTGGCAGATTCCCTGCAAGGGTAACAATACCAACTGGCTGCAGGAGGATATGATGGTCATGGCCCCCACCGCCACATCCCCGCCAAAGCGGGAAAGGCTGCTGTTAAAGCTGATATTCAGAATGCTTTCTGTGCTGAGCATGACAAAGGTGGAAATCCCCAGCCCCAGGCAGGGAAAAATCACGCCGGGAATAATCTTCATATCCGGCAGGGTCAGCCGAAGCATGGTCTTGGGGCTTCTCAAAAACCATAATACCCATACGGCGCTGATAGCCTGGCTGGCTACCGTGGCAATTGCCGCCCCCCGTACCCCCATGCCGAAGCCGAAAATCAGAATGGGATCCAGGATAATATTGCACACCGCCCCCACCACTGTGGTAATCATACTGAATTTGGCAAATCCCTGGGTGGTGATAAAGGGATTCAGCCCCATAACGATCATCACAAAAATGGTTCCCAATATGTAAATCCGGGCATAGGAGAGGGCATAGGGCAGCGTCACATCACTGGCGCCGAACAGCCTCAGAAGCTGGGGAGCGAAAATATAGAAGAATACCGTCTGCAGCACTGCAAGAATCAGCAATACAGAAAAGCAGTTGCCCAGGATCTTCTGCGCTCCCTCCTGGTCCTTCTTTCCCATGGCAATGGCCGCCCTGGGCGCTCCGCCGGAGCCTGCCAGCATGGCAAAGGCGTTGATCATCATCAGGATTGGCAGAAACAGCCCCACCCCCGTCAGGGCGGACGCCCCTGCATCCGGGATATGCCCAATGTAAATCCGGTCTACGATATTGTACAGCATGTTGATCAGCTGCGCCACTACCGCAGGAATCGCCAGATTCAACATCAATTTCGGTATGCTCCCGCTCCCCATGTCCTGTTTTACTTTTTGTTTTGCCATAAAAATTTCTCCTTTCCTTTCAGTACTGCTTTTACGGTTTATTTCCCTCCCCTGGCTTCACATCTGCCTGCGCACCACCAGATATTCGTCCCCTGGCTGATAATAAGGGCAGTCCCGGCATTCGTCTGCCAGAAACCTGGCCATCTCGTCCTCGTCCAAATCCACCTCACAGACATAGCATTCATAATCATCATCATATACATAGTTATTGCACTGCTCACAGGAGCCCTGTTTCCTTTTCCTTCGGATAGCCGCCATTCCAATCTCCCTTTGTCTTCTCCAAATATATCCATCCTGCCTTTCATTATACATGGTAGCGCTGCGCTTGTAAATTGTCCATTTGTGAAAATTGCACAAAACAACGGATAGCCCGATTCGTGAACTATCCTTATAGTCAAAAAAGTGCAGCAGCTTAGCTTTTGGGCTTATACTGCTACACTTTATCAAGATAGATACGAAAAAATAAAATGCTGGACAGTCAGAAGCAAAAGTCCTTTTGGCAGAATCGTTACCTTAATGCACCAGCATCTCTTCAATAAAAATCCCATATCCCTTTGAAGGATCCTGCACCAATACATGAGTCACTGCCCCTACCAGTTTGCCGTCCTGGATGATGGGGCTGCCGCTCATGCCCTGGACAATCCCCCCGGTTGCCATGATCAGCTCCGGATCCGTGATCTCAAGGACAATTCCCCGGTTGACGTTGTCGTTTTCAAGATTAATATCAATGATCTCCACGTCAAAGGTCTCTGGTCCCGCACCCAGGGAGCAGACAATCTGAGCCGGCCCTTTTTTGATCTCCTGCTTTAATCCCAGGGGCATATAATTAAAATCAGCAGATTGGGCAATTCCCGGACTACAGATGCCAAAAATACCACGGGATGTATTGGCTGTAATATTTCCCATAATATTCCTGTCGTCATATTCTATAAATCCGGTCAGTTCCCCCGGCGAACCGTTGGTTCCTTTCGTGATACCAATGATTTCCGTATGGTAAAGAGTCCCTTTGGACAAAGACATCAGGGTACTGGTATCCACATCATTGATCCCATGTCCCAAAGCGCCGAAATACCCGCGCTCATCAATATAGGTCATGGTTCCAACGCCCTGGGCGTTGTCCCTGACCCAAATCCCCATCTTGTATTCACCGTTTTGATTCATTTCCGGCCTGGCCTTTACCTCAATCTCTGACTTTCCCCGCTGCACCTTGAACACCATCTCCTGGCCGTCGCTGTGTGTGATTTTTTCGATCAGCTCCTTTTTTGCATTGACCGCCTCATCGTTTATCTCCAGTATATAGTCCCCCACCTGGAAGATAAATTTTCCCGGGCTGTATTTCTGCCCGTCCTCCCCTTCAAATTCACCTACGCCTACCACCAGCACCCCCTGGGTTTTCACATAGATGCCTATGGGAATTCCTGCCGGCTTAAGGCGCAGATCCTGTATGACTTCAACACTGACCTCCTTAAGGGGAATCATTCCAAAGAGCCGTAAATGGAGCTTATATTGATCCACCTGGCTGGCTTTTATCGTGACCGGACGCCTTAAGTCAATATAAACGCTGCCCCCTGACTCTGGGGCCGAGCCCACTCTACCGCTTACCTCGATCACATCCTTATATAACTCTCCGCCTGCCGGCACTTTAAAGTCCAATTCCTGTTCCACCCCCGCCTTGATCATGATGGTGGATGGAACGCTCAGCCAAATAAAATAATAAAAAGAAAGCATCACCCCAAGGAGCCCCAGGGTGAGTAATACATACAAAAACCTTTTATAGACCAGGAGCAGGCCCTGATCTGGTTCCTTTCTACATTCCAAGTCTCCACATCCTTTATTTTTATCTAGTATGTCCCTTTTAGTATGCAAAAAACCTGGAATTTTAATTGCAGAAATTTATTTTTTTGTTGCCAATTTATAACAACTTAACGGCTGCCCTTCACCTTCCCGGCTGCCTCTTTCATCTCCCGGGCATTTTCAAGCACTGCCTGTGTGAGCTCGCCGCTGCCAAGGAGCCTTGCCAGCTCCTTCATGCTTTCCGGTTCGGAAAGTTCTCTGATATCCGTTACGGTTCTGTCCTTTTTTAGTCCCTTCTCAATCAGAAAGTGGGCGTCTGCCATGGATGCGATCTGGGCCAGATGGGTAATACAGATAATCTGGTGATTTCCGGAAAGCCTTCCCAACTTTTCGGAGACCTTCCAGGCAGTCCTGCCGCTGATCCCCGTATCGATCTCGTCAAACACCAGGGTGTCCGTCTCGTCCCTGTCGGCAAATATGGTCTTAAAAGCCAGCATGATACGGGATAATTCACCGCCACTGGCAATCTGCCAGAGAGGCTTTAGCTCCTCCCCCGGATTGGTGGAAATCAAGAACTCTACCTTATCACACCCCTCCGCCGAAAAATCCTCTTCCCCGGGAGTAATCGAGATCGAAAATTCCACATCCAAAAAATTTAAATCCACCAGAGCCTCTTTTAATTTGTCCCGCAAAGGCCCTGCCGCTTTCTCCCGCAGCTTTGTCAGTTTCCCGCAAAGCTTTTGTATTTCCTTTTCCCGTGCCTTTATCTTTTCCCCAAGCTGCTGTCTGTATTCCTCAAAATTTTCAAGCTTTAAAAGAGCCTGTTGCTTTTCCTCCTGGGTTTTCAGGATCTCCTCAACGGTATTTCCGTATTTGTCCTTTAAATGGTTGAGGACATTGAGCCGTTCCTCCAAATGGGCAAACTCTTCCTCGTCGAATTCAAGGCTGTCCTCATACTGTGCCATAGCACGGTTAAAATCATTGAGCAGATCGTCAATATCCGTAAGCTGCGCGATCAAAGGCTCGCTTTCCTCGTCATAGGCGCTTAAAGATTTAAGCTCTCTCAGGGCATGTCCTATGGCAAGGCCTGCGCTCTGCTCCTGCTCATATCCGGTGAGAGCGTGGACTCCATAGACCACTTCCTTCATTTTTTTTGCATTGACCAGCCTTCTGTATTTCTTTTCTACCTGCTCATCCTCCTCCGGGCTTAGCGATGCGCTCTCAATTTCCTCAATCTCAAAGGCAAGGAGCTTGCTCTCTCTCTCCCGCACGGCTTTGTCAGAATTTTGTTCCTCAAGCTCTTGCCTCCACCTTCTGTAATCCAGGAGCTTTTCCTTGAGCTCTGCCTTTATCTTTTCCGCTTCCCTTCCGATATACTCATCCAGCATTTTTCTGGCGGCTTGGGGCTTTAACAGCGACTGGTGTTCATGCTGGCCATACATATCCAGAAGATATCCGGAAAGATTTTTAAGCTGTCCGGCGCTAATGGTCTCCCCATTGACCCGACAGACGCTTCTCGCCGCCATGATCTTTCGCTGCAAAATCAGTGTTCTGTCCTCCTCTATGGGAAGATCTAACTCCCTGACCTTATTACATTGTTGTTCATTTAGAGAAAACGCCAGCTCCACCAACGCATAATCCGCACCGGTGCGGATATAATCCTTCCCCGCCTTCGCCCCCAGGGCAAGATTGATCGAGCCGATGATAATGGATTTCCCCGCTCCGGTTTCTCCGGTCAGAATATTCATCCCCGGAGAAAAAAAGACCTCCTGCTCATCAATCAGTGCCAGATTCTTTACATGAAGACTCTCCAGCATGTATAACCTCCCCGTTATTCTTCCAGCATATTACGGATTTTTCCCATAACACACTGCGTATCTTCCACCGTCCTGACTGCCATCATGATCGTATCGTCCCCTGCAATGGAGCCCACAATCTCTTTCAGCTTCATGGCATCTATTGCCGCCGCTACCGCCATGGCCATTCCGGAGACGGTTTTCACCACCAGGATATTTTGTGCCATATCCATAGAAACAAATCCATCCTTCAAAACCCGTATATATTTATCACTCAGATAATGATCGCTCTGGACTAAAATCGTGTATTTCTGTCTTCCGTTTCCTATGGGAACCTTAGAGAGCTTCAGCTCTCTGATATCCCTTGATACCGTTGCCTGGGTCACAGAATAGCCATCGCTTCTTAGTCTCTGTGCCAGTTCGTCCTGGGTCTCAATTTCAAACTGCTCCACCAGTTCCTTAATCCTCTGATGTCTGCTCTTCTTCATAAAACCGCTCCCACATTTCTTTTTAAACAGTAATAGTAAACGACCAATTATTTTGTCGTTTACTATAAGGCTACTTGCTCAGTTTCCGGTGCAGTACTTCCAGAAAGCTGACCTGGCTCAGCTTTACAATTCCGGTAGTCTTTTGGGATTTCCGGATTTCGATCCGCTCCCCGGTACGCAGCGCCGCTTTATGGCATCCGTCAAAAATGGCCTCCACTTCCTGAACCTCTCCCTCCCTGCTGCTCTCGATCTCCACTGTCACCTTATCCCTTGATGAGAGCACAATACTTCTGTTCTGCATGGAATGGGGACAGATCGGCGTGAGCAGGATCATCTCCGCCTGGGGTTCCACAATAGGCCCGCCCGCGGAAAGGCTGTAACCGGTGGATCCGGTAGGCGTTGCCACAATGACTCCGTCACCATGAAACTGATGAAGAAGCTGACTGTTTACATAAATATTTAAATTGATAATCTGTAAGGAACCCTTCCTTGTAATAACAATATCGTTTAACGCCCTGGCCTCGTCTTCCGGGCCCTGGGCCCCGTAGCTTCTGCCCAGCAGCATCATTCGCTTTTCGATAGAAAATTCCCCATCCACCAGCTTTTGCAGGGCGCCCTCAATCCCATCCCTGCCTACCTCTGTCAAAAATCCCAGGGTTCCCATATTGATCCCCAGAAAAGGGATATCCAACTCTGCCAGATCAACGGCGGCCTGAAGCAGGGTTCCGTCACCCCCAAGCACAATAATGCAATCCACCTCGGGACTGACCTGCTCCCGGTAGGTATAACCGCCCCTGTCCGGTTTCGGGGTTCCGGTATCCACAACACAGACCATTCCTAGCTTTTGCAGATAATCCCTGATGAATCCGGCGGCGGCCGCCGCCCCCTCCCTGGTACGGTTTGCAATCACATAGAAATATTTCATGGCCTGGTTCCTCCCAGCTTACCGTGAGCCTTTGCAACGGTTTGGGTAATAAGAGCAGCCATCTCCTTCTGCCTGGAATACCCGCTTTTTTCCTCTCTCAACTCCAAAAGCGCTTTTTCCCCTTCGCTCTCTGAAAGCTCCAGGGTAGGCTGCGCCTTTGCAATATTTTTCTGTAGGTGAAGCAGGTATTCGATATTTCCTTCCGGCCCTTTGATAGGGGAAAAATCGAGATGCAGAATGTCAAATCCGATATAATCCGCAAAATCAATCATCTTCCCGATTACCTCTTCATGGATTTCCGGCTCCCGCACAACGCCTTTTTTCCCTACTTTTTCACGCCCGGCCTCAAACTGGGGTTTGATCAGACAGACCATCTCGCCGCTCTCTCGAAGAAGCGCCCTGGCAGGCAGAAGTATTTTGGTAAGGGATATGAAAGATACGTCTACAGAGGCAAAATCCGGCTTCTCCTCTATATCTGTAGGAGTCATAAACCTGAAATTGGTCTTTTCCATGCAGACAACCCTTGGGTCATTTCTCAGCTTCCAGTCAAGCTGTCCATACCCCACATCCACAGAATATACCCTGCCGGCGCCATTTTGGAGCATACAATCGGTAAAGCCTCCTGTGGAGGCTCCAATATCCATGCAGACCTTCCCGGCCAGTGAAAGGCCAAAAACGTCGATTGCCTTTTCCAGCTTAAGGCCTCCCCGGCTTACATATTTAAGCACTGCCCCCTTCACCTCAATATGTACCTTATCCGGATCAAAGAAGGTGCCTGCCTTATCCTCCCGCTGGCCGTCCACGAACACATTCCCTGACATGATGACTGACCTGGCCTTTTCTCTGGAGGAGGCAAGGCCCTCCCGCACAAGCAATAGATCTAACCGCTCCTTCATATTCAGCTTTCCATTTCCTTTTTGATTCTCTCCGCAATGGTTCCCGCGTCGATACCGATTTCCTGCTTAAGCTGCTCTACGTTTCCATGCTCCACATACTCGTCCGGTATGGTGATCTGCAAAAATCCGGCTTCCGTATGCAGTGCGTCTATGGCTGCCCTGATCTTTTCCCCATAGCCGCCGCTGGCAACATTTTCTTCCATGGACACCACCAGACGGTGATTCTCGCAGGCCCATTTCACCGCCCTTAAGTCCACAGGCTTCACAAATCTGGCGTTGATCACACTGCACTTATATCCTTCCCTGTTCAGCAGCGCCTTTACCTCCTCCGCGGTCTTCACCATGCTTCCCACCGCCATGAGGCAGATTTCCCCTTCCGCATAGAGAAGCTCCGCCTTTCCCAGCTCTATGGGACTGCGGTATTCCTTAAGCCCTCCATAGGCCTCCCCTCTGGGATAACGGATTGCCACCGGGCCATCGAAGGATATGGCAAATTTCATCATATCGGAAAGCTCCCACTTGTTCTTCGGAGCCATAATGTGCATATTCGGAATCGAGGATAAATAAGACAGGTCAAAAATCCCCTGGTGAGTCTCCCCGTCGCTTCCTACCAGACCGGCTCTGTCGATGGCAAACACCACCGGAAGATTCTGGATGCATACGTCGTGAAGAATCTGATCGTAGGCCCTCTGCAAAAAAGAGGAATAAACAGCCACCACAGGCTTTAACCCTCCCGCCGCAAGTCCTGCCGCAAAGGTCACCGCGTGTTCCTCCGCAATACCCACATCAAAGAAACGATCCGGATACATGTTCCTGAAACGCTTAAGTCCGGTTCCGTCCGGCATGGCCGCCGTGATGGCCACCACCTTCTCATCCCTGGCCCCCAGCTTGGTCATGACGGTTGAAAAAATATCCGTATAGTTCGCCGTACTGCGCGGCTTGGTGGGAAGCCCTGTCTCAATGTCAAAGGGCTCTGCCCCATGGAACCTGGCCGGATGCCGCTCTGCCGGGCCAAAGCCCTTGCCCTTCTGGGTGATCACATGAACCAGCACTGCATTTCTGGTTCTCTTGGCCTCCTGAAGAACCTTGAGCATGGCAGGAATATTGTGCCCGTCCACAGGCCCTAAATAGGTGATCCCCATATCCTCAAAGAACATGCCCGGAACCACCAGGTGCTTGAAGCTGCTTTTCGCCTTCCGGATTCCCTCCACTACCCGCTCTCCGATGGGAATCTCCTTTAAAGTATTGTATACCCCTTCCTTGATGTCCAGATAGGCATTGGCTGTCCTGATGTTGTTCAGATACTTTGACATGCCCCCCACATTCTCAGAAATGGACATATTGTTATCATTCAGCACAATAATAAAGTTTGTCTCCAGTTTTGCGGCATTATTCAGGGCTTCATAGGCCATGCCTCCGGTCAGGGAACCGTCCCCGATCACGGAAACTATGGTGTTGGATCCCCCCTGGATATCCCTTGCCTTCACCAGGCCGAGTCCTGCCGAAATGGAGGTGGAGCTGTGTCCCGTGTCGAAGCAATCGCACTCGCTCTCCTTGCGCTTGGGAAAACCACTCAGGCCTCCCTGCTTGCGCAGCTTCTCAAACCCCTCCCGCCTTCCGGTTAAAAGCTTGTGGGTGTAGGACTGATGACCTACATCCCAGATCAGCTTATCCTGGGGAAGATCCAAAAACAAATGGAGAGCCATGGTAAGCTCCACCGCTCCTAAATTTGACCCTAAATGCCCTCCGCTGCGGGAGATCTTTTCAATCAGGAAATCACGGATTTCCTGAGCAAGCTCCTGATAATCCGAAGGATCTACATTTTTGATATCATTGGCGCCTTTGATCATGTCAAGTAACATTTTATCTACCTTCTTTTCTTTCGTCCGCCCCTCTTTAGTGGATATTCCAACTGTCCGCATAAGCCGTAGCCCTAAATCTTTCTGTGTAGATCTTATTTTTCTCTGGAAATCAGGGCCAAAACAAGCTCCTCCAAAAATTCATTTCTTTGCGCAAAAGACTTCAGGATTCCAATTGCTTCTGTGGACATCCTCTTAACCTCTTTTTCGGAATCCTCTATTCCGTGCAGTGTCACATAAGTGAGCTTATGGTTTCGCTCATCGCTGCCCACAGGCTTACCCAAAACCTCCGGGCTGCTGGTCACATCCAAAATATCGTCCTGTATCTGGAAAGCGATCCCGATCAGATAAGCCGCCCGTTCCATGGCATCCACCGCCTGCTTACCGGCTCCTGCCAAAATGGCCCCGATCATCATGGCCGCCTGAATCAAAGCGGCGGTTTTATTTTCGTGGATGAACAAGAGCTCTTCTTCTGTCACATGCGCCTTACTCTCTGCCTCCAGGTCGGCGCACTGTCCGCCGATCATGCCATAGATCCCTGCCTTGTGCCCAAGCACCTTAAGCGCCGATGCCGCCCTCTGCAGAGCGGCCGTATCCTGCGCCTCATCCAAGGCACGAAAAGCCGTCTCATAGGCCAGATTCAAAAGCCCATCCCCGGCAAGCACCGCCATTCCCTCGCCGTAAACCTTCCAGGTGGTCCGCAGTCCCCTGCGGTATTCGTCATTGTCCATGGCGGGCAAATCGTCATGCACCAGCGAATAATTGTGAATCATCTCAAGAGCCGCCATAAAGGGCTCCACCAGCTCTCCCTCTCCGCCGAACAAAAGAAAGCTTTCCCTCATAAGCACAGGGCGCAGACGCTTCCCGCCTGCCGTCACGCTATAATTCATGGCCTCCCTCACCTTTTGGGAAAATCCCTCTTCCTCTGGCAGGTATTTTTTTAAAACCCCCTCAGCCTGGCTTATCCTTTCATCCAGTGTTTCCTTAAAATTCATCGGTTTCTCCATTCTCGTTTAAAACCAGTACCTTTTTTTCCACCATATCAATGGATTGATTACATTGTTTGAGCAGTTCCATGCCGCTTTTGTAAAGCTGGAAGGATTCCTCCAGGGAAATATCCTCCTGCTCCAGGGCCTGCACTGTCTCT
Organism: uncultured Lachnospiraceae bacterium; assembly: GCA_949949005.1. Classification (GTDB taxonomy): domain Bacteria; phylum Bacillota; class Clostridia; order Lachnospirales; family Lachnospiraceae; genus Suilimivivens. The sequence continues at coordinate 36,684 of CATLHM010000008.1, forward strand.
TCCAGCTTCTCAAAAGCCTCCTCCAGCTTCAGCTCCTTACTCTCATTGCTCTCCATCTTCGCCTATCCCTTTCTGCGCGGGTATATCCCTTTTACCTCCGCCTCCACTCTTCCGTTTTTTACATAGATGTGGAGCCGCTCTCCGATTGAAACCTTATTCACATCCGTAAAGGTTCTCCCCTCCTGGTCCGAGACATAGGAATATCCCTGACTTAGTTTGTCGAGGGGGGAAAGCCCCTTTAATTTTTCCACATAGATGGCAAGCCTGTGTCTGCTCCTTGTGATCCTGTCGTTGATGGCCGCCCCAAGCCTCTCCTCCAGGCCCATTGCATAGGTTCTGTTTTCCTTCACCTTACCCATGGGGCTATTGGCCTTAAGCCTGGCCTCCAGAGCCTGCAAATCCGCCCTGGACAGCCTGATGCGTCCCTGGAGCTGCCTGTTTAAGGAGGATCTGATTCCCTCAAGCTTTGCCAGAAAAAGAGCAATATCACAGACCGCAAGCTCTGCCGCCGCAGAAGGGGTAGGAGCCCGTAAATCCGCCACATAATCTATGATGGTGGTGTCCACCTCATGCCCCACCGCCGATATCACCGGAACGCTACAGTCAAAAACCGCCTGAGCCACTGCCTCTTCATTAAAGGCCCACAAATCTTCTATGGAGCCGCCACCCCGCCCCACGATCATCACATCCACCTTTTGCCGCTCTAGTTCCTTTATTCCCTTTACAATACTGCCGGCAGCCGCCTCCCCCTGCACAATGGCAGGGTACAGGATGATCTGCACAAAAGGATTTCTTCGGGAAGCCACATTGATAATATCCCTGACTGCCGCCCCGGTAGGCGCCGTCACCACTCCCAAAGTCCTGACAAACCAGGGAATGGGCTTTTTGTATTCGGAGGCAAACATTCCCCTCTCGAGAAGCTCCTGTTTCAGGCGCTCAAAACGCTCATAAAGGGCGCCTGCTCCGTCCTGAGTGATGCGCCTAGCATACATCTGATACTTGCCGTCCCGCTCATATACCTCAATGCTGCCTCTCACCACTACCTGCATTCCCTCTGCCATCCGGAATGCAAGGCCGGATCGGTTCCCGGCAAACATCACGCAGGCAATCGTTCCCTTTACATCCTTTAAGGTAAAATAAATATGTCCGGAAGAATGGTACTTGCAGTTACTGACCTCTCCCTTCACGGAAAGCTCCTGAAGCAAAAAATCCTGCGAGAACATATTTTTAATGTATGAATTTACCTGTCCAACCGTATAAATATTCTGCATTCCGCTCTCCGCACTATAACCCTGTGGGCATACCCTGTAGGCATACCCTGTAGGCATAGTAATCAGGCCAGAGGGGCTCCCCTGTTATCCGGCAAAGTCTGTAGCAAGGCTATTAAAGCCTCTGCGCAAATTTCGCCAGGACTCCGTTGACGAAGGAGGACGAAGATTCCTGTCCAAATTTTTTGGCCAGTTCTACCGCTTCATTGATCGCAACTCCTGTAGGTACTTCCTCATCGTACAATATCTCATAAACTGCCAGCCTTAAAATGGTGAGATCCACCTTGCCCATGCGCCCGGTTTCCCAGCCCTGTACCCGCTCGTTCAAGGCAGAGTCAATATCCTCCAGCTTATCCATGATTTTGTTGAATTTTTCACTGATCCGGGCATTATCTTCCTCCGCCCTGGAGTTTTCTTCATCCTCAAAGAAAAAGGCTTCCTGTTCGGCAATTTCCTCCCTGGGATTAAACTCCACGCGGAACAGCAGCTTGAAGATTTGCTCTCTCATTTCTCTTCTGCTCATTTAACCTGCCCCGTATTATTTTTCTTTCTGCATACAAACCCCGGCAATGCGGATATCCACATCAGATACCTCCAGCCCGGTCATGTTCTCCACGGTTGATTTGACTTTTTCCTGGACTCTCTGGGAGATCGCCGGAATATTATAGCCATACTCCACAATCAGTGCAAGCTCCGCCTTCACCCTCTTGCCGATCACCTCCACCCTGACGCCTCTTGCCAGATTTTTCACACCCATTCTGCTCTTAAGTTCGTTGCCGATATTCCCTGCCATGGCGGCAACGCCCTTCACATCGCTTGCCGCAAGCCCAGCGATCATTGCCACCACATCATCCGCAATTTTCACCGTGCCAAGCTCCTCCCTCAGGATATGCATGTTCTGTTCTGTTGCTTTTTCCATAATCTATTCCCTTCTTTCCTATTGTTACCAGCTTCCATATTATAATTCGTCGTTCACTATATCATACCAAAAAAACCGATTTTTGCATAGCCCCAGCAGTAGAAATAAATCTACAGCCAGAAGCTGAGACTAAGCTGCTCCTCATTTTCCGCATAAGAGACAGTTCCCTCCTGGGTGTTCAGGTAATTAAAGATCCCCTGTTCCTCTATCAGATGCCTGATCATCTCGTCATAAACCGTCAAATCCGCACATTTTAGCGTCACATAGGTGCTGCCCCGGGCATAGGACAATGCAAAGACCTCTCCTAATTTTTCTTTATCCACCTGGGTGAAATAAAGCCCTTCCCTGACGTAGTAATTATCTGTCATGGAATCACAGACCGGAACCGCCACGATAGGATCAATGATATGGGTTCTTGTGAGCTGGCTTGTGGTAACGCACAGATAATCGTAATTGATCGGCGGAATGCTTCCAATGGCCTGATCCGTGCTCCCTCCCACAATCTGATAGGATGCGTCACCCCAGGTGGTGTCTACATAATAATAGTTTCCGTCCAGCCTTACCAGATTCCAGGCATGTCCCTCCCCGCCGGAGACTCTTCCCATAATCAGGGCACACTCGACTCCCGCCCTTGCGAGAAGGTACTGTGTCGCCTTGGCATAGCCCTGGCATACGCTCTTGCGGTGGATAAAAACCGAGCAGATATTCTGGTTGTCTGGGACAGACGCATCGTATTCCGTATGGTTTATAATATACTCGTAGATATACTTCACCTTCTCGTAATCTCCGAATCCTTCTTCCATACCGGAAAGGCATTCCTCCACATACTGAGAAATCTGGCCCTGGCGGAGCTGCGCTTCCTCCTTCGTTACATTGTAGGTTCCGGAGAAGGTGATCTTTCTGACCACCTCTCCTAAAGTGTATCTGGTAAAGGTATAGCCGTCCACATAAAAAATTTCGGGATGGTCGTTCAGCACACACTGAAAAACCTTTTCGATCTTATCCGCCTCCCTGCAGGACAGCGCCGTCCCTTCCCCAAACTCACTGAGAATTTTCAGGATCTCCGCATAGATCACCTGTTCCTCCTCATCCAGCCTGTCATAATGAAAAAGTCCCCTCTGCTGCTTCCGAAGCTGGGCCGTCTCCTCCGCAGAAATACCGGGAATCCCGTTTACCTCCTCAGGATCCGCCTCCTGTTTGGTTCCCTGGCCGGACTGCTCCTTACCGAATTCTTCTAACCCCTCTCCGCCTGCTTCCTCCTGCTCCAGCGGCCCGGTTTCAAAGCTCTCCCTATTTAGTTGTGTCTCATTTTCGGCCGGCTTGTCCTGCCCTCCCGGATAATTACATCCTGCCAGCAACAGCATACAGGAGAAAAGCAAGCCAGCGATTCGTTTTATTCTCATACAATTTTTCGCCTATCAGCTCCCTATCGAGGATGCATCCCTTAACCAATACTCTTCTATTGGCCGGGCCGCTTAGTTCCGCCCGAACTCCGAGAGCTCCAATCCCTTATTGCGATCCAGCGTCATCCCTACGCTCCACGGGTTGATAAATAAAAGAAGGGGATTGCCCTTTAAATCCTTTATTTTTTTCATGTCGGAGGTTCCTACCAGCTTGTCCAAATCAATCTCCTTGTTTTCGATCCACCTGATATGCTCATAAGGCAGATTTTCCAGCTTGATCTCCACATTGTACTCATTTTCCAGACGATATTTCAATACGTCAAACTGCAAAACGCCCACCACGCCTACAATAATCTCTTCCATACCGGTATTAAATTCCTGGAAAATCTGGATAGCCCCTTCCTGGGCGATCTGGGTGATTCCCTTGACGAACTGTTTTCGCTTCATGGTATCCATCTGCCTTACCCTTGCAAAGTGCTCTGGGGCAAATGTGGGGATCCCTTCGTAGCTGAACTGTTCCCTGGGCATACACAGGGTATCTCCGATCGAAAACTGCCCCGGGTCAAAAACACCGATAATATCTCCTGCGTAGGCCTGCTCCAATATCTTTCTCTCACTGGCCATGATCTGCTGGGGCTGGGAGAGGCGCATAACCTTTCCTCCCTGTACATGCTTAACCTCCATACTGGCCTCATACTTGCCGGAGCAAATCCGCATGAAAGCGATTCTGTCCCTGTGGGCCTTATTCATGTTGGCCTGAATCTTAAACACAAAAGCGGAAAATTCGTGCTCTGTGGGAGAGATCATCCCAATATCCGCCCTCCTTGGAAGAGGCGTGGTAGTCATTTGAAGAAAATGCTGCAAAAAGAACTCAACACCAAAATTGGTGAGCGCTGACCCAAAAAACACGGGTGTCAAATCTCCTGCCTGAACCTGTGCAAGATCAAATTCCGCACTGGCCCCATCCAAAAGCTCGATCTCGTCTCTCAGTATATCCGCCGCTTCCTCTCCGATGGCGGCCAAAAGGCCTTCTCTGTCATCTGCCGGGATCTGAGTGCTCTCGCCCTCCTTGGTTCCCTTTTCCGTATCGGAATAGGTGATGACACATTTCCTTTCCCGGTCATAGACTCCCTTAAACCTTTTACCGGAGCCTATGGGCCAGTTCACCGGACAGGTAGCGATCCCCAGCTCCTTTTCTATCTCGTCCAAAAGCTCAAAGGTATCATTGGCATCTCTGTCCAGCTTATTGATAAAGGTAAAAATGGGGATCTTGCGCATCACGCAGACCTTAAAGAGCTTACGGGTCTGGGCCTCCACTCCCTTGGAAGCGTCAATCACCATCACTGCCGAGTCTGCCGCCATCAGAGTACGGTAGGTGTCCTCCGAGAAATCCTGATGCCCCGGTGTGTCCAGAATATTAATGCAAAAATCATCATACTCAAACTGCAATACGGAGGAGGTGACAGAAATTCCCCTCTCCTTCTCGATCTCCATCCAATCAGACACGGCATGTCTCGCCGTGGCCTTCCCCTTAACGCTTCCTGCCAGATTGATGGCTCCTCCATAGAGCAGAAACTTTTCTGTCAGGGTAGTCTTGCCGGCGTCAGGGTGGGAGATAATGGCAAACGTCCTTCTTCTGTTTATTTCATGTTCATAGCTATTCACGTATGTTTCCTCCGGATTCTTTAAAAGTATTTTCATTTTCTCTTACATATGGAAACAGGGGCTCTTTAATGGGGAATACAGGATATGATCCCCGCATCCGGGACAGGCGGCCTGTCTTTTGCGGCACCTGTTTCCATATGCTTTAAAGTAATCACTTTTTTCATCAGGGTATCCCTTTCTCATTTTTATCCAATCATTTCATTTCCTGTAATAGGATACCACATTTTTCAAAATATAGCATTAAGATTATTCTTCATTCAGGGTGCTGATTACAATTGCATCCGGCGTAACCCCGGTTTTGCGGATGATAATGTCCTCGATCTGGGCCCTTTGCGCCTCGGAAAGCTCCGCCGCATTGACCACCACGTCTACCGATTCATCGGTAATGCTGACCACTACATCATCGAACCCCTTGCTCTCCAGCAGAATTTCCGCCGACGTTTCCTTCTCCGCAATGTCTGTGATCGCGATCATATTGTCTACCGCTTCCTGCTTCTGCTCTTCGCTGATATTGACATTGTTGATAATTTCAAGCAGGGTTTCCTTATTTTTGGCTCTGGTCTGTTCCTTTAAGAGTCTTGCCCCTGAAAGGGTATTTAAACTGCTGGCAGAGGTAAAAACCGCCTCCCCGGGAGTTTCCCCTTCTGAGAGCTGATTTTCCGTATTCTGCGCCAGATCTCCCGTCATATTTTCCGCAAGAACTTCTTCCATACTTTCATCCAGATAGTTTTCTTCCTGAAGCACCACCTCAGAGTCCAGGCTTTCAATGTCTCCGCCGGTGGCCTGCTCCATATCCTCATCGGATATCTCAAACAAAGCCGCCACATCCGTATCTGTCGTCTGGTCTGTTGCCACCACCGTGTCGGAGCCTGCCGTCATAATCTCTTCTTCCGTAATTCTGCTGCCGGCAAAATTCAGATAGCCGGCAACCGCAATCATGATTGCCAGAGCCGTGATCATAATTTGATTCTTTTTCACCATATTCTTCAAATCCGTTTCTCCTTCTTATTGTGGTATCATTTTAACTATTTTAATTTTATGTGCCTCTATGCCAAATAATGCCTGAATTGCTTCTGTTATATTTTGGGCGACCCTGGCATTTGCGCCGCCCTGGGCGGATACCGCCACCCCTTCCACCCGGGGGGTCAGAACCTGTTTCACAAAGGGGCTCTTGCTGCTGCCCTGAGAGCTGTCAAATATGGTCTCCTCGCTCATACCGGAGTTTGTCGTCTTGCGGCTTCCTCCTGCGGAATCCGACTCCTGGGAATCCGCCTTCTCCCTGCTCAAATCCTTCTCCACCACAGATTCCCCCAAATCCTCCAATGTCACCATCACCCTGACCTTCCCCACTCCGTCCATGGTGGACAGGAATTGTTCCAGGGAATACTCAAGCTGCGCGGCATAAGAGGCCAGCCCCGCCTCATAATCTGCCTCCGTAAACTCCCCCTGGCCTTTGGTATCGGAACGTATTTTTATTATATCAGTTTCACTGTCCCATTGTTTGGACTGTGTCTGCGTTTTTCCATCTTTATCCTCCACAGGCCAGACGATTACCAAAAGGAGAACGCCCACAAGGATCACGATCAGAAAGTTATCCCTGGTCAGCTTTCGGGTAAAGCTGCCGGCTATTTTCGTTTTCTTTTTCTCCTGTCCCTCCTGCTGCTTTTCCTGCCTATTTTCCATATCCGCCTCCTCTCCTTTACCGGTTCCACACAATCTCAATCTTATCCGCTTCCACCCCCAGGGCGCTTCCATACAACTCCCTCAGCTCCCGTTCCTGTCCTTCCTCTCCATTCTTATCCCCCTGCGAAGCGCTCCAACCGGAAACCTGTACAGGCTCTATCCATATTTTCCCCTCCTTCTCCGCCCCGCTTTTTTCCCCTAAGGTAATCCTTAAATTTTCTTTTTCCTGTTCCAGATCCACACTTACAATCCGGTAATCACTACTACACTCCTCCAGTCTGTCTTTTATTTCTTCCTCTATTTTTCTTCCCACAATAGCCTCGTTATCCTCCAAAACAAGCTCCCTGCTCTCCCTGTAGATCGCCTGTTCTAACTCCGATACCCTCTCTCGGATTTCCAACTGCTTTTCTTCACTTAACACCAGCCCGAACAAGGGCTGGGTGATCCGCAGGATCAGCATCACGCCCACTAAGAGCCTTACATATTTCCCGTAAGAATTTCCCGGCACAAAAAACAGGATTGCCTGGGCTATAATCATAAAAATGCAAATTTCTTTTATGACAGAAACCATCTTCCCCCCATCTAAAGTCGCTGCGCGACAGCACTAAAGGTAAAGTCGCTTCGGCACACAGATAATGAGAGAAACTTTCATTCGAAAGGGCACTCACGAAAGTTCCTCTCGTGCGCCTTTGCGACTTTACCGTTCAGCAAAAACTATTTTAAGAAAACACTTAACATTTCTTAGCTGGACTATGAAACGGATGCATAAGAAATCACAGCAATCACGATCACGAACAGCGCCACCGCGGTAAAGGTACACCGCAGAAGAAGAAAGCACCCTTCCCCCACCCGGTCTGTGCAGGAGGAGATCCTCTTATCGCTGACAATTCCCGTTATGGCGGCCCCCAGCTTGACCACTCCTGTGACAATCAGGATTTTTAAAAGGGGCAGAATACAGGCCCCTGCAAGTAATAACAGCAGGAGTACTCCCATACTGTTTTTGATCAGCACGGCCGATCCCAGCATCAGCTCTGTCATCCCCTCCGCAACGGAGCCGATTCCAGGAATGGCGGAGATGACCTTGCGCATAGCGGAAATCCGAAGGTTACTGGCCACTGGCATGATCACAGCCTGTACAAGGCTTAAGCCTGTCACTGCCCCCAGAGACACCTTCAATAGGATGCCGATTCCTTTGGCTATAAAATCCAAAAGGAGGGAAAGCTTTTCCTCCGCCCAGAGTCCGTTTAAAAGCGCCAGCATCACATAGCTGTAAATCATGGGAATTAAAAACTTATTTAAAAAACTTTCCACAAGATAGGCAAGAATAAGCATCAACTGATAGTAATAAGCCGCCGCTGCCGTTCCCTGGGCTGCCCCCACTGCAATAAAATAAGTAGGAATAAACATCTTAATAAACAGGACAATATTTTCCACTGCGCCGGAGGCAATTTCCGATACAAAAAGAAAAACCTTTGTGAGGATCACCATCAAAAACAGGTAAAGAAAATAAAATCCTGCCTGTGCAATCTGCTCCCCCGCAAACAAATCAGAGAACCCGGCAAAGAGAGCGGAAACCATTCCCAACACCAGAATATAAAGTAAGACCTGCCTGATCCCCGCCAGCTCGCCCATGAGGGAATCCCGGATTCCTCCGAGCAGCCGCCCAAAGGCCTCACCCACATGTCCCTCCATCACCAGCTCCAAAAGCTCCCTCCCGTCCAGGTGGAAGCCCGGAAAGAGGCTCTCCATCCCTTCATTGACAGAACCCATATCACAGGAGGAAAGCCAGTCGCTGATATAGGAAAAATCCTGCTCCGAACCGGTTTGCTCCCCGGCCTGTACCTCCTCTTTCCAAATGAAACTGCCAAACAGGACAAGGAACAAAAAGGCTGCTGCTTTCCATCTCTTTTTCATCGTGATTTCTCCTTGTATTATCCGGCAATGGCATTGATATTTTCAATCACAGCAACCACTACCGGAAGTCCCATCAGCAGCACCGAGAGCTTTCCAAAAATTTCAATCTGCCCGGCCACCGCCGTGTAGCCTGCGTCCTTACAGATAGAGGCGCAGAATTCACAGACATAGGTGATTCCCACGGCCTTGAACAAAAATCCCAGGTAATCGTTACTCCCGCTCAGGGTCCCCTGAAGCTCCTTTACCCTCTCTAACAAAACCTGAAGGCCGTTTACCGAAAAGGTAAAAATGATCAGACACACTGCCGCTCCCAGATAGAGAGCGTACTCCGGCCTGCCCGATTTAAATTGCAGGGCAAGCATTACCCCGGCTACCCCAAGCATTCCTATCTTAATAATCTCCATCCTGACACCCTATCCCTTCTAAATCCCTCTATGCGGCAAAAATCCCGGCCTAAAGCTTTCTGTCCTCCCTCTTTTTTCACAGGCTGAACAGATCCTGAATCATGATAAACAGATCATAGATATAGGGCAAAATCCAGGTAAGTACCAGAATCAGTCCTGCCAGGCTGATCAGGAAGGCATGTTCCTCCCGTCCGCTGTGCTTTAATATCTGTCCTAAAATGGTGATCAGTATTCCTACTGCCGCTATTTTAAAAATCAGGTTTATCTCCATATCCCGCTCCCTTAGCCTATTTATTTGCCAAACTCCTACAGGAGCAAAATGGAAATCAGGATTCCCACGCTTACCCCAAGGCTCATAACCATCTTATTTTTATTTCTTTTTTCCTGTTCAAGCTCTTCGATCTGCAAAGACGCCTCCCGCAAAAGCTCTTCCAAGGCCCTGGCCTGGGCCTTTTCTTCCAGAAAGCCCAGACAGGAGGGGAAATCATAGAGAAGCTTTCTCTCCCTCTGCTTCAAAGGAGTATGCAGCAATACCTTGTCCATCTCTTCTCTCCAGAGGGTGGAAAAATTTACATTTCCCTCATAGACGCCCTGGTAAACCGCCTCGAAAGCCTCTCCAAAGGCTCCCCCTTCCTTCCCGGAAATCTTAAGCAGCGCTTCGGGAATGGCAGCCTTTTCATAGGAAATATAATATTTCATATTTTCGTAAATACTCCGAATCTGTTTGAGCATCCGAAGGCGCAAATCCAGTTCTCTGCAAATACTCCCTGCAAAGCCGCTGCATCCCCCGATCACCAGAAGGCTTCCCATCAGCCGCAGCATAATTCCTCCCATCTGCCGGAAAATAAAAGCTCCCCGGCCTTTCCCCTGATTTCTCTGATCCCGCATTTTCCCTGTCTTTTTTCCAGGAAAAGAAAGCGTTCAAAGAGTTCTTTCGGCCCATATCCCTTCCAGAACCCTTTCTCCTGATTACTGCCTGCCTGCATCCGAGATTCCACATCCTCCATGGAATTACCGTGCATCGTGGCAGCCACGCTGCTTCCGCACTGTAGCACCTGGAAAATCGCTTTCATATCTTCTATCCCGCCAATCTCATCCACCGCCACCACAGCCGGGGACATGGAACGCATCAAAAGCATCATCCCCTGTACCTTGGGGCAGCCATCCAGCACGTCGGTCCGGATCCCAAGATCATTCTGGGGAATTCCCATAAAGCTTCCCCCAATCTCAGACCGCTCGTCCACCACTCCCACCTGACGGCCTGCGCCACAAGCATTTCCGCTGGAAACCTGTCTGACAATGTCCCGAAGGAGAGTGGTCTTACCGCATCCTGGCGGGGAAACCAAAAGCGTATTCAAAAAACGAGTTCCTTCATATAAATAAGGCATCACTTTCTCCGCCGCGCCTATGACCTGGCGGGAAATCCTGATATTCAAAAAGCGGATATGGGTGATATTTCTCACCGTTCCCTTGTCGCCTAAAACCACCTGTCCTGCCATCCCGATTCTGTGTCCTCCTGGCAGAGTCAAAAAGCCCTGCCGGATCTCATGTTCAAAGGCATAGGGCGAATAACGGCAGATATGCCTTATAATCTCGTCCAGCTCCCGCTCTGTCATATGCCACGCCTCTTTTGGGCTGCCACAAAAAAAACCTTCATCGGATAAAAATTTCTCTTTCCCTGCAAAACAAAGCCTCACAGGCTGTCCCACGCCTATCCGTATTTCCTGTAGTTTGTCCCCGCCAGAAAGCGCCCGGTTCCATCTCTCCCTCATAAAATCCGGAAAAATTCCTGCAATCTCCTTTTTCCAGGCAGGCTCCTGCTGCCAGAGTATTTGTTGCTTTCCCATCGACTTCACCTCTTATCCAAATATATGATACTTTGTCCCGATTATGACAAAGAGTTGTCCCGGAGAAAAACCATTCCGTCCGGGAAGATGCTGTGATATAATAGGAAGCACGCTGATGCGTGCGCAGGTCGTAAGGATTCCTCCCATCTGCGATGGGCCCCTCCTTGCGACAAATGGTCATAAGGGAAAGGAGCCGCTTCTCTATGGAATTGATAACTTTTCAGCCGGAATCCATATTGAAAGAATTGGTTGAACAGGGATACCTGGAATGCAATCCACAATATGTGGATACAGAAAAATATGGCCGGGTATACGACTGGATCGCCGGTCATATGCGCAGACAGATTGAAGCTCCCACCGGCGTCCAATATCCCCTCTGGTGCTGGGTAAGGTTCAAAAACAGCATTTGTCCGCCCCGACACAGAGGTCAGGCGAAATCAAAGCCGGGAATCAGAATCACTTTTACCAAACCTCCCGAAGATGTGTTCATCACTGATTACAGAAGATATTCATTTTTACTGAATTACCGGTATATCCCCGAAAGCCTGAAAGATAAGCTTCAATTCGAGGAAAAACTCGGCCAAATCGGACTGGAAAAAAACGCCGGCCGGCAGTCGTACGGAAACTGTCCGGAAATTTGCAGGGAAATAGAAAGGAGCTTCGAGAGGTGCATTACGTCCGACAGCGATGTGCTGCAGGGATGTGTGTGGAGAATCTGCCTTTCCGAGGTCAAAGCGATCGAATTTCTCCGCGATCCGGGATTTCAATACGGCACCTTCAATTATCTCAGAAAGAACGGCCGCAGGTTTGACTGGATCGGGGATTTTTATAAAAAATTGCAATAAGGCCGCCCGCTATGCGGACGGCCCACTGTCATATCAAACACTATCTGTTCTTATCTTCCGGCAGCCTGAGCCACATCCTTCATGGAAAAGCTCATTCTGCCCATCTTATCCTTGCCAAGGCAAACCACCGTCACCTTATCGCCAAGTGTGAGCACATCCTCCACCCGGTTGATTCTGCCCTTGGCGATCTTGGAAATGTGAACCATTCCCTCCTTGCCGGGAGCAAACTCAATGAAAGCGCCAAATTCCTTGATGCTTACCACGATCCCCTGGAAGATCTGGCCCTCCTGATAATCCGTCACAATGGTCTTGACGTACTCTACCGCCTTTTCCATCATGGCCGGATCCGTGCCGCATACGGATACGTTGCCGTCGTCCGTAATATCAATCTTCACGCCAGTGCGGGCGATGATTTCATTGATGGTCTTGCCCCGCTGTCCCACCACGTCGCCGATCTTCTCCGGATCAATCTGGATGGAAATGATCTTGGGCGCATAAGGGCCAACCTCCGGCCTGGGCTCTGCGATGGCTTTCTTCATACAGGTGTCCATAATAAACAGCCTTGCCTCACGGCATCTTGCAATGGCGCCCTCCACCATAGGCCTTGTCAGGCCATGGATCTTGATGTCCATCTGAATGGCCGTGATACCCTCGGTAGTACCTGTCACCTTAAAGTCCATATCCCCGAAGAAATCCTCAAGGCCCTGGATGTCCGTAAGGAGTACATAATCCTCATCCACTTCCCCGGTTACCAGACCGCAGGAAATACCTGCCACCATCTTTTTGATGGGCACTCCTGCCGCCATCAGCGACATACAGGAGGCGCAGGTGGAAGCCATGGAGGTGGAACCGTTGGACTCAAAGGTCTCCGAAACGGTACGGATGGCATAAGGGAACTCCTCCTCAGTGGGAAGTACCGGAACCAACGCCCTCTCAGCCAACGCTCCGTGGCCGATCTCCCTTCTGCCAGGCCCCCTGGAAGGCTTGGTCTCTCCTACAGAATAGGACGGGAAATTATAGTGATGCATGTAACGCTTGCTTACTTCGTTTTCATCCAGCCCGTCAAGCCTCTGCTGCTCAGACAAAGGAGCCAGGGTGCAGACATTGCAGATCTGGGTCTGCCCTCTGGTAAACATGGCGGAGCCGTGTACTCTGGGGATAATGTCAACCTCCGCCGCAAGGGGCCGGATCTGGGTAATCTCCCGGCCGTCCGGGCGCTTGTGATCCTTCAGGATCATCTTACGCACGGTTTTCTTCTGATACTGGTAAACGGCCTCTCCCAGCAAAGCAAGCCATTCTTCCTTCTCCGCAAAGGCCTCTTCCAGCTTTTCGGTGATCTTTTTGATATTTTCCTCCCGAACCTGCTTTTCGTCCGTAAAGACTGCCTCCTCCATCTCCTGGGGAGGAACCAGCTCCTTGATGGCGGCAAAAAGCTCTTCCGGTACTGCGCAGCTTGTATACTCATGCTTGGGCTTGCCAACCTCTGCCACAATCTGATTGATAAAGGCAATGATCGTCTGGTTGATCTCATGAGCCTTATAAATAGCCTCGATCATCTTATCCTCGGGAACCTCATTTGCCCCCGCCTCAATCATGATTACCTTCTCTGCGGTGGACGCCACGGTCAGATTCAGGTCGCCGTTCTTCCACTGCTCCTGGGAAGGATTTACCACGAATTCTCCGTCCACCATTCCCATCTGGGTCATAGCGCAGGGCCCATCAAAAGGAATGTCTGAAATACTGGTGGCGATTGCGGCGCCAATCATGGCTACCAGCTCCGGGCGGCACTCGGGGTCAACGCTCATAACCATATTGTTTAAGGTAACATCATTTCTGTAATCCTTGGGGAATAAGGGACGCATGGGCCTGTCGATCACACGGCTGGTAAGGACGGCATTCTCAGAAGCCTTTCCTTCTCTCTTGTTAAAGCCTCCCGGGATCTTACCCACTGCATACATCTTTTCTTCAAATTCTACGCTCAAGGGGAAGAAATCAATTCCCTCTCTGGGCTTGTCCGATGCGGTTGCGGTAGACAGTACGGTGGTGTCGCCGTAATGCATAAACGCGCATCCGTTTGCCTGCTTGCCGACCCTGCCCACATCCACACTTAAGGTACGCCCTGCAAGCTCCATTGAAAACGTCTTGTACATGTTCTTTCTCCTTTTCTCTTCTACCGGCTGCTCCTTTCGGCAGCTATCTCACACTCGTCTAAAAACAGCAATTTTTCCCGTACAAGGAAATTTCCTATACGATAAAAAAGGCGGAGGTGTTCTTCGCTCCGCCTTAAAACTGCCGTTTTTACTTTCTGATTCCCAGTTTTTCAATCAAAGCACGGTATCTTTCAATGTCCTTATCCTTGAGATAATTAAGAAGACCACGTCTCTGACCTACCATCTTAAACATACCTCTTCTGGAGTGATTATCCTTGGGATGCTGCTTCAAGTGCTCTGTGAGCTCTGCAATCCTTGCGGAAAGCACTGCGATCTGCACCTCCGGTGATCCCGTATCACCCTCGCTTCTTGCATATTCCTGCATGATGGCTGTTTTCTTTTCTTTAGAAATCATTTGGGTTCCTCCTTATTTTTCAAACGCCTGATGCCAGGAGCTGGTCGGAGTTTCCATAGCTCTGAGCAACGGCTGGTTTTCATACCGATATATGATAGCATGTTTCAGGGTGAGTGTAAAGAGTTTTTTCAGGGTTTTTCCATCGGTTTTTCCGTCATTTCCGGCCCGACCGGATACAAAAAGGACGCTGCCTGTCTACCACTGGAGAGCGCCTCTTTTTATTGGTACTTTCGATTATTCTTTGATCTCATCAATATCTGTGAGATTCACTCCTAAAGAATCCAAAACCACTTTAATAGATTTATAATCCTTTTTTAACTCTTCATATGTCTGAGTGGCATTCTCTCTTTTCGCATTTTTCATATGGGTCTGCACTCTTTGAAATTCATTTACAGCTCTCTCGATAATTTCTGCACTATTTAGCATTGTTCCGCCTCCCAATTATGAAAACTTTTTATCTGGTTATATTCAGTTTATCAAAATTTCGAAGCAAAGTCTATTAAACCCTAAGAAGATAAAGGGGGCGAAAGCCCCTCTCACAGGTTTTCGTCCCCTTAACGCCTAAGCCATCATATTTCCTTTACATCACAAAAAACGTACAGCTCCCCGGCGCCAGCGAAACCTCTCCCGCCGCCTGGGTAACAGGCTTAAGCTCCGGAAGCGCATTATTTTCGCCCAGCACCAGAGGATTCCCGTTCAGTGTCATCACTGTGGCGCGCATATTGCCCTTTTCGCCTTCTAAGGTGTAACGCTCCGCCTCCTTGGGCAGGGTAACGGTGGTGGCCTGCGTCATGGAGTTATTGATCACAAGATAGACCACCCCATCTTTCCCGTCTTTTCTGGAATGCACGAAAACATGGGCGCCTTCCCGGATCGGCTCGCCGCTGTCATAAACCTTTGTCCCCATCAGGCGGTTCCACAGAAGCACCGCGAAGTAGTTGGGCCTGGGATCAAAGACCTGACGGGCCAGGAAGCCATAATCTGAAGAAGCAAGGGTATTATGGAAAATCACACCGTTGGTGATGGAGGCAAAGCCGCCCAGCTCATTTAAGGTACGAAGCACATCCAGATAAGTGGATGCCCAAGTGTCCCCGCCGCCCCCTGCATCACCGGACTCGGTTACCCACATCTCCCCGCCGGGGCAGTATTTGTCCCGCATAGGCACATAAGTGCGGGCAAAATTAAGAGCCGTTTCCAGATAAGGCTCGCTGCTCGCTTCCTCCGCCTGCCAGTGGGCGTCGGGCATCACGGAGGCAAGACGGTCGGAAACCCCGTTATAATAATGGTAGCTGAACACATCCAGAGGCTCCTTCGTGCCTTCCATCAGATCCGCACAGTCGCAGGTGCCCTCCACAAGCTGCTCTATACCGCCGCCTGTTCCGTCCTCGCTGCCCTTTCCAAAGGTGATATTATCTCCCCCGGTGGTACTGGGGCCTACACAGATACAGTCCGGATAGTTGGCCCGAAGCCAGCTAAAGAACAGATCCTGATCTCTTCTGTAATGTGCGGGAGTATAGCCCTTGGGAAATCCCGTCTCTTCCATCATATTGGGCTCGTTGGCAAACTCCGCCGCGTTGATGGGCACTCCGTACTCCTTACTTAAGGAAAAAAGCTTCTCAGCCTCCGCCGGATGCCAGGGTTCCTCCGCCGAGTGAAGCCCCGGGCAGTTGGCTACGGATACAATCAGCTTCGCCCCGATTGCCTTCACGAAATCCAAAACTCCGATCCACTGTTCTTTGGTCAGGACATTCAGATAGCCCTCCGGCACCTGTCCCTTTGTAGTCCCGTCAAAATCATAGTAGGTCTTGGTAGCCCATGTCCCGGAAACCCGAACCCAGGCAGGCCCCAGCTCCTTAGCAAGGCTGCGGAGCTTTTCGTTATAAAGGTCGATGGGCGGGTAAACCTGCATCAGATCCTTATACATGGAAGTAATCCCCTCCCCGGAGGCCTCCACCTTGAATTCCTCCGTACCGGCAATCTGCTCCGGGGTGTAGGCTTTCCAGAAGGTTCCTCCCGTCACCTCCGCAAACTCCACATTGTAGGACATTAACATAGGATTCATCTCCCGCAAGGGGGTCAATCCCTCTGCCTTCAATTTGACAAATTCAGCCATAATTTCTTCCTTCTCCTTTCCTTTTTGTGCAGAATACAATCCGAGTGCCCGTATCGCCCTCCGGCACGTTTACGTTCTTGTCTGATTATACCAATTTAGGGAAGAGTTGTACAGGTATCTATGGCAAAGTTTTTTGCCACTCATAGTTTTTGCCTCTCAAAGTTCTTGCTTGCCGTCCTGTTCCTCTTCCGTTAAACTAAAGACAACCTATGAGCTGTCTGCATTTGGAAAGGAACCATCCCGCAATGATCCGGAAATTGTTGTTACTGTTTGCAAACTATTCGATTTTGCTGCTCTGCGTGCTTGGATTTTCTGCCGGCTCCCTGACGATACTTGCCTTGCCTATATTTCAGATTTTATTGTCCTGTGTCAATTACCATTATGGAAAAAGCTGGGTATCCGTTCTGATCTGGGAAGTTCATTTGCTTCTTTCCACTATAATGGGAATCTTTCTGAATGGTTATCTGTATCTGAAATATATTTACTATGACGCGGAGGGTGTTCTGGTATTCGCAACGGAACTGCAGATTGGATTTTTCCTGGTTTTGATTCTGGGATTTATCACGGTCCTGATCAAATTGATTTCCCAAAAGCGGCAAAAAAACGAGTAAAAAAGCGGTGGCATTTTCTTATAGAAAATTTCTATCAGAAAGCGCCCCGCTTCTTTTTATCACTTATCCTTTTTCTTCAAACTATTTCTCATGAATCTCCCCATGCAGCTCCTGCAAAGATTTCACTTCGCTGCTCTTATGGGTCTTGAGATAATGGATACCCTCGGCGGTCACCTTGGCGGCGGCCACGGTGGTAATGTAAGGCGCCTTGGCCTTGATCGCCGCCTTGCGCAGATAGCTGTCGTCATGGACGCTGTCCTTGCCCACCGGGGAGTTGATGATCAGGTCAAAATCCCCGTTGGTGATCATATCCCCCACGTTAGGCCGCCCCTCGTAGAGCTTCTTGGCCTTTGTGGCAGGAATGCCCGCGGCTGTGATCAGGTTGTAGGTTCCTTCCGTAGCCACGATGGAAAAGCCGTCGCCTGCCAGGCTCCTGGCCACCTCCACCACCTCGTCCTTGTCCTTCTTATTCACGGAGATCAGCACCCTGCCCTCTAACGGAAGCTTGGACTGCACCGCCTCCTGGGCCTTGAAGAAGGCTTCGCCGTAGGAGCGGGATAAGCCCAGCACCTCTCCGGTGGAACGCATCTCGGGCCCCAAAATAGGATCCACCTCCGGGAACATATTGAAGGGGAACACCGCCTCCTTCACCCCGTAGTTGGGAATCACCTGCTCCTTTAATTCCGGTATGGGGGAGGGACGTCCTGTAAGCTCTGAGGTGATAATATCCGTGGCAAGGGGCACCATGCGGATATTGCAGACCTTGGACACCAGAGGCACCGTGCGGGAGGCCCTGGGGTTGGCTTCCAGCACAAAAACCCGGCCGTTTTCAATGGCATACTGCATATTCATCAGCCCTTTTACATGCATCTCCTCCGCAATTTTTCTGGTGTACTCCTTGATGGTCTCCACACTCTCCGGCGGAATATGCACGGAAGGAATGATACAGGCGGAATCCCCGGAGTGGATTCCCGCAAGCTCAATATGCTCCATCACCGCAGGCACAAAGGCGTGGGAGCCGTCGCTGATGGCATCCGCCTCGCATTCCAGGGCATGGTTCAAAAACCGATCAATCAAAATGGGCCGATCCGGCGTCACTCCCACGGCAGCGCCCATGTATTCTGTCATACTCTCATCATCATAGACCACTTCCATGCCTCTGCCCCCCAGCACATAGGAGGGGCGAACCATCACCGGATAGCCGATCTGCCTGGCAATGGAAAGGGCCTCCTGTACCGTAGTCGCCATCCCTGACTCCGGCATGGGAATGTCCAGCTTTTCCATCATGGCCCGGAACTGATCCCGATCCTCCGCCAGGTCAATGACCGACGGGGAGGTCCCAAGGATTTTAACGCCGTTCTTTTCCAGCTCGGAAGCCAGATTTAAAGGCGTCTGTCCGCCAAACTGGGCGATCACGCCAAGGGGCTTTTCCTTATTGTAAATACTCAGCACATCCTCCAGAGTGAGGGGCTCGAAATACAGTTTGTCGGAAGTATCATAGTCAGTGGATACGGTCTCCGGATTGCAATTCACGATAATCGTCTCAAATCCCAGCTTTTTCAGTGCCATAGAAGCATGGACGCAACAGTAGTCAAACTCGATTCCCTGACCGATCCGGTTGGGGCCTCCGCCCAGAATCATGATCTTAGGTTTCTCTTCCTTAATAGGATTTTTATCAGGGGCATTATAGGTGGAATAGAAGTAGGCGCTGTCCTTTGTGCCGCTGACATGGACGCCCTCCCAGGCCTCCTCCACCCCCAGCGCGATACGGCGGGCTCTGATGTGATCCTCCGAAATTTCAAGGAGCTGGCTCAAATACTTGTCGGAAAAACCGTCCTTCTTGGCGGCGATCAGCATTTCATCTGCCGGAAGCCCACCCTTATATTGAAGGAGCGCCTCCTCTTCCTCCACCAGCTCTTTCATCTGTTCGATAAAATATGCCTTTACTTTGGTAATTTCATAAATTTCTTCCACTGTGGCGCCTTTGCGCAGGGCTTCATACATCAGGAAATGACGCTCGCTGGAAGGGGTGTTCAGCCTTCTTAGCAGCTCTTCCCTGGATAAGGTATCAAAATCTTTGGCATGTCCCAGCCCGTAACGCCCTGTTTCCAGGGAACGGATGGCCTTCTGAAAAGCTTCCTTATAGGTCTTGCCGATACTCATAACCTCGCCCACGGCACGCATCTGAGTCCCCAACTTATCCTCCACGCCCTTGAACTTTTCAAAGGCCCAGCGTGCAAATTTGATCACCACATAATCGCCGTCCGGCACATACCGATCCAGCGTGCCGTACTTGCCGCAGGGAATCTCCTTTAAAGTAAGGCCTGCCGCCAGCATGGAGGAGACCAGCGCAATGGGAAAGCCTGTAGCCTTGGATGCCAGCGCGGAGGATCGGGAGGTTCGGGGATTGATCTCAATCACCACAATCCGATCCGTCACTGGGTCGTGGGCAAACTGCACGTTGGTACCGCCGATCACCTGTACGGACTCCACGATCTTATAGGCCTGCTCCTGGAGCCGCCTCTGGCACTCTTTGGAAATGGTCAGCATGGGAGCAGAACAGAAAGAATCCCCAGTATGGACTCCCAGCGGGTCAATATTTTCAATGAAGCATACGGTGATGATGTTATTCTCCGCATCCCGCACCACTTCCAGCTCCAGCTCTTCCCATCCGAGAATGGATTCCTCCACCAGCACCTGTCCCACCAGAGAGGCCTGGAGCCCCCTGGCACAGACCACCCGCAGCTCGTCTCTGTTATAGACCAGCCCGCCTCCCGCTCCGCCCATAGTGTAGGCAGGGCGCAGAACCACCGGATAGCCCAGCTTTTCCGCAATGGAAAGGGCTTCCTCCACGGAATAGGCCACCTCGCTGCGGGCCATCTCGATTCCCAGCTTGTCCATGGTCTTTTTGAACTCAATCCGGTCCTCTCCCCGCTCGATGGCGTCCACCTGCACACCGATGACCTTCACATTATATTTATCCAAAATGCCCGCCTTGTTTAATTCCGCACATAAATTAAGCCCGGACTGCCCTCCCAGATTGGGAAGCAGCGCGTCAGGGCGTTCCTTTGCGATGATCTGCTCTAAGCGCTCCACATTAAGAGGCTCAATATAAGTCACATCCGCCGTCTCCGGATCCGTCATGATTGTGGCCGGATTGGAATTGACCAATACAATCTCATATCCTAACTTCCGAAGCGCCTTGCAGGCCTGTGTCCCCGAATAGTCAAACTCACAGGCCTGTCCGATAATAATCGGCCCTGAGCCAATGATCAATACCTTATGAATATCTGTTCTGCGTGGCATAAATATCCTCCCATCTGAATTTTTCGTTTCTCATTTTATATCACATGTACTTAAGTGTCAATTATGTTGGGGGTATTTTTCTTTAGGAACTGGCGGCCGCCCGGACAGGTATAAACTGCTACGGCCTACCCCCCCCCTACAATAACGGCGCCACCGCTTTCATAACCCGCCCGATCAGCTTCACGGTCCATTTTTCATGGCGCACTCTTTCCGTATCCACCAGCCGGCTTTTGGCAAGGCAGGCCTGGAAATCCTCTTCTATTTTTGCGATACAGTCCGTATTATACATATAGGTAGCGCACTCAAAATGATGGTAGAGACTGCGGTAATCCAGATTAATGGTTCCCACCACCGCCTCCTTTGCGTCGCTGACAAAGGCCTTGGCATGGACAAAGCCCGGGGTGTACTCATAAATTTTTACCCCTGACTCAAGAAGCGAGGCATAATGGGTCTTCGCCAGGGCATAGGGGATGGCCTTGTCCGGAATTCCGGGCAGCAAAAGTATGACCTCCACCCCTCTCTCCGCCGCAAATTTCAGGGCCGTTTCCATCTCCCCGTCCAGAATCAGATAAGGAGTCATGATATGCACATAATCAAGGGCCCGATTTAAAATATCCATATATACCCTCTCTCCCAGCTTATCGTTGTCCAGCGGGCAGTCCCCGTAAGGGATCACGAACCCCTTTGCCTCCTGGGGCAGCGCCGGGTAGGAGAGAAAATGGGCAGTCTCGTCCTCCTTTTCCGTAATCCCCCACATCTGCAAAAACATCAGGGTAAAGCTCTTTACCGCCTCCCCCTTCACCATCACCGCCACATCCTTCCAGTGGCCGAACTTTTCCTTCTGATTAATGTATTCATCCGCCAGGTTGACCCCGCCGTTGAAAGCCGTATGTCCGTCAATCACCAGAATCTTCCTGTGATCCCGGTAATTGTAATGGGTGGAGACAAAAGGGGATACGGGGGCAAACACCTTGCATTTGATTCCCAGCGCTTTGAGCCGCCTGGGATAATCCCTGGGCAGAAGGGCAAACTCGCAGCTTCCGTCGTACATCACGCGCACATCCACCCCTTCCTTCGCTTTCCGGGCAAGGATCTCCAGAACCTTCCCCCACATCAGTCCCTCATCCACAATGAAGTATTCCATAAAAATGAAATGCTCCGCCTCTTCAAGCTGTCTTAGCATTTCCTCAAACTTTTCCTCCCCAAGGGGAAAGTAAGTGACGGCAGTATGGTTATAGACCGGATGGCAGCCGCTCCTTTGCATATAATGGGCCAGCGACGCCACCTGGGGATTTGCCTCCAAAAGCTCTCCCATCGCCTGCCCGGACTGCAAAATCCTATTCTTTGTGGCCATAATAATCTGATGGGTGCGCTCTTTCAGGGCTCTATGCCCAATATTGCTTTGGGTGTAACAGAACAGAAGAACTCCGAAAACAGGCAGGAGCAAGATCACAATCAGCCATGTAATCTTAGCCGTAGGGTTAATGCTGCTGTTCAAAAGATAAATCACCATCACAAAGGTGAGCAGGATGGTACCGCCAAAGATATGGGGCAAAAATTCCTCAAACCATTGAAAAATACCGAACAGAATCAACACCTGCAAGATCAGCAAAAGCAGCACCAGACCAAAGCGGCTGAATATGGCGTGGATGATTCCCTTCTGTCCCTTTTTTAAAAGAATGAGTCCCTTATTTTTATAATCTATCTGCATTTTTTCTCCTTTACCAAAACAACGGATGTCTGGCTTCGCCGGCCATCCTTATGTTTATACAACGGATGTCACGCTTCGCCAGCCATCTTTATGTTTTACAAAAAGGGAAATCAGATTTCCATCTGATTTCCCGCAATGAAAGCCTTATTAATATTAATCCTGTAAGATACGCACCATCTTGTGAGGCGTCCTGTAATTATAGGAAGAAATTTTAATGCCGGTTTTAGGGCTGCTGGCATGGATTACCTGGCCGCCGCCAATATAAATCGCCACATGGTTTACCGTGCCTCCCTTGGCATAAAACACCAGGTCGCCGGGTTCAAGCTCGGAAGCGCTGATGCTTGTCCCCATACCGGACTGAGCCCTGGAAGAGTGGGGCAGCGATACGCCGTATTTCGCAAAAACGCTCAGAACAAAACCGGAACAGTCCGCACCGTTTGTAAGGCTTGTCCCACCCCATACATAAGGGTTGCCAAGAAACTGTTTTGCATACTGGCACAAGTCCACCCGCACATCGGAAACGCCCTGGCCATACATCAGCTCTGTCATGGTGATGGCTGTGTTCAGATCAGATTTCACCTCCACGTAGTCGGCGGAGACATACACTTCCTCATCGTCCAGATAAACTCTGATCCAGCCATCATCCTGAATCTCCACAATATCAAGGATTTCTCCCGAGGCCACCTGGGTAACTACCTCCGCCTCCGTATTGGGCTCCTCCCGGATGTTCAGCCCGTCCGCCGTGGAAACCGCGATGGCGCTGGCAAGCTCCTGTCCTCTCTTCTTCGCGTCAAAACCAGTCAAAAGGTACTCTTCCTTCACATAACCTTCCACCTTGCCGGACTGGATGAAAGCCCAGCCGTTCTCACTGCTGATGATCTCGCAGGCTGCGTTCTTGGGGAGCTTGCCCACCAGCTTTCCTGACTCATCCGGCTCCTGCCTGATGTTCAGGTTATTTTCTTCTACGTTACAGATGCCAAGATGGGTATAGCCCCAGAGAGCCCCCTCTGCATTCTTGGCAATCTCCAAATACTCTACCTTGGTCAGGGGCGAGATAAATAAATCACCGATTCCCGCCGTCAAAATATCCTCGCTATTCTCCAAGGCAACCTTGGTATTGTTGGCCACTACTATATCTTCCGTATCCTCTTTCGCTTCTGTGCTGTATGTAGAACGCCCCGTCTCTGCCGCCTGCAGGCTTAAGGGCTCTCCCAGAAGCACCAGTGAGGTAAACACGCAAACGCCCTGTATTATTTTCTTTTTCACAGTAAACCTCCAAAGTTGTTACAGTTATTACAGAATTGTTACAAAACTTACAATGCCATTATAACAACTCAGACTTTGGATGTCAAATATCTCTTTCGGATTTTTTTCGTATAATTTTTGGTTTTTATGGGAAAATTTATTCCCCAGAACATATATTTTCCCTGTGAAAAGCCTGTCCCTGCCTGATATCTGCCTCCATCTGCGCCTTCAGTGCCTCCACGTCAGGGAACTTTTGCTCCGGCCGCTTAAACTGTAATAATTCTGTCACAATTTCTTTCCCGTACATATCTCCCTGGAAATCATAGAGATAGGTCTCTACGCTGACCGCATCCGTGTCATTCACCGTAGGCTTTCGGCCGATGTTGGTAATTCCGGGGTACTCAGCCTCCTGTACATATACCCGGGAGAAGTACACCCCTTTAGGTGGAAGGAGCTTTTCTTTGGGAGGATAAAGGTTTATGGTAGGCATTCCCAGCCGCCTTCCCAGCTTCCGGCCCTCCTCCACCGTTCCCTCAAAGCTGTAATATCTTCCCAGGAGCCTTTTTACCATATCCATATGCCCCTTCTCCACCTCCTCCCGGACATAGGTGGAGCTGATCTCTCGGCTGCCTTCCCTCATTTTTTCAATCACCTTTACCTCATAGCCGAAGACGCCCGAAAGCTTTTCCAAAAGCGCTCTATTTCCCTGCCCCCGGTATCCAAAAGTGATATCCTCTCCCGCAGCCAGATAAGCCGTCCTCATCTGGCCTGCCAGGTATCTTCCCACAAACTCCTGCGGCCCGGTTGCCGCCGTTTCCTTATTTAAAGGAAATTCGATAAGAACGTCAACCCCCATTTTCTCAAAAAATTTCCGCTTCTCCTGCCTGGTCGTGAGCTCCTCCCCGGCAGATTGTCCGAAAAAAACTGCCGCCGAAGGATGAAAAGTAAAGACCACTGCCAAAAGCCCCTTTTCTTTCTTCCCCAGGATGTGGGAGAGAAGCTTTTGATGCCCCCTGTGGAGCCCGTCAAACTTTCCGATGGCAACGGCGGCGGCTCTTTCGATCTGAAATTCTGTGGTGTCGTGAATAATCCTCATGGCCTGTCCCTTTCTGGTAAAACCGCATCCGGCAAAAACATCTTCACAGGAACAAGGTGCCCCCTTCCTTCATCGTACCGGTAAATTCCATAAAAGATATTCTCATGGCTGTACATCCGAAATTCCTGCCCCTCCTGGAAAAAAGGCTCTGCCCCTTCCTCCCCTTTTCCGGAGCCCCAAGTCTCTTTCTCTTCCCTGAAAAACTCTGCTGCCTGGGGTTTTAGCTGGTTTCCATTCTCTAGCCACCGGTAATCCTCCCGTCCCACTTTAAGTGCCGGAAGCTCCCGGAACATATCCGCCACAGGGATCAGTGCCTCCCCAAGCCTTCCTGCCTCGGAGAGCTTTTGCAGTTCCTCCAGAGAGCGGGCCTCTTCTATCCGAAATTCCCCTGCCCTCGTCCTTTTAAGCCCGGTCATCACCGCGCCACAGCCCAGAAGCTCCCCCACATCGTGGCACAGGGTCCGGATATAGGTTCCCTTGGAACAGGCTACCCGGATCTGGTAGTCGGGATGCTCTTCTTTCAGAATTTCAATGGAATAAACAGTGATGGGCCTTGGCCTGCGCTCTACTTCCTTCCCTGCCCTTGCCAGGTCGCAGAGCTTTTTCCCGCCAACCTTAAGGGCGGAGTACATGGGAGGCACCTGAAGGGAATCCCCCTCAAAAGAGAGAATTGCTTCCCTGACTTCCTGGGGCGAGGCCAGAACCTGCCGTCTGGACAATACCCTGCCGGAACTGTCCTGGGTATCTGTCGTTATCCCCAGCCGGAAATCGGCCACGTATTCTTTCTGCCTGTCCGTGAGCATATCGCAGAGTCTGGTTCCGTTTCCAAGACATACAGGAAGAACCCCCACCGCATCCGGGTCAAGGGTTCCTGTGTGTCCGATCCTTTTCTGTTTACAAATCCCCCGGAGCCTGGCCACCACATCATGGGAAGTGTAGCCAGCCTCCTTGTATACATTCAAAATTCCATGGTACATTTCGCCATGCTCCTTCTCTCTCCCAGCCTTCTTGCATCATATTCCCCGGAAGGGCCATAAAGCCCCCTTAATCCATGGCCTTCATCTGCGCCGCGATCTGATCCGAGAGATTGTTTACAATATCGTGGAAGGTTCCCCGCATGGTGGCTCCCGCCGCCCTGGCATGGCCGCCGCCGCCGAAAAACTCTGCCACCTTGGCCACATTCACCTGGCCTTCCGAGCGCAGGCTTACCTTGTATTCCAGCACGTCCGTCTGGTACATGAAAATGGCGCACTCCACTCCCTTGGTATTACAAAGCTGGCTTACGATCCCGTCCAGATCGTGGGGCTGGGCCTGATAGAAATTCATGGTTCTCTTATCTAACATGCTGACCACGCATTTCCCGTTCATGAACAAAATGCTCTCCAGCAAAGCCCTTCCCAGTATCTGATTTTGGACGTAGGTTTTTTCATAAAAGGTCTCTTCGATCAGCCTGGAAAAATCCAGGCCATAGGAAATCAGCTCCGCCGCCGCCTTCAAAGTGGAAGGGGACGTATTGGAATACTTGAATACCCCCGTGTCATGAATGATACCTATGTAAAGGGCTCTGGCAATCTCCTCGTCCAGAACCGATTTGTCCTCGATCAGATCATAAACAAGCTCACTGGTGGAGCTTGCCCCCGGCACAATATAGTTCACGTCCCCGCTGCCGCTGTTGCTCACATGGTGGTCGATATTTATTTTCTTTTTCGCCCCGTCAAAATATTTCTCGCCCTCTCCCAGACGATCCTTTACCGTGTCCAAGGCTATGAACACATCGAAGACCTCCACATCCGTGGAAAAGTCCGTGCGAATCTCGTTAATATCCTTTATGCAGGAAAAAATATCCGCCGGTTTTTCAAGAAATGCCTGCACCTTCGCCTGGGGGCATACCTTTTTCAGATACAGGTAAAGCCCCATCACCGCTCCCACACAGTCCCCGTCAGGCCTGACATGACCACCGATCCCGATGGTCTGAGCAGCTTTTACTTCCTCTAACAAGTTTATCCTCATACCAACTCCCATCTGCCCGCCTTAGCGGGCGTACAAATCAGGATGGTGAAATCTTTAATTTCACACTATTCCTTTCAAAGGCCTATGAACTGTTTCACTTCTTATTGACTTCATCAATCAGCTTTGACATCCGCACTCCGTATTCGATGGACTGATCCACGATAAAACGGATTTCCGGCGTATTCCTCAAATTGATTCTGGAAGCCAGCTCCCTGCGGATATAGCCCTCCGCGCTTTTGAGTCCCTCTAAGGTGTCTTTCTGTACCTTTTCGTCCCCATAGACGCTGATATATGCCTTACAAGTCTTTAAATCCGGCGCTACCTCCACAGAGAGCACCGAGGTGAGAGGGCCGATGCGCGGATCCTTTAAGTCCCCTCTTATAATTTCAGCCAGTTCTCTCTGCACCTCCCCGTTGATACGGGTATTTTTCATGCTGTTTTTTCTCACCTTGGAACCTCCACCATAATATAGGCTTCCACAATATCAAGCTCCTGCATCTGGTCAAAGCCATCGAACACAAGCCCACACTCAAATCCGGCCTTTACTTCCTTCACGTCGTCCTTGAAACGCTTTAAGGAAGCCAGCGCGCCCTCATAGATCACGCCGCCGTTTTCATCCACACCGGGCCTTGTGATACGCACCTTGCAATCTCTTTGCAAATTGCCGTCAAGCACATAAGAACCGGCAATATTTCCCACCGCAGAGGCCTTGAAAATCTGCCTTACCTCCGCGTGCCCGATGACCTTTTCCTCGAACACAGGATCCAGCATACCCTTCATGGCCGCCTCGATATCCTCAATCGCCTGATAAATAACCTTATAAAGTCTGATGTCCACGCCCTCTCTCTCCGCAATGGTTTTTGCCATATTGTCGGGACGGACATTAAAGCCAATGATGATCGCGGAGGAGGCGGAGGCCAGAGACACGTCGGACTCGTTGATGGCGCCTACGCCGCCGTGGATACACTTCACCACCACTTCCTCGTTGGAAAGCTTCATGAGGCTTTGCTTCACGGCCTCCACACTGCCCTGTACGTCTGCCTTGACGATAATATTCAGCTCCTTCAGATTGCCGGCCTGAATCTGGCTAAAGAGATCATCCAGAGACATCTTCGCCTTGGTGTCCTCCAGCATTTTTTCCTTGTTCTGTGCAAGGTAGGTCTCCGCATAGGACTTGGCAGTCTTATCATTTTCATGGGCAAGGAACACTTCTCCCGCGCTTGGCACGTCGGAAAGCCCTAAAATCTCAACAGGTGTGGAAGGATAAGCCTCCTTCACCCGTCTTCCCTTGTCGTCAATCATAGCCCTTACCTTGCCGTGGCTTGCCCCTGCGGAAACAAAGTCTCCCACATGCAAAGTACCCTTCTGTACCAGAACGGTGGCAACCGGCCCCCGGCCCTTATCCAGCTCGGCCTCAATCACAAGGCCTCTGGCCCTTCTGTTCGGGTTAGCCTTTAACTCCATGATCTCCGCTGTGAGCAGGATAGTCTCAAGCAGGGTATCCAGGCCGTCTCCGGTTTTGGCGGATACAGGGACAAACTCTGTGGTCCCGCCCCAATCTACAGGGATCAGCTCGTATTCCGTCATTTCCTGCTTCACCCGGTCAATATTGGCTCCCGGCTTGTCGATCTTGTTTACTGCCACAATAATCTCGGTTCCCGCCGCCTTGGCATGGTTGATGGCTTCCACGGTCTGGGGCATAACGCCGTCATCCGCCGCCACCACCAGGATTGCGATATCTGTGGAGTTGGCCCCTCTCATACGCATGGCGGTAAAAGCCTCATGGCCCGGCGTATCCAAAAAGGTAATGGACTGGTCGTTAACAGTTACAGTATACGCACCTATGTGCTGTGTAATACCTCCCGCTTCCTTATCTGTTACATTTGTCTTACGGATGGCATCCAGAAGGGAGGTTTTACCATGGTCAACGTGTCCCATAACACAGATTACAGGCGGCCTGCTCTTTAACTTGCCCTCTTCTTCCTCATCCTCCTTGAGAAGTTCCTCGATCACATCCACCTTTTCTTCTTTTTCGCAGATGATCTCATACTCAATGGCAATATTTTCCGCCTCCTCAAAGGAAATCTCTGAGTTCACGGTCATGATCTGTCCCTTGAGGAACAGCTTTTTGATGATCACAGAGGGCTGCAGCTTCATTTTATCCGCCAGCTCCTTGATGGTGAGGGAATCGGGAACAGTGATCACCTTGATCTGCTCCTCCACAGCCTCCTCCGGCTTCTTCTCGGGCTTAATAAAACGGCCCGCCTTGTTTTTGTTCTTTAACGCCGCATCGTCCTCTTCATAGATAAAATCCTTCCTGGATTTCTTGTCTTTCTCCTGGCCAATCCTGCGCTTCTCATCATCCCTGCGCTTTTCATCCTTAACCGGGGCTTCCGAAACGAAACCCTTACCCTGCTTTTCGCCCCGCTTAAATCTATTGTCCTGCCCCTTGTCGCCTCTTTCAGGGCGGTTATTATTGTTGCCAGGTCTGTTATTATTCCTTTCAGAGCTATTGCCCCGGAAATCACCCCGGCCACCCTGACTGCCCTGACGATTAGAGCCGTCAGATCTGCGAAAGTCATTTCTCTGATTCCTTTCGCCCTGACCGCTTCCAGCGCCTCTTTCATTTCCCTGAGTTCTCTCATTTCTCTGACGCCTTTCCTCTCTCTGGGCCGGTCTGGAACCGGCATTTTCCCTGGCCGGCGCGGCTGTCCTGGTTCTCTCCTGGCTTGCCGCTGCGCCGCCCTGGCCACCTGCCGCTGTGCCTTGGGCAGTACCAGCTCTGCTTCCTGAAGCGCTGCTGCTTACATTGCCTGCCGCACCCGTATTGGTTCCCCCGCCTGCATTTGCATTGGTATTTGCACTCGCATTTGCCCCTGCGGACGCACCGGCAGGAATCGCTTTTTCTGCGGGCTTCTCCCCATTATTCTGGCTCTGGGCCTTAAGCGCCTGGGCATTTCTTGCCAGTCTTTCATTTTCAAGCTTCCGGGCGTTTTGCTTAAAATCTACCTGCATACTCTCCGGAACGGAAGGGGCTGTCAGCGGACGGATAATCTTATGGGTGGCCTCCTGCCGGAAGCTTCCCTGACCTGTTCTTCCTCCGCCTCCCTGCCTGCCGTTTTGAGGGTTTCTGCCGTTATTGCTTCCCCCGCCCTGGCGGCCCTGATTTGACTCGCCCTGACGGCCGCCCTGTCTGCCGCCTCCCTGGGGCGCTCTCTTTTCGCCCTGGGCCCCCTGGGAGCGCTGAGCCATATTACTGTTATGAGGATTGCTCACAAAAATAATTTTCTTTTTCTTTTTGGGCCTTTCCCCTGCCTGGGGAGCCTTTGCCTCCCCTCCGGCGCTGCCCGGCTTTGTCTCCTTATTCTCCTTAGATGTGCTCTGCTGCCCGGTCTGTGTCTTCTTCTGCGGCTCACTGCCTTTTATCTCTGTTTTCGTCTCCATCTTCCCCTCTGCCCTGACCTTGGGCCTTTCCTCATCTTTCTTGTCTGACACTGCTTCTGCCGCGCTTTTTGCACCGCCCAAAGTTTTTCTGACCATCTCAGCCACATCCTCCTCAACGGAGCTTTGAGCAGCTTTCACCTCAATCCCTTTCCCCTGCAGAAAAGCAATGATTTCCTTGCTCTGTTTCTCTAATTCCTTTGCTATTTCATGCACTTTTATTTTGGCCATTCCAATCCTCCATGCTGCCGACGCCCGCAAAATGAAGTGTCAGCACAAATTTTCGTCTCAGTCTCTATGATTCTTCCAGGTTCTTGATGATTCCTGCCGCTATCCCATGATCTGTAACCGCCACGGAAGCCCTCATCTCCCTTCCAATTGCCCTGCCCAGGCTTTCCTTGTCCGAATAGATGTAAATCGGCGTATTATAAAACTTACAGCAATTGGTGAACAGCTTCTTAGTGTTATCGGAGGCATCCTGTGCCACAATCACCAGACTGGCCCTGCCTTCCTTTACCGCCTTCTCCGATGCAAACTCGCCGCTCACCAGATTCTTTCCCCTGGCTGCCAGCCCCAAAAGGGACAGTACCTTATCTCTCATGAAAAGCATCAAACTCCTTTTCCAGATTCTCATAAACCTCACTTGGAATACTCATTTTAAAAGACCGCTCCAATCCTTTACTCTTTCGTGCCTTCACAAGGCACTCCTTCTCTTTACATAGATACGCGCCTCTTCCGTTTTTCTTCCCTGTTACATCAAGTACAATTTCGTTTTCCGGGGTTTTAAGGACACGCATCATCTCTTTTTTGCCTCTCATCTCCCCACACCCGATGCACTGACGCATGGGAATTTTTTTTGCCATCCTTCTCCCCCCTTATTCCGTCTCTATCCTGTCATCGGCGTTACCGCTTTGCGCGCCGTCTTCCTCCGCATATTCCTCCTCGTATGACTCTGCATCCTCTCTATCATCCTCATCATAGGATTCAGCGCCGTCCGCATTTACCTCTCTCTCTTCGTAGCCTTCGCTGTCATCCTCATCATAGCCTTCACCGTCACCCTGGCTGTAGCTCTCGCCATCTTCCTGGCTGTAGCTCTCGTCGTAGCTCTCGCCATCTCCTTCGCTGTAGCCTTCGTCGTCCTCCTCGTACTCCTCATATTCGTCGTAGTCGTCCATATAATCCTCGTAGCGGAAGCCCGGTGCATCCTTGGCCTGGGTCTCACTCTTAATATCAATCTTGTAGCCCGTAAGCCTAGCCGCCAGCCTGGCGTTCTGTCCCTCCTTGCCGATTGCAAGGGAAAGCTGGTAATCAGGAACCACCACCTTGGCCGTCTTTTCATCCGGATCTGCAAATACCGCCACGATCTTAGCCGGAGAAAGGGCGTTTTGGATCAGATTTCCGGGATTCTCATCCCAGTTGATGATGTCGATCTTTTCTCCCCGAAGCTCCTCCACAATGGAATTTACTCTTGCTCCGTTCAGTCCCACACAGGCGCCCACCGCATCCACGTTGGCGTTGTTGGATCTGACCGCCATCTTGGTACGGCTCCCGGCCTCTCTGGCAATGCTCATGATCTCCACCGTTCCGTCCTTGATCTCGGTCACCTCCGCCTCAAAAAGACGCTTCACCAACTCCGGGTGGGTACGGCTCACCAGAATCCTGGGCCCCTTGGGCGTATTTTTCACCTCCAGGATATAGACCTTAATCCTCTCCGTAGGCCGGAAAATCTCGCCCTTTACCTGCTCGCTTTCATTTAAAATCCCGTCGGCCTTTCCCAGGTTAATACTGATATTCCTGCCGATGTAGCGCTGCACGATTCCGGTTATGACATCCTTTTCCTTCTCAAAATACTGATTATATATAACGCTTCGCTCTTCCTCACGGATTTTTTGTAAAATAACATTCTTGGCATTCTGGGTAGCGATCCTGCCGAAGCTTTTGGACTCGATCTTCACATGAAGGATATCGCCAATCTCCGCACCGGCCTTGACCTTCTGGGCATCCTCAAAGGAAATCTGCAGGCAGTCGTCCTCCACCTCTTCCACCACTTCCTTCTCCGCATAGCAGAGGAAATCGCAGGTTTCCCTGTCAATCTCAACCTTAATGTTGTCAGACTTACCGAAATGGTTCTTGCAGGCTGTAATCAGAGAATTTTCGATGGCCTCAAAAAGCGTCTCTTTACTAATCTCCTTCTCCTTCTCCAAAATATCCAGTGCTTCCATTAATTCTTTGTTCATTTCCCTTATCCCTTTCCGCCCGTTATCCCCCGGACTAAAAATCCAGCGCCAGCTTAATCGCCGCAATTTCTTTTCTGTTAAAAATCTGCTCCTGGGATTCCATCCCCAGAGTGATGGTATTCTCATCAAAAGCTTTCAGTATTCCCGTAAATTCCTTCGCTC
Source organism: uncultured Lachnospiraceae bacterium (assembly GCA_949949005.1). GTDB lineage: Bacteria > Bacillota > Clostridia > Lachnospirales > Lachnospiraceae > Suilimivivens. Next base: position 69,129 of record CATLHM010000008.1, read on the forward strand.
CGTTTACGGGCTTAAAAGTTTTTACATCCACTTCCTTAAGAAGGCTCTTTGCAAGGTGCTTATCCTTCTTGAGCTGCCTGCCCAGCCCGGGAGAGCTCACCTCCAAAATATAGGCGTCGTCAATAAAATCTGTCTCATCCAGCTTATCGGAAAGCATCCTGCTCACCGCCTCGCAGTCGCCGATATTCACTCCCTCTTCCTTATCAATATAACACCGCAGATACCAGTCGCTTCCCTCCTTCACGTATTCCACATCATAAATCTCCACGTGATTTGCTTCTGCAATGGGCTCAAGCAGCTCCTGTATCTTTGCTTCATAGTTCTCTCTCTTTGACATTCATTCACCTCTGCTGTTTCGTCACGGTCCGCCCTTATGTACCGGCACTTCTTCCACAAACCGTGCATCTTCTTAAATTCCTCAAAAAAGAGTGGACCGCCAAGTCCACTCTAAATTAACAATGATCTTTAATTCTCTCCTATTGTAGCACTCTATTGCCCGAAATGCAAGGGTTTTCGGGGCTTTTTTATCTCTAAAAGGCGAATTCTTTTCCTTCCTTTTCTTCCTTATATAAATGATACAAAAGAAAGCCCGCCACTGCGATGAATCCCACTCCGCCAATCAGTCCTGTGGGAGCCGGCCCCAAAAATACATTGTAGGGGTGATCTAAGGAGGTAAACAAAAGCCCTACTGAGGCGAAACCGTTTAAGGTTCCGTGCCCCATAATGGCAGGGATGCAGCTCTTTGTCTTAATGGTGACATAGGACAGGATGACCCCCATCACAGTACAAAACAGACACATAGCCAAAATCCCGGTCACAGGATAACCCGGATAACCCACGCCATAATTGTGTCCCATAATCGTCAACGGGGCATGCCAAAGCCCCCAGATCAGGCCGTTTAAAAGAAGGGCCGGAACCACCTTAAACTGTTTCAGCATCCGCGGGAGCAGAAAGCCCCGCCAGCCCCATTCCTCTCCGAAGCAATTGATCAGATTTACAAAAGGCGCCAGAACCACCCCCATCGCAAGCTGCATTACCACCGCCTGCTGAAGCTGTGCCTGGGTGGTTTCCAGTCCCTGGGCCTCAGAGATGGCCTTCATATATCCCAGGCCGGGATCAAACTGATCGCGGAAAACCAAAAAATACAATGCCGCACCAAAGCCTGTCAGCAGGACAAACCCAAGCCACGCAAGCCCGTAGTATTTCAAATCCCTTTTCAGCTCTATTGTGAGCATCAGGCTTTTGGCTGTCAGCCGCTCCCGCGTGAGAAGCCTTGTCAGCAGTGCGCCTAAAGCCGGGATAAACATCACGCTGGAGATCATCTGCTGGGCCGCCATGGCCTGATCCGCATCCGTACTGCCCACCATGGGCATAATGCCGAAAATCTCCGTGCCGTAGGTCAGCAGAAAAGTGATCAGAAGGTAAATCCCTATCTGCTTAAGGTTCTGTTTCTTCTCTTCCTCGGGAGTCAGCTTTTGTGCGCCGCCTCCTGCACCACTGCCCTGTTTGTTAAATTTTTTCCAGATCTCTTGCTGGTTATAGTCTGTACTCATAGATTCTCCTCTCATTCTTTTAGGAATACTTATTCAGAAATAAATTGGCCGGATGACTAATTTATTTCCTGGCACTTACAAGGGCCATTCATATTTATGTTTATCAGAAACGCTGATCTCCCGGCCGAACTGAATTTCAACGATCTTCAGCTCCGTATCCGCAATCACCGTGTGCTTACAGCCAGCCTCCATCCGCACCACGTCCCCGGCTCCTATCGGACGTTCCACACCGTCAATGATGCTTCTTCCCCGGCCGGAAATCACATTCCAGACCTCCGTTCTTCTCTCATGGCTGTGATAATTCATCTTGTTCCCTTTGTTCAGAGTTACCTTGATGGTCAGGCTCTCCTCCGTGGCATCCAAAACCCGAAAGCTCCCCCAGGACTTTTCCGCAAACATGATCTGCTGATCAATCTCGTCCACAAAAGGCTTAATATAGCTGGATTGTACTTTGTCAGAGACCAGGATTCCCTCCGGGCTGGCAGAAACCACCACGTCCTTCAGGCCCATACAGAGCACAGGCACGTCCAGCTCATTCACCACATGGACATTTTTACATTCTTCATTCAAAATCGCCTTCCCGACGCAGGCCTCCTCCATGGCCTCGGTGAGAGTGTTCCATGTTCCTAAGTCCTTCCACTCCCCCTTAAAGCGCACCACCCGGATCTCTTTCTCCTTCTCTGCCACTGCATAGTCGAAGCTGATCTTAGGCACCTCATCGTACCTAGCAAACAAATCCTCATATCCTTCAAACTCTATATATTCATGAGCCTTCCTCAGCATATAGCCCAGCTTGTAGGCGAACACGCCGCCATTCCACAAGGCTCCCTGGCGGATGTATTCCTCTGCGGTCCTCTTGTCCGGCTTTTCCCGAAAGGTGGCAACCCTGCTGACCTGCCCCTGATCTGCCGGAATCACATAGCCGTATTTCTCGCTGGGGTAGGTAGGCTCCATTCCCATCAGCACCAGATTGGCCTCCCCCTGTGCGGCAATCTCCCCCAGCTTCCCGATGGCCTCAAAGTAATCCTTCTCCACATAGGGATCCACCGGGCACACCACCACCGGCTCCTCCTCAGATACCCTCTCCACATCATGGAGATAAACGCTTGCCAGGGCGATTGCAGGAAAGGTATCCCGCCTACATGGCTCCACACATACACAAACCTCGCCGCCGAGCTGATTGTGAATGGAGGAAACCTGGGTCTTGGAGGTTGCTATGATCACCTGAGCCTTGGGATCCACTGCCCGTATCTGCCGGTACATACGCTGTACCATGGATTCATACTCTCCGTCCTCTTTTTTAAAAAACTTGATAAACTGCTTGGAACGGATATCGTTTGAAAGGGGCCATAGACGCTTTCCCGAACCGCCGGACAATAAAATGATATGCATGGATGATGCTTCTCCTTGTCTTGAATATTGATCTTACTATAGCATTGTACTCTGGTTTTGGGTTTTATTCAATGGTTTTGTCCTGTCTATTTTTTGCTTATATGGTTTTAAATCATCCAGACAGGCAGTACAAATAATTTTCTTCAACATTAACAAAGCCAACATTTTTGAAGGCTTCTGCTGCCTCTTTTCCACTTCTCCCTTTTATCTCTTTATAAGAGAATGGCTGTTTTGCCTTCTTTAATCGATAACACCTTTTTGTTTTATTGTATATAATTTTTCATTTCTATTTTCCAGGCAGCCAGAGCGTAAACTCCAAAAAATTTACATTCCCTTCCCTGTTATTGGCTACCTGGATCTCACCCTTTAAGCCAAGGACGATTTTCTTCAACTTTTTCAGGCCGATCCCATGCCCCTTTCCCTTGCTGGTAAAATCCTCCTGAAAAAACCGTTCGATCTCGTCCGCCGCAAACACCCTGCTCACATTGGCTACGGATATCCTTAACCGGATATTTTCATGTCCCATTTCCAGCCGGATCAGCTTCTCTCCTTCCATGCTGTTTATAAGCGCCTCCATGGCATTGTCAAACAGAATGCCCAAAATTTCGATGAGTTCATAGCCCGGCACTCCTATCTCTTTTTCTTTCACCGCAATCTGGTACTCCACCCGGATCCCGTACTGCTCTGCCTGCTGGATCTTTCTGTAAATGAAGCCTACCACCAGAGGATTCTCTATCGCCAGGAGCAATCTCACCTCACGGCTCTTCTCCATCACCTCGCACAGATATTCATGCTGGGAATGAACCAGCTCTTCATAGTTATCAATGGTGTAGATCATTCCCAAAATCGCGTTTATGTGGTTGTTCATATCGTGCTGCCTTTCTCTCACCAGAGTAAGCAGTTCGTCATAAGCTTCATAGTACAGGCTGCTCATTTTTGCCTGCCGGATCTTTCTCTCTGTCTCAGCCCTGGATTTCTGCCACTGATACAAAACCAGAATCAATAAAATAATGGCCATACAGCCTAAAACAGACAATGTTTCCAAAAGCATGGGAAACGTCCAAACCATATAAACCCCATCCTTTGCCTATCTCATACCCCTTCATATTACACCAATTCCCATAATCTCCCAATTATTTTAAAAGATAACTATTAAAAGTAGTCATTTTAAGGTCGTTTATAGGAAATCAACGATTTAAAGACGTATAAGCCTGTCTGATTTTATATAAACTGTTAACAGGGCAACCATTAACGGTAGGTGAAAATCCGATACGGGGGATTGTTATGAACGAGAAATTCGTCAGGGACAGAATTACCGAATTGAGAATGCGCAAAAAAATGTCCGAATATCAACTAAGTTTGGAGCTGGGTCATAGCAAATCCTATATCCAGTCCATCAGCTCCGGCCGGACTTCCCCTTCCATGGGTGCCTTTTTTGAAATCTGCGACTTTTTTGGTATCAGTCCTGTGGAATTTTTTGACAGTGCCATCAAAAATCCGGAGCGCATCCACAAAATTACGGATAAGCTAAACCTCTTATCGGAAGAGGATCTTACTTTTTATGAATCGGTTCTGGATCGGCTCATTGGCGGCGATGAATGAATGATTGGACAGCCAAAGGGCTCTCACTGTGGTTACCCCGCCAGTGAGAGCCCTTATTGTATAGTGATCGACAAAATAATTCGTCGCTTGCTATAACATCCGGACAGTCCGCAGAGCGTTCTATCCGTTGCCGCTTATCTGTACATTGGCCCATACGTGGCACAGGCCCGGTAATCTGCTGACTGGATATCTTCCGTGCCAAATGCCGACCAGGCATGGGGACGAAAAATCTTCTCTTCCTCAACATTGTGCATATTTACGGGAATACGGAGCATGGAAGCAAGGGTAATGATGTCTGCCCCCACATGGCCGTAAACCGTCACGCCGTGATTGGCTCCCCAGTTTGCCATCACACTGTACACATCCCTGAAAGCTCCCTTTCCTGTAAGCCTGGGAACAAACCAGGTCGTAGGCCAGGAAGGATCCGTGCGAGTGTCAATCACCTTATGAATCTCATCCGGCAAATCCGCTGTGTACCCTTCTGCAAGCTGAATCACAGGGCCGATACCGTCGATCACATTTACCCGGAGCATGGTCACAGGCATCTGTGCCTTACAGCGGAAATGGCTGGAAAATCCGCCGCCCCTGAAATACTCATAATTGGCCCGACACCAGTCGGTTGCCTTAAGGCAGGCCTGGATATCCTCGCTGGTCATTTCCCAGAAGGGTTTCATGCAACCCCGCCCCTCCCCATCCTTAGCCGCGCCGCTTCCGTCCAAAGCCGTTGCGCCGGAGTTGATCAGGTGGATAAAGCCGTCCGAGGCAATGCCGTCTGGCTTTACCCCCGTTACCCTCTCGCAGGCCTCTGGGCTCCAATAAGTGCGTACATCATGGAAGCAGGGGGCCGAGCCTGTAAGCAAGGTTCCCAGCATCATGGCAACGCCGTTTAAGGTATCATTCTCCGTGGCAAAGGGGGTGGGAGCCTTGGGTCCGTTCCAGTCAAAGGTGGAAGCCATAATCGCTTCCGTAAAGTCCGCATTGGGAAGCCAGTCCGTCCAGTTTCTCTGTCCCTGGAAGCCTCCCGCAACCGCATTTTTCCCGAGAGCTTCCTCATGCCATCCCATTTCATCCAGCCTGGGATTTCCATAAAGAATATCCCGGACGATCAGTGTCATTTTGGTGATAAACTCCCAGTCCTTATCCGGGGAAACCACCTTTGATTTCCGGATGATCTCGGGCAAATCCTTGCCGTCGTTTAAGTCAAAGCCTTCCCTGCAGTTTTCTTTCACCCATTTGAGGGCTTTCTCATACTCCTGCCAGTCATAAATCCCAAGGGTGATCCTGCGCAGGATTTCCGTCATGTCCACCCATTCCGCACGGATGCCGAAATAATTCTGGAACATGTCCGCATTGCAGTAGCTCCCGGCGATTCCCATGGCAATGCCGCCCAGGTTTACATAAGCCTTATTCCTCATCCAGCCAACGCACACCGCCCCCCGGGCAAAGGCAATCATCTTCTCTGCCACGTCCGCCGGGATCCTCTGATCCCCCATGTCCTGCACGTCATGGCCATAGATAGAGAAAGCCGGCAGTCCCTTTTGGGCATAAGCCGCCATCACTGCCGCCAGATAAACCGCCCCCGGTCTCTCAGTTCCATTAAAACCCCAGACCGCCTTAATGGTCTGAGGATCCATATCAAAGGTTTCCGAACCGTAACACCAGCAAGGGGTAACGCTTAAGGTGGCAACCACGTTCTCCCTGGAAAACTGCTCCGCACATTTCGCTGCCTCCGCGCCTCCTCCGATGGTATGTTCGCTGATCACGCACTGCACCCGGGTTCCGTCCGGATAACGCAGGCTGCCCTCAATCAGCTCTGCCGCTGCCTTTGCCATCCCCATAGTCTGGTCTTCAAGCCCTTCACGTACGCCGCCCCATCGCCCGTCAATCACAGGCCGGATTCCAATTTTCGGATATTGCATTTTTCCCCTCCAATCTCTTCCCATTGACAAACTCATTTCCACATGCTAATAATTGTATTATATCCTATTTACCATTGGAGTTCTTGGCCGATTATGGCAAAATACTATGATAATATTCACTTTCTAATTGGGCTAAAAGAGGTCGTATGTATTACAGCAGTCTTTACGAAAACAAAAGAAGGGGAACCTTTGATTTCCCTATAGAGCTTTACTTTGTGACCAGTGCCTCCCCCCGGTATCAAATGCCCTTTCACTGGCATCTGGAATATGAACTGATCCTGATCTCCAGCGGCAGCTTCCAGCTCTATCTTGACGGAAAAGCCTTTCAGATGAAGGAAGGGGACTGCGCATGGGTTGGCAGCGGTGTCATTCATGGCGGGATTCCCAGCAATTGTATTTATGAATGTGTGGTTTTTGATTTAGGGACGCTCCTCCATGACACACCTCTCTGCGCAAGAAGCGCCGCCAGCTTTTTAGCCGCCGAAAACGAGTACACCGGCGTTTTTTTGCAGGGCAGCAGACAAGCCTTACTCTCCTGCCAGTTAATGGCTGCCATGCGGGAAGGTCAGAAAGGATACGAGTGGACGACAGTAGGGCTTATGTGGCAGTTAATGGGAAGCCTGATCGGCACGGAAAGCTCCTGTGTTACGCCCTGCAAGAACCGGAGCAAGATTATACGGATGAAAAACGTGCTTGCTTTCATCCGTGATCACTATGAGAGCGCCATAACCCTTGCGGAACTAGCCGCTTTAGCCGGAATGTCGCCTAAATATTTCTGCCGGGCTTTTGCCCAAATGACAGGCAAAACTCCCATAGAATATCTCAACTATTATCGGGTGGAGCAGGCGGGAGAGCAGCTTCTTTTAACTGACCGTTCTGTCACGGATATCGCTTTGGGCTGTGGCTTTAATGACATGAGCTACTTTTCCAAAATCTTTTCCCGCTATAAAGGGGTGAGCCCTATGGCCTACAGAAAGACCCAGTCCCCTGAAATCACTCCTCCCACCTGACCGTCTCCCCCTTACGAATCTCCCTGGTGGAGGAGAGGATGATCAGGCTCTCCCTGTCAAGAATCCCCTCCTGGATGGCTGTCCAATTGTCATTTTGGTCAAGCACCTTGACATTCACCGTATCTACATAGTATTCCTGTCCCAGGATTCCCTCCCGCTCTTTCAGCACATAGACATAACTTTGCTTATCCGCTTCATGTACCGCGGCGGGAGGCAGGCAAAGCCTGTACTTTTCCCCGGGATCCGAACGGGATATGCTGCCGGATATCCCCGGTGTCCCCACTCCCTGGGGCAGCTCGATCAGCGCCTCATATATCTCCGCCGCCTCCCTGCTCTGCGCCAGATAAGCCACCTTTTCCTCCTGCTCTTTGCCCTGCCCTTCCAGGCTGAGCTGTATCCGGTCTCCCAGGCTGATATATTTTTTCTGTTCCTTGTCCAGGGTCACCTTTAGCTGACAGGGAACGCTTTCATCGGAAATAAGCATCACGGCCGTGTCCGTTGTCCTTCCTCCTGTCCCCGTCAATATCTGCGTGACCACGCCGCCAAAGGGGGCCATGACAATTCCCTGCCCATCTTTTATTTTTTGTAAGTCCTCCCGCTGCCCGGAAAGGGCGGAAAGTTCCAACCGGGCCGTGTCCAGCTCCGCAGTGGCATTCTCCGGAAGAAGGATATCCTCCACCTTTCTTCCCGCCTGCTTCACCGCCTCGTCCCGGGCTGCTTTGGCGTCCGCCTCCCCATAGGCCGCATCTTGCAGGGCGCCTTTCAGAGCCTTATCCTCCCCGCCAGATTCTTCTCCTTCCAGCTCATTTTCCGCCTGTACATAACTTTCCAGGGCACGGCCCACCTGGGTGTCCTGAATCCTTGCGGTAGTGTCATAATCCTCTCTTGCCCGGGCCAGCTCCAGCTCCTTTTTCTGTTCCGCAATGGCCTGATTTTCCAAAATGGTGTTGATCTGTAGGGCGATTTTGGAAATTTCATTTTCCTTTTCGGTTATCATTTCGTCCAAGTCCTCCAGGTCTATCTGGAAGAGAACGTCCCCCTCCTCCACCCTGTCCCCCACGCGCACCGGCATGGATGCAATCCGGAAGCCTGGCAGATAGGTCACAGGCCTCTCGCCACCGGCAATCACGATTCCCTCTGCCTCCACCCTGTGCTCCACATATTTAGACTCCGGCCGGATGGCGCTTACCATAGGAAGCCGGTAGGCGTATACGCTCTTCGAGACCAGCGTGCATATTACCATAAACATTAGAAAAATCCCAAACCCTGCCATCACCTTTTTCATCTTTCCCGCTCCTTATCCCTTATTCTTTCAAACCTGAGTATATAATTCCCTGTTCCAAATAGTCCTGCCCGATTACAAACACAAACACTGCCGGAATCAGCGTGACCACGCTGGCGCAAAAGGCAAATCCCGCCTGTCCCCAGGTAATCTCCGGCAGGTACAGGGACAGGGGCCACAAGGACTTATCCTCTAAAAACGCCATCGGCTGTTCCATCAGATTCCAATATTCCAGAAATCCCAGCACCATAGCCGAGAGCAGCCCGCTTTTCCCAAGGGGAAGGCCCAGCCTTACAAAGATGGTAAGCTCCCCTGCCCCGTCCACCCTGGCCGCCTCCAGCATCTGATAGGGAATGCCCTTAAACCCGCCGTAGGATAAAAACACCGGGAAGGTCGAAAATACAGCCGGCAGAATAATCGCCTGGTGAGTATTTAAAAGAGAAAGTTCATTCAGCACCAGATAGCTGGAAAGCATGGTCACCTGGAAGGGCAGAAGCATCAGCACCACATACAGGGCAAACAGCCCCCTGCCTCCCTTTACCTGGTACACTGCAAAGCCCCAGGCCGCCGGAACCGCCACCAGAAGCTGTCCTGCCAGAATACAGGCCACCAGCTTCACGGAATTCCAGAACAACACAAAAAACTGGGGTGTCTCGAACAGCAGCTTTCCATACCCTGCAAAAGACGGGTAATCTGGCAATAGCTTCCAGCTTACAAATCCGCCTCCGTCCGTGAATGCGGGACTGATGTATTTCCCCAGCTCCCAGGTATCCATGAGGGAGCCGGACAAAAGCAGCAGGATAGGTAAAATTACCAGCATGGCAGGTAAAAGCAGTATCAGGGACAAAAGGGCCTTCTTTGCCCTGCTGCCAATCTTTTTCAATCTCTGCAAGTCCATCCCTTACTCATCCTCCCAAAGTCTTTGCAGGGCCAGAATCGCAACCATCAAAATTCCCCCCGTACACACTGCTGCCGCCGCCATCTTGTCAAGCTCCAGATTTACAAACCAGTTGTTGAATAGATGCTGCAAAAGATATATGCTCTGATCCGGATAGGCCCCGGCGGTCAGATAGGCCTCCCGGTAAATCTTAAAAGAATTTAAAAAGGATAAAATCACAATGGTGTAAAGGCTTCCCTTAAGATTCGGCAGCATGATCCTCCAAAAGCGCTGCCAGCCCCCTGCCCCGTCCACCTTAGCAGCCTCCAGCATTTCCCCGGAAATACCTGCAAGCCCTGCCAGCCAGAGAATCACCGTATATCCCATATTTTTCCAAACATAGCTTCCCACCAGTACCCAAAAGGCTGCCGCCGTACCCAGATAATCTCTGCGCACCTCCCCCCAGAGCCCGGTCAAAAGGCCTATGCGGGTGAGAAAGAGATTGAAAAACCCCTGCTTATAAAATGTCAGCTTCCATACCATCACCACCGTAGCGGTGGGCATGGCAAGAGGGAAGAGATAGGCAGATTTGATCAGGCTCTTTTCCTTAAGGCAGTTTAGCGCAAGCGCTACGGCAAGTCCCAGGGTTACCAGAATGGGGATGCACACCAGAGTAAACCTCACCGTGTTTTTCACCGCGAGTAAAAAAGCCTGATTCTGAAAAATGGCCTGATAATTTTTTCCTGCGCTAAACTCCCCTGTCACCGCCGTGGTGAAAGAACGCTTCACCACGTCCAGGAACGGGAGAAGGACGAAAATCATAATCCCCAAAAATCCCGGAAGCACAAACAGATAAAAAAATCTTCTTTTCTTTTTTCCCATTTTCCCTCTTGCTGTCATTCCTTGCTGGCTCCTTTCCCTGTCGGTCAGACGTATGCGTTCCATGGATACATCTGAGCCAGGCTCCGCCACGCCTCATAAATCAGTCCAGAAACGCAAATGACTATTATGATAGTCTATGTTATTAGACTATCATAATAGTCATTTAGTGTCAAATACTTTTTGTAAAACCAGGCCCACCTATAATTCCCTTAGCAGGACGCCCTACCTCCATCTTCTCGTATAAGCCTCAGATTCCTCCTCCGAAAGGTGCCTCAGAGCGCTGATCTTTCCCTCCCCGTCATATTGGGTAACCACCCCTGTTTTTCCGTTCTTTTCGCTTGCCTCGCGCAAAAACAGCCTTCCGGAAAAGCCCTCTTCCTCCGGCACCGTACTGTCCGCAAAAAAGTAAATCGGCTCATCCTCATAATAAAGCTGATAGTCATCTTCCATAACCTGAACGCTAAGCCCAAACTGCCGGTATTCATCAATGACCGCTTCCATGCTTCTGTCCTCTCTTACCCCAGAGTCCACAGCCTCCGCTGCCCCGACAGTTTCCTCCACGGTATACGTCCTTTCCTCCACAGTCTCCGCTCCTTCCTCAACGCTCGCTACCCTTCCCTCTACAGCCTCCGCCGTACCCGGCTGCACGCCCTCTGCCCTGTCCTGTGTCTGTGTCACATCATAAGCATAGGAGCTTGTGTACCCAAAAATCAGCGGATTTTCATTTACTGCCATACCCTCAATTGCATCCGCCTCCATCGTCACGGTATATTCCCCTGTCTTAACCGCATCATAATACTCCGTCCGGCCTTTGCCGTCTGCGGCATAAGATACGTAATGGGAGCCGAAAACCGTAAGCGAAACCAAAACCGCCAGCACAGCGCCCACAATCCCCTTTGTGGTCATCCCCTTAAATTTCATTACCGCCGTAATTCTTTCCGTCACCGCATTTTTTCCAAAGCCAAGCCCGGTCTGGAAACCTATGCTTTTCTGCTGAGCCATGGAAAGCAGGGCAAGGGCGTAATCCTTGCGGCTCTCCTGTCTCCTGCGCACCACGGTTTCATCACACAAAAGCTCCATATCCCGGTTAAACAAAAGATACATCAGCCACACCAGCGGGTTAAACCAGTGAAGGCACAAAACGCCGTGGGCAACCACCTTTTTCAGATTATCGCGATGCCTGATATGTACCAGCTCATGCCGAAGCCAAAAAGTAATTTCTTTTTCCGTACTTCCATAAAGCCCCTTTGGAAAGACGATGGCCTGGCCAAACACACCGCAGGTCACCGGAGATGCCGTCCGGTCAGATACACGGAATTTCACCTTTTCCAGACGCTTTCGGTCTTTTTCCTCAAGCCCAAGAAGAAGGAGCTGTTTTTCTCTCTCCGGCATGGGAAGCCCTTCCCGGAAGAACTGGCTGTCCCGAAAATAAAAGTACAGAGAGCCGGCCGCCATAGCCAATGCCACCAGGCCATAGATTCCCCACAAGAGATAGCTTTCCTTCACGGTGACCACTCTGGTGGATATCTCCACCACGTCCGCGCTCTCCAGGCTGGCTGTACCTGCCCCCTGGGCCGTCATCCGCCCCAGAATTTCCGGAGCCATATCGCCCACTGTCAGGCTGACCGCCTCCATCCTGTCCGAATCCATGGTAATTGCCCCCAGATCCCCAAGCCCGGGAAAGGGCATCGGGACAGCAAACGGAAGCACCAGACGCAAAATTGCAATCTCCCACAGCAAAACCATAACCTTTTTGGGAACACGATGGATGAACAGCGCCCGAAACGCCGTGATACCAATGATTAAAATCCCTGCCGTGATACTCATCTGCACCAGATTCATTTTTCGTCCACCTTTCTGCCACGTCAATTTTACTCTTCCAAATCGTCGATCATCCTTTTGAGCTGCCCCACTTCCTGTTTGGAGAGCTTTTTGCCATCCAGAAAGGCCGCAAAGAACTTAGCTTTAGAGCCGTCAAACATCCTGTCGATCAGCTCCTCCGTCTCATAGTCCTGCACCTCCTGCCGGGAGATCAGAGGGCAGCACATAAACCCAGGCTCCTGTCTTTTGATGGCGCCTTTGTCCACACATTTTTTGATCACCGTGTAGGTGGTGTTCCTGTTCCACCCGATCTCTTCTTTCAAAATCTTTACAATCTGCCCTGCGGGGAGCTCCCCTTCCCGCCACAGCACTTCCATAACCTTCCGTTCCGAATCAAATAATTTTATCATTTTGGTTTGATTCCCCCTCTCCTGGCCGCTCCTTTTGCAAACAGGTTTATGCGCAGACGCCGTCCCGCTTTGCAGACGGATTTGCCGCAAAAGACTATCACAATAGTTGTCTAAATACTACCATGGCAGTCAATTTGTGTCAATAAAGAATAGAGAATAAGAAATCAGACTTTACAGCACAGTATCAAGCCCTGGGCTGTATAGTTACCAAACTTCAACATTTTTTTTGCAAAAACTGTTGACACGAGCCAAAAACAATGCTATAGTATCAATGGTTCGCAGGAATGGCGGAATTGGCAGACGCGCACGGTTCAGGTCCGTGTGGTAGCAATACCATGAGAGTTCAAGTCTCTTTTCCTGCATAAAAGAAGCCTTGGAGATAAGGCTTCTTTTTTTATGCACAGATCCGCATAAGGGAACCTGCTGCTGACGCAGCATGCGCTCCGCGCGGCGAGTAGGGGGAAACCTTCCCTACTCGACTTGCTCAGGAGGCTTATCCCCTATTCCCTCCCTGCTTCATATTTTCCAGCAAAATCTCAAACAGCGAGCGCAGCATCCTCTGTATGGTTTTTCGGGTGGTATCATCCACCTCCCGTGCCGCCCTTAACACATGCTGCAGGCAGCGCTTCCAGTCCGCCCCGAACTCAAATACATTGGAGGCCTCCGAGGCGGAAACCACCTCATAGAGGGTGTCCACAAAGGCATGGATCTCCTCCTCGGGCAGGGATAAAATCCACTCGTTCAAAGACGCATCCCGAAGGATCTTGGCTCCGGTCATATTTTTGGCCCGGACAAAGGAGCCATCCTCGATCTTCCAGGTATAGGTGTTGTGCTGGAGCATACCGATGGCCTTGCTTTCCACAATCTCATATTTGCTGTGGTCTTCCAGGATCATTCCCACCAGGGAAGAACGGGGAATAAATTTTGACACCCGATCCTCAATCTCCCCGAAATGCCCCTGCTCGCGAATCTCCGGCCGAAAGCCCGGGCCGTCATTACTGAATACCTTAAGGATCCTTGCCCTTGTCCTCTCGCTGCAATTCATGGCCGCATAGACTGCCAGGTTGCCGCCCTTGGAATGCCCTCCCGCATAAAAATCTCCGGAAATATAAGAAGCCGCCCTTTCCATGTAGGCCACCGCCAACTGCTGGCTGCGCAGGGGTTTTGAAAAGGCCATGTTTAAATCCTCCTTCCAGCCCACAATTGTGGCATCCGTCCCCCTGAAAGCCATATAAACGCTCTTGTCTCCCAGAATATAGGTCATAGCAGAAAACTGCATCTCTTCGTCCTCATCAATGAGATTCACATAAAAATCCATTTTCAGGGAGCCAAAGCGCCGGGACAGTGCCGCCAGCTCAAACAATTCCTTATTGTTTTCCCGGTACCAGTAATCCTTCAGAATCCGGTCCCTGTCAGGATCCTCATAAATACTTCGGATACTTACCGGCACGCTCCTACGCTGGAGATCCGGCACAAATCCCTCATAATGCAGATACACCAACTGGCACAGTACCAGATTATCCGCCTCGTTTAGCGGCTTTTCCAAAAAACTGTATTTTCCCCATTCCTTTAGATAATCTATAATATTTGCCATTAGCTTAATCCTCCCTTGGCCACGCTGTTCCTAATCCTGCCGCGCTGGTATGCGCCTGAAAATCCAATCTCTTTAAAAATTATTATCAATACAGCACTCCGTCATAATATTGCAAAAGAAGCTTTACCACCCGGCTGTAGCTCACCGTTCCGTCCGCCACGCCGTTTAGGGTAAGGTTGGTGTCCAAAAAAGCATCCGCCGCCTTCTTTACCGTCTCCGTGCTGATCACCGCCTTGTCTTCCACCTGCTCCCAGGCTTCCTGGGTGAGGAATTGCTTGTCCTCCCACACCCGTGGGTCAATCTGGGGATGGGAAAGGTATTCTTCCTCGTCCCGTCCTATGGCCTTCCAGAAATCCCGGTCCAGATAACCGATCACGCTCAAATAAGCGCTGTACTGGAAAAGCTCCTCCGGGGCGTCCACGCAGGCCAGATAACCGATGAAGTTGGCTTCATCCTCCAGAAGAAACCCCTTTAAGTGGGACAGCTCATGGCACATGGTTACCGGCATATTGGTGACATACATCTGCCTGTTATAATTGGCTTCCATGGAAAAGGGGAAATAATAGCCCATAATATACTGCTGGCTGTAAAATCCGGAAACCGCAAGGCCTTTCGGCCTGGGGTAATAGCCGGAGAGCTCCTTATACTCCTCTCCCAGAAGGCTCATCTGTCCCCTGGCCATCTCCTTCATATCCCTGACCAGCCTTTCATCACAAAGGATATAGCCCTTCTCATCCCTCTCAAATAACGGAAAAAGAGCATTGGCCTTCTCCACCACATAATCCCGAAGGGTCCCAATCTCCTCTGCCCCATATTCCTTATCCAGGGCGCCTCCCAAACCATATCTCTCAGGAAAAGGGGAGACCTGATACAAAAGAAAACAGTTCAGCACCATAACCAGGGAAAAAATCCCGGTAACCCAATAGCAGAAGAAAGCATATCCCCGGTACAGCCTTTCAAACCTTTCCCCCAAAAGAGGCAGCCCCAACGAATCAGGTTCTGACAAACGCCGCTCCAACAGGCAGCGTTTCCTGCCATATATTTTAACCACTCGCAGGACGCCGTAAACAATCCCGCCTGCCACCAGCAAGATCACCAGCAAAACCGCAAGATACAGCATCCACTCCCCTACGGAAAAGGGAAAAATCCCGGTAACCCTTCCATAAGTCTCCACCCACAAAGGGAAGATATGCCTCACATAAAAATCACTGAACCCCTCCCACACCCTGCCGACGATATTCAGTATGGCCGCGGACAGCATCATTGCCCCTGGCGTCCAAATTTTCCATCTCTTCAACCCTTTACCCCAAATCTTTCCCAGCTTCCTTCAAAAACACTCATAACCTCTTCCCCACTCTACTATATTAATAGTAAATATCCTCTCTCTTTTAAGGACAGTCGGCAAGCCTATGCAATCTGTTTTTCCCTACCTTCAATCCATCAACCAGTTTTTGTGGAGCGGGCCCCTTTTATTCCTGCTGATGGGTACACACCTTTATTTTACCATGAAACTTCACTTTCCGCAGAAAAATATTTTAAAAGCCATCCGTCTTTCCGTAACCCCCTCGGGCAAAAAGGACGGCAGCAATCTCTCGGTCTTTGCCACTCTCTCCACCACCCTGGCTGCCACTTTGGGAACCGGGAATATTATCGGGGTTTCCACAGCCGTGGCTCTTGGCGGCCCCGGGGCTATTTTCTGGTGCTGGGTCACCGGGATTCTGGGAATGGCCACTGCCTACGCGGAGTGTTTTCTGAGCGTTCGCTTCCGCAGCCGCAATGAGGACGGCGTTTTTCAGGGAGGCCCCATGTATGTATGGCAAAACGGGCTGCATAAGCCTTCCGTGGGAAAATTTTACGGCCTCCTGACCCTGATCGCGGCCTTCGGCGTGGGCTGTACCACTCAGGCCAACTCTATCACCCAGACCACCTCCTTAAGCTTTGGCTTAAATCCCCAGATTGCAGGCTTCGCTGCCGCCATTCTAGCCGGTCTTGTGATTGTGGGCGGCATCCGTTCCATCGGCAACGTGTGTGTGAAGATCGTGCCCTTTCTCGGTATCCTCTACACCGCAAGCTGTGTGCTGCTCCTTGTCATCAACCGGGAAGCCCTGGTGCCTGCCATCCAGCTGATTCTGACAAGCGCCCTCGCTCCCCGGGCAGCCCTCGGCGGTGCGGCCGGCTCCTCTCTGATGCTCACCGCCCGCTACGGTATTGCCCGGGGGCTCTTCACCAACGAGGCCGGAATCGGTACCGCTGCCATTGCTGCCGCCGCGTCGCAAACAGACAATCCCGCCCATCAGGCCTATGTCTCCATGACTGCCGTTTTCTGGGATACCGTGGTCATGTGCCTGCTCAGCGGCCTGGTGATCGTCAGCAACCTGCTTCTGCACCCGGAAAGCGCCCAGGGTGTCAACGAAGCGGGGCTCACCGAAGCAGCCTTCTCCTATCTGCCTCTTTTGGGAAATGTATTTTTATCCCTGTGCCTGGTGGCTTTTGCCATCACCACCCTCATCGGCTGGTCTTATCTCGGAGAGCAAGCCTACCGCTATCTGACAAGAAACAGAGGAATCTTTGCCTTCAAGGTGGCGTATATCGTGATGATCTATGTGGGCGCCGTCCTGCCCCTGAATCTGGTGTGGGAATGCACCGACCTGATCAATGCCCTGATGGTGGTTCCCAATGTGGCGGCCCTGTTTTTGCTGCAGAGATTTTTGAGATATGATTTGAAATAGAAAGACTGGCTCCTTGCAGCCGAGTACAAGGCACCGTGAATAATAAATGCGCCCAGACATTTTCTTGCCTGATTATTAAAATTCAGTTTATGGTTGCATCCAAAAACAGAATATGCTAAAATAGGATCAGTGAAAACAAATCAAGGATTTCTGTGAAATGCCGCAAGGAATATTCTATCTCCGGATGGCGGATTCCTTACGGCTCGGGTACACATCAGTGTGCTTCATTCTATCTTCACGGACGAATATGCCGTGTCAGCCAGGCTCTGTCCTGCTTCCCGGGACAGCCTGCCAAATGCAGAGCAATCTCTGCGGAAACTCCTTGCTTACAACCAAATAACCGCAGGGAGGAATGGAGCACGGGAATTTCCTCTCTGTCACACCATGAAAAGGAGAGGAACATTTGCAAAAAAAGACGATTACAGACAAAACAGGCCACACCCAAAAAGGGCAGCCGCAAACAAACACTCACAATGGGAATTCGATACTTCCTCCGGACTACCAGCTAAATTTAAGCGACTTTGCACTATTTCTGTCAGTCATGAAAGTCAAAGAAGCATACCAGAATGTTCTCAGCATCATCCTGGATGAACCGAATCTGACACTCAAAGAGGTCAAGGTCGAACAGGTGGTTTTAAACAAATCGGGCAAACGTGCCATACGCCTGGATGCATGGGCACAGGATACCAAAAACCGCCAATTTGACATGGAGATGCAAAACGATGCAGGCGCAGACAATCTCCGCCGGCGTTCCAGGTTTTACCAGAGCCTGATCGATGCTCCGATTTTGAAATCAGGAAAGAAAACCCGTTACAGGCATCTGCCCTCAACGGTTATTATCTTTATCACCCAGGAAGACCTTTTTGGAAAAGATCTGGCAATGTATACCTTCCGCGAATGGTGTCAGGAAGTGCCAAAGCTGCCCTTGAATGATGGCACCTGCAAAATTTTTCTGAATATGACCAGCAAACGGGGGCGGGCAGAACTGGTCAGCCTGCTGCAATATATGAAAAATTCCAACCTGAACAATGCGGAAATCTCCGTGAAAGACCAAAGAATTCTGGATTTGGACAAAGTTGTAAGAGAAGTTAAGGAATCGGAAGAATGGGAGGACGTGAAAATGAATATTCTTGAAATCGGCCTGGAGCGCGGGAAAGAATTGGGACTGGAACTGGGCATATCGCAAGGCCTCTCGCAGGGATTAGAACAAGGAATCCTACAGGGGATAGAACAGGGGATTTCACAAGGATTAGAGCAGGGCTTGGAACAGGGATTAGAACAGGGACGCGTACAGGGCCTGGAACAGGGATTAGAGCAGGGACGCGTACAGGGCCTGGAACAGGGATTAGAGCAGGGACGCGTACAAGGTCTGGAACAGGGACGGCTCAAAACTCTGGTTCAAAATGTAGAGTCTGCCATGAAAAACTTTAATGTGACCCTGCCCCAGGCCTGCGCCGGACTCGAGATCTCCGTAGCAGAATACAAAAAGGCCAAAGAGCTGATTTCTTCGTGGGAATAAAAGCCCTTATCTGACAAAGTTCGTTCTCTGGAAAGGCTCTTTCTCAGGCAGCCCAAACTTCTCTTTTCCAAGGGCAATACTCTTCATGAGGAAGGACATATTCACCGCAAGAGTACGCATGATCTGCAGCCCTTCCGCATCCTGCACAGCTTCCCCCGGCGCCGCCCCGTGGATACTGTTCCAGTACTGGCTGGAAGCCACCGGCATTCCGGCAATGGTAAAGAACTTGTTCAATTCATCAAAGGTCGCAGACAATCCCCCTCTGCGGGCTACCACAACACTTGCCCCCACCTTCATTGTCTTGTCAAAAGATGTACTGTAAAACAGCCGTGTCAGAAACGCCACCAGCGTCGCATTGGCCGACGCATAGTAGACGGGGCTTCCAACCACCAATCCATCACAGGCTTCAAATTTGGGCGCCACTTCATTTACCAGATCATCAAAAACACATTTTCCTTTCTGCTTACAGCTAAGACAGGCAATACATCCTCTGATGTCCTTATTTCCAAGATGAATCGTCTCTGTCTCTATCCCCTCCCGCACAAAGATTTTTTCCATCTCCCCAAGGGCAATCGACGTATTTCCGTTTCTGCGCGGGCTTCCGTTTAACATTAAAACCTTCAATTTTCTCTCCTCCTGTTTTTTGTTTTCTCTATCTGCCTCTTTTCCATTATAGCATGCTTTCAGGCTTATGAGAACAATCCGAAAAGGAAGATATGTTTTACGGTTGCGTCCTCAAAAAGAATATGCTATACTTTGTCGGCAAACCTGCCGGACTCATACCAGTTTCTCAGGTCAATCCGAAAATCGCAGGAAAAGATCGAACGCTCATGGGAAAAGAAAGCGAATCAAAAGAAGAGGAAAAGACAATGGACGGGAAATTACGGAATATGACTTCCATTTATCTTTCAAATGGAAACCAAATGCTTCTGCTCTTCCGCCAGGGCGGACGGGTTGTGAATAACCTGTGGACCGGCTCAGCAGGAGGACACTTTGAAGAGTTTGAGCTTAATGACGCAAAAGCCTGCGTGTTGCGGGAATTAAAAGAGGAACTGGGCATAAACGAAACTGCCCTTGAAAATCTGGCTCTGCGCTATATCACACTGCGCAGAACCAGAGGAGAAATCCGGCAGAACTACTACTTCTTTGCCAAGCTGGCAAAAGATGCCGACAAACCGATTACCTCCAGGGAAGGAATCTGCAAATGGTTTGAATATTCTGAGCTACCTGCATTGGAGATGCCCTATACTGCCAAATTTGTCATAGCACACTATCTGGAAACCGGGCAGAGGACAGATGCTCTCTATGTTGGCGTTGCAGACGGAGGGACAGTTATCTTTACTGAGCTTCCCGAATTTGAATGATTTCCTGTCAGGCTGCCATTCCCACACCATGCTCTCCTACCGGCTGTCCGTTATCTGATATGCAGACAACAATCCGGCACTGTGTCCGCATCAAAGCCCTTTGCTTCCAAAACCAGGCCATCCTTCCTGATAATCTCTCGCAGGATCCTAAGCTCCAGTCTCCGTCTTCTCTCAAAGTGTGCTATCACATCTTCCATATCCTGATAGCCGTGGGCTTTTCCATAGGGAGACTCCTTCAGGAAATTCAGCATCAGGGGAAACCACATTTCATTTCCGTTTTCATCGCTGCGCTCCCTCTTAATATGAAGCAGATTTTCGCGAATCCTATGGGAATCCAGATAGATCAGCTTAAAGCCCTTCTCCCTCAAAATCCCGTATGCTTCCTCGTAAAAGGCAAGGATGTCATCCTCCCCCATCTCATAAAACAGCATCATACTCTCGATGGAATTCTGGAAAAAGGAACACTCAAAAAGATTTCCCCGCCCGCAGAGGCCCCGGTACCTTCTCATAATGATCTCCTGAAAGGTCTTAAAATCTACTCTTCCATTATAAATCTCATGCTGCTCCATATCCTGATAAAAAGCCCTATCCTCCGCCAGAATCCGGGTATAAGCCACAATATACCGCCCGTCCTCCACCTGCGTCTTTTCCCGGATTTCCTCCTGGATTGTGGGGTATTTGCGCAGCATCTCCTCCCAGTCTTCCCCGGTCAGATAGCTGCACCAGGCAAGCTCTACAGGGGATAAATCCCCCTCCCTGTAAACCCGGTATTCCGGCCATGTACGGGCCAGCCGGTTCAGCAGCGTGCTTTTCCCATAGCCGGGCAGGCCCTCAATAAAAATATTACTGCTCATAATCCTCCTTACCAGCGGTGAAGTGATAAGGAATCCTCCCACTTCGTGGGCCCCTCCTTACCAGCGGTGAAGTGATAAGGAATCCTCCCACTTCGTGGGCCCCTCCTTACCACAATCAATACCAATAAGGCTCCCAGTCTTTCATTAGCCGGGTCAGCGCTTCCATATAGAAGTAGTCTCCCCAGGCCACGCACTCGTCTACACCGTTATCCTTGCAGGTGTTATAGGGAGAGCCCTTTGCATAGGTTCCATGTAAAAGAAGGCCGTTGGAAACCGCAGGGTCTGTCACCGCGCATTCCCTGATCAGCGCTTCCGTCAGTTCCTCTGCCTTTTGGGTGTAATACTGCGCTTTTTCCTCGGGCAGATATTTGCTCATCTCCAGCATGCCGCAGACCGCAATGGCCGCCGCGGAAGAATCCCTGGGCTCGTCGCTTCCGTCAGTAAAATCAAAATCCCAATAGGGAATCTTGTTTTCCGGCAGATGCTCCAGGAAATAATCGGTAAGCCTGCAAAAAATATCCACATATTCCTCATCCCGCAGGAATTTGTATGCCAGCGCGGAGCCGTAAACGCCCCAGGCCTGGCCTCTTGCCCAGGCGGAGCCGTCCCGGTACCCCTGATGGGTCACGCCGCGAAGGGGCTCTCCTGTGTTTTTGTCAAAGAAATAGGTGTGATAGGTAGAATTGTCCTCCCTGATAATGCATTTCATGGCCGTCTTGATATGAGCCTGGGCCTTCTCGGCATACTTGGGATCTCCCGTCACCTCGCCTGCCCAGAAAAGCAGGGGCATATTCAGCAGGCAGTCGATGATCAGACGGTAATTGTCCTCCGCTCCCAACTCTCCCCAGGCCTGTACAAACTGTCCCTTTTCCTGGAATCTGCCAAGCAGGTTATCCGCCGCCATCAAAGCCGCCTCCTTGCCGGTTTCGTTTCCGGTGAGCTTATAGGCCGCCACGCAGGAAGGGCTGAAGAGGAATCCCATGTCATGATGATCCACCACGATTCTGTCCTTAATTCTGCGCTTAAAGTTCTCAACCTCTGTCTCCGCCGTCTTTTTCAGCTTTTCATTTCCGGTTTTCTCATAGGCAAGCCAAACCTCTCCTGTCCAGAAGCCTTCGGTCCAGTCCGTCATTTTCACTGGCTGATAAAAATTATTGACACTGGCTGAACCGGGAAACATCTCCGTAAATTCATCCGTCGCCTTCAGAATCAGCTCCGCCGCCGTGTCGTATGCTTTCTCAAAACATTCTCTTTGTCTGTTATCCATGGTCTTTCTTCCTCGCTCCTTTTCATTCATTGATAAGTTAAATCTATTTTAACAAATCAAACCTGGAAAGTATATCTGCAAAAGGGCGTTTTCATATACAAAAAGTAAACAATATGATAGAATGGTGGCATTATACGATTCACAATAGGAGTTTTTGAAAATGAAAAAGAATTATCTGAAATATATCCTGCCTTCCATGCTTTCCTTTTTGCTCACAGGAATTTATTCCATTGTGGACGGGATTTTTGTGGGACGGGCCATGGGGGATCCGGGGCTTGCCGCCATCAACATTGCATGGCCTCTGGTTGCCCTGATCATCTCCCTGGGAACCGGTATCGGTATGGGGGCGGCTGTGATTGTGTCCTTAAGCAGAGGGGCCGGAAATGAAAAAAAGGCCCTGCTGGCAGAGGGGAACGCTTTCTTTCTGCTTCTTGTCAGCTCCCTTTTATTGGTTCTGCTTCTGGCTCTGGCCGGGCGCCCCCTGCTTATGCTGCTGGGGGCAGAGGGAGAGCTTCTTACTCTGGCGGAAATCTACCTGAAATTTATCCTGCTGGGCGGCATCATCCAGGTCTTTGCCACCGGCATGGTGCCCCTTATGCGCAATCACGGCGCTTCCTTTTATTCCATGTGTGCCATGGGGCTGGGCTGTATTTTTAATATCATACTGGATTATTACTTTGTGATCATCCTCCGGCTGGGTATGATGGGGGCGGCTCTGGCCACTGCCCTGGGGCAGATCATGACGCTGGTTTTTTGTGTTGCTTTTTATATAAGGAAGAAAAACCGCATCCCCCTCTCCGCCATGAGGCCGGACAAAACGCTCATCCTTTCCATCCTGCGGGTAGCGGCCTCCCCCTTTGGCCTCACCTATCTGCCCTCGGTCACCATTATTTTCATGAATCTGCAGGCTCTTGCCTGGGGCGGGGAGGAAGCCGTCAGCGCCTATGCGGTGCTGGCCTACATTATCTCTTTTATGGAGCTTCTGGTTCAGGGCATCGGGGACGGAAGCCAGCCCCTGCTCTCCTTAAGCGAGGGAAAAAACGATACCAAAGCCCTGAAAACCTATTCCCGCTGGACCTTTTCCCTGGGCATCGGTTTCGGCATTCTGGGCGCAGTCCTTTTCTTTCTGGCCCGGAACCTGCTGCCCGCCTTTTATGGCACCTCCCCAGAGGCAGCGGCCTATATTGTTTACGCCGCCCCTGCTTTCGCCCTGGTAATGGCGCTTTATGGCCTCACAAAGCCTGCGGTTTCCTATCTGTACGCCACCCACCGGGTAGGAAAATCCAGCATCCTTGTCTATGGGGAAATCCTTCTGACCTTGCTTTTTATTTACCTGCTGCCCGCCTTTCTTGGCCTGGACGGGGTCTGGTATACCATTCCGGCCGTGCAGGTGGTGCTGGCCGGGCTGTGCATCCTCTTCCTGTCAAAGACACATGCCCGCCGGGCACAAAACAACGGATGTCAGTCGGAGCCTGACATGCGTATGTTTCCAAAAAAGAGATAAGGATGCCGGGCAGGGCCTGACATCCTTATAGCTGCAAAAATGAGTCCGTTTTTTACTTTCTCACACACCACCGATACTGGTACGCCCCCAGATGCACCTGTTGTAGATCCACGGGCTCGCCCGTAAAGATATCCTCATACTCCCCGAAAAGGGTGGGCAGACAGCTCCTCTGCTCCCACTCGGAGAAATTGGCCAGGCACACAAGCTCCTGGTCTCCCAGGGTGCGGCGGATAGCAAATACCGGCATGCATCCCGTATCCCAGGTGGTCACATAGGCCTTGCTGCCAAAGCAGGGATTTTCCCTGCGCAGCTTCTCCAATCTCTTAAGGCCTTCCCAGACTCCGTACTGTACCGTTCCCTCCTCGGTTCTCCTCTCTGCGTTTTTCCAGTTAAAGACGCTTCTGTGAAGGTAACGGCTGTCCGCTGCAAGATCCGGATTTTCTTTGTAGCTGTAATCGTTCACCTGCCCGATCTCGTCTCCGGAGGAAAGCATCAAAAAGCCCTCCAGGCTCATACAGGCAGCGTGCATCAGAAGAACCCTCTGGATCCCCATGGCTACCTGGGCCCTGTCGCCCTCAAAGCCGCCTTTTTCCACCCCGCAGAGGCTGGCGGTAGTGCCGCAGCTTCTGGCATCCTTCGATACCGGGTCGTAATTATAAAGCTCTCCCCTTGCAAAGCTCCCCGGGTATACCCCTTCAAAGAAATGATACAGATATTCCTTGTGGGAAAGCGGATCGATCATCAGCGCTCTCTCATAGTCCTCATCCAGCCCCCAGCCAATATCGTCATGGCAGCGCAGGTAATTGACAAAATAACAGTTTTCCGGCAGGGAGTGAATCTCATCCATCAGATGCTTAAGCAGCCGTGTGTCCCTTGTGGCAAGAGCTCCCCAGAGATTTACCATAGTGGA
Organism: uncultured Lachnospiraceae bacterium; assembly: GCA_949949005.1. Taxonomy (GTDB): domain Bacteria; phylum Bacillota; class Clostridia; order Lachnospirales; family Lachnospiraceae; genus Suilimivivens. The sequence goes on from CATLHM010000008.1 coordinate 93,618, forward strand.
AGCGCCGTAGAGCATGTGGCATTCCGGCTTCTCGGGAGTGCCGAAGTAAGGCGGCAGCTCTCTGGGAGCCATAACCACCTCTCCCTTCAGAATCACTGCCGGGCACACCACCTCCAGGATCATACGCACCATACGCACAATGGTATGGACCTGGGGCAGGTTGCGGCAGGTGGTTCCCAGCTCTTTCCAAATGTAGGGCACCGCGTCGATGCGCAGCACCTCCACGCCCAGGTTTGCCAGAAACAGCATATTGGCCGCCATCTCATTAAAGACCACCGGATTTCTGTAGTTCAAATCCCACTGATAGGGGTAAAAGGTGCTCAGCACATGCTTTTTCATTTCCTCGCACCAGATAAAATTGCCGGGCGCCGTGGCCGGAAATACCTGGGGCATGGTCTTCTCAAATTCCGCCGGAATATCGTAGGTATCATAGCACTGATACCGGTCTATGTACTCCTGCTCCCCGGCCTTGGCCCGCATGGCCCACTCGTGGGTGTCCGCCGTATGGTTCATGACCATGTCCAGGCACAGGCTGATGCCTCTTTCCCTGAGAGCCTTGGTGAGGGCCTGCAAATCCCGGTTTGTCCCTATCTGGGGATCCACCATGCGGAAATCCTCCACCGCGTAACCGCCGTCATTGAAGGGATGGGGCATCTTTAAGAGAGGCATCAGATGCAGATAAGTGATTCCCTGCTCCGAAAGATAGTCCAGATGGGAGATCAGCCCCTTAAGCCCGCCCGCGAAGAGTCTGGTATACATGGTCATGCCCAGCATGTGGCTGCCCTTAAACCAGTCAGGATCCGCCTCCCGTTTGTCGTCCAGGGCTTTCAGTTCCTTGGAACGCTTTTCATAAAAATTCTTCATGGATGAGAGAAGCTCCTCATAGCTTTTCTCGTCATGGTACAACTCCATATATTTCTCTTTTAATTCCTGCTCATGGCCGGAAAGCCGCTGAGCAAATTTGCCTGTCTGCGCTGCCATTTTTTCCTCCTGTTTTCGTTTATTTTCGGCTATTACTTTTCAGATTGCTTCCCACTCGATCAAAACGCTCTCATACTCGCCCGGTATCTCGCTTAAGGTAAGGCCGCCGTTCATCCATGTCCTGCCGCTGTGGACATGGCCGTTATACAGGCAGCGGTAATTTTTATCCGGATCAAGTCCCTTCACCTTGGTGTGTACGGGAAGGGGATTTCCCTCCGCCGAGGTCATAACCAGGGTCTGCAAAGCGTGGTCTTTCTCCTCGTCCACAAACTGCCATGCGAAGAAGCGTTCCCTTGGCGTGGTCAGCCGGTAGTAGGTTCCCTCATGGGTAAGGGAATAGTATTTGTGAAACTCTGCGATCTGCTCTTTTACCAGCTCCTTCTCTTCCTCTGTCATCTTATTTAAATCCAGCTCATAGCCAAAGCTGCCGGAGAGTGCCACGTGGCCCCTTGTCCGGAAAGGCGTTATCCTGCCGGTCTGGTGGTTGGGCACTGCGGACACATGGGCCCCCATGCTGCTCACCGGATAGAAGAAGGAGGTTCCGTACTGAATGCTCAGACGGTTCACCGCATCCGTGTTGTCGCTGCACCAGATCTGAGGGGAATAATACAGCATGGCCGCATCAAACCGCCCGCCGCCTCCGCTGCAGCCCTCGATCAGAAGATCCGGGAATCTTTCCAGAAGCTTTTCCAGAAGCTCGTACACTCCCAGGATAAAGCGGTGATATACCTCCCCGTTTCTGCTTCCTGTGTACACATGGCTGTAAATATCGCAAAGGCTCCTGTTCACATCCCACTTTACATAGTCTATGGGGGCATGTTCCAAAATATCCGTAATATTTTTCAGCAGATATTCCCGCACGTCCTCCCGGGCCATATCCAGTACAAGCTGGTTTCTCCCCCGGTTAGGCTGCCTGCCCGGTATCGCCATGGCCCAATCCGGATGGGCCCGGTAAAGGTCGCTGTCCTCGGAGACCATCTCCGGCTCAAACCACAGGCCGAACTTCATGCCCAGGCGGTGAATCTCTTCCCCCAGCTCCTTAAGGCTTCCTCCCAGCTTTTTCTCATTGACAAACCAGTCCCCAAGGCCGCTGTTGTCATCGTCTCGCTTGCCGAACCACCCGTCGTCCAGCACCAGCATTTCGATTCCCAGCTCCGCCGCCTGCCTGGCAAGGGCATTGAGTTTTTGCTGGTTGAAGTCAAAATAAGTGGCTTCCCAGTTGTTAATCAGCACCGGACGTTTCGCAAACTGATATTTTCCCCGGCACATATGCTCCCTTAATATTTTGTGATACTGATGGGAGAGCTTGGAAAAGCCTGCGTCAGAATAGCTCAAAATCACCTGGGGCGCTTCAAAGGTCTCTCCCTTTTTCAGGCAGAAAGAAAAATGCTCCGGCGAAATTCCCATCAGGGCTCTCGTCTGGCCCCTCTGGTCTGTCTGGGCGCAGGCGGTAAAATTGCTGCTGTAGACCAGGCACATCCCGTAGCAGTCCCCAAAATCCTCTGTAGTCTGGGGCTCGCACAAAATCACGGAAGGGTTATACTGATGGCTGGAGGTTCCCCGCCTGGATCCGATCTCCAGCTTCATACGGCGCACTCTGGTTCGCTCTAACTCCCGCTCCATGGCATGTCTGCCCGCAAAGGCGATCATATCGTATTCTCCGAACTGAAAATCCAGGCAGCAGGACAGGCATTTTTCCAGCCGGATCTCATCCTCTCCCTGATTTTCCACCACAAGGGCCCTGGTAATCACATTTTCCTTTTCAAACACTCCGTAAAACAGGCGCACCGCTATCCGGGAGGCCTTCTCCCGCATGGTGATCACCAGAGTTTCCCCTTTTTCCTGCTCCGTATCATAAAGGGCTGGCATCCCCTTAACCCTATAAGAGCCGGGAAGAATCTCGTAGCTCTCAAACCGAAAATCCGCCGCCATACTTCCGTCCCCATGCACCAGCGCGATACAGCTCTCCCGATAATCCCCCACTCCGTCCGAGGGCAGCTCCTGGGGCAGGCAGTCCAGGGAATATTTCCGATCTCCCCCCGCCTCCGGCGGATTGCCCGAAAATCCCACGTCCGCTTGGAAAATTAGATCCTCCAAATTTTCTCCGTCAATTTTCTTTCCATAATATGTGTGAAGCAGCACGCTATGCTCATCCGCAACCATTTGATAGGTGCTGTCCTTGGTGTGCAGATGAAACAGCCGTCCCTTCATTCCAACTTCAATTGCCATGTACTGTTTTCTCCTTCATTCTCTTTATGATGTTTTGTGAAAAAGCCCTGCAAATTCTTCCTTAATTATACCTTATCCGACCTTTAATTTCTATATTTTATCTGACGCTTTATTGGGATTAGTTTGCATCAAAATGCCATGCTTTCTTTTGGTCTGACTGCCGTGAAGAGAATAAAACTGAACAAACCCTACAAAATATCCCGTGACTTTATTGGCAGCCTGTGATAGAATGATAGCGTTTCGCGGTGAATACCAAAGAATACCCAGGGGAGAACTGTTATGATAAGAAAATGGAAAAACGATGAATTTTTTTCTCAGATTTTTAAGCTTCTGCTGCCTATTGTGCTGCAGAACCTGCTCAGCGCGGCGGTGAGCTCCGCGGATGTGGTCATGCTCAATTATGTAGGCCAGTCCTCCATCTCCGCCGTTTCCCTGGCCTCCCAGTACGCCAGCGTCCTGTTTATGGTCTACTATGGCCTGGGTACAGGGGCTACTATCCTTTGCGCACAATACTTCGGCAAGAAGGATATGCGGGCCATTGAGATCGTGGAGGGAATCGCCCTGCGCTTTTCCATGCTGATCTCTGTGGCTTTTGCGGCTTTCGCCCTCCTTGCCCCGGAGCTGATGATGAAGCTTTTCACCAACGATCCCGAGCTGGTCACCATCGGCAGCTCTTACCTGCGCCTTGTGAGCGTCAGCTATCTGTGCTGGGGCATCACCGAGGTTTATCTTGCCGTGCTGCGCAGCGTGGGAAGAGTGGTGATCAGCACGGCGTTAAACACCCTGGCCTTTACCCTGAATATCCTTCTGAATGCGGTATTCATTTTCGGCCTTTTCGGCGCACCCAAAATGGGGGCTCCGGGCGTGGCGCTTGCCACCTCCATCTCCCGGGTAATCGAGCTGGCCTGCTGCTTTGCGGTATCTGCCCTCAGTAAGGATGTGAAGCTTCGGCTGTCCATGCTTTTTTACAGAAATAAAGTCCTCTTTACGGATTTCCTCAAGCTCTCCCTCCCGGCTCTCGGCAACGACGTAGCCTGGGGCGTGGCCTTTTCCATGTACTCCGTGATCATCGGCCATCTGGGCTCCGACGCCGTGGCCGCCAATTCCTTTGTGGTGGTAGCCCGCAACTTCGGCACCGTCTTAGCCTTCGGCCTTGCCAGCGCAGGCGGGATTCTGCTTGGAAATATCATGGGGGAGAACAGGCTGGAGGACGCAAGAAAAGGGGCCAGAAAACTCCTTCGGCTCACCGTGGTCAGCGGCGCCATCGGAGGGCTGATCATCCTGGCCGCAACTCCCCTTATCCTGAAATACGCGGCTCTCACCGAGACTGCCATGCACTATCTGAAATATATGCTTCTGATCAACACCTATTATGTCATGGGCGCTGCGGTCAACACCACCCTCATCGCCGGTGTGTTCCGGGCGGGAGGGGATACCCGCTTCGGCTTTATCTGCGACGTCATCGACATGTGGGTCTACGCCGTGCCATTAGGCTTTTTGACCGCTTTCGTGCTGCGGCTTCCCGTCATGTGGGTGTATTTCCTTCTGTGTACCGACGAGTTTGTGAAATGGCCCTGGGTCATCGGCCGATACCGGAGCGGAAAGTGGTTACATAATATTACCAGGGATAACATTGAATAAAAACGAGCGCCCGCCGGGTGCGCTGAAAAGAAGGATGTCTGCAGGCTGCAGCATCCTTTTCTTACGTAATTTCTATTCTGTAGTTTTACTCCGGCCTGATGCTGATCTCCCCGCTGGAAAGATACTCCACGGTGCCGTCGTCATACTGTACCTTCAAATGGCAGTCGTCGTCAATCCCCAACACAAGGGCGTACTCCCGCTCCGGCCCCGGCTCCTTACTCCGGCTTTGGGAGTCCGTTTGGTCTTGCCTGCCGCCAGGAATCAGGATGCGGACGCGCTTTCCGATCACAAAGCAGCGCCTGCGGTATTCCTCCAGATAATCGCGGGAGGGAAAGGTTCTGTAATATTCCATGAAATTTTTGAGAAATTCCGCCGCTAAACGGTTGCGCATATTTTCTTTTGGCGCAGGGCTGGCAAAAACCGCTCCCGCCACGTCCTTTACTTCCTCCGGGAATCCTCCCTCGGGCTCATAGACATTGATTCCGATTCCCACTACCACATATTCCAGCCTTCCTTCCTCCAAAGAGGAGGAACCTTCCGTCAAAATGCCCGAAATCTTTTTGCCCCGCATCCGGACGTCGTTCACCCATTTGATCTCCGACTCCTCCCCCGATACCGCCTCCACGGCCCTGGCCGCAGCCGCGGCAGTCAGGGTGGTCAGCATGGCCGCCTCCTGGGGCGCCGCGTCCGGGTGAAGGAGAAGGCTCATATAAATCCCCGTCCCCTCCGGGGAGTAAAAGCTGCGGCCCCTGCGCCCTCTTCCGGCGCTCTGTTCCTCCGCAAGCAGCACCATATCCCGTCTCTCGCCGTCGGCGGCATATTGTTTGAGTACATTGTTGGTGGAGTCCACCTGCTTTTCCACCTGGATATGCAGGGAGATCCCGTACTTTGTAAGCTCCTGTCCGATAAAAGCCGCCGAGAGCACGTCAGGCGCTTTTCGCAGCACATAGCCTCTGTTATTCACTGCCTCTATGGCATACCCTTCCTTTTGGAGCGTCTTTACCGCCTTCCACACCCCTGCCCGGGACACGGAAAGCATTCCCGCAATTTCCTCCCCGGAAAAGAATTCTTCCCGGTGGTTTTCCAGTAATAACAATACCTGTTCTTTGATGGTCATACTCTTTCTTTCCTGTAAGCTGAAAAGAAATGCCTCCCTGTCACAGAAGCATTTCCCCAATTACAAAAGCTTTTCCTCAATAATCCTCGAGGCCTCCGCTACCAGCCTGCTGCAAGGCCTGGAAGCATAGTACTCCTTGGTTCTCGCAGAGGGCTTGGCGCTCTCCTCTCTTCCTTCAATTCCAAGCAGCTCCCGGCAGATAATGGAATTGTTTTTCTCCTTAAACTGATCCGCCATCTCTCTCACAAGAAGATAAATTCTCTCCTTGCCTTCCTCATTTTCAGGATCCGTATTTCCTTCCTTTAAGCCCGCCAAAAGCGCCATGGCGGACACCACGCCGCATATTTCCCGCATCCTGCCTACGCCGCCGCCCATAGGGCTTGCCAGCTTCAGAGCAGTCTGCCTGTCCATACCAAACAAATCCGCATAAGTGGCAAACACCGACTGGGCGCAGGTATAGCCTGACTCAAAGGTGGCAACGGCCTGTTCTACCCGGCTCTCCATCAGCCCTTCTTTCCACAGCACTTTTTGTATTTCTTACCGCTTCCGCAGGGACAGGGATCGTTGGGATATACCTTGTCCGGTTTCACGATGGTGGTGGAGGATTTCTGCTCCCTGTAGAGCGCCTTGCGCTTGTCCTCGTCAAATATAGGCTCCCACTCTGGCAGCTCATAAAGCCAGTCCGCCCCGGCCGCCACCATATTTTTGTACAGAAGCTCCTTTTCAAAGGCAAGACTTACCTGGGTCTCCTCCTCCATCTCCTCAATGGGGTTGGCTTCCTTTAAGCTGTCATTGATGCCGTCCAGAAAGCCTGTCATGGTCATAATATCCACACCGTATTTTTCTGCCAGCTCTCTGACCGTACCCTTCACCTCTTCATCCGGATTCGTCAAAAGCTGTGCGTAAATTTCTTTTTCCTTTTGGAAATAATCGTCCCAGAGCCTTTGCAGATCTCCTTTATTGGCTGTCTGTGAATAGGCCGTTTCACGCCATTTTTTTAGCAGTTCCATTTGTCTTTCCTCCCTGTCGTTCCAGATATTGTATCACAGCCTCTCTCCCGCTCCGCTCTCCGGCATTCATTTTCAGGTATCCGATACCCGGTATTTTCGGGGAGGCGGCTGTAAACCCTGTCCTCAGTATACCTTATATTGAAAAAAAAGTAAAATTTTTTTATCCGGAATGTATAACAGAAATTTGACGGGTAATAATACTAATAGTCAATGGAACCCCCTCCTTTGATCAGGCGGTTCCCGGCAGGGAACCGCTGGTACCTATGATAAAAGAAATACTTATCCTCCCCTAAAAAAGCCCTCAGAACTGGCAAAGCGCGGTTTTGGGGGTTTTTGCTGTGTTTACAGGATTTAAAACGGGATTTTTTTGTGCCAGGTGTTGATTTCATTAATATTTCTACAAAAAAACACACCTAAAAACTGTATTTAAGTGTGTTTTTTAATCCTCTTATACTTTCATGAGCTTCCGTTTTTTCATGATCTCCAGAAGGTCTGCAGCCCCGGCTCTCGTGTCTGCCACAATCTCAGCCGGTGTCATATGCTCGTACCTTGCCGCATTATATGCGCGTATCTTCCTTATATCCTCCAGGTCAAAGCGTTCACTGATCTCCGGTTCCTTTATCATCACTGTCATAGTCCTCGTCCTCCTCTCCCAATAACGCAGATGGCGGGTATATCATCAAGTCCTTATATCCCTCATATGTGGTGATGGCCTTTATCCCACGGATAGTCTTTACATTCACGATATGCTTAAAATTCCATGAGATAATGAAATCGCATCCTGCAAGGATTGCCGCCGCTATATGGCGGCAGTCATCATAGCTTTTCCTCTTTAAAAATCCAAAGTCGATGAATTTCTCAGCCAACTCCACCGTTCCTTCGTCTGTCTCAATTATATTATACTCTATCCGGTCTAAATAATCCAACAGAGTTTTCCGTTTCTCCCCGCTGCATTTGTTGATCTCATAGACCACAACATCAGAAATGTATATCTCATACAGGTCTTTTTTTAAAAGCTCCCATACCTCCTGCGTCTCCTTCATCTGCTCCGGCGCATCCTTCTGGTCAAGGTAGCTGATCACGGATGTATCCAGATATATTTTTATCTTATTCATAAGGATTTCCTCCTTTCCCCTTTCGTATACCCTGTTATAAGCATAGCATATTTTCTCTCATATTTCTATAGCAAAATATCGGTTTATCGTTTCATCTTTATTATGCTTTCCAGCCGGTTTTTTTCACTTTTTCCGCATCTGCTTCCGTTCTGAATCTATCTCATAAAAAGCAGTCTGCATAGGTGGATACGTCAATGCTGTTATATCCCGAAATGAATTGATGCGTCTTGCTCTGTGCTATGCCTCAGTCCATTTTGAGTTTATCCCGGAAGTCGAAAAACAGGAAACCCGGCTTCTTTTTCATGTACGGCAAAAAGAAAGCCCTTCCCCCATAAAGAGAGAAAGGCATTACGGGGATCGGGTTTACCGCTCCCCTTTCCCCTCCTCCTCTTTTTTCCGTTTCACTGCCAGTGCGCCTGCTACGCCCGCAGCTATAATGATAACGATAATAGCTATGGCAGGCAGCAATGTGCCGGAGCCTTTCCTTTCCCCGGCAGTTTCCGGCCCCGGCGGTTCATATCCACGTTGATGGTGTTTCCTTCCTGCGCCTTTTCTTCCTCGGCACGTATTACGTCCCAGCCGATCTGCCGGCCCTGCCATTTCTGTGTATATAAAATAATAACGGGTAAAAAGGGCGTACCTATGCTGCTTACTAACAGATTGTACGCTTTACCCATCTTTTTGCAACCCCTTTTTCGTAATTTTTTCATACTGCGGATCCGCTGTGCATCCGTAGTTATGCCCTATTTTACGTCATTTCTTCCGTCAAGTCCACTCTCCAAGCGGATAGTCTGGGGTATTTTTTCGTTTTTTTACATTGTGCCTCATACAAAAGAAGGAGCGTGATAAAAGCCACGCTCCTCTAAAAAAAATAATTCATTCTACTCTTCGATCTTGTCCAGCTCTGCAAGATTAACGCCTGCCGTTGATAAAATAACTTTTAATTCGATATACCGCTTATACATTAATTCGTATGTTTCATGATCCTTATTTTTTTCGCTGACATCATCCAGTCTTGCAATCTTGAAAAATCAACTACAGAATCTCTTATAATATCTGACATACCTGGCATGAAAATCACCTCCTATGATTCAATATTCTTCGGTGAATAATGCCTGTTGTGCGTCTTCGCAAGGTTCATTTGCAGTACCCCCTCATCGTTCGTCGCCTCTGATACCGCTTTCAAAGATTCCCTGATAACATCCACTTTTTCCCCTACGCCCAGCATTGCAATTTCTGTCAAGAGGCCCCTTTTCTTTCACTATCCGCTCAAGTTTGCACAAAAAGGCTTCCGTTGCAAATCCAAGCGTGGAGTCGTTTTTTCCAAAATAAGCGAAAATGAATCTTCCATGTTTAATACCTGATGTATCTTTGCAGCCAGTTCTTCCGTCCAGCAACCGTTTTCCTGTCCGTTATAATAGGAAACGTATAAGGGTAAAACAGTTTTGATATCCGAAGCTGTCATTTCTCGATTTTTCATTTCTTCACTTAAAAATGTGAAAACAAATACGGCAAATCATCCAATCTGTTTGAGCCCCTGTCACCGCTTTCACCATCTGCCATGCAATGCTCTCATCCCGAAGCAGACGGGAGCATCCTCAAGTTTCACCCACCGGACAGCGTAAAATTCATACTCCTTAAACAATACTCACATCATCCTACAACATACCTCGCCAGCTCTAACGCAATGTCAAAATGGCCCGCATCGTGCTGGGTGCCTTTGGTCTGCCCTTCTTTCCGCCTTGCATCCCACCTGGGGGCATCAAGCAGATCGCCGCTTGTAAAAAACGCGTACAGGTTCAGTCCTCTGAAATCACACATTGCCTGCAAAGCGGCGCATTCCATTTCTACTGAAATGCAGCCGTCCGCTTTATGCTTCTCAAAGTTATTGACGGTTTCCCTATAGAAAGAATCGGTGGTCCATGTTTTTCCTTTCACGTAAGGAATCCCGTTTTCCTCCATAAAAGCGGCGACAATGTCCGCATTCCTGACAGTAACATAGTCCGATGCGGGCGCATAATGATAGGAAGTGCCCTCATCCCGGTAAGCTTCTGTCGGCACCATAACTTTCCCGCGTGCAATTTCCTTATTCAGACAGCCTGCAGCGCCAAATACGACATATTTGCCCGTCTCTATTTCTGCCAGCGTGTCCTCCACCGTACCCACACAGGCAGGCGCCCCTACATAAGTTTTGTAAAACGCAAATTTCTTTCCCTTATATTCAATACAATATACCGGCGTATTGCCCGTTGCAAACCAGAAAGATGCAATCTGCTTGCAGTCGTAATTTTCCAGGACAAACTTTTCAATCACATGGGAAAAGGTCAGAATACACGCATCCACCTGGGGCGCATCCTCCTTGATCTGTGGATTGATGATTGCCGGGGACTGATTGTCAAAAGCTTCTGTGATCATACTTCTTTCTCCTCTCATTCCAGTTGTAATGCCTTTTCAATTATGGTCTTATTTTCCGGATGTGGTCTATCCATATCCGATAAAATACTGAGTATCATTTCTAACTGTGGAATGACAGCTAAATATTGTCCTCCGAAACCACTTGCAAAAAATACGGGATTTCTAAATCTTTTCCAATCCACCAGCCTAAGCCATACGGAGTACACTCCGGAAAACCACCGCAAGAATACTCGCAAATACTTTGCTCATAATATTCCTCAGAGAACAGACGCTTTCCGTTAATCACTCCCTTATTTAACAATAGCTGTCCTTATCCTGACGCACGGTACGCTGAGCAATGATTTCAGCAGCAGTATCCTTGTTTCAATATAACATAACCGAATAATAAAGTCTATCAATTTTCTGACACTTCATGAAGTTCTGCGGGCTTAATCTCGCCATTTAACCTGATACACTCCTGCTCCAGCTTCACATCATGTTCCAGCATATAACCGATCAGTTCCTTAAACTCCTCTCTCTCCCGCATGCCCTGCAGCCGTTTCCGGTCATTTTCCGTCAGCCGCCTGCCATAGCTCTCATAGGTTTTCAGCGTTTCCAAATCCATCTGATAGGGCTGAAATGGAATTCCCGTCTTTTCCCGCAAATCACGGTAAATTTCAAAACCGCCCGCGTCAATGTCGCCGAAATGATAGTAATCGGCGTCCGGGCATCTCAAATAGATTTCCTTAAGCAGGGCGCGGCGGATCCCATTGTGGTAACCGCCCAGATAAAGCAGCAGGGCGTTTTCCTCCTGCCAGCGAAAATAAGTGGTAAGATTCTCCACGGTAATCACCTTTTTCACCCCTGCCACGCTGTAAAACCCTATCCCGGCAATGTCCTCCCCGGAAAGTCCCATTCCTTGCTTTAATACTGACAAGTCTATCTTTTCTTCTCCCAGAAAAAGCGTTATGTTTCCCTTTAAATAGACATAATTGGGCGTATGATAAATCCCGTATTCTGCCAGAATTTCGTCCCACTCCGTTCCCTCACAGTTTTCCTTAAACTGTCTGAATACGTGCGCAACCCTGCCTGAAATCTTTTCAAATGCCTTGGAGTCCTGGAAACAGCGAATGGAAAACTCCCTGAGATACAACTGTTCTTGATTCTCCTCAACTGCCTGTATGGCAGAGAGCAATTGTTTTGTGGAGGCTATATCATTCAAATCCACAAATTCCTTCACGGATTTATGTTCCCCCAGCCGCCCCAGCAGATACATGGCAAAGGCCCGGCAGACAGGAGCCTGATTTTGCCTGATATATTCTTCCAAAAGCTGTCTGTGTCCGGCAGCCATATCATTTTGGGGTGTGCGGCTTACATAAGCATATGCCTCCTTTAGCCTGTCCATATTCAGCCGTACCTTCGTGATGATATGCCCTTTGCGCTGGTCCTTCCAGCAGATCCGGAGCAATTGCTTCTCTTCGAGATCTTCCATGAGTAAGTGAATCTTTTCATACTCCCCGGAGCTCTCGTCAAAGTACGCCGGTACCCCTTTCTTCGTAAACCGGAATTCTATGTGAATATTTCTTCTGTTTTCTCCCGTGGAAAGCAGGCTGGACTCATAGGTGTCCAAAAGCTTTCCGATCACATACCTGTCATACTGCGCCATTGTAATATCTCTCCGCAAAGCTCACTTTTTCATCCGTCATAATCAAAAGCGTTTCTTCCACAAAAGGGCTGATGTACTGGATCTTATCCGGCGGCGCGGCGATCAGTATCTGAAGGGGAAGCCTTCGCAAAAATTCCAGTACTCCGCCGATTCTCTCATCATCCATGTTGTTAAAAGCCTCGTCAAACATGACCAGGCCTACGGCTTCGCCGCCGATGCCGTTTCGGTACAGTTGGACAAAAGAAGCGGCAACCGTCACATAGAAAGGCGTCTGAGTCTCCCCGCCGCTCTTTTCCTCGCACACCTTGGAATACAGGGAATAGCTGTCGTCGCTGTGAAGGATGCGGATGTCATAGTCCATATAGGTTCTGTAATCCGTAAATTCATCCAGGGCTCTGGCGCTGTTTTCATTGTCCAGTGCCAGACGTTCAAAGAGCTCGTCGATCACTTCCCTGTGGCTTTCATGGAACAAGCCACTGAAAATAGACTCTCCCTGTATGGCGTTAAAATCATCCATAATCATCTCATAATAGTGGCGGTATCTTTTGCTGGGCATAAAAAGAAATTCATATTTTTCATTGCTGAAATGAATGTCTTTAAGGGCCCTGTTCAGCTCCTTAAATTCGGTCTGGGCGTTTTTCATATTCTCCTGGAGCTTGGCAAGGAACTGCTCCCTGAACTCTTCCTCAGCGGAGAGCCTCGCGTTTTCTACCTTTTCCTCATAGCTGAGCAGCTCCGAGTTTTTCAGCTTGCTGTATTCCGCCTCGAAATCCCCATAGCCCTCCAGCGTAGCCGCCCCACCGAAATCATGGGCTGTTTTGTATTCCACCATGCTATTTGTCATGGACTCCGTACACTTGGCGATGGTGGTCTGATTCGCTTTTCTTCTGCGCACAAAGTTATCCTTAAACTGTTCGCAGCTCTTATCCTTTAACTGCTTCTCATAATCATGATTCCAGAGGACAATATCGTTTTCATATCTGACGCTGTCCTCTGTGCATAAAGCCTGCTGCTCCACCAGGGCGGCCTGTTTCTGTGCAAGGATTCCTTTCGTATTCTCTATCTTCTGCTGTGTCTGCCCCACCCTGCGGTTACAACCGGAAATCTGTCCCTCTATTTCCTTTATAATCTTTTCCAGCTCCGAGAGCTGAATCTTTTTGAGAATCATTCCGGAATTCTTTTCCAGGGTTGCGATATTGTCCCTGCAGTTCTTGATCTCCTGCAATACATTCTTCCATTCCGTCAGCACATCCACACGATATTTGATGTCTGTATCCGTTTCCGTTGAAAGAGGGCCCAGCAGTTCTTCCAGATTCTCCAAAATCCTCTTTTTTTCCTTTAACTGGTCTTCAATTTCCCTGCTCTTAATTTTCGCCTGCTCGAGCTGTACCCGGACGGCGTTCTTTCCTATATAAGGGATCTCGAAAACAGAGGGCCTGATGGCGCTTGCCACATGATTCTGATAGCGCATACATTCTTTGGTGATTGCGGTCTTATACTTCTTTAAATGGCTGTAATGGTCGCACATCATGACCTTTCCCAGAACCATATTGATATAACGTTTTGCGTATTTGTTTCCGGAAGTGACCACCTGTGCCAGAGACCCTTCGGGCGGCGTGTCATATTTTTCCAGATTCTGCGTATTGATCAGCCCCACGCCGTAGGTCCTTTTTTCCTTCCGCAATCTGTCATAGGTTCCCAGCGCAATATCGAAATTGTCCGGCTCCACCAGAATATAAAATCTCTGTGTATTTAAATAGCCCTCCACCGCATTCCGCCATGTCTCGTCCGTAATTTCCAGCGTCTCGCAAAGAATCCTGGGCTCCGGCGTCCGGCCAATCCGGACAAATTCTTCCCGTATGGCCTGGGCCGTGCGTGTAACCTCCTCCGGGTAAGAGAGCTTCTTTTTCATCAGATTCTCTATCTTTAAATCCCATTCCTTCTTTTGGCCGGATAAATCTCTGATCATCACGTCCAGTTCTGCGCATCTTTTATAAACCCTGTCGCTCATTTGATTTTTGTAGGCAATGACCTTCTGCAGGGTATCTTTAAATCCGCCCAAATCCGCTGCCTTTTTTAATTCCTCCAACTGCCCGCAGTAGGCTTTGATACACGGATCCGCATCCGGCACCTTCAAAAGCCGGTTGACCTGAACCTTCGCCTGATCAACGCTCTCCATCAGCCGCAGCTGTTCCTGCCGCAGGCCTTCCTGTTTGTCCTCCAGCATCCGTAATCTTTTTTCCTGCTCGTCCCTTGCAATAAAATCCTTATCGCTGGCAAGCTCCGCAAAGAGGTTGTCCCTGATGGCCTGACGCTGTTCTTTCTCCTTTGCGGCAGCCCCGATTTCCTTGTTCCAGTTTTCCAGCCTGTGGCGGTCATGGACAATCTCATCCTCCAGCTGCCTGATTTCCTCTGTCAGAATATCCGCCTCGATCCGGTCAAGGAAATACTCATACATCCTGTCCTTGTGGATACCGTCCTCCACCTGCCTGTGGAATCCTTCGATCTTTTCCAGCCTGCCCATCCGCAGCTTAATCTTATCCAGGGTGTGCTGCAGCTCCTGGTAGGTTCTTACGTTTTCCCGCAAAATATCCACATTGACTTCCTTTTCGTCCAGCACATAAGAATACACAAAATCCTTGATGTCGTCGATTGGGCGGAATGCCATAGCCTTGGGAATCAGCTTAAAAAATTTATCCTCCAGCCTTCCGAAACGGTTCTTGATCATTTGCCTGGCGTCTTTCTCCGTGGTACACCAGGTCTTGATTTTCTTTCCATTGCCTGTCCGAAATTGGGAAATGGATTTCGGGATCTTTCCCTGAAAAAACATCTCCTCCTGAAGTCGCTCTCCATCCATCAGATACCGGACTGTCTTCTCCTGCCCCTCCGAGGCGGAATCGACTACCGCCCCCACAATAAAATATTTCTGCCGTTTCTCCTCGTAAAACTCCAGGGCCACATGGGCGCTGATCTCCCCGGTCCTCTCATAGGGCCTGTTTTCCCGCCCGGTCTTACAGCGAATATATCCCGTCAGCTTCCGCTTACCGTTCTCATGGGCCGCTTTATTGAAATAGTTGGTGGAGCAGGTTACCACGAACTGTATCGCATCCAGCAGCGTAGATTTACCCGCACCGTTTTCCCCCGAAATCAGAACGGAATTTTCAAGGTCTATCATCGCATTGGTAAACCTGTGCCAGTTAATCAGCTTCACTCTCGTCAATTTCTTCATTTATTTTTCCGCCCTTTTTGTAATTTTCCAGCTTTTCATATACCTGCCTGATGTCCTCCACCCGCACTGCCATCAGTATGGAGTCGTAGATAATCAGCCGGGAATCCTGGTTTGACAGCTCTTTGTCCAAAACCTCCACCAGTTGGAACCTGCGCATGGTGCTGATGGCATTCCTTAAAGTCGTCTTATCCATCATTTTATCCCGTATTTTCAGGCTTAAAAATTTTTCATGAATGTCACCCATATTGATGATGACTTCATCGCTGACTGACAGTTCCCGCTTTTTCTCATCATACAAAATCCGCAGAATCAACAGAATGATGGATTCAAAAAGCTTCATATTGTAGCGGTTATAATTCTGGGGATTGGTAAGCTGCACCACGCCATACTCTTCATTGATTTCCAGCCGGTAGCCGAGCACTGACAGGTACTGTGAAAACTTTTCCCTGTGCTGGGTAATGAAATAATAATCCCGTCTGGACGTCTCATTGCGTTTACATACGAAACAGCTTCCAAGGAGCCTGTTGCAGATCCGCACAAACTCGTCCTTATCCTTTTGCAGCATTCCCTCTAAAAAATCCATTTTAACCTCCATGCTGCCGTCAGGCAGCTCTTAAATCAGGTGGGAACTTTGTGCGGCAGCACAAATTCCCGGTTGAAAAAAGGCCGCAGGCCTTTTTTCAACCTAACCTCCATGTCGTGTTTTTGCGGCAATGTAATGCGAACTTTGCCGTCAGGCGGTTTTCAAATCAGCCTAATGTCCATTCTTACAGATCGCATAATCCCGGAACCGGTATCCGTTTACCACAACATCCTTACCTGCCTCTACCACATACTTCATGTTTTTTCGCTGACCATACAGCCGGATGTAAATCAGATAAACAAAGTCCTCCGTGGTCGCAAGCGGTAATTCCGACGCCATCATCCGTCCTCTGCCCTGCAGGCAGTCCAGCACATAGAGATTTATCTTTTCCGGATTCAGCACCCGCTCCATCTTTTCCATCATCTTCTTTAATTTTTTCTGCCGCAATTTTGCATCCGGCAGCTCATTTTGAAGTTCCACAGGCTTAAATTCTTTTTTCCCTTCGATAGGCACAAACAGGGATTTTTCGTCCAATACGCCCGAACTGTATATTCGGATCATTTCATCCAGAAAGGAAATGCGGTAAATGCCGCCTAACTCCATGCCCTCCGCATTGATCTTTTCGTTTACCTCCGACAGGATCTCTTTCAGTTGTCCTCTCACATCCTCGCCGCCAATCAGATAAAACTTCGCCCGGTTGATTGCCGCTTTCTGATACTGTGTATTTTTCCGGTTGATTTCCGCCAGAATATCGTCCATGTTTTGGAAAGCATTGATAATATCATGAATGTACTGATACACCAGCTCCTGCGCCTGCTCCTTCGAAACCTCGCGGATTGCGGCAAGCTCCGCACTGGCCTTCTCAATATAGGCTTTGTTGCGGCTCTTGCTCTCCAGACGTTCCACAATCTCCGGCCGGAATTTGGACACGTTATCGGAGGTCAGAAGACGATGATAGGCTTTGTCCACGATATTCTCGATATAATCATTAAACAGCACATCCATGATTTCTGCCGGCGTCCTGTACTTCGTGAGCTCATCTATGTAATGCTTGATACCGGAATTTAAGTTTTTCAGTCCTGTAATCAGCATATCCGTATTTTCAAGAATGGATAACAGCACAATTCCCGGATTATCCGTATTGCTGCGCACCAGGCTGTAGATGGTGTAAATGTACCCCTGATATTCGATCTGTTTCCCCTCCTCAATTTCCAGAAGGGTCTTGATCATTTTTACGGCGTATTCCTGAAAGCCCGCCCGCTGTACATAGCTTTTATCCGTTTCAATCTCGATCCACCCGTAATATTCCAGCCTTCGCAGCATCCAGTTAGCCTTGTCACGGCTGTTCTTACCGTCAAATTCCTCTTCTTCTATGGCAAGCGCCTGTTCCTGGTCAAAGTAATACTGCAATTCCTGCACCAGAATATCTCTTTCCACACCAAAAGAAAGCTGATGGTTCATAACCGAAAACAGCTTGATCAGGCACTCCCAATAGATCGCTTTATTGGGAGAAGCCAGCGGTACAAAAAAATTTTCCGGGATAACCTGAAACATGTGTGCCTCCATAGCATGGAACTGCCCTTTTCCGGCAGCCCTCAAATATATTGTGAACGATGGATTATTTTATTTCCAGATCTTTGTTATCTGTTTCCCATTTCCAGCGGAACAACTGCCAATGTCTTTCCTAATGGCACTAATACCTTTAAGATCGTGTCTAACTGTGGGCTGGTGCTGCCTTTTTCCATTCTTGCAATAACGGGCTGTTTTACGCCGCTTAATTCTTCCAGCTTTTTTTGGCTGATTCCTTTTTCCTGTCTTGCTTTTATAAGTTCCCCAATAATAGACACTCGCAGCTCACTCTCCGCTATTTCATCCGGCGTAAGAACGCTTTCCATAAATTCCAGAACATTCCCACCTACAGCGTCTGTCCCCCGCTCGTTCAAATCGTCCAGATTATCTTTCGCCTGTGTTATGGCTTGTGAATATTCTTTATTTGTCCTCATTATGTTTCCTCCTCTGATAATCGTTTAAATTCCATTTTGCTCTCTATTTCCCTCTGTGGCGTTTTTTGTGTCCGTTTCATGAATACGTGTAACAGAACGAAACCTCTGCCGTTCCATGCGGCAAAAAAGATTCTGTCCCTCAATGGCCGCAGTTCCCCTATATCTCCATCGATATGTTTTATATACGGCTCTCCTGCCCGCGTTCCATATTCACTGAGGATTTTTACATAATCCATTATTTTATTCAACTTGACCCGGCTATCCTTATTTTTCTTCGCTGACAGCCCTGCAATATACTCTTTTACCGGCTCTTTGCCATTCTTATCTCTATAAAAACAAATCTCGTACAAACTCATTATCCTCCTGCTATAGTTTGATTATACTTTAAAGTTATTGAAAAGGCAATAATTTTAAAGTTATTACCAGGAAGATTTCTTTTCCGCCTCCCCAAAAGCCCCCAAAACCGCGGCCAGCACGGTTTCAGGGGCTGATTTTTCATTATTTGTAATTATAATCAATCTAACCACCACTCTACCGCCCGCAGACGGCTTTCAGATCAAAGGAAGTCTATTGCTTTCCTTCCTGTAAAGCAATGTCTTACACCTCGAGTTGTATATTATAAAAACAGAACCATATATGCAATTGCAGAAAAAGATAATTAATGTCTGAAATATTGTCAAACAGGTTCCGTGTTTCTTTGGATGCCTGGGAAAAATCAATCAAGATGTAACTTTCATATTCCTTTCGTGCGAACTCTTCTGCTACGGTTGATTTCCCGACACGGCGTGCCCCTTCTATCAAAAGAGCGGTTTTCCCATTCGTATCTCTTTTCCATTCAAGCATCTTATCGTATATTTTTCGTTTAAACATGCCGCCTCCGATCAAGTCGCATTTTTTATTAGGGTGTTTTTCCACAGAATCGCACTTTTTATAATACCTTTTTGAGACTATCTCTCATGGTATGAGAACCGGCAGCTCAAAATCCAGTCTGCCAAATTTCCTCAATATGTCCAGATCCCGTATGATAAAACTGCTGCCCCAATAATAATTTCCAATGGTCTGTTCGGCCACGCACCAGCGCTTCCCCTCCGGGTGGGGATTGCTCTGTTCAAATGCGTCAAGCTCCCCGGCAGAAGAAAGCCGAATCTCCTTTGTGCCAAGCAGCGAGTCAACGATTGTGTCCAGATTCCTGTCCACAGTGCGTCTGCACTCAGGATAAAAGCTGCTTTGGGGCGAACCCACAAAATACACCGGAAGAGGCAGCCAGGACGGATATGTGGCAGGGTCAAATTCCTGAATATTCAGCGCAGTCGGATCGTAATCAGGATAGCCATGGAGAAGAACCTGCCCGCATTGTCTGTACCGTTCTTTCAGCCCTTTGGCCCTGCGGCAGAGATTACTGCCTCTGTCTGCATATTTGAGGATGAAATCCGCAAGGCGCTTCGTCACTCCAATATCGGCTTTGGCGGCCTTTTCGGAATCGAAATGGAACCATGGCATATGGGCATAGTCATTATTGCCGGGGATTCCCTGCATCCCCACCCACCCCTCATCCAGCAGATAGGCTCCGGAGTCCAGGTACTGGAGGATACCTGCAATAATTTTGCTTTTTAGACCGCTTTTATGCTCACCTGCCGTATCCAGATAGTCCAGCGCAATACATACGGTATAAGGGGAAGAGCCCGGATTCCAGTTGTTGCACTCCAGGTTGTACCCAAAGCCTCCGTCCTCATTCTGGTAGCCGGACAGAACCGACAGGAAGTCTTCACAGCTTCCCTTTTCAAAAAGGAATTTCCATTTCGTATAATCCAAGGGTCTTGCACATCGGTACACCAGCTTCCTCAATCTCAAAAATTCATCAAGGGATATTTTTTTCAATGTCATTTCCCCTCCGCCACATACCGTGCCAATTCCAGTGCAATGTCAAAATGTCCCGCATCGTGTTGGGTGCCTTTCGTCTGACCTTCCTTTTGCCTCGTATCCCATTTGGGAGCATCAAGCAAATCGCCGCTTGTAAAAAATGTATACAAATTCAGTCCTCTGAAATCACACATTGCCTGCAAAGCGGCACATTCCATTTCTACGGAAATGCAACCGTCCGCTTTACGCTTTTCAAAGTTATGAACGGTTTCCCTGTAAAAAGAATCAGTGGTCCACGTTTTTCCTTTCACATAGGGAATCCCGTTTTCCTCCATAAAAGCGGCAACAATATCCGCGTTTCTCACCTCTATATAATCCGACGCAGGCGCATAATGATAGGAAGTGCCTTCATCCCGCCAGGCTTGCGTGGGTATCATGACTTTTCCGTGTGCAATTTCCTTATTCAGACAACCCGCACCGCCAAATACGATATATTTATCCGTCTTTATTTCCGCAAGCGTATCCTCCACCGTACCGACACACGCAGGAGCTCCTACATAAGTTTTGTAAAATGCGAATTTCTTTCCTTTATAATCCATACCATAAATCGGCGTATTGCCCGTTGCAAACCAAAATGACGCAATCTGTCTGCAATCGTAATTTTCCAGAACAAATTTTTCAATCACATGGGAAAAAGTCAGTATACACCCATCGAACTGTGGTACATTTTCCTTAATTTGCGGATTGATGATTGCCGGGGACTGATTGTCAAAAGCCTCTGTTATCATGTCTTTACTCTCCTTTCTTTTTGCTATCTTTTCAAAATATCCATATCTATTTTCTCCAAAGGATAAAGGCCCCTGTAAATTACAGGTCAATATTCCGGAATTTTCTTAAGATATATAATGCCCTGTCCAGATCCTGATCGCCAGGGCTGACGATCTCCGCCCGGTTTGAAAGCCCACAGATACGCCTTGGCTCGCTGCCAAAATAAACCCTCCGGTTATTCGGGCATTTGCATAATCTCTCGGGAAACTGTTTTTCAAACCAATGAAATAAATCCTGATCTTCCTCGTACAAAGTCTTTGCAAACTCATTAATATTCTGAAAATGGTTGAAATAAATACACAGCATGAAGTACTCCCGATCCGCATAAAAGCCGCATATGTTTTTCCCCTTGTATGCATACTCAACCTTCCATTTAAAGTCTGAAACAATTCCCCTCAGCGGCTTTATCCTGACCCTGACCTTCATCCCCGACAGATGATCTTCTAACTTCTTCACCATTTCAGCACTCTCGGCGGACAGCGTTTTGCATATATCGCTTACTGCCACAACCGGCGAACAGGCATTTTTGAAATCAAGGCGGAGAAAATTCATCCATTTGTATTTGCTCTCAGGAGCTTTGCATAAATAGACTATCCCTCTCATCATTTGAGGATACTGCCCGTGAGCAATAAAAACAATGTCTTTCTCTTCATAGACCCGGATACCAAGTTTTAATAATTTTTCGTACCGCATGGTATTATATTCCGATTCATGGATACGGTTCATTTGCTCCCTGACATCAGCATAGTCTTCTTTTTGTATCACTAATGCGCCTGTCCCTGCGTCAATACCACTGCTCTTAACGCCTGCGCGGTAAAGGTACAGGGCGTAAAACTGTATCGCCTGCTGAAAGGTGTTTCTCAGGGTGCTTTCCCGGGAATTTGCCGTGTGCTCCTTCTCTTTTTTCTCCTGTGCCTTCTGTCCTTTCAATTTTGCCATGTACTCTTCATAAGGCTTCGGAAACACCAAATATTCTTCCGGCCTTTCATACATTCCACGATAAAGTGAAACCATAAATTGATAAAATTGTAATAACCCGCCTTCTTCCTGCTCACCCGGCATCTCAAAGGGGGCAATCATATCTATGCAATGTCTGACTGAACGCTGCGCATATGTTTCCATTCTTCTGTTCCACCTGCCCTGTTTCGCCATAATTCCGCTGCAATTTTTCTACGGCTTTGTTTTATAGGTTGCCGAAACCTTTCAAATACAGTAGATTTTCAATAATTCCCTGGCCCTTCCACCAGTTTTTACTGACTGCCCAGGCATCCGGGAAAGCCTCCCATCCCCAGGAGATCTCCCAGGAGCCGTCCGCAAGCTGTGTATCCACTATATGTCCGCACTCATATTCGGCAATCTCCTTATTTGCAGGATAAAACTCACTGTCCCTGGAATTCATAAACCGGGAAGGCTTGCAGACATATCCTCCCCATTTTGACGTGTCTTTGGTAATCATGCCATTAACCGATGTATGCAGCCGCTCCTTTAACGTTTTGCAGGAAATCTCCTGCTGCGCTCCCGCCTTTATAATATCTTCCAGCATGTGTACATAACAGGCGCACGTATGCATATCCGTACTCTCCGATGAGACCAAAGCCTCCGCCGCCTCATTGGCAATACGCACGCCAAGCCGATACGGCTCGCTTCCCGCCTCCCCATAGCGGATCAAAAAGCCCGCGATCTGTGCCGTGCCATTATAATCCGTATGGCAGGAGCTTTTGCTTTCCGTATGCCACCAGGGCGCATGAGGATAGTCGTTATTGCTTTTCACCACAATATCCCAGGACTTCCCGTTGAAGCAGGCCCCGCTCATATACCACTTAAGCAGCCCCTGAATCACAGGGTGCCCGGCATTTTCATAATTAATTTCACTGATAATGCTTCCCGCCGCGTTGCTGTGCAGCGGTATGGAATTCGGATTCCAGCAGTCCGCTTCCACGGCATGTCCGAAACCTCCGTCCTCATTCTGATAACAGGACAAGACCTGCATTACCGCTTCCTTACTTCCCTCTTCAAAATGATACTGAAACCGCGCCATATCAAGCGGTCTTGCATTGCGGTACATAAATGTCCTTGCCCGCTCAAATATCTGATTGCTCATACTCTCTCCTTTCTCCGTTTCCCCCCTGTCGGGGGCAATCTCAAGGAAATTTTACAAAATCTGTCACCGGATGTATTGTATATTTTCGACACAAATAGATTCTCTCAGACTTTCCACTCCAACGCCTGCTTTGCCCTGACCATGGCATGTCTACGATTATCCTGTATTTCTGATCGCAAAGCCATCTCCCTTGCCGCACGGATCCCCATGGAATGATAACGCTTAAACTCCCGCATCAAATGTGATGCATCTGTATATCCGTATTTATAAACGGCGTCCGTAATGTTAAAATTGCCCTGGCCTATAATATCTCTCCATAAACATTGGTAGCGCACCAGATTACTCAATTTCTTGGGTGTAATTCCGACGTATTCATAAAAAAGCCGCTCCATCTGCCTGCTGCTTACAAAATTTTCTTTCGACAACTGACCAACCGTAAACGCCCCCTGATGCCGGAGAATATCGCTCACGACACTGTCTAAGACCATATTCTTCCTTGCAGTTTCAAATTTTTTCAAAAGCAGCATTTCCGCCATCCCTGTCCACTCTGTCAAGCTGCCAGGCTCTGGTAACCGTCTGCGCAGTTCCCGATCAAGCCAGCCAAATCTTTCCCTGACATCATACCGTCCATTTACCGTTCCGGTCAATGAATCCTCGGAAAAAAGGTAAGCGCTCCATGCATAAAAACGAATGGCAAATACAGATAGCTTATGTAAGGATTTTTTATCGCTGCAAGTGAAAAAACTCCTGTCATTTATTCCAATGAAATCAGAAGTAATGATATAACCCTCATCATCTATACGATAAATAATATCTACACAAGTGTCAGGAATCACTATTTCCGAAGATTCTTCCGTTTCCGTGTCAGGACAGCAAGACTCTCCACCCCAAAAGCATCTCACATAAGGCCGCAAGACCGGGCACGGGCTTATTTCCTGATAGACAGAACTGCATTTGAAAGGAGTCGCCGTCAATGGCAGGTATCGTATTTTAGTCTTCATTTATTTTCGGCCTCTAATTCTCTCCGCCGGCCTCCCATGTTCCCTTTCCCTGTGTGAAGGTTTCGTCCACCATATCGCTGATCCCCGCCAACAGCATAATTACACCTTGCACTTTGTGGGGTTGGATCGCATAAACCCCTTTCCGTTGTTCGTCTTCCACAATTATATCGGCGGCCAGCAACGGTTTCATGTGATGATAAACCTGTCCTGTAGATCCGAAACCACATTTCTCTACCAGTTCCGCCACGGTCTTAGGTTCCCGAAGTATCTCCAATAACATCATAAGGCGGTTTGAATTCCCGATACAGGCTAACACCTTACTTGCGACACCACTCTCGATGAGAGAGAGCAGTTCATCGGTGGGGATGCCATTTCGTATCCAGTTAGATTGCCGTCCACCGGAATTGTATACCCCGAGGTAGGTCACAAGTCCGCTCACCCCTTTTTCCTCCGTTTTGTAGCACAGTTCCTCCATTTGTTCACTGAGGCGGCTATCCGGATGCATTCCATGCATAACATGAACCCTTTTTAACAGCTCCGCTGATGGCTTCTTTGTCGGCTGCTTATCAGAAAGCAATTCCATCACCATAGCCCGCATCTCATCAAGTTGAGGAAATATCATATTTTGAAGGTTTCCTATCTGCTCTCTGAGAGCGTCAATCTCTTTATCATAATCTCGATCCATAGCCCTATTACTGCTCCTTTCAAAAAGTGTTGAATTCCGCAATTACGTATTTGCATAATACTATGGGATAACACTAATGTCAATAAGTTTGAGAAAATATTTTTTGTATCTCCGGTGGTACTGGCAGCAGAGAAATGTACCTCGACTAAGTAGGTCGTTTTATCGATCTTCTTTTGCAAACGGGCGTTAATCTCCCTGTGATGTTGGTCCGAAAGTTGTCACCCATTGTCCCTCCTTAATGGCAAAATAGAGCATATAGAATTCAGTTACTATATGCTCTAACGTTGTTACTATATTTGATTCTGATTGATACGATTGATTACGCTAACTGTATAACCTCAGCTTCAATTTCTTTTAATTCATCAAGTGACAATAAAGGAACGCAATCCGCAATTTCATCAAGTGTCATTTTACCTTTTTTAATCATTTTTTTTGCTGTTTCCCGTGCGATTTCCTGTGCCGCTTCATATCTCTCACTTCTTATAAACGACTTCATAATCTCTTCCTCATCAAATAAACTCATCATAATAGTCACAACCTCCTTTTCTCTCTGCGCCAAATATTCCTTTAAGACATTCCTGTCCTTGCATATGCGGATCGTTTCCGTAACTGCCTTCCTCGTCATTCCATGCTGCCCGGTCTGCTCGTTAAAAACTTTGCAGAAAATGATGTACTGGTTGATAATGTCATCTGTATCGCTTTCATAGATAACCTTTGCTTTTACCTCAATATCTGTATCTGCGCCCTCGAAAAATTCTTTAGACAGAGATATTTTGTCGGGTTTCCGTCCTTTGTTTCCCGTAAAAACCACATAAAGTTCAGGCTTTGGCATTTTCACCTTCTTGCTTTTGTGATAGTCTTGGCAGGTACGCTGAAAATATTCGTGATAGCTTTGTGCCAGATACAGCAAAACTCTTACTAAAATATTCACTGACCATGTAGACTGTGCTTCCACAAGTATCATCAGCTTATTATTAGCAATAAAACCCAAATCATTATACAGATTATCCGTCAATACATTTGTAATTGTCACATCTGTAAGGGAATCCTCTGTCGCTGTGGTGTCCTCTGGGTGGAACGTTTTATATAGTTCTAGCAGATACCTCTTGTTTTGAAAAGATCAAGGAATACGCTGTTTTTTGCGGTACGCTTTGCCATGTGACGTGTCACATTTATCTCCTCTATCTGTTTTGTATCAGAGAACTTTAGTTCTCTTTGCACATTTAACACCTCGATTTCTAAAAATCTGTGACATAAAATACGATATATCCTGTTCCTTCCACACTTTAATTATACAAAAAAGTGCCTGTCTTTACAATAAAATTCACATTAATTTTCAAGCCGTTTATCCAAACCATAAAGGATAGCATACATGCTCAAACCCGCTTTACTAAATGAATCTCATCATCCCTGCAATAGCCCAAATTTTTGTATACGGCCTGGGCAACGGTATTTTCTGATCCGGTAAGCAACCCAAATTCATGCAGTGGATAATGCTTTTTGCAGTATTCCTCTGCATAGGAAATCATAGCCCGCGCAACCCCGCACCGCCTGTATTGCGTTTTCACATATACCTCGGTGATCTCCGGCATATAGTCCTCATAGCAAAAGGATCTTTTCAACTGAACGCACACAAAGCCAGCCAGTTCTCCATTTGCTTCATCCACAACAACAATCTCCTGCCTGTTGTCAGCAAGGGATGATCTTATATGATCAAGTGTTGTCTCGCCCTCTCCATTAAACTCGTTGTTCAGAGCCTCTAATTGCTCGGCATCCTTTTCTGTGGCAATGCGTACCATTCATCCCACCTCCAATTCGTATAATGCCATAGACCGGCCGTTAGGATAATCAATAATATCCACAATTCTATAACCCGCGTTCAGATAAATCTTTCTGACTGCCTTTTCATCCAGTCCGGTATCCAGCCGAATATACCGAATGCCGCGCCCACGGCACTCTGACCGGATTGCTTCTGTGACAAGTCCTGTCATACCCATTCCGGCGAACTTACGGCGCACACAGAATTTATGCAGATAGGCGGCTTCGTACTCAGGGGCATCAGGCCAATAGCTCGCATCTGTCCATTGCAGAATAAAAGCACAGGCAATTTCACCGTCAATCAACCCAACGCAGAAATTCTCCGGCCCGGCATCGGGTGTAATCAATGCCTCCTCCGTCAGCCATTCATCAGGCCAGACGCGGTATCCCTGCTCCCGCCCCCATGAAGCAACCTCCCTCAGCACAGCAATTGCTGCATCCATTCTGTTAAACTGAATCTCTATATTTTTCATTGGTTCATATAGCCTCCTTTAGCCGGTAGAACCCTCTCATTAATAACCCGATACAATTCGTCATGCCATTTCGTATATTCCCGGCAAATATCATCATTCCATTCACAGCTTTCCCCGTGTAAGGTTTTTGTGATAAAATCAAAAACTTCCCTATCGACCACAGGCGGTTCATGTTTCAAATATAAATCGATAACCTTGAATTTGTTAAATTCTACAATATCATATTTCAGCAGCAGATAACGTTTCAACGCAATCAAAGTGGAATTGACAAAACTCGCCCTGCTGTGTTGAAACGGCGGCTGAGAATCCATCCATTCCTGAAAAGCGAGAATATCATTTTTAATGGATTGCTTATCCGGCATGGGAATGTCTTCCGTATCAAAATTTCCATACACGAGTCTGCTCTGACTCTTCAGACGGAGGATTTCCTGTACCAGCTCCTCCTCTTTCATATAGGGAGGGTATAGCTGTTCCTTTGCAAATACAACAGCCCCAAATCCTTTCGGCACGTTATATCTTTTATGATAATTCTCCGCAATTTTTTCTATTTTTTCAGTGACATCAACTATTTCATGACGGGAAAAGGACGTAATTACCGCAGTATCTATATCGCTCTGCCCCGGTCTGTAATAATCGCTTCCTAAAGAGCCGATCACAAAAACAGCCTCAATTTTCCCCGGGAAACTACCGGAGATTTCTTTTGCAAATTCTGTTGCCGTTGCAATGGCCGCCTCATAAGAAATATAGTCCCGCATCCCGCATCCCCTCCTTTTCTGCTTCCCCGCCGCACCTCCGTCCAGGGCAGCCTCCCGCCCCGGATGTTTCGTAGCCGCAAATATCATTTAACTTGTATGATAACACAAAGTGACGTATAATTATAGTAAACGCCAAAATAATTTGTCGTTCACTACACATCAGCAAAGCAGAAATTCAGAAAGGGGATTTGTATATGAAACGATATGTTATGTCTGCATAGCACTGGCTATTGCAAAAAACAGTTGTTATAGCCAATGCTATTCCTGAAAACGAAAATTTAGGGAGGCAGACATGGGCTATATGAAAGCAGAAGAAATTCTGCCCATTGAGATAATAGAATTGATACAACAGTATGTGGACGGAGAAAGCATTTATATTCCCCGCAAACTATCACATAGAAAGGCATGGGGAACAGGCACACAAATTAAACAGGAGCTTTCAAGGCGTGACCAACAGATTTATGAGGATTATCTTGCGGGAAGCAGGACAGAGGAATTGGCGTGTAAATACTGTCTGTCAGGCAAAAGCATACAGCGTATCCTGAGAAAACAAAAAGATTCCTGAAGATGAAAGGATAAAACTATGAGCTGATACTTTGTATTGGCTCATGTTTTATTTCAAAAATATGTGAGGTGGAAGATGGCATTAGAATATGTTACGCTACACCACAAAGAGAGCAGCCGTATGATTACGGCTAAGTTTTAAGGAGAATCATAGGTTGAAAATAAGCCTGATGGCTTATTTTCAACCAGCAATGTGTGCCGCAAGCGGCCCGCATTGAATCGCAGATGCGAAACCGCCTACGCGGCTTTCGCATCGCGTTGCCGCAAAAAACGCGTCATGGAGGTTAATATGCAATCGTCTGAAGAATACATGCAGAATTTACGACAATGGCTTCAGGATACAGCAGATTCCCCGCTGGAGGAAATGTCTGACTTTTTTACCAAGCGGCTGTACGGTTATGAAGAACATATGTCAATCTGGGAGGAATCTTATCGGATATTTGCCGAAATCTTACCTTTGGATTGTCAAAAAATTTTAGACTTAGGTTGCGGAACCGGGTTAGAATTAGACAGGATATGGCAGAAAAATCCAGGCCTTCAGGTAACCGGCGTAGACTTATGCGAACCTATGCTGGACAAACTGCTTGAAAAACATCACGATAAGCCCCTTACCACAGTAGTCCAGGATTATTTCCAATACGATTTGGGATGTTGCAAATGGGATGCCGTTATTTCCTTCGAAAGCCTGCATCACTTCCTGCCCCGGCGCAAAAAGGAATTGTACCGGAAAATCTACTGCAGCCTGAAGGGAAAGGGCGTTTTTATATTGGGAGACTATATTGCCTGCTGTGACGAAGAAGAGCAGCTTCTGCGTAATATATACCTGCAAAAAAGAAAGCAGTCAGCAATACCGGATCCTTGTTATGTACATTTTGATATTCCCCTGACTCTGGATCATGAAATAGAATTATTGCGAAACGCAGGATTCATAATAGAAAAAATATTGAATGGCAGCGCCACAATTATTTTAGCCAGAAAAGGAGCCTGAGCCAATTCCTACCAATTCTATATAGATCAGCCATAATTTCCGTAATGACAACCGTTGGAATATCTGCTATAATCTTTGCGCAGCCCAAAAATAAGGATACGAAAGAGAGGTTTGAAATGAAGAAATTTTTGGAAGAATTTAAGACATTTGCGTTGAAAGGAAATATGATCGATCTGGCCGTAGGTATGATAATAGGAAGCGCCTTTACCGGCATCGTAGGTTCCCTTGTAAACGACATTTTTATGCCGCTGCTGAGCATATTTACCGGTAAAATTAATTTTGACGATCTGATGATCGTACTTGGAAGCGGCGATAATGCCGCCACCATCAATTATGGTACGTTTTTGACCCAGCTTGTCAACTTTCTTGTAGTCAGCTTTGTAATTTTCCTTCTGGTTCGTCAGCTCAATAAGCTCCAGCGTTCCCACGCAAAGGAAGAAATAAAGGAAGAAACGGAAAAAGAGTGCCCTTTCTGCAAAACCAAAATATCCATTCACGCCCTCCGGTGCCCCCATTGCACATCTGTTCTGGAGGAAGACGAAATCGCTTTGCCACATACAAAGAAATAACCGAATGGTCCTGCACAAAAGAACAGGGGCTGTTTCTGACAGCCCCTGAAAACTTTTATGTCTGGTTTCCTAAATACAATTACATGAAATCTGCGTAACGGGAACTTCCCTGCACATTGTATGTTCCGTCCGCCGTATAGCCCTTGGCCGCATCCGCCTGAGTCGTCATATAAAAGTCTACAAGAGATGCATTGGTGGCAATGGAAGAACCGTAATCCCTGAAGAAGTCTTGCACCTTGGACATATCTGATTTCTTGAATGTATCCTCGTCAATCTTCATCCTGCCCTTATTGTCCACACTGATTCCAAACTGCTTCAGAGCACTCTCATTGCGCGCCGTCTTTTCCCTGATGTAGGACAAATTCGAAAGTACGCCGGAATTCGTACTGGATTCGGCAGTATCGAACATTTTGTTGTAATTGCTGACAAAGCTCTTTGCCTTGGCAAAAATCTTGTCAACATCATACTTCTCGTTGCCGTCCTTATCCTTCACCATCTCATACAAGGCATCAGATGCCAGCGCTTTGCTGTCTGCCTTGAGAGAAGCCGCCGCTGAACCTGCCGTGTTACTCGTGTCTGTACTATCTGTGGCAGTGTTGCTGGACGATACCCCCGCAAACTGAACACGGGATGCAATCATAGAACCATAGCTCATGATATCTTCCGTGGAAAACAAATCCTTTACCTTGGAGATGCCTGCTTCCTTCAGCTTAGCCTCATCGAGCTGAAGGGTTCCGTTTCCGTTGATGGTGACGCCGATTTCCGCAAGCTTATCCGCATTCTTCGCCGTGCTGTTCATCATATTCGCTACATATGCGGTCTTGTTGGCAAGAGTAGAGTTCTTGGCCGCGCTCACCACATTATTATAATCCGACACATAAGCCTTCACTGCTGAAACTACCTTGTCGGCCGCACTCTTCCCGTTTGCAGTGTCTGTATAAGTACCGTCTTTCTGTAATGCTGCAACAGAAGACTTCAGGCTCGAAAGCCCCGTCGTCAGATTGGCGTTTGCCTCCTGGGCCTCTTTGGAGACCTTCGGATTCTTCTTCTCCTCCAGAATTCTCTCAAGAACATTTCCTGAGCTGCTTCTCTTGCTGGACGCTGAGGCAGACGAATTTTGCGCTGCGCCGTAATACGTCTTCAGAAGCTTGCCATAGCTGCCATTCTTAATACTGGCATAATCTGAGAGGAAATTCAAATTCCCCATCCCCCCGCTGCCGGATG
The DNA here is from genome assembly GCA_949949005.1 of uncultured Lachnospiraceae bacterium. GTDB lineage: Bacteria > Bacillota > Clostridia > Lachnospirales > Lachnospiraceae > Suilimivivens. The sequence goes on from CATLHM010000008.1 coordinate 124,452, forward strand.
AAAGACTCTGGAACAGATATGAATAATCCTGATTCTTACCTACATTAATATTGATACCCATTCTCATCACTCCTAACAATAAACATTAATCATCTACTATAACTATTTTATACTTATATCTTCCAAAAGGCAACCCTTTTTCCTTACTTATTTCGGCTATTATATTACATTTCATTATACTTATTTTTCATTATATATAATAATTATTGCGGTAGACAAAATCGAAATTATCTTTTATAATCATATCCATAAACTAATATACCAAACCGCAAGGTGATAATTTTTACTGCCGGGACGGGCGTGTATGCTTCTTTGGATTGCGCTTAGAAACGGGCCAGTGATTATTATTGCCTATGGGGATTCAGGAGGACTCAAATGAAAAACTTAAAAATTGGATTGAAGCTGCTAATCACCTTTATGCTCATTATCCTTCTCTTCTGTGCAACCGTATTCACGGCAATCACAGGCCTTACGCAAAATGCGGCAAAGTATTCGGAATTCTACAATGTGGAATACCAGATTACAAATAAGATTATGAGCATGCGCCGGGGTCTTCAAATTATTGTGAAAGACCTGTGCTACATAACCATTGAGGATGAAAAAGAAAAAAGCGACTCTTACTTAAGCGACCTGCAAAAAGAGTTAAATCTGCTGGAAGAAAACGCACGTTGGCTGTTCGAAAACTTTACGGACGATCCTGAGCTTTTGAACTCCTTTTCCACGTACATTACCGAAGCCGTGGAATTGCAGGAGGAGGTTATCACCCTGGCCCAGACAGATAAGGTCAGTGCCCAGAATAAGCTGCTTAACGAATATCAGCCCCTGGTGGAAGAAGCGGTAAACAACCTGATCCAAATCAGCACGATCGCCGAAACAAACGCGGAGACGAACTATCAGACTACCACCAGTATGCAGTCCAAACTGGTCTATCTCCAATTTGGCATGGCGGGAATCGCTCTTGTTATTACCCTGCTGCTCTCCACCTATCTGACCAACGCCATCACCAGGCCTTTAAAAGAACTGGAAACCGCTGCCGGCAAAATTGTAAAAGGAGAGCTGGATATTGCCATTACTTACCAATCTAAGGATGAGTTGGGACGTCTTGCCAATGCATTCCGTGACATGACAGTGATGCTGAATTCCGTGATCTCCGATGCTTCCCGGCTCCTGAGAGAAATGGCCGACGGCAACTTTGACGTGCGGACCAAAGCGGAAGAGCACTATGTAGGCAGCTTCCATGGCCTTTTGCTTTCTATCCGCAAGCTCAACCGTGACTTAAGCGCCACATTAGGTCAGATCAACTTAAGCGCTGACCAGGTGTCATCCGGCGCAGGCCAGGTATCCGGCGGTGCCCAGGCTCTTTCCCAGGGCGCTACGCAACAGGCGGCGGCGGTAGAACAGCTTGCAGCCACCATTGCCAACATTTCCAACCAGGTCAGCGAAACCGCCGCAAACGCTTTAGAGGCCAGAACCCAATCCAATACTGCTGGCGATGAGATGGAGCTGTGCAACAAGCAGATGCAGGATATGATGTCGGCTATGGAAGAGATTTCCCGTACTTCCAGTGAAATCAGCAAAATTATCAAGACCATTGAAGATATCGCTTTCCAGACCAATATTCTGGCGCTCAACGCTTCCGTTGAGGCGGCAAGGGCAGGCGAGGCAGGCAAAGGCTTTGCCGTAGTGGCGAATGAAGTCCGCTCCCTGGCCGGTAAGAGCTCCGTAGCTTCCAAAGATACCGCAAGCCTGATTGAACGCTCCATCGAAGCAGTAGAACGCGGCACCCAGCTTGCAAGCTCAACGGCAGAAGCCTTAGGGCTTGTGGTCAAAGATGTCCGGGCCACTTCCGAGAAGGTAGATAATATAGCCAACGCTTCCAAGGAACAGGCCAGCGCTGTCGAGCAGGTAACCCTTGGTGTAGACCAGATTTCCACCGTGGTCCAGAGCAACTCCGGCACTGCCGTAGAGAGTGCATCTGCCAGCCAGGAGCTCTCGAGCCAGGCAGATACTTTGAAGGAGCTTGTGGCTAAGTTCACTCTGAGGGAAGAATATATTCCCAAAGAAAGCAACACTGTTAAAAACAGCGAGTGGAATGACAGTAAGCAAATCAAACTGTAAATATCAACTAAATCTTAATTACTTTAATTTAAGAAAGGATAGTGCGCATCCCGCACTATCCTTTCTTTACATGAGTAAAAGCTTTGACTATTGCTTTGTCCGATTTACCAGATTTTGCAATACCTCCCACTCGATTTCCTGCCGGGGCACAAATTCCGCCGATATAAGATACCGATAGATGGAGGAAAGTAATGCCCTTGCCTCCGGATACTTCTGCAGTTTTTGCAGCCCCATACTGGAAAAAAGAAGCCTCCCGCCTTTGCAGCGGCATTCAAGCAATTGTGTCATAGGCCGCAGATAGGCATAACTGTCCATTTCCGTAATAATTGACTCATAGTTCTTTGGCAAAACAATAGCCCGCTGGCGGGCCATGGGCCACCACTGCCAGTTGGTATGAGATTCCGTGGGAAAATCCCGGAAAAGAGGGTGCGCATTGTCAATCAACTGCCCCATGGCCCCCTCCTGCTGGGAAAAGGTTCCCACAGACCAGAAATCCGTGGTGAACTGCGCCTGTATGGAACTTGGCAATGCCTCGCTGGTGGAGGGCGGCGTCAGATAAACCGTTCCTCCCCCTTCTAAAACCTCCTTTGCCCTTCCGTCCAGCCAGGCGGTTTCATATACTCCCTCTGGGCATACCGGTTTTACAGGCGGATAAACCCAAACCGGATAGCTGGCAAAGCCCTGATCCTCATTCGTAACAAAAACCTTCAACTCTAATTTTATCGGAGCCCTGACTTCTGCCAGTGAAAACTCCAGCATCCCCACATCCGTCAGCCCGCCCATCTGGCAGCATACCCACCCGGCTCTCTTTTCCGCACAAAAATTCTTGCCTTCCAGCCGATAGCAAAGCTCTCCCTCCACCGTCTTTTTCCCATAATTTGCAATTTTAACTTCCGCTTTCAGGCTTTCTGTACTTTCATAAGTATATTTAGGCAAAAGTACCAATGGACGCCAGGCGGCAAAAAAGGCCCGAAAGGCTTCCGGTTCGGCAAAATTAAAGGGCTTGGGCTTTAAGTGGGAGTTCAGCATTCCTACAAGAGCAGTTCCCTGTCCCGGAAAATCCTGAAGCCCTAAAAGGGAAATACCGGACATCTGCCGGGTGCGCATGGCAGCCTCAATCTCCTCCCGATACCCGATCTTTGAAAGCTCTCCGGTAGCCTCCACATATTTTTTCCAGACAGGAAGAAGGCCCTTCTCCTCCACCCGCTTTTTGATCCATCTGAGGTTTGCCGGATCCGATATTCCCTGGAAATCCCTGAGCTCATCAAAGTCCGGTAAGACCTCAAACTGCCCCACCTCAAAGCTAAATACCGGCTTGGAAAAGCTCTTCCTGAGAGAAGTCATAGACTCATCAAAATTTGTCATGGCATTTGGGTAGCTATGATTAATATACCCCTTCGTCCCGGCAAAGGTTCCCCGCAGCTCTTTCTCAAAATAATTGGAAGAAGTGTAAAAGTCGCTTTCCTCATCACAGCCTATGTTTCCATAATGGACATTGGAGCCGTTGGCATAGAGCCGTGTATTATCCCATTTGCGCGCCTTTTTTAGCAGCTCATTCATCCTCTCATGTCCTTTTTTAAGGGCATGGAGCTCATTCCCAAAGGTCAGCATCACAAAGGAAGGGTGATTTGCCAGCATTCCCAGGATTTCCTTCAATTCCCTTTCATAATAGGCAAAGCTCTCATCAGACTCAAAAGCGTCCGTTGGATTCCAGTGTGACAACTCCGGCTGCATCAGCATTCCTAGCCGGTCTGCCGCTGTAAAAGCGGCCTCCGGCGGGCAATGGGAATGGAAACGTACACAGTTGATCCCGTAGGATTTATAGGTCTCCAGGATACCCGTCCATTCTTCCACACCCATGGGCGAATATCCCTTTTCCGGGAATTCTCCGCAGTTGGCCTCGCACCTCAAGAACACAGTACGTCTGTTTAAGGCCAGTCTCCCTCTGCCGTCATCCCCAAAATCCCGGATCCCAAAGGTAATGGTTTTCTCTGCCACAAAACTGCCCTCACCCTCCTTTTCCTCTGTGAGGTTAGCTGTCATTTCATACAGATTACCCTCATACTCATCCCACCGTGCCACGTCCCCGGCCATTGCCAGTTCTTTTAGCCAAACCGCTGTCCGCCCCTTCTTTACAGTAACCAAGGACTGAGCCGGCTCCTTCAGGGCCTGGGAACAGATGCAAATCCTGCCTTTCCACAGACTCTCTGCACACAAAACCACACATACATCTATCACATCCCCCCGAGGATAAGCGCTCACCGACTCCAAAAATACCGGTTCCTCCACCCTTAGCCCCAGATATCCCAATACTCCGTTCCAATTGGTCTGGGTCTCATCTGTGGCGGCAGAGGAATAGACGATATTGTCATGGGGAAGCCCCGGATAACTGTTATCCGACAGGAGTGTAATCTCGTGGTCTCCCTTCCAGTACTGTGTCAGCTCAAATACATGGGGCGTGCTGATGGATGGTTCCCTGAAATCCGGTATTTCCCTGCCGTCCAGAAGAAGCCTTAAGCACCTTGCCCGCTCCGCTTCCAAAAAAAGCCTTTTCCCCTGCGGCACATCAAAAGTCACCCGGCGTCTCAGCCTGGCTTCCCCCTCAAAAGTATATTTTCTGGTAAGCCGGGTGAGAATCACCCCGCCACCTTTCAGATCTTCATTAAAAAGCGCGCTGTCCGGATGCCACTGATTACTTCCCACATCCTTTTTTCCTATCCGATTTTCATCCAATGTTCCTGGCAAATTCATCGTGTACGTCTCTCCGTCTCCAATATCTGCCTGCCATTCCCCTTCCAGTGAATAAAACATACCTGCCCTCCTTTCTGTGTGGTAAATAAGCCGGTACTCTCCCGTACCGGCTTATTTCTATCTTCCTGATTCCTTAATCCTAAAGAGGCCACACGTCCTTTTGTCATAAATCCAGTATAAACCATCGAATCGTCAGATGCAACTGTCAAATAATCCTCATCCCCGGACTGTACCGGCCTTGTTGCTATTCACGGTGCCGTAAACTGTTACCCGGCCTTAAAGGGCGGTTCTGCCCCTAAGCCTTACCCGTCTTCTCCCCATATCTCAGGGTTTTATAAACCGCTACCCCCGTTTCCAGCAGGCAGCCCAGCAAAATAAAGAGAAATAGCAGATTGTTAAACCTTCCTGTATTCCAAAAAGACAAAATATCGCCCTCAGAAAATCTCTCTATGCCGGCCACCCTCTTGATCTGCTGCGCAAAATCGGGGTTCCACAGGGGGAGCCCATAAAACAAAAGGGCTGCTCCTGCCACCTGGATACAGTTGCAGAGAATCGTACTGTACATAACCGCCTTACAGTAGCATCCCGTCACCAGACGGATGATCTCTCCGATCAGTCCCGTTCCAAGGCAAAGCAAGAAAACCGGTAAAATCCTATCCCATTTTTCAATGTTGAAAACACAGGCAATGCTCTCAAATCTGCCCTCCTCATAGCGGAAAGCTCCAAAAAGCTCCGGCCCAAACAAGAGTAGCGCCGCAAATATACTGACAAAGATGATGGAAACCACACTGTCCCCCCGATTGATCACGGCCCGCTTATCCGGAACTGAGGGAAGCAAAAAGGGCGTCCAGTCTTTTTCCGGTTTCACCTTTACCCTGACCTTCCTCCATTCCAGGAGGGCAAAAACAACCGTAACCACTCCCACTGCGCCAAGAGCGCCACTTATGGCACTTCCCAACAGCTCTTCAAAAAAATGGACAAACAGATTAACCCATTGGGACACCTGAGGGCCCTCCATCCCCAAAATACCATTTACAAGAGCGGATACAACGGCAGAAATACCGATACCAATCAGCACGATTTTCAAAACCCAGACATAATCGTCGTAGTACTGCGGCCCGATCAAATAGTTGTTACGCTCCCCATAGCGCCCGGCAAAAACCGCCGGGTCGCCCAGCTTTTCCAGCACCTCCGAAGCGGAAAGGCCCTCTCCGTTTCGCATATCCTCAATAAGCCCGCCTAGCTCCATCCGGATTTCCTCCCTCGCCTCCTGGGGTACTCTCCTGGTCACCTCATAAATATAACTTTCGATCATTTCCTGCTCACTCATTTCCATTCCCTCCCAGTAATTCACTCATTCCCAAAGATAACGTGTTCCATTGCTTCACAAGTTCTTCAAATATCCTGTCTCCATAAAGAGTCCTCTTATAGTATTTGCGGGGCTTCGCCTCCTGGGTATTCCACTCGCTGCATAAAAGTCCCTGTTTTTCAAGTCTGCGCAAAAGCGGGTACAGCGTATTGACATCAATGGGAACCCCCTTTTCCTCCAGAGTCTGAACCAGCGCATATCCATAGCGCGATTCGCCAAGCTGGCTTAGGACGCACAGGATCAAGGTTCCCCGCCGAAGCTCGGACAACAGGCTTTCCAATAAATCCTTTTCCATCAGTTGCCTCCTTCTATTATTGTATGATTTATTATACTGTGTGATATACACTATTGTCAAGTATATATTATTTTTCTTTCTCTGTAGCTTGACATAAGTATGAAATCATACTATACTGCTTATAGTACGATTTCATACTTATTGTGGAGGAAATATCATGAATTCTTATTCATCCAAAGATCTCAGACGTTTTAATAACCTTATAACCGAAATTGACGGGGTCTACCATGAAATGGCCCTGAAGCTGGGGCTCTCCGACAGCGCAATGCAAATCCTCTATACGATTTGTAATTACGGAGATAACTGCCTGTTGCAGGAAATCTGCCGACAGTCCGGGTTAAGCAAACAGACCATCAATTCCGCTCTCCGCAAGCTGGAAGCAGAGGACATTGTTTATCTGGAAGCGGCCGGTTCCAGGAACAAAAAGGTCATTCTTACCGAAGCCGGAAAAACTCTGTCCCAAAGGACTGCCCTCAAAGTCATCAAGGCTGAAAATGAAATTTTTGCTTCCTGGTCCCGGGAGGATATGGATAAATATCTCGAACTGACAGAAGATTTTTTGATTGCGATGAGAGAAAAAGTTAAACAACTATAAATACAAGGAGTTTCAAAATGATACGTTTATCCGATCACTTTACTTACGGCCGCCTTTTGCGGTATACCTTTCCATCTGTTATTATGCTTGTTTTTACATCCATCTATGGTGTGGTGGATGGATTTTTTGTCTCCAATTTTGTTGGCAAGACCCCTTTTGCCGCCGTCAATTTTATCATGCCCTTTTTGCTGATCCTGGGCTGTATCGGTTTTATGTTCGGTACCGGTGGCAGCGCTTTGATCTCACTGACGCTGGGACAGGGACAGGCTAAAAAGGCCAATGAAATTTTCTCGTTGATCATCTATACTTCCATACTTTTGGGAGTAATTTTGGCTGCTCTTGGCTTTTTCCTGATCGGGCCTGTCGCCTCTCTTATGGGTGCAAAAGGGCAGCTTCTTACGGACAGCATCCTCTATGGAAGAATTATCCTGCTGGCCCTGCCTTTTTATGTACTGCAATATGAATTTCAGTGTCTGTTTGCCACTGCTGAAAAGCCAAAGCTGGGCCTGTTTGTTACCGTAGCAGCCGGTATTGCCAACATGGTATTGGACGCCCTGTTCGTAGCGGTATTTTCCTGGGGCTTGCCTGGCGCTGCGGCCGCTACGGCCCTGAGCCAGTTGACTGGCGGCATATTCCCCCTGGTCTACTTTGCCCGCCGAAACGACAGCCTCCTCAAGCTTGTAAAGTGCCGGCCCATAGACCGCCAATTTTATGGGAGTGCGCTTCTGAAGACCTGCAGCAACGGTTCTTCTGAGCTGATGAGCAATATTTCCATGTCTATCGTAAGTATGCTCTATAATGTCCAGCTCATGAAATACGCAGGTGAAAACGGCATTGCCGCTTACGGTGTCCTGATGTATATCAGCATGATATTCCAGGCCATCTTTTTAGGCTATTGTGTGGGATGCGCACCTGTGGTTGGATATCACCATGGCGCCCACAATCTCGACGAGTTAAAGGGCCTTCGGAAAAAAAGCCTTATCCTGATCGGAATCTTTTCCGTCCTGATGTTTGCCGCAGGCGAATTATCCGGCAGGCCCTTATCCACTCTTTTTGTTGGATATGATGCTGAGCTGTTAGAGATCACAGCTCATGCTTTTGCTGTCTTTTCTTTTTCCTTTTTGTTTTCAGGATTTGCCATTTTCGGCTCTTCCTTTTTTACCGCATTAAGCGACGGCCTGACCTCTGCGCTGATCTCTTTTCTCAGAACCTTTGTTTTCCAGATCTCAGCCGTGCTGATCTTCCCTGTTTTCTGGGGGATCGACGGAATTTGGCTGTCGATTGTGTTGGCAGAGGTCATGGCTATGGCTATCACCGTTTTATTTCTTGCGGTAAAGCAGAAAAAATATCACTACTAAAGAATGATATCTATGACAGAATAGATGCCGTCCTTTCGTCCGCGATCACACCGTCAAAATTAAGCCCAAACCCAAATCCGTAGGCATTTCCCTGACTGTCAACATAGGCCTCATAGTCAAAGGGCAGATCCTCGCAGTGAGTTTCGATGGTCTGCATATCCTTTGGCATGATGGCCGGCAAAAGGCCGGTAGGCGCATAATTTCCTGTCAGGATATCAAACGGCGCCCTGGCGCTTACCCCAAAGTTGACCAGAATCGCGTCCGCAAAAGGCTCCATCTCGGAAAACACCACAGGATTTTTCACGGTCATACAGACAATCACCGGCTTTTCGCCCATCTTCTCTCTGGTTTCCATCACCATATCCAGATCCCCTTCATTGGCACAGCTCCCCGTCCTGCCCCGGTAGCTTTTTCCTCCGCTGATTGCTTCCTCCCTTGCGAAAACCGCCTGGTACGGGCGGTACTGTAAGCTGATGGGCTGATACCCGTTTTCATAGCCGATGCTGATGGGAGACGCCACAAAGCACAGGGCGGCATCCGCCTCCCCGGGCTCATCCACCACCTGGAAGTATTCTGCCGCTGCCGCCTTGTTAGCAGGAGGCGCTATCGTTTCCTGTGTAAAATTGCCAAAGAATGTCCTGTAAGGCTTTACATGCCGATCCGGGATAAAAACCTTTATTTTCTTTGCCAATGGCAGCACATGGTCTTTATTTTTCAGCAATACCATGGACTTTAACTGGGAAAGATAGCCTTTTTCCACATAAGCATCCTTTCCCACCTCCGCCAAAGAGCGCTCCAGGTCAAGGTAGGGATTCTCAAACAGTCCCACCTGGAAAATATTGGTGAGAAGACGCACTGCGGAACGCTCAAATCTTGCCCTTGCCTGTTCCTCTCCATACTTTTCAGAGAACATCTGGTATGCCGCAAGAACCGGCCCTGCCTCGTTGTTTCCGCCAAACTGGTCTACCCCTGCCTCCAATGCCTTGAAATGCCGCTCCGCCACGGAAAGCTTTTCCACTCCCCAGCACTTGCCGCCCAGGGCAGAATTCATATCCGGCCCTTCGTCTGCTGTGATCGCCCAGTCCGTACAGACCACGCCCTCATAGCCAAGCTGCTCCCGCAGGACATCGCCGATCAGGTAACGGCTGTAGGAATTACCCACATTCTCTTTGTTCTTTATATCCTGTCCATAGGAAATGGAATAATAAGGCATCACGGCGCTGGCCTTACCGGTAGGGCCCTCCAGCTTAAAGGCTGCCTCCGAAAATACTTTCTTATGTTCCTCAAAATTCTCTCCGGGATATACGGAATACTTGCCATAGATATAGTGGGCATCCCTTCCGCACTCCGCAGGGCCTCCTCCGGGGAAGTGCTTGACCATGGCATTTACGCTTTCCTCCCCCCAGCCTTCTTCCCCTCCCTTGGTGGTCTGGAAGCCGTCGCAGTAAGCCTTTGCCATATCGCATGCCAGCCTAAGGCTGGGGCCGAAGGTGTCCGCCCACCGCATCCATCTGGGCTCTGTCCCCAGATCAATCTGGGGGGAAAGCGCCGTTGTGATGCCCAAAGCCCGGTATTCCTTAGAGGCAATCTCCCCGAATTCCCTTACCAGCTCCTTGTCAAAAGAAGCGGCAAGGCCCACGCCGTTGGCCCATTTACTGATCGGCTCCCCGGTCAGCGCCTTATATTCCGTATCCGCGTCCACACTGTGCCTGGGATCCGAGCTGTTGTTCACTGGAATTCCAAACCCTACGTTTTCCGCAAAGGCCTGCAGCCGATTGTTCCACCTGACCGCCACCTCCGTGCTGGCAAAGCCGGTCACCAGCACGTGACGCACCCCGTCCTTTTCCACGAACTGCTTTTGCTGGTCTGTCAGTTCCCAGGGCTTGGCGCCGCTTTCCTTCAGGGATTTTCCCTGGTAAGTCCCGGAGAAAGCCCCTTCCGCCGCCGGAACCATCTGATGGCTGCTATAGAGCATAAGCCCCGCAATCTCCTCTATTGACAGTCTGCCTGCCAGATCCCGGGCCCTCTCCTTTGGGCTGAGCCGCCAGTCCGCATAGGGCAGCAGCTCCCCGTCCCCCGTAAAATCTTTAAAGTAAAGCCCGTCCTTTTCCAGGATCTTTACCCGGGAATGCTCTGCAATCCCCAGAGTTTTGCCGTTCTTGTTTTCATAGAGCCTGTAGCCGTCCTTTAAAATACTTTCCATGAATACCTTCCTTTCTCTTATCGCCTTTTTTATCACTTTTCTTTTATCGCGCTTTCCTTTTGTCGCCTTCCTTTTATGCTCTTTCCTTTGTTCCTGTCATCAGCGTTTCCCTGAGCCTCCATGCCTTTTCCGGTTCTATGACATCCGGCGCTGCCTTCAGATAATCACAGCTTTCCATCCGGTCACAGGAAGCGCAAACGCCATTACAGGCCATGCGCACCTTCCTGTAAGCCCCCTCCTGTACCTCTTCATACAAAACCGGCTGCAGGCTGGTGTAATGGGTCTTTTGACAAAATCCCTGTAGATACAGATATTTTTCCATAGTTCCCCCTTTCAACCCGTTGTCAGATCTTCCCTTTTATTATAAACGCCGCCCGGCCTCACTGTCAAAAAATATTCCTTTGCAATGCTGCAGCCCAAAACAACGGATGTCCAGCTTCGCCAGACTTCCTTATGTTTCAACAACGGATGTCCGGCTTTGCCAGACTTTCTTATGTTTCAACAACGGATGCCAGACTTCTCCAAACATCCTTAGAAAAACAGGCAGCCCGCTTACGCGAACTGCCCGCTCTTATCATATAGTAAACGACAAAATATTTTGCCGTTCACTATGCAAACAACTTTATCTCAGATCAGCGACTCATAAAGCTTCGTGATGTCCTCCACGCTGGTTTCTTTCGGATTGCCCGGCCTGCAGACATCGTCATAGGCCGACTGGGCAAGGAAAGGAATATCCTCCCTCTTTACGATTTCCTTCAAATCTCCTGGAATCCCCACATCCTCTGAGAGCTTCTTAACCGCGTCCACCGCAGCCTTTCTGTATTCTTCTTGACTCATAGAGTCAACTCCCGCAACGCCCATAGCCCTTGCGATCTCGCGGTATTTTTCCCCGGTGGCCTCCGCATTATACTCCATCACCGTGGGAAGGATGATGGCATTGGCAATACCGTGAGGGGTATCGTAGAGTGCGCCCAGAGGATGGGCCATAGAGTGGACAATGCCAAGGCCTACGTTGGAAAAGCCCATTCCTGCCACATACTGTCCAAGGGCCATATCCTCTCTCCCCTCCGGAGTGTTATCCACTGCGCCCCGCAGAGAACGGGAAATAATCTCAATCGCTTTCAGATGGAACATATCGGACAGCTCCCAGGCTCCCGCCGTGATATAGCCCTCAATGGCATGGGTCAGGGCATCCATACCCGTTGCCGCCGTGAGCCCCTTGGGCATGGTAGACATCATCTCCGGATCCACAAAGGCCACTACCGGAATATCCTTGGGGTCAACACAAACCATCTTCCGGTTCTTGGCCGCGTCCGTAATCACGTAATTGATGGTCACCTCCGCAGCGGTTCCCGCCGTGGTGGGCACGGCAAAGATGGGCACCGACTTATTCTTTGTAGGCGCTACGCCCTCTAAGCTTACCACATCCTCAAAGTCCGGATTTTTGATGATAATGCCGATGGCCTTTGCGGTATCCATGGAGGAACCGCCGCCGATTGCCACCAGATAATCCGCCCCTGATTTCTTAAAGGCCTCCACTCCGGTCTGCACGTTCTCGATGGTGGGATTGGGCTTGATGTTGGAATACACCTCATAGGCAAGCCCTGCCCCGTCCAACACATCCAACACCTTCTTCGTAACCCCGAATTTGATCAGGTCAGGGTCGGAGCACACAAAAGCCTTCTGAAAGCCTCTGCCCTTTGCCTCCCCGGCAATTTCCTGAACGGCTCCCGCACCGTGATAGGATGTCTCGTTTAACACAAATCTGTTTGCCATAATAGAAATACCTCCATTTTCTTTTTTATTGCAGCAACCCGGCTCTCAGGCCGGATTGTTACTTTTTTATAAGTGGACACCGTTACCTTTTGGTAAGAGTACCCGGAATACGCGCTCTCTATTATTTCTTTTCGTATAAAAATTTCTCAGGCAGCGTAACCTTGAAGTCCCTGGCCAGATTTCTGAAATCCTCCGGCTCTATGGTCTGCAGCTTATCGGGGCGCATGGACAACATCTTGACTAAAATTTCCGCCGCCTTCTCCACCGTGTGCATCAGCCCGAAGGTCAGGTCAAAATCCTCTCCCGCCGCAAACATCCCGTGATGAGCCCAGATTGCCACATCATAGGACTGCATCAGCTTGCTGGTCTCCACCGCAATCTCTCTTCCGCCGGGCACCATCCAGGGCACCACGCCGATTCCGTCTGGGAACACCACCGGGCACTCCGTGGCCATCTCCCACAGCTCTCTGGTAAAAACCTCATCCTTTAAGGGCAGCACAAAGGTCAGTGCAATCACATTGGCCGGATGGGCATGGTAGATCACACGGTACCTGCCCTGTGTCAGCTCCTTTTTCACCTCATGGTTCATCAGATGGGAGGGAAGCTCTGAGGTGGGCTTTCCTCCGTTTACTAGCCCCCAGACAATACGGTAGTTTTCCCCCTTCTCATCCAGCTCGATCATACAAAGAGAGTCCTCCGGTTTGAGGATCACATTGCGGAAATACTTGCCGCTTCCCGTTACCAAAAAATATTCTCCGGCCAGCTTCGGAACGCTGGTTCCAATCTCCCTCCACTCTCCGGCTTCAAAGTTCTCTTTTACGCTCTCTGCCTCCTCCGGTCTTACCCGGTAGGAAAGGTTTCCTCCGTTTCGCTCATGCCAGCCCTGCTCCCATCCGTCGTTGGCCATCCGGATAAAGCCCTGTACAAATTCTGCGTCTAAAAACTGCATTTCGTTCATCCTCCTTCTGTCATTTTCAAAGCTTTTGCCCGCGCATCTGCAAGAAAGGCCCAAAGCAGTCTGCCGTTTCCTGTAACGCCTTTCATTGGTATAACGCCTTTCTTTTTTTACACCGTCTGCAGCGCCTACCTCTTTAACAAAACCTCTTCCTCATACTTCTCAATGGTTTCAAACCACTGCCTTCCCTCTGCCGCCACGCCGCACTGCCTGCAATATTCCTCCCACACATCGCCGAAGGGGGCAAGCTTTACATCCTCCTGGAACATCATCAGCTCGGTCATGCGGTTTTCATCCTGAAGTTTTTTCAGCTCCTCATTGGGCGTACAGAGCGCATTCAAAAGCGCTTTCTGCCAGCTCCGAAAGCCCACCGTCCAGGCCGCCACCCGGTTAATCCCGGCGTCAAAATAATCAAGGGCCATATAGACTCTTTCAAGGGCGTTGCAGCGGATGATCTCCTTTGCCATTTCCCTTGTCTCGTCATCAAACAGTACCACATGGTCGCTGTCCCAGCGCACAGGCCTTGTAATATGGAGCGCAATCTCCGGATAAAAACAGAGCAGCGCCGGAATCTTGTCGGAAACCATCTCCGTGGGATGATAATGTCCGTTGTCCATCAAAGGCAGACAGCCATGGGTGGCCGCAAAGCTCAAGGCAAACTCCGCCGACCCCGCCGTATAGGATTCCACGCCGATTCCAAACACCTTGGACTCCACACAGGGCTTTACCAGTGACTTGTCATAGGGCTCTGACAAAATCTGCTCAATCGAATCTTTATAGCGCATACGGGGCCCCATTCTGTCCGCCGGAATGTCCTTATACCCGTCCCCGATCCAGATATTCATCACGCAGGGCATCCCTGTCTCTCTGGCAAAATATTCGGAAATGCGGATGCAGGCCTTTCCATGGTCGATCCAGAACTTCCTTGTCTCCTCGTCAGGGCTTGTAAGGGTCAGCCCGTCCTTTACCCTGTCATGGGAAAAAAAGGTGGGGTTAAAGTCAATTCCCATATTCCTTTCTTTGGCAAAGGCCACCCACTTTGCAAAATGCTCCGGCCCGATTTTATCTCTGTCCACAAACTTCCCTTCCTCAAAAACGGCGTAGCTGGCGTGGAGATTCAGCTTCTTTTTGCCAGGCATCAGCCGAAGCGCCTGATCCATGTCCTGCATCAGTTCTTCGGGGGTTCTTGCTTTCCCGGGATAATTGCCTGTGGTCTGGATGCCGCCGGTCAGGGGCCCGTCATGGTCAAAGCCAATCACATCATCCCCCTGCCAGCAGTGGAGAGAAACCGGGATCTCCTTTAACCTGGCAATGGCCTGATCCGTATCCACTCCTATTTCTGCATACCTTTCCTTTGCGGATTCATATCTTTCTTTTTGATTCATCCTTTTCCTCTGCTCCTTTCCGATTTTGGAAACCTTCTGTCATACGAAAAATTTCTTTTTCTGAAAAATCCACCTTCTATACCTATAAACGACAAATCATTTTGTCGCTTCCTATTACGGTTCGTCAACACATGACTCATATACCATGATCGGGAAAGACTGATAAATACAGCTTCTTGCCTCCTGTAAATCCTTAAGTTCCCCTTCCGCGATCATCTGGGCGGCAATATTACCGATGGCCGTGGCCTCCACCGGCCCTGCCAGCACCTTCCGGCCTGTAGCTTTCGCCGTAAGCCGGTTTAAGTACTCCGCATTGGAGCCCCCGCCCATAATATGGATGCTCTCATAATGACAGCCTGTCATAGCTTCGATTTCTGCCACGGTAGCGGCATAGCACTCTGCAAGACTGTTGTAAATCACTGCCGCCACCTCTCCGATTCCCTCCGGCACCTGCTGTCCCGATTCCTCACAGGCCCTGCGCACCTCCTCCGTCATGTTTTTCGGCGCAAGGAAACTGTCGTCGTTGCAGTCTACCAAAGAGCGGATCTCACACTTGGAAGCCCTATCGCAGATTTCCCCAAAGCTTAAGTCTGCGCCGATTTCTTTCTTTACCGACTGAATCATCCAGAGCCCCATAATGTTTTTCAGATAACGGAAACGGCAGTCATAGCCTCCCTCGTTGGAAAGGTTTCGCTTTTTGCTCTCCGGGGAGCAATCGGCTTCCAAAAGCTCTGTTCCCATCAGCGACCAGGTGCCCGAGCTGATGTAAAGAGTATTCTCCTCATTGCCCGGAATGGCCATTACTGCCGATCCGGTATCATGGGCCGCAACCATCACCACCTTAGCGTCAAACCCGATCTCTTCCCTGATTTCCTTTTTCAGGCTCCCTAATTGGCTGCCCGGCATACGGATTTCCTCAAAAATCTCCTCCGGATACCCCAGCCTTTTGATCAGTTCCTTATCCCAGGTTTTCGTCACAGGACTTAAAAGCTGGGTGGTAGATGCAATTGTGTATTCCTCCGCCGCCTTTCCCGTCAGAAGATAATTGAAATAGTCCGGCGTCAAAAGCAGCTTTCTGGCCGCCTTTAGCATCTGCGGCTTTTTCTGCTTAAGGGCCATAAGCTGGTAGATGGTGTTAAAGCTCTGCTTCTGGATTCCGGTCAGGGCATACAGCTCATCCTCATCCACAAGCTCATAAACCTTCTCATCCATTCCTTTCGTCCGGCTGTCGCGGTACGCAACCGCATTTCCAATCCGCTCCCCCTCTTCGTCCAAAAGAACAAAGTCAACTCCCCAGGTGTCGATTCCCAGGCTCACAGGAATCTTCCCAAGCTCCCTGCATTTCTTCATGCCGTTTTTGATCTCTTCAAACAGGCGCTCCGACTCCCAGACCAGTTCGCCGTCTTTTTCCACCATTCCGTTGGGAAACCGGTAGACCTCCTCCAGCACCATTTTGCCGTCTTCCTTGTGGGCCAGTATATGCCGCCCGCTGGAAGCTCCTATGTCAATGGCAAGATAATACTTCTCCATACCTTCTCCTTTCCGCTTCTTTTATCTGTGGCTGCCTGCCAACTGCGCAGACTCCTCCGACTTTCTTTTCATGGTTTCTATTTTATCGGAAAAACAGGGTAAAAAAAAGACACCTTTTGTTTAGAAAAGTGTCCTTATTTGCAGTGGGTGTTTTTAGGGTCTGAAAGTGCTGATTTTATGCGTTTTTTGTGGAATGTGCAAAAATTCATTGTATATTTTTTGTGCATTATCACATGATAACTTGGTATAACTTTGCATAATTTGGAATAACTTTTCCTGCAATTGGTGTAAAATTGGTGTACGAATTTTATTCTTATCACATTAACATATATTCGTATTCCTGTGAATCCACTTTTTCAAATTCCTTCTTAATCCGGCTTAAATCCACGTGATTATATATGTTCATTGTAATGTCAGCCCGTTTGTGTCCCATGACTGTCTGCAACACTTTTATATCTACACCGGCCTCAGCCATCCTCGTACATGCCGTGTGTCTCAAAATATGTGGTGTGATCTTTGGCAATAGTTCCGGCTCCCGCTTCTCTTGCTCCGCAGATTTTTCCTCTTGCTTATTGTACTTCTCACTGGCAGCTATCATCGCATCACCAAATTGTCTTGGAACGATCACATTATTTTTTCGGCTATTCAGGAATATAAATTTATTATATCCGTCAATCTCAATGCCCGAATTAATACTGGTAAAATAATCATTCCTTTTTACATTCTGCAAAATTGTAAGCACCTCTTTACTTAGCGGTATAACTCTGTTCGCAAAATCTGTTTTGAGGCTTCCGGCCTTAAAACAATACTTACCATTTACGCTGTAATAATGCAATTGATGGTCAATTCTTAAAACCCCGCTTTTAAAATCCACATTATCCCAGGTTAATCCTAATGCTTCCCCCCTTCTAAGTGCTGTTTCTAAAATCAAAGATACGATAGGAAGATATTTTACATACACTTTGTCTTTGCTCAGGAAATCAATAAATTTATTTTGTTCGTTTAAAGTCAACGCCTCTCTTTTATTTAAAGGATCATATGGATATTCTTTCAGGCAATCCTTTGCAGGATTTTTTCGCAGCCAATTATTATCAACTGCCAATTGCAAAACGGGAAACAGAATATTATTGTGCATGATATGAATGCTGCCATTGGATAATCCTGATTCTGACATTGTATCATATACGTTTAGAATGTCCATTTTACGGATAGCTTTTATCTGCATATTTCCTACGTAATCAGCTCTGATATGTTTATTATACATAAGCAGATAATTCTCTTTTACATTCTGTTTTAACCGTTTCTTCGTCCTGATATATCTTTCAAACAACTCATTTAAAGTGATAGAACTGCCATTTGTGTCTATACGATCCAATAAATCCTTTTGAATTTGCGCTTCCTTTTCCCTCAAAGACAAATCTTTCTTTTTGCCTGCCGGGTATGCATCAGTTTCTACCAACCGCCAGCTATATATAGTCTGTCTTTCACCAGCAGCATCACAATACCGGTACATATATCTCCCGTCATCCCGTTGCATCTCACCGTCTTTTAAAATTCGTCCTTTATTATCTTTTCTCTTTTTAGACATAAACTCTCCTCCCTATTTAGTCAAGTCTTTTTTCCTTATTTTTCAAGGAATTATTAGTTACATATCTCAGATGAATGAGCCAAGATGATGGACATTTCTCTGTATCTGGTACGAAAATAGAGGTGTTTGGGTA
>CATLHM010000009.1 GCA_949949005.1 uncultured Lachnospiraceae bacterium
GGAAGTTGATTCTCTGTTTATCCGACAGGGATATTTTAGAGTTGATGGAAATAAAAGAACGGAATGAGCAGCCTACAGAGGCTTTTTTGGGCGCAATGTTGGATGACTTATTAATTCATTTGGAAAAATAAATTATTTTAGGATTTATGTTTGTCAAAGCTTTTGAAACGATTTGATGTAGATGCCATCATGGATGCGAACACAGATATGCTTGACAGCTAGAATGGTGACAGCAATCATGATTAAGTCGGTAAATTGAGATCAACCAATGTGAAATTCTGTGTTATACTATTTTTATAGGGAACGGCTTTTTAAAGGCAGATCAAATGAGTCTCAAGGAGTTCAGGATGACAAAGAAGTGCAAGGGATGAATGGAGGGGTATCATATGACCGCCAGAAAAACGTACATGGATCAGATTATTCGGGAATTGGCAATTGCGCAGACCGAAATTGAATACCAGTGCGGGCTGGGAATTTATGATGACGTCCATTACTGGGAGGAAATCGCAAAGGGGCTGCTTAATTGGTGCTATGGATTTCATCTGGCAAACCTGAATGAAGAGAAAAAGAATTTTCCGGGAGTCGATTTGGGAGATAGAGAGCGGGGAATCGGGGTACAGGTGACAGCAGAAAAGGGAAGTACCAAGCTCAATGATACGATTCAGACTATGATCGGGAAAAAGGTTTATGAAGAGTTTCCGCATTTAATATTTTTTATTCTGGGCAGGAAGCAGAAAAAGTATACTGTGACACAGGAAGGACAGACTTTCCTGGATTTTGATGCGGAGAAGGATATTCTGGATTTTGGGGATATCATGGAAAAATGTCAGACACTGGAATTGGAGGATCTGAAACAGGCTGCGGAGTTTTTGACAGGAGAAATTTTCCAGGGAGGGACTTTTGGGGTCGGGAATGCTGAAAAGGAAAAAGCCTACCGTAAACATTTGTTATCCTGTACAGACAGTATTTCCATTATAGGTATGGTGAAGAAGCTTCCGATTGAAATGGCATGGATACAGCTGAGGCTTATGGATGAGGAAGCACTGCAGGAACTGAAGGAAAAAGGAACGGGGCGCATGCCCTATAAAGAGGAAGTACGGCGGACAGGACGGAAATTTGATATTGAATCTATCTGGACCTCTGCAGAAAATATGGTGATTTTGGCAGCACCGGGGGCAGGGAAGAGTACTCTGTTAAAAAAGCTGGTTCAGACAGCCGTTCATCGAGATCAAAAAGTAATATGGCTGTCGCTGATGGATGTGGCGGGGCTGCTTGGACAGGGGAAGACCTTTGATCAGGCAATGCGGGAGACGATGACGGCATTCCTGTCATTTGAGGTAAGCAAGGCGGAGTTTGAATACAGGCTGCGGTATCTGTTTCTGGATGGTCTTGATGAATGTGGCAGCATACGAAGAAAAATCGGTGCAGAAATTGAAAGTTGGGCAACAGCTCATCCCTGGGTCAGGGTTGTAGTCACCAGCAGACCGTTGGGGTATGATGCAGCGGCGTTATCTGATTTCAGACATATGGCAATTTTACCTATGGATTTTGAGGAGTGTAAAAACTACGTCAGGGAACTGCTAGAAAAACTTGTGCCGGAGGATGCAGAGCAGTGCGCAGACTGGTTTGAGGAGCACACAAAAAATCGGAACATTGTGGAACTGGTCAGCAAAAGCCCATTGTTGCTGGGGTTTTTGCTACAGCTCTCCATCAAGCGAATTGACTTTGGAAACAGCCGGATAGAGTTGTATAGCCGCGTGATGCAGGAATGGCTACAGGGCTCCAGTCGGCAGAATGAAATGAAAATAAGCGAGACGGGACTTATGTGCGGTATCGAAGCCGTGGCATATTACATGATGAATGTCATGGATCGCGTCCATGAGGGAGCCTGGGAAAAAGAAAAGATTCTTTCCACAGTGACGCCATGGTTACAGCGGGAGCTGAATTGTACCAAACTTGCGGCGAGGCAGAACGCAGAATATATCCTGGAATTCTGGGATGGGCGGGGAATTTTGGAAAAGAATTATCTGGAGAGCGGGATGCAGTACCGCTTCCTTCACTTAAATATCGGGGAATATCTGGCCGGAAAGTATATTAGTGAAATGGAGCCTGACGAGGCAGAAAAATGGGTACTGGCGCACTCTGGGAGTGCAAAATGGCATGAGACGATACGTATGGCAGTGGCCTGCGATGACAGCGGATTTCTGGCGGTGTCTTTGAGAAAACACGAGGAAACGGCAGAACTGCCGACAGGGGAAATTTTCCTGGCGGCGGAGGGACTTGCAGATCGGCAGACGGGAGTAGAGGCACAAAATATATACAAGAGCCTTTTACAATTTGTCGCATCAGACAATGAAGAGCTTGCGAGGCGGGCAGTGTCTGCCATACAGGTAATGCGTGCGCTGATACGTGAATGGGATACAGACTATCTGTCTGAGCTTATGAAAAGCCCAAAACGGCGGATTGCGGATGCGGCTTATAGCGTATATCTTTGCATGCCGCGGGAGGAAATGGAGCAGAGCATATTAAGGCAGCATTTCCTGGATTATAAGGAGCGGGAGGGGTGTGCCTTTGGACAACGCTCCTATCAAAATATGGAAGAGACGGTCAAGTACCTGCAGCATAATCTAAATGACCGTGAAGTTATTGAAACAGCAAAATACTATTATGGAAATCACTGTTCTATGAATGGGATGGAAGTTTTAGGAGAGTATCTGTGTGAGGTGGGAGAGCAGGAATGGAAAACTGAGTGGGATAAAAGATATGTCTCAGCTTTTGACATTGGGACAATGCTAAAAGCATTTCAGCACATAAATGCGGTAAATGATGAGCTGTTAAATATAATGATTGAAATTTATGGCATGGACGTGCCCAAAAAACAGGAAGATGCAAAGTCGGAAGAATGTCTGGAGTGCTCCAAACTGGCACAGGGTTTACAATATATGCAGACCACATATGCTTTTGGTGTTGATTTGAAACAGCCTTATTGTAAGGATGTCATAGGGGCAGTCGGTGTTGCCGTGGGAGTAGATTTTGAGCGGATTAAAAGTGAGTTGTCCTATCTGCACCGGGAGCGTCAGGAAAATTCGGAATTTCGTTTTTATCGGTATATCAGAGACGTCATTGTGAGCAGAGACTGGTTCAAAGCGGCAGAAGGAATTGATGAGGAAACCCTTTTAAAGTGGATAGCGGCATATACAGAAAACATTGCATTGCCCTGCATGAACATGCTGGTGCAGCGGGATGGGGAGGAGAAAACGAAGCAGGCATTGCTTAAGATGCTGTACGCAGAGAACGAAGATGTCATAGAGCGCATCGGGATGATAGCACAATATATCTGGAAAGAAAAATCCGCAGAAATTATTTTAAACAGGCTGCTTCATGGGAGGTTGGATGTATGTGCCGGATTGTATCGGTTTTTCCCGGAATCATATGGCAAATTTTGCACAAAGGACTGGATGGAAGCGATGCTGCGGGGAGTCTCGAATGACAACAGTGTGCTGGTGCAAAATGCCTGTACCTGTATAAAATGGGGACTGCAGCAGGAATATTTGGATGAGGAAGCGAAGGAAGAAGTGTTGTCATTCTGCAAAGAGCAGTTTGAAACATGGCTGCGGAGAAAAGTAAAATGCGTCAACTGTGATGCTGGAGCATATCTGGATGAAAGCGGTTTTTGCCCGAAATGCCATGTGGGAGGCAATCTGCCTTACCGAGCATTTATGGAACTGTTGATCGATAACCGGCGTCTGGATTATCAGGAACTGATCCGATATGGCGGACACCCCTCATCGGATATCAGCGGAGCGGCATGGGAGGGCATTAAAAGCTTTTGGGAGGAGAATCCGCAAAGGATAGGAGAAATACTGGAACAAATAAAAGAGGATAAGTGCCCGAAGTATCTGTTTAGATGGCTGCTTACCATGCCGGAGAGCGTGATTGCCGGATATCAGAAGCAGATTGTGGACGTGGCGGAGAAAGAGAGCCGGGAGTTACAGCTCGTATTTCTGGAGAAAATGAATGGTCTGGAGTGGCTTCCAGTAAAGGAAAAGCGAGAATATTTAAAAAAGATGATATGCAGCGCGGATGCAGAAGTGAAAGCCAGGGCGACGAAGGTGTGGCTTGTTCTGGAATAATAATGGAAAATGAAGCCGTAAAATAATCTTATACATAAAGATTTTACCAGTTTTTATAATTATCGGAATTTCGAGAATTTTGCCATTTATCTGGGGATTTTCCCTGGCAGTGTGATATCGAAATAATGCAGGATTATTGGTCCTAAATGAATAGTCCAAGAGGCTATCAATGCCAAGTTGCTTACGAATTCCTTGATAAGAAGCAAGTTTGCATCGAAGAATAAATCGCCTCCATAGAAATTAATTTTAATTCTATTTATTCCATGATACAATCTTTATGAAAAAATATGATAAATAAATTGTTTTACTGTTTGAACGTATGTTGATAAGTAAGGAAAGTATAAGAATGATTGAGAATGGGAGGTACTATTTTGGAATTAATAAGCTTTGATAATTTCCAACAGAATCAAAGAATGTATGGCGGAACAGCTGGTCGAAAAATGGGAATTACATATGAAGGTAAAGACTATCTTTTAAAATTTCCGGGAAATTTAAAAGAACAGCAGATGAAAAATATTAATCTGAGTTATTCGAATAGTCCTGTCTGTGAATATATTGGTTCAAAGATATACGAGATAGTCGGCTTGCCTGTTCACAATACAATTTTAGGAACCAGAAATAACAAAATTGTAGTTGCCTGCGAAGATTTTTTACAAGATGGAGATAAACTCTATGAGTTTGATAAAATAAAAGTCACTTTTGAACCACATTTTTTAGATTCAAATGGCAATGAGACAAATGGTGTAGGTGTAGACTTGTATGAAATAATGATGACGATACAGGAACACCCATTTTTGCAAGATGTTCCGGGAGTAAAAGAGCATTTTTGGAATATGTTTATAATGGATGCGCTGATTGGTAATACAGATCGTAATAACAGCAATTGGGGGATCATTTTAAGAAAAGACGGTTCGAAGGAGATTGCGCCGGTTTATGATAATGGTAATTGTCTAAATAGCAAATGGGATGATGAAAAGATGCGAATCGTAATGAATGACGCTGATAAAATGGAAGCAGAGTCATATAAAGCCCGCAGATGTATCTTTGAATTACATGGGAAACGGGTAAATCCATATCATATAATTGAGAGCAAAGAATATCCGGAATGTTTAGAGGCTGCTTATAGATTGACACCCCAAATAGGTGATAATATGGATAAGATACAAGCCATGATAAAGGAGATACCAATATTGTCAGAAATACAGAAGAGATTCTTTACATCAATTATTCAATACAGGTATGAAAAAGTACTGTTAGAATGTATAAAAAATAATTGTGCATATTAGATTATGGAAAACCGTAAAGGGAGAGACGATAAATAATGTATGTGGACGAACAAATAATTTTAAGAGATAATTTGCCGGCTGGATTGCAACGTGATTTTATGGAATTACAGGAATATTATAATACAGGTGACTGGTTTATGTTTGATACTGCTTTTGAAGCGATAGAAGCCAGTGTTAAAGCTTATTATCTGGCAGGAAAAATCAGCCTAGAGGATTTGAACAGTATTTTTAAAAAATATGGTATTGCATAATATGGGAAAGGCTTATAGGCGGATGTTATTACATTACAGAATATTGTTACTCTTTAGGTAAACGTATGATTGAAAAGTGGTCGAATTCGACCACTTTTCGATTGTAAGTCACTTGACAGTAACTTATCATCAAATAACAGCAGAGCATATGGTGGATAATAAATGAACATAGAAGCATATAATCTGGATTCTCTTCGAAGATTAATTCGGAACCTTCAGGATGAAAACAAAAGATTGAAAGCGCAGCTAAATAAGGCGAATATTGCTTATGAGTCGGGGCCTATATTTGAAGAGAAAATTGAGACTGCCGAGGAATATGATCCGGATCAGGGAGGACGGGGCGGATGTATTAGGCATATATCCTCTGCTTGCAGATGGCACATGCCGTTTCTTGTATTTGATTTTGATAACCATGAGAAAGGTGCTGAAAGTACGGATTTTGCCAATACGGATGATGAATGGCATGATGAAGTGGATGTATTAAGGCTTATTTGTGAGCGCAATGGGATAACACCACTAGTGGAAAGGTCAAGGTCCGGCAGAGGAGCGCATGTATGGATTTTTTCAGGAAACCAATAGCAGCATCATTAGCAAGGAATTTTGGCTTTCTTTTGCTTGATAAAGGCTCGTCTTCCATCAATCTGAAATCCTTTCATTAAAATCTAATGCCGCATTTACAGAATCAGGTCAGGAGTATGGCCGCATTTGATAATCCTGTGTTTTACAAAAATAAAAGGCTTGGATATTCAAATTATTATAATTTCAGCGCCGTGTATATGGGAAAGGATACCGAAGGCTACATTTGCATCCCCAGAGGCCTTTATGATCATTTGATAGCATCCTGTAAAGAAGCTGGTATTGAATATGAAGTGGCAGACCATAGAGAAAAGGGAAGGCCGATCAGAGTTTCTTTTAAGGGTGATTTGAAGACACAGCAGGATTTGGCAGCACAGCGCTTACTTGCATTTGACCGTGACGTTCTCAGTGCAGCCACTGCGTTTGGAAAAACAGTAGTGTGCAGTTATCTTATTGCCCAGAGGAGAGTCAATACGCTTATTCTGCTTCACAGCAAGGATTTGTTAGAGCAGTGGGTGGAGGAATTACACAAATTTTTGGATATAAACGGGGAGCCACCGGTCTATAAAACAAAAAGCGGCAGGGAAAAGCGCAGGGACAGCACTGTCGGTATTTTACATGGCAGCAAAAATACCCTGACAGGTCTGATTGATGTGGCTATGGTGGGCTCCATTTATAGCAAAGGGAAATTCAATGAGTTTATCAATTCCTATGGGATGGTTCTGATGGATGAGTGTCACCACTGCGGTTCCAATACGTCTGTTGAAGTCATGAAGAAGGGGAATGCCCGGTATGTTTATGGGGTATCGGCAACCCCGAAAAGAGGGGATGAACTGGAGAAGATTATTTATATGCTCATTGGACCGGTCAGACACAGCTACACTGCAAAAGAGCGGGCAGTAGAACAAGGGATTGGACATTATGTATATCCACGGTATACAAGGGTGGTGGATACAGAGAAAAGTAAAGGCGACATCAATAGAGCATATTCTTTAATCAGTTCCAATGCTGCAAGGAATGATATGATTCTTGATGATACGAGAAAATGTGTGAAAGAAGGAAGAACGCCTGTCATTTTGACAAAATATAAGGAGCAGGCAAAATACCTGTATGATCATTTGCAGAAAGACGCAGATTATGTGTTTCTCTTATATGGTGATAACAGTGATAAAGAAAATTTGGAGGTGAGAAGAAGTTTAAAAGAAGTGCCAGTAAACAAAAGCCTGATTCTGGTAGCAACTGGGCAGAAGATAGGAGAAGGCTTTGATTATCCGAGGCTGGATACACTGATGCTGGCGGCGCCGGTGTCCTTTTCAGGAAGGCTTGAGCAGTATATTGGAAAGTTAAATCGTGACTATACAGGAAAAGAAGAGGTTATCGTGTATGATTACATAGATTCCCATATCCGTATTTTGGATCATATGTATGCAAAGAGACTGCGTACCTATAAGCGTACAGGGTTTCAGGTGATAACAAACAATATTCTTACGAAACAGTCAGTCAATTCAATTTATGATTCCGGGAATTATATGGATATTTGAGAGGGATGTTGTGGAGGCAGGGAAGAAAATCATCGTATCCAGTCCCAAACTGCGGATTAGTTCCTTTCAGGTTGCAGCGGAATTGCTGGAAATTGCCTTGGTAAAAGAGTAAAAAGATAGACTTCCGGGACTTCCTTTGAAATGCCGGTGGAGGCGGCGGAGCCGGTAAAGATAACGGGGAAAATATAATTCTGCTTGATAATAACAAAAAAGTTAACTACAATAATTGTTAGATTAGAATATGATCGGAATTGGTTGGAGGATATTTTATGTTTGAGGAAAAGAAGACAACTGAATTTAATAGATCGGAATGCTAATGGAACATGGGACTGTGGCGATGACCCGTATGTAAAGCATTTAGATGGGGAAATATGGGAGGAAAGGGGCAGAGCGGAGGATGAAATCGACAAGGGTATTGGAGCATGAGATTCAGGACAGCGCCGACAGCGGCCTGCTAAAGGGGGAGGATTTTTCCCCTCCGAAATGGACGGATTATATGAGCGGTCTGCTGCAGCAGCGGAATCTGCAGGTCAAAGATATTATCTTCCGATGCAATTTAGAGCGCAGCTATGGTTACCAGATTTTTAACGGAGCCCGCCGCCCGACGCGGGACACGCTGATGATCCTGGCGTTAATTCTGAGGCTTGATGCACAGGAGACGCGGCGAATGTTTGAACTGGCGGGGCGGGCGCCCCTCTATGCCCGCTGCAGGCGGGACGCCGCCGTGTTATACGGATTATCCCACGAGATGTCGGAGGGTGATGTGCATGAACTTCTGGTGGAACTTGGCGAGGAGGGGCTGTTTTAATTATTATTAGGAAACCAATTCTGTGTGCTGAATTGCACACCAAAACAGGACGTGTTTATGCTACGATAAAGAAAAAATTTGGAGGATTTTGGATCATGAAAAAATTTTTAGCAGTATGCTGCACACTTTTTATCCTTGTACCGGCGATTACCGCCTGCGGTGGGAAAAACGAAGCGAAAGAGAACACCGTAAACGGGGGCAGTGATGCCGATACGGCGGAGGAACTGAAAGCGGTTACGGTGGAGGAAGTAGGAACTTTTTATCTGCCGGAAGAATTTGTGTTAGAGGAGTCCGGTATTGATGAAGAGGGGCTTCCCAGGGGATACGCCAGTTTTGTGAAAGACGGTATGTATGTGGATGGCTCTCGATTTGGGAAGGATGCATACGATATGGCGGGGCTTTCGATTCCCGAAACGCTGGAAGAGTATTCCCAGCGGGACGGCGTAAAGAGCGGCCTCCCGGAGGGGACGGAATTCAAGACAGATTCCTACGGCAATCTGTATGCGGAGTATACGGTGGATGGACGCTACTGTTATCAGGTGCTGAAAATGGGAGAGGAATCCTGTGGAGCGGTTCTGTTCACCTGTGATGAAAATGAGCAGGAAGAAGCAAAGAAACTGGATTTTGCCCTTTGGCTGAGCAAAATGGAGTTAAAATAGGGCAATGATAGAAAACAGAGAGAAAAGCGAGAATACAATTGAGCGTAAAGAATGATTTTATCAGGCAGTTTCAGTTTCAATTGGAAGAAGTCAGGCTGCCGGCGCGGATACTTTCCCGCTGGCGGCCGGAGAGTTGTCTGTCGCATGGCGAGGACAAAGAAGTGTGGCTTTTGCGGGATGCAAAGGAGAAGCGGTTCATTTTAAAGATTGACTATGCAGGCAGGCGGGATCTGGCAGGAGAATTTGAACTGTTACAGCACTTCCCGCCAAAACTGGCGGGAAAAGTTCCCGAAGCTGCGGACTACTTTGTGGAAGAAGGGGTGCAGTATCTGATCCGTACCTGGTTACCCGGGCATTCATTATCCCAAATACAGGAGAGGGAGGGCGTCTTTTCACCGGAACGCTGTGTTCAGGCGGGGGAGGCGCTTTGCCTGCTGTTAGAGCAGATGCACGGGATGGAGCCGCCCGTTATCCACCGGGATATGAAACCGGAGAATATTATTCTCTCTCCGGCGGGGGAATTTTGTCTGATTGACTTTGACATAGCGAGGGAATATAAGGCCGGGCAGAGCGCCGACACAGTTTTCATGGGAACGCGCCGCACCGCCGCGCCGGAGCAGTACGGATTTTCCCAGACAGACGAACGGTCCGATCTGTATGCGCTGGGGGTGACGTTGCGTTATATGCTTACGGGCTCTTATGAGCCGGAGGCTTTAGAGGGAGCAGACTGTCCGCAAAAACTGAAGCGCTGCCTGCAAAAAGCGACGGCATTTTCGCCGGATAGCCGTTATCACTCTGCAGAGGAATTTCGTCTTGCTCTGACAGGCACAAAAAGTTGGAGAAGGATAGGGGTGTTTTTGGCTGCGGCTGTCTGTACTCTCGCCGTTATATCGGGGGCGATCTTCTGGCAGAGCGGCAGAACGGAGAGAGAGGAGGCGTCTGCCCACGTGGAATCAGAGGTAGGCGGGCAGGGAGAGAGGACTTCTGTTTCCGTGGAATCCGGGACAGGTGAGCAGGGAGAGCAGACTTCTGCCTTCACGGAATCCGGGGCAGGCGGGCAGGAAACGGATAGCTCTGATTCCGCCCAAACCAGAGCGGATGAGCCAGTGGTTTTTGACAATGCGCTTTTGGAGCAGGCTGTCCGGGCGGAACTGGGAATGCTGCAGGGCGTGATAACGGAGAGCGACCTTGAAAGGGTAGAGCGGCTGGCGGTAGTGGGATGTGTCATCCTAAGCAGGGAGCAGAGCTACCGCTATCTCATATACAGTTATGTGGACGAGGTGCCGCAGGAAGGGGAACCCTTCGGGAATATTTCCGATCTGTCCCTTCTTTCGAGGATGCCGAACCTGAAAGAACTGTATTTATGCGGACAGCAGATCGAGGATTTGACGCCTCTTTGCGGTCTTCCGCTCAGGCGGCTGTATCTATGCGATAACAAGATTACAGACTTATCGCCGCTTGCGGATATGATCACGCTGCAGCTTCTTTACATCGGGAATAATCCGGCGAAAGATATAAGTCCTTTGGCGTCGCTTTACAATTTGAAAGAGTTGTTGCTGGACAGCAGGGAATGGGGCGATGCGGTTGACAGTTTTGCCCCGCTTGGTGAAATAGGTCAATTGGAGCGACTGTCGTTAAATAACCGTATTCCTGCCGATGGGGACTGGTCTCCTCTTGAAAATCTTGACAGCGTGTGGGAAATAAAATTGTGGCGTCCGCCCGCAGACAAGCTTTCCTTTCTGGCAGGGATGGACTCTCTAGCTTCGTTAGATGTCGGGGAGTTTGCATGCGAAGAACCGGTGTCGGTTTACGCGCCCCAGATCAAACACTTCGGCATGTTAGGCGGAATGAAGGATCTGGAAGTGCTGAAAGGATTTACGAATCTGGAACATCTGGATCTGGTGGGGCTGGAGAATGTTTCTTTAGAGCCGCTATTGGAACTGCCGCTTTTGAAACTGCTGAGCGTGAATGTCTGTAGTGGGCTGGATTACTCAGCTCTCGAGCGTATGCCCTCTTTGGAGGAGGTTGACGTGTGGGACAGGAAGGTGCTCGAGGAGATAGAGACGGCATGTCCGGACAGAGGCTTTGCAGTTGTCATGAAGGGGGTGTGAAAGAATAGGCAGGGGCCGGCAGGGAAGATGGAACTGGTGCTGACCGGAAGGGGCGCTGAGGATGTTTTTTATGACGAATTTGGACAGAGGTATCGGACAGATAAAGGTTATGCTATTTATTTTTCCATGGCAGTTATGACGTCCCGCTGAAAGCCAGCGATAAGGAAAGCCTGTGGGAGTCGGAGGAGGTCTATCGGTTCTTAGTCTGTGCGGTCTGTCCGGTAAGCGGCGATTACGAGCCGGGGGAGTGGAAGAAATCCTGTTTTTCAGGAGGTAGACGTTCCGTTAACAGGCAGGAATTGCTTGTTTGATTTATTGTAAAATAGGTTTCGCTATACCATAAAGGAAATGACGGTTGCAAAAGAAGGCTGTGAGGTTACGCATTTTGAACCATAGCGGAAAGATCATGGCATGTTTTCCCCCTTCAAAAAATCTACCAGGGGTCTCGCATATTCTTCCGATGAAAGATCATAGGATGTTGCGATCATCCGTTCAAAAGCCCTGTCTTCCTCGGTTTTATCCTCTTTGCGCTTTAGCTTGTTTTTCATCACTTTGGCAAAGGCCTGCATCATCATTTTTTCGTGGAAGGGCATTTTTTCATAACACAGGCCGCCCGGCATATAAAAATGTGGGATTTGATGTAATTCGTCAACGGTTAAGTTATTCTCCCATGCCTGGTTTATGGTTTCTGTTGCCGTACCTGGCATAGCACCTGTTGCGTAGACAACAAAAGTCTTTATCCTGCTCTCTGCAACCAGCCTTTTCATTTTTTTCAGCCCATCCACCATTCCGGCATGGAATCTGCCTCCAAATACCACAATATCGTATTGCGAGAGGGTATTGGAAGTGACTGCCTCAAAATCTATCAGGTCGCTGTCCGTTTCCCTGGCTATTATTTCCCCATATCTCTTTGTAAAACCCGTTACGCTTTTGTAGCAGACTAAAATCTTATTTTCCATGTCTTATCGTTCCTTTCTGTTCAAGGTAGTAGGAAATGTCATAAATTTTTCTTATGATGTTTCCTGTAAAATATTTTTCAGGAGGATGTTATAAATCCGCTCCTGCTGGGAGTAGATTTCGTTTGATGGGATTCCTGGTGTGGTTACGGAAAAAATCGTGCCGATACCGATGGTATAGATCAGCATATCCAAGTGTAGTTGTTGGGCCTGCGTAATGCTGATATTCAGGTTTTTTGCAAGAAACACAGGGATTTGCCCATCAGCCTCTGCATGATACAATTCTTTTAACGAAGAAATTCCTTCCCGGCTGTGCAGGATAAAAATTTTGAACAGGTTCGGCTCCTCTTCGGTCAGCCTGATATAGGCCTGCCCTGTGCTTCGGAAGGGGTCATTTTTATCGAAACGGGAGGCGATATATTCTTTAACAAAGCGCTTTGTGCGCGCTTCCACATCCCGCCGCAGGCCCTCCATATTCCGGCAATAGCTGTAAATCGGCTGTACGGAGCAGCCAAGTTTTTCCGCTATGGCATTGACCATAACTTGCTCCATCCCTCCGCTTCGGGCGAGCTCAAAAGCTGCCTCTATTATCATTTCTTTTGTGATGCGTTGTCTGGGCATTCATATTCTCCCTTATATTATAAAATATTTATATAAATTATTTATATAAGTGGATTATAATTGGTTCCCGGAGAATTGTCAAATAAATTTTAGCGGGAGGAAAGCAAAAATGGTCAAAAACCCTCCTTCACGTGGACAGTAGAATGCGATATAATCTTATCTGTAAGTAGGCAGGGAAAATGACAAAACAATATTATAAAACGATTAAGGCCTGCTTTGCGGGAAAATAAAGAGAGAAAACTGAAACTTGGTGTTTTTATCCAATGAGTTTGTGTCTGCGCGGCGTCCACAAACTCACTATGCGCTAAAAGCCGGGCAGAAATGGGGAAAAAGATGGAACAGAGGCCAAAGAGGATAGAATTTCGTTTGGGAAAAGCGGGAAAGCTGGCCCCGCTCGTTGTAGCGGCGGTGATGATCGGCTGGGCGGCGTTTAGCCAGTCTAATGTGAATGGGTATGTGCTGGCGTTTTTTGCGGCGCTGGTGGCGGGGATTATTTTTGCAAAGGATGAAAAGGCCTATGGGGAGGCGCTGGTTTATGGCCTGAGCAAGCCCATGTTTGCAGTGATTGTGCTGGCGGTGATACTGGCGGCCATCTCTGGCAAGCTGATTTCTGCCAGCGGTGCGGTGCAGACCATTGCGGTGTATGTGGTGGCGGCAGGTTTTACGGGGAAGCTTTTTGTGGCGGCAACCTTCCTGATTACCTGTCTGCTGGCCTTTGCAACGGGAACCTCGGTGGGTACTTATTTTGTGGTGATTCCCATATTATTTCCGGTGGGCGTGATGGCAGGGGCTGCACCGGAGTATATGATCGGCGCCATCGTGTCGGGGGCGGCTTTCGGGGACAATCTGGGGCCTATTTCGGATACCACCATCGCATCCTCCGCCACACAACATGCGGATCTGGGAACTGTGGTAAAAACCAGAACCCGTTACAGCCTGCCTGCAGCAGCGGGAGCGCTGCTTTTGTTCCTGCTCTTTTCCAAAACCACGGACGGAGGCGGGGCCATTGAGGCGGCCCGGGGGGAGGCCAATCCGGTGAGCCTGGTCATGCTGGTAGTTCCGGTGGTTATCATTGTCCTGTGTATGATGAGGAAACATCTGATTACCGCCTTATCCTGGGGGATTTTGGCGGGGAGCGGGGCAGGGCTGCTTTTTGGCGTTTATACCCTGGATAACCTGATTTCATTTCCCGGTGGATTTTCCGTGTCGGGTGCATTCATAGACGCTATCACGGGGACGGCAGGTACGGTGGCTATGCTGATCGCGGTATTTTCGCTTCTGGGGGTGCTGGAATGCGGCGGTTTGTTTGAGGATGTGAGAGGACTCTTACAGCGCTTTGCAAAAAAAGAGCGGAGCACAGAGGCAACCATAGTGCTTTCCGTGGGGATATTGAGCATGGTGACGGGCGTGATTTCGGTAGCTATCGTGGCCCTTGGCGACCTGGTCAATGAGATCGGTGAGAAGGCAGGGGTGAACCGGTACCGCCGGGCGAATTTGCTGGATTGTACGGGCTGTGTATTTTGTTTCCTGGCGCCGTGGACAGTACATTGTGTGATTCCGGCCCAGCTTTCCGCCCAGTTCGGGGATGGGTTTGCGGTGGCCCCGGCCTCGGTACCTCTTGTGAATTTCTATTCTGTCTGTATGCTGGTGATATTGCTGGCGGCGGTGATTACCGGGTATGGCAGGAAGGGATTATAAGAAGCAGGAGGTTTGTGCAGGGCACAAAGTCTCCTGACTTTGAAAGGAGCATGGTTATAAGAGTGAAAGATTTTCAATCTTTCACTCACAAGTTTGTGTCTGCGCTGCATCCGCAAACTTGATATGCGCAAAAAGCAGTGCAGAAATGAGGAGAAATATGAGAATGGAATGGATGTGTTGTGCCCTTTTGCTTGCAGCAGCCGTGCGGCTTTCGCCGTCCTTTTCTTCTAATCCGGCATTGTCTTCCTTCAGGGCAGAGGATGTCCGGAGGATGGATTTGAATTTTGATGGATGGGATGATTTGTGCATTCAGGGACGCAGCGATGATGGAGTGAATGTGCCCTGTTACTGTATGCTCTGGAAGCCGCAGAAGCAGGAGTTTGAGTACAGCACAACCCTCTGTAATGTAGAAATAGATTTGGAGAATCAATGGGTTATAAGCCAGGTCGTGGGAAGAAAGGGAGAGTCCTTTAGCACTTACTGCCGTTATGACACAGAGGACAGGCTTCATATGGTAAGGTACGTGGAGGAGAATGACCGAGGAGATGGATTGAAACATCTGGATCTGACTTATGTGGATGATGAGGGGCCCTATACTTTGCCGGCCATCGTGGACGAAGAGTCTCTTGACGCGACAATGGTGGATATGGCCAGATGGGCGCTCACAGAGCTTTACCAGTGGACAGGGGAAAAGGTGGAACATGCCTGTTTTCAGGTATCGAATATGGGGGGCGTGGTCTTTTCACAAACACCAGAGGATATGATACATTCCAGAATATTTTTCAGCCGGTATTTTGGAGCGGATACACAATATAATCTGAGCGGTTATGATAAGAGTATTTCCTCCATTGGCCTGTCATCGGGAAGAAGGATTTGGTATTCGCCGGTGCTCTGGAGGGTTTTGCCGGAGAATCCTGATGCCATGACCGATGAAGAGATGATTCGCTGGTATTTTGAACGGCTTCCCAGATCCGATGAGGGCAAAGTGAAATCTATTGAAGAGAGATATGAGGGGATGTGGACTATACAGGCCGAGTCGGGCCAGTGGTATGAGGTGTTTTACGACAAGGAGTTGAGGGAGGTGTCCGATGTGACCGGGCCTTATCCCGATGTACCGGAGCACTGAATAAAGAGAGAGCCTGTGTAATTGAGCAGGCTCTCTCTTATTTGCCCGGCATGGGCGAGTTCTAACGGGTGAAAGTCCCGAATGCGCGTAGGCAGCGGCGAAGCCTGGCAGCCGTTGTTTGTTTAAGGACAGCGCGGAGTGTGCTGCCTGTTGCTTGCTATAAGGACAGTCCGCAAAACGTGTTCTCCGTTGCAAAAATGGCGCAGATATTTTGGGGTGGAATTTATAAAAAGGTCACCTGTGCATCCGCATCATAGGTGTGAGGCTCTTTCGTGACAGCCTTGTGACCGAAGGCAATGGCAATCTTATATTCATAATTTTCAGGGAAGTGGAGGGCATTTGAAAAATATCCCTGTTTTTCTCCTCTGATGGCATCGTCAATACAGCCGATGATCAGGTTTCCCAGGCCAAGCCCCTCTGCGGCAAGGGCCATATTTTCCACGGCAATACCGGCGTCCAGGGAGCCCCACTTATAAGTGCTGTCTGCGGTTAAGATCACCACTGTGGGAGCCTCATAATAAAAATTATGGGGCGGATCTACGATTTCCCGCAGCCGGTTCTTCTCCTCTTCCAACTCCTTTAAAATGGAGTGGTCACCCTTTAATACGGTGAAATGAATCTCCTGACGGTTGGCGGCGGTAGGCGCCTGCAGTCCGGCCTGAATGAGGGCATCCACTTCTTCTTCTGTCAGGGGCTCTAAAGTGTAACCTCTTGTGGAGCTGCGCTTTTTGATGGCTTCGATGATGTTGTTCATTGGCGGTTTCCTCCTGTTATAATTTAACTTCATTATATAACGGCATGGAAAGAATGAGCAATAGTATTTATTGGGGATTGAAATCGAACACAAGTTCTGATATAATAAATGATATCATAAAGTGAACGCCAAAAACAAAAATTCTTGTCGTTCCATATAGAAACGATCACAGGAGTGAAAATTATGGATCCGTCAGGTATTATGGTTTCCCAGGCCTCCGGAACCGGGGAAAGTGCGGGGAAGCGTCATGTTTATCTTGCAATAGATCTGAAATCCTTTTATGCTTCCGTAGAGTGCGTGGAGCGGGGGGTGGATCCCCTTACCACGAATCTTGTGGTTGCGGATGAAAGCCGTACCGAAAAGACCATCTGCCTTGCAGTCTCACCGTCCCTGAAGGCCTATGGGATTTCAGGCAGGGCAAGGCTCTTTGAGGTGGTACAGAAGATAAGGGAGGTAAATGCTCTTCGCAGGCAGAAGGCGCCGGGGCATACCTTCGCGGGGGCTTCCTGGGACAGCGAAGAGCTCAGGAATCAGCCGCAGCTTGGCGTCTCTTATATCACAGCGCCGCCAAGGATGGCTCTTTATATGAAGTTCAGTACCAGGATTTATAATATTTACCTGAAATATGTGGCTCCGGAGGATATCCATGTCTATTCTATTGACGAGGTGTTTATGGACGTTACGGAGTATCTGGGAACCTATGGGCTCACGGCCCGGGAGCTGGCCCTGAAGATTTTGCGGGAGGTTTTGGACACCACCGGGATCACTGCCACGGCAGGGATTGGATCTAACTTGTATCTTTGTAAGATCGCTATGGATATTGTGGCCAAGCATGTGACTACCAGGGAAGGGGAGGTACGGATCGCAGAGCTGGACGAGATGACCTACCGGAGGCTTTTGTGGGATCACCGGCCGCTTACGGATTTCTGGCGGATAGGCAGAGGCTATGCCAAAAAGCTGGAAGAAAACGGACTTTTCACTATGGGAGATGTGGCGAGATGCTCTCTGGGTAAGCCTTCGGATTATTATAACGAGGATTTACTTTACAGGTTATTTGGCATTAATGCCCAGCTCTTGATCGACCATGCGTGGGGATGGGAGCCCTGCACGATTGCGGATGTGAAGGCCTATAAGCCGGAGAGTAGCAGCGCGGGTTCAGGACAGGTATTGCAGCGCCCATATGACTTCGCGGAGGGGAAGCTGATTGTGCGTGAGATGACAGATCTGTTGGTGCTGGATCTGGTCGATAAGGGTATGGTGACGGATCAGATAGAGCTGACCATAGGCTATGACAAAAAAAGTCTCTCTGACCCGGCCGTCCAAAAAAGCTACAAAGGCCCCGTGACTACGGATCCTTACGGAAGGAAAATCCCCGGACATGCCCATGGCACGGCAAACCTTGGCAGGAAGACCTCCTCCACTAAGGAAATCCTGGAGGCAGTGACAGGGCTTTACGAGAGGATCGTGGATCCTGCCCTTTTCGTACGCCGGGTTTATGTTACGGCCAATCATGTGGTGGAGGAGGGACTGGCAGTGGAGGAAGGCGTCTTTGAACAGATGGAGCTTTTCACCGATTATGACGCGCTGTTAAAAGAGCGGGAGGAAGAGGCAGCAGAGCGGGAAAAGGAGAAAAAGATGCAGAAAGCGATGCTGGATATCCGAAAGAAGTTTGGCAAAAATGCCATCCTTAAGGGTATGAACCTGGAGAAGGGGGCAATGACCATAGAGAGGAATAATCAAATCGGTGGACACAGAGCGTGAGAGAGTGTAACATGAAAGGAGAAGCCATGAAAGGAAATGCCTGTCAGGACAGACATCGCTATGACGATATTATCCGTCTTCCCCATCACGTTTCCTGTGCCCATCCACCCATGCCGGTGGCTGAGAGGGCGGCGCAGTTCTCACCCTTTGCCGCCCTTACGGGCTTTGAGGATGCCATCCGGGAAGGCGGAAGGCTTACCGAGAGCAGAATAGAACTGGGAGAGGATGCCAGAAGCCTACTGGATGAAAAACTGGAGCGGATTAAGAGATTGCAGGAACGCAGTGAGGCATTGCCGGAGGTCACAATCACATATTTCCAGCCGGATGAAAAGAAGGATGGCGGGGCCTACGTCACCGTCACAGGACAGGTAAAAAAGGTGGATGAATATCAGCGAGTGGTGGTATTACAGGAGGGAGAGAGGATCGCGTTGGGAGAAATTGTGGGAATGGAGCTGGGAAGTGAATTGGAGGAAAGAGAGCATATAGTAAAGGACAAAATTATTTGTCGTTCACTGTAAAAGAAAGGAGTAAAGCAGGAAATGAAGGATTTTGTGCAGGTAAAGGGAAAAGCGTTTGATTTCAGGGGAGAGCCAATTTTGTTCTCCGGCCTGGGCGTTGGCTCATGGCTGAATATGGAGCATTTTATGATGGGGATTCCGGGCACGGACAAGCAGATACGGGAAACCTTTGCTCAGGTGCTGGGCAGGAAGGATGGAGAGGCGTTTTTTGACTCCTTTATCATGAACTTTATGGGAGAGGCGGATTTTGCTTTTTTGAAGGAGGCGGGGGTGAATCTCTTGCGGGTGCCCTTCAATTATCGTCTGTTTATAGACGATGACCGTCCACAAGAGTATAGGGAGGAAGGCTTTCGGTATCTGGACAGGCTTCTTGCCCTTTGTAATCAATATGAGATTTTTCTTTTGCCGGATCTGCATGGGGTGCCGGGAGGACAGAACCCGGACTGGCATTCGGATAACCAGACGGGGATACCACAGTTCTGGCATTATGAGATTTTCCAGGAACAGGTCATAGGATTGTGGAGAAAAATTGCTGCCAGATACCGGGAGGAGACCTATCTTTTGGGGTATGACCTGCTGAATGAGCCCTTTCTTATACCCAAGAGGGAAGGAATGTTGAATGCGTTTTACGAGAAGGTCACAGAGGCAATCAGGCAGGAGGATCAGAATCATATTATTTTTATTGAGGGGGATTTCTTTTCCATGGATTTCTCGTCTATCGCCCTGCCGGAGGATCAGCAGACGGCCCTTACCTTCCATTTTTATCCGGGAGTGTGGGAGAAGTATTTGACAAGCAAGGATTATGACGCATCCAAAAGAGTGGCCAGGATGGATGAGCTTCTTACCGGATTTGACGGACTGCGGGAAAAATTTGGCCGTCCCATCCTCTGTGGAGAGGCGGGGGTGGATATTGACAGGGAGGATATCCCGTTTACCATGCAGCTTGTGGAGGAAACCCTCTCGCTATTTTGCAAGCATGGGCTTTCCTGGACACTTTGGAGTTACAAGGATGCCCAATGGATGGGGCTGGCCTGGCCGAAGTCTGATACAGGCTGGATGAAGCTTGTGGGAAAGATCAGAGACAAATGGTCTCACTACGGACAGATGCAGATTGCGGACGAGCTTATGGATGAGATCGGGAAAAGATATACGGAGGATTTTTCAAAGGAACTGAAGTATGAATTACAGTTCCAGCTCAGGGGGCTTTTGTACCGCATGGAGCAGGAATATCTTTTAAAGCCCCTTCTGGCGGAATATAAAAAGGAGGAGCTGCTATCGCTGCCGGAGTCCTTCCGGTTTGAGAATTGCGGATTCTATGAGGAATACCGGGATTTGCTTAAGAAGTATTCCTGGCAGAAATAAAGGCTGCTGATAGCCACGGGAAATTCTGTAAAGGAAACCCATAACCCGATCATGACTGGTTGGAAGAAGCGTCTTTTCGGTTGTAAATCAGGTCGTATAGATTCATGGAGGAAATCATGGTATTGATTTCCTCTACTGATTTTTTGCCAAATTTTTTAAGAATATTGTGTATCTGAGATTTTACCGTTGACATTTCCACATGTCTGAGCTGGCAAATTTCCCGTCGGCTCTTTCCGTCTAAAAGCAGGCGCAGGAGCTCCATTTCAGCGGTAGTCAAAGAAGATACGATATTGACCGCATAAAGGAAGCTGGTCTCATAAGAGCGGATCCGCTTAAATTCGCCTAATATTTTGGTGGCGAGCTGGGGGCGCAGGGGGCTGGTACCCTGATAGGCATTGCGAATACTCAAGAGAATCTCATCAGGTGAGGCGTTTTTCATTAGATAATCACAGACACCCAATTGAAATGCAGTGAAAATCAACTCATCCTCTTCATAGACAGTGAGGATAATAACCTTGGATTTTAAGCCGGATGCGAAAATCTGTTCCACAGCCCGCAGACCGGCATCTTTTTCTTCCATTTCAATGTCCATTAGAATTACATCCGGGTGGGTCTCCAAGGCTTTTGCCACGGCATCCTGTCCGGTGGACACGTCGGCGGCAACGGTCATGTCCGAAGTGCTTTTGATAATTTTCACATAAAGCCTGCGCAAGGGTTCCATATCTTCCGCAATCAGGATGCGGATAGGTGAGAGGGGGTCTGACATTTGATTCATCTCCTAAATTGTGTTTCTTCTTTAAAGTTTTTTAAATTGGGCAGCAGGATTTTGAACACAGTTCCTTTTCCAACCGCACTGGATACCGAAATTTTGCCTTTGTGGGCGCGGATAATCTGATAGGTAACGGTAAGACCGATGCCCCAATGTTCAGCCATGGGATAGGATGTAAAAAAAGGCTCGAAAATATGGGGCAAATTCTGGGGCAGGATGCCGGGCCCGGTATCTGCAATGGACAAAGCCACCCAGTTGTCAATAGAATATAGAGTAAAAAGCAAAGATTGCTGGCAGGAATCTTTTCCTGATGACATAGCATCCACTGCGTTGGAGACCAGGTTATGGATAGCCTGCTCGAAATAGTTGGCATCCACCATGACGGGAGGAATCTTGTCGGCGGCAGTGACGCTCACGTGGATGCCGGAGAGCTGGCTGGACATCAGTTCAAGAACCCGGTGAATCAGGGCTTCCAGATCGGTGTTTTTTAGCGTCAGAACAGACTGTTTGGTACTGCGGTGTATGACATCCAGCCTTTGGTACAGATTTTGGCAACGATCCGTTATGCTTTTCAGTTCCTCACAGCTCTCAGGGGCTATTTCCAGAAATTGTATTTGTGTCTGAATCGCAAGCAGTTCATTTTTCATGTAATGGCAAAAGGCCTTGGAGGTTGTGTTAGCGGCATCTATCCTGCCGGAAAGGGAAAAATTATCATCATTTATTTTTCGCGAGAACAGAGCGAGCAGGATAATGCTTACGCCCATAATCAGAGAGGCAGCAAGCAGATAGTAGGGGAAAATGTGATAAATTAGGTAGTTGTCAAAAAGGGGCAGGGAGGCATAAACCGTATAGCCGGAGATCCGGGAGAAACGGATGGGGTGTACAGGGAGCTGCCAAAACAGGACAAGGTAGGAAATCATCAGCAGCGTGTAGCTGAGAGTTTCACCAAAAGCAAAATATTTGAAATAGGGAAAAGAGTAAATCTGTCTGTTTTGCAGAAACAGATTCAAAATGCTCAAAAGGACAATGCCGTTATTGAGAATTTGTGTTATGATGTGGGTTATGAATAAAAAAGTATGATATTGGGCGCTGTTAAGGAGAGCAGGATAGAGCATCAGATAAACAGCTTTTTCCACAAAAGGATCATAAAAAATAAACTCTGCTGCCAGATAAACAGAGAAGAATTTGATGAGCCAGTCGATGCTTTTACGGTCAGCGTGGGAACAATAGGTCAGGGAAAAACGAATACCCATCCAAATGGTGGACAGAGAAAAAAAGTTTAGCGCCCGCAAAAGCCAGGCCTGGGGAAAGGGCGCAAACATAATTGCTTTCCACACAGCATCGGGAAGGGAAAAGTAATTTTTGATAATATTATAGTACCGAATATCCCTGGACAGATATAGAATCATACAGATGATGGCAAGGATGTAGAGCATGCCGGTGACCAGCAGATATCTCACGGAGATGCGTTTATCCCGATGAAAGTATAAAATTAATAGTAAGACGATAAAGGCAACAATAAAATAGATCATATATTTGGTATACCACAAAAAGAAAGGCCGGGTCAAGAGTTATGAAAAAGAGATTTTGGAAAAAGCAGAACGGTAAAATACTTGCAATGGTATTGATAGGTATGTCATTTCTGCTCTATGGCTGTGGGGAGGATGGACATATGGGACAAGCGGTGGGGGAGAGCGATGGGGGCAGTGACATTACATTGAATTATTATATCTGGAGCGATGAAGAGACCTATGTGCGAAAGGTAGTGGAGGCATGGAATGCTTTGCAGGGACGGGAGGCTGTCCGGCTGTATGTCATTCCCAATGGAGATCATGACGACTGGGTAGAGAATTATGGCGAGAGTGTGGGGGCAGATATTGTAGGACTCAGGGGAAACAGCCATGTAATTAAGTTCCAGCAGAGGGGACATCTTTTGGGACTGCGGGAATACCTGAAGGAGAGTGATCTGGATGTGACGGCATATGGAAATATGTATAATGCGATCAAAATAGACAACGAATATTATGCCATGCCCACACGAAGTACCTGCTGGGTGTTGTATTATAACCGGGAGCTGTTCGATCAGGCAGGGGTTCCTTATCCAGGACAGATGACCTGGGAGGAATATGAGGACTTGGCACTTGCTATGACCAAAGACAGTGGAGATGAAACGATTTGGGGAGGGTATTTTCCCATGTGGATACCTCAGTTTTGCGCAATCCAGAAAGGTTATTATCTTTTGGATGATGATGTGGAGCCAGTCCGGGAGAGTCTGGAACTGATGGGCCGTCTCTACCGGGACAGTCATATGCCTTATGAAGATATCAGGTTCAGGGATAATGATTATTGTCCGGATTTTGAAAAAGGAAATATTGCCATGATGGTGAACGGAGAATGGCTGGCAAATCAGTTCCTTGAGGATGAATCGGAGGGCGTTTCTGTACCACAGTGGGGCATTGCGCCTGTTCCCGTACCCCAGGGAGTGGAAGCGGGGACAACGGTAGGCATGTACCAGTTTGCGGGAATTACGACAGATTGTTCCAGCCCAAAGGAGGCTTTCGCCTTTTTGGAATTTTCCTGCGGGAAACAGGGGGCCAGAATCTATGCCAGAGATGCCATCATTCCCGCCTATTCCGATGAGGAAATCCGGCAGATTTACGAGGATGCCCTGGGCAGGGAGAGTGCTAAGGTTTTTTTTGAGGCAAAACGTATTATGGAGCAGCCCATGTGGAATGATTACGATGTGTTGATTGAGAAGTTCAGAAGCCTTACTGAAGAATATTTTATAGGTGAGCTTTCGTTGGATGAGATGATGGAGTGCTTTGAGAGCAGCAGGGAGGAAATCCTGCGTCGGTAGAAGCGTAAAGAAGTTGGGCATATTTCTAAAACAATAGGGTTGATAAAATATCCTCCTATGCAGAGTGTTTAAAATAATATATATTAAGTTAGAAAAACATTATGCAATTTGGTATTTGCCGGCTGTATGCGGCAGAGATCCAAGAGAGAAAAGGAGGACATTATCATGAAAAAGAGAATACTTGCGCTTCTCTTAAGTGCAACAATGGTTATGGGACTGGCGGCCTGTGGCGGTTCCGGAAGCGATTCGGGTTCGTCTGGCGGGACGGCCGATTCAGGAGCTGATACAGGAAGTAAGGCAGAGGAGGAAACTGCACAGGATTCCGCATCGGGGCAGGAGGAAGATAACGCCTCGGCAGCAAGCGGAGATAAGGTGAATCTGAATTTCTACATATGGAGTGATGAGGAAAATTATATCAGAAAAGTGGTAGATGCTTACAATGAAGAGCAGGATGCAGTTCAGGTTACCTTAAATGTTGTTCCTGAGTCCGATTATGACGATAAGCTGAAGGTGATGCTTGCGGGCGAGACGGACGCTGACCTGGTTGATATCCGTGGCGTTGCACAGATGTCTAATTATGCAAAGGTAGGCGCCCTGCTTGATATCACAGACAGGCTGGAGGGCAGCGATATTGATACGGCAGCCTATGGCGAGATGTGGAATACCAGTGATTACGAAGGAAAATTTTATGCACTGCCTACAAGGACTACCTGCTGGGAGCTGTTCTATAATGCGGATATCATCAGTGAGGCTGGTATGGAAGCTCCTGGTCAGATGACCTGGGAAGAGTATGTTGATTATTCTTCACAGCTTGCAGAGGCGCTTTCCGGTAAGACTGCTGCGGATGGCTCACCCTTAAAAGCTGGTTTTTGGGTACACTGGATTTATCATTTTTATTCCGTACAGCATGGGGTATATGCCAACGATGAGAATACGGAATATATCCAGGCATCCTTAGAGCTTCTCAACGAGTTGATGAGTAATGGTTCTCATTACACATTTTCTGAGGTTTCTTCTGGCACGTATGATTATATGACAGAGTTCCAAAATGGCCATGTGGCATTGCTTCCCAACGGCGAATGGTGTGTAAACATGCTGATGGAAGCAGGAGCAAAGGGTGAAACGGATGTGAATTGGGAAGTAGCTCCCATGCCTGTTCCGGAAGGTGTAGCCGATGGTACATCCTGGGGACAGTTCCAGTATGCGGCAATTACCAGCACCTGCGCATACCCTGACGAGGCCTTTGATTTCTTAAGCTATCTGTGTGGCTCGGAGGGTTCGGCAATCTATTCCTCTACAGGAATGATCCATGCCTATTCTTCTGATGAGGCAAAGAAGTCTCTTGCAGAGGCCAGTGGAAAAGAGTCCACGCACTTCCTCTTCGAGGCGAACAAGATTCAGGAGCAGCCCAACGTAGCGAATTACGGCGAATTTACTACGGCGCTCAGCGAAAACGCACAGCTCTACCTGCTTGGAGAGGTTGATATCGACGAGTGTATGAATAACTTTAAGGCGCAGGGCGAGGAGATTCGGAGCAAACAGTAAGCCTGTGTGAACTGGTCTTATGCCAACAGCGTATGCCAGGCTTAAGCGGGTATCCTTATGTCAAGAAAAACAGGAAAGAGAAGATTTGAGTCTTCTCTTTCCGTCTATTATGGGGAACGATTTATGCAGAAAAATGACGGAAAGAAGAATATAAAAATTAAATATCGTAAAAGTGAAGTGATATCGGGTTATCTGTTCATTTTGCCCAGTGCCATTTTATTTTTGACTTTTATGATTATTCCGATCTTTATGGGATTTTATATTTCCATGACGAATTATGACGGTTTTAAAACCATGGATTTTATCGGTATTAAGAACTATGCGGATATGTTTAAGGACAGTTATTTTACCATATCCCTGAAAAATAATGTGATTTACGCAGTGGCAACGGTCCCGGGGACAATTGTATTATCACTGCTGCTTGCGGTTGCCGTGAATAAGGGACTGAAGGGATCAAGTTTTTTCAAGACAGTGTTCTTTTTCCCATATATAACCTCCAATGTGGCAGTG
Organism: uncultured Lachnospiraceae bacterium; assembly: GCA_949949005.1. Classification (GTDB taxonomy): domain Bacteria; phylum Bacillota; class Clostridia; order Lachnospirales; family Lachnospiraceae; genus Suilimivivens. The sequence goes on from CATLHM010000009.1 coordinate 25,843, forward strand.
GGTATTATCTGGTCTTTACTTTTTAACCCGAACAATGGGCCGATCAACAATTTCTTAAGAGGAATCGGCATTTCATCACCGCCGGACTGGCTGCTTTCCACTAAGTGGGCGCTTCCCGCTATTATCGTAGTTTCGATCTGGAAAAGTGCCGGTTACTACATGATTATCTTTTTGGCAGGATTGCAGGCGATCTCAAAGGAATTGTATGAGGCTGCGGATGTGGATGGCGCCGGAGGCCTGACTAAGTTTTTCAGGATTACACTGCCCCTGTTATCGCCCACCACATTCCTGGTTGTGATTCTCATGACAATCAGCTCTTTCCAGGTATTTGACCTGATTAATGTTATGACGGAAGGAGGGCCTGGACGGGCGACTAATGTGTTGGTTTACCGCATTTACCAGGAAGGCTTTAAATACATGCATTTCGGCTATGCATCCGCCATGGCATACTTCCTGTTCTTTGTGATTTTGATTATCACAATTATACAGTTTATCGGGCAGAAAAAATGGGTTACCTATCAATAAAGGAGGACTGATACTATGAAAAAGAACAAGACACATTTAATATCAAATGGAATACTGATCATCGTCCTTCTGGCAGTTGCTTTTAGTATGATGGTGCCTTTTTTGTGGATGATTACCTCATCCTTCAAGAATAATAATGAAATTTTTCTCTATCCTATCCGGTGGATTCCGGAGCCCATCCGGTTGAAAAATTATGTGGAAGTGTGGACAAAGATTCCGTTTTTCAAGTATTTCAGAAACACGTTTTTGTATTCGATTACCGTTACCGTAGGGCAGATTATCACCTGCTCCATGGCGGCTTATGCCTTTGCCAAGCTGCGCTTTCCAGGGAAAAATTTCATATTTATGATTTATCTGGCAACCATGATGGTACCCTGGCATGCGGTTATGATTCCTCAGTTTATGATTAATAAGCGGCTTGGCTTCTACAATACGCCCTGGTCAATTATTATCATGAATCTGGTGAGTGTATTTGGTATTTTCCTGATGCGGCAGGCCATGGCAGGAATACCTGACGATCTGTGCGAAGCAGCAAGAATTGACGGATGCAGGGAATTTGGGATTTTTTCCAAGGTGGTATTTCCTCTGTGTACGCCTTCTCTGGCAACATTGGTGGTATTTCAGTTTACCTTTATGTGGAATGACTATCTGGCACCCATGATTTATCTGGATAACGATGATTATAAGACGATCCAGTTGGGACTTGCCAGTTTCCGTTCCCAATATAATACGGACTATGGGCTGATCATGGCGGGTACAGTGTGTTCCCTGATTCCCATTTTGATTGTCTATATTTGCGCCCAGAAGTATCTGATAGAGGGCGTGGCTTTTTCAGGATTGAAGGGTTAAGGCTGGAAGGAGGGCGTTCACCGGCTACAGCTATGTGGGCGCCCCCAGAAAAAGGGGTTATCATGGAAATACAGTTAAACGGCGAATGGAAAGTGAGGTATCTGTCTTTTGGAGCCGAGCTTGGAGAAATATTGGAAAAGGATTTTGTACCGGAGGGATGGCTGTCGGCACAGATACCGGAGGATATTCATGTAACACTGCGAAGGGCCGGTTTATTGCGGGGGCATACCTATAATAAAGATCCGGAGGAAGAACGTTGGGTAGAGGAATGCGATTGGATCTATTATCGGGCTTTTATGGCACCGCCGGATTTTGGCGGAAATCAGATTGAGTTGATATGTGAGGGATTGGACACTTTTTGTGATCTTTATCTAAACGGTGTATGGATTGGCAGTGGGGAGAATATGCATCGCCGCTACATATATTTTGTGAAGGGTGTGTTATTGCCGGGAAAGAGGAATGTGTTGGTGATCCGCTTCCAATCTCCAATCCGAGCGGTAGAGAAGGCAGAGCAAAAAGGAATTTTTTCTATTACCACAAGCGACCGGATATTGGCCAGGAAAGCACAGATGAATTATTCCTGGGATTTCTGTGGCCGGATAGTGACAACAGGTATCTGGAAAGGGATTACCTTAGTGGGTAGATCGGAAGCATCAATTTCTAATTGGTATTTGTACACAAACGAAATTCACAGGCAGAGGGAAGAAGCAGTGTGGGCAAGGCTCTCTCTGTCAGTTCCCATAGATTGGTCGGCTTGCGACCATCCGCAAAAAGAGAGGTATCAGGTGGAGGTTGGATTGGCAGAACCCGGGGAACACGAGGTTTTTCGCCAGAGGTTTTCCATTCGAGAAGCACAGGAGCTTACGCTTACGGTGGAGCATCCAAGATTGTGGTGGCCCAGGCCGTACGGAGAGCAGCCACTGTATCAGCTTGATCTATCACTATACAGAGATGGTGAGCTTTTGGAAAAATGCAGTCATTTTTTTGGTATTCGGACCGTGGAGCTGTTACGGGAACCCCAGCCGGACGGTGAGGGTTTTCAGTTTGCGGTGAACGGGAGAAAGCTTTTTATCCGGGGAGCTAATTGGGTGCCGATTAAGGCTGTGTACACGGAGATTTCCAATCAGGATTATGAGAATTATCTGGAGGATGCTGTCCGGGGAAACCTAAGTATGCTGCGTATCTGGGGCGGAGGAATTTACGAAAGCATCCGGATGTTTGAGCTTTGTGATAGGCTTGGAATTCTCATCTGGAGTGATTTCATGTTGGCTTGTGGAATTTATCCCCAGAGTGAGGCCTTTCTGGAAAACGTGGGCAGGGAGGCACAGGATGCAGTACTGCGGTACCGTAATTACACCTGTCTGGCAATCTGGTCAGGGGATAATGAGAATGGTCAGGCATACGGGTGGGCAGGACGGCAGTATGAGTTTGAAAAGGATAAAATAGGAAATAAGGTTATTCGAGAGATATGTGAGGATTTGGATCCTGAACGTTACTACATTCCTACGTCCCCTTGCTCCCCATCACCGGAAAAAAGAGGTGGGGATGACCCTTCTTCACAGCATCAGGGCGATCAGCATCTTTATATAATGTCAGCAGATAAAGGGATATCTGCTGATCGGGACTATGGAAGGGAATATTATAAACGTATTCTCGGATATCGTCCCCGTTTTGTGAGCGAATTTGGGTTTGTGGGAATGCCGGATAAGGATACTTTTTACCGATTTAATTTCCGACGGGAACAATTGCGTTACCCGGAAGAGATGGTGAAATTTCTGCCATCCTGTAAAAAATATTTGGATAATGACGATTTTGACAAGGCGATAATCTATACGCAGATGTTTCACGCACAGGCGTTGAAGTACTGGATTGAATATTTTCGGAGCCTGAAGGGAATATGCAACGGCACTTTGTATTGGAAATTTAATGATCCTCTGGCGGACTGCCCGGTAGGCGGCATTTTTCCATCCCATATGTGCGCTGTTGATATGTATGGTAATTTTAAGATGAGCTATTTTGTGACCAAAAGGGCTTATGAGGATTTTTTGGTTGCAGGTATTGAGCGGGAGGATGGAATTGCTTTTTATGGAATCAATGAGACTTTGAAGGAGAAGAAGGGTACATTTACGTGGCAGCGTCTTGATTTTGACGGGCAGATTTATAAGGAAGAGACGCAGCCCGTGATCGTGCCGTCCGATAGCGCGATCTGCCTGAAATTCCGATCAGAAGACGAAATATGGGACGGACTGGACGTGGAAGAGAGAAAAGCATTGTATGCCCGGCAGTATGTGCGGATGGAATTTATTGGAGAGGACATCAGGACTGAAAACCGTATTTTCTTTTTGGATCTTGACGAGAATGACAGGATGGAGCTTGGAGACAGGGGACTTTGTGCGGTACAGGCACAGCGAAGTGGGAATAAGCTTCGTATCATATTGAAAGCCAGGCGTTTTGCCCGATCGGTACGTCTGTTCATGCCGGATAAAAGAGTTTTTTACAGTGACAATTATTTTGATATGGATGCAGGGAGTAGAAAGGTCATTGAAATCGAAGCGGCTATTGAGAGCAGGACAAAAGGCGAGGGGGAAGATTCTGCCTTTGATGGCAGTCAGATACTTCTGATTGAGGCAGTAAATGCCAGTAAAATTGGAATTCCCGTGGACGAAATGGAAGTGGCTGATATTTAAAAAGGAAAGACATGGGTAAGCTCATGGCATACGAGGTGTAACAATGAAAATAGGGGTGGACTATTATCCGGAGCATTGGGATGAGGCGCTTTGGGAGCAGGATGCGGATTTAATGAAAAGAAGCGGAGTGGAGCTGGTGCGGATGGCAGAGTTTGCATGGAGCGTAATGGAACCGCAGGAGGGAGAATATGATTTTTCCTGGTTGGATAAAGCGCTTGCTCTGTTCCAGGAAAGGGAAATTCAGGTGATCCTGTGTACGCCTACGAACTGTCCGCCTCTGTGGCTTTATGAGAAGTACCCGGAAGCTTTGCAGGTTGGACGAGACGGAAAAAGGATGAAACCGGCAGTGCGGGGCCATCGATGCTATAATTCTCCTGTGTACCGCAGGTATACGGAAAAAATTGTCCGAAAAATGGGTGAACATTACAGGAATGCCACCAATGTGGCGGCATGGCAGATTGATAACGAGGTAGATTCCCCATACTGCTGTTGCGAAGTCTGTGCCGGAAAGTTCCGGGAATGGCTGAAAGAAAAATATGGTTCTCTGGAAGCAGTTAATAAGGCTTATCATAATGAGGTATGGAGCGGAAGCTATTCCGGATGGCAGCAGATTTATCCGCCTCTTGGAGGCTGGCCGATAACACAGTATAATCCAGCCTATATGTTGGATTACCAGCGATTTATGTCCGAGAGTACGGTAGAGTATGTGCAGTTTCAGTTGAGACTCCTGCGGGAATACTTTCCCCGGATACCCATTACCACGAACACCTATTTCAGCGGTTCTATGACAGATTTTTATGATTTATTTGAAGAGTTGGATTTTTGCTCTTATGACAATTATCCAACCACAGTTCTTCCCGAGGAGGGGTATTATTCCCATGCATTTCACCTGGATTTGATTCGGGGAGTAAAGCGCAAAAAATTTTGGATTATGGAACAGCTCAGCGGAGCTACCGGATGCTGGATGAAGATGGGGCCGACAGTAAGGCCTGGTATGCTAAAGGGGTATGCATTACAGGCCTTTGCCCACGGAGCGGAGGCTGTGCTTCATTTCCGGTTTCGTACAGCGGTGGGAGGCGCGGAAATGTTCTGGCATGGACTAATTGACCATAGCAATGTACCGGGCAGACGCTATGCGGAGTTTGAAGATTTGTGCCGGACGGTGCAGGGCTTGTCCTATATAGACAAAACCAGGATAAATGCAAAAGTGGCGTTGCTATGCGGTTTTGACAGTGAATATGCCTTTAAGCTGCAATTACAGACGGAGGGCATTTACTATTTTGAACAGATGCAGGCCTTTCACAATGCATTTTCCCATTATGGGGTAAATGTGGATATTATCTCTCAGGAAGAAGAGCTTGAGGGATACCGCATTGTGGTTGCGCCAACGATGTATGTCCGTTCCCAAAAGGCAGTGGAGCAGTTGCATCGTTTTGCCAGGGAGGGCGGTATTGTGCTGCTTACAGCGCGCAGCGGAGTTAAGGATGAAAATAATAATTGCATCATGCAGCCGCTTCCCAGAGACTATAGAGATATGACAGGTTGTTGGGTGGAAGAGTACGATGCCATCGGAAATAGAAAAATTATGGTGGAAATGGACGGGGAAAATTACCAGGGGACACACTGGTGTGACATTCTGCATTTGGAAAGTGCCGAAGCGTTAGGGGTATATGGTGAGGACTTTTATGCAGGAAAACCAGCGGCAACACGAAATGCTTATGGAAAGGGAACGGTATACTATATAGGGACAGTAGGACTGCCGGCGTTGTGCCGAAAGTTGGCAGAACAGACATTGCAATTGGCAGAACTTCCTTATTACAAAGATATTCCTGAACGGGTGGAGATTACGGTACGGGAAGGAGAGGAGGGATGCTTTATCTTTGTATTCAATAATGATGATGCCGAAAAAGATTTCCTCTTTGAGGGAGGGCGGATCAAATTGAAGCCTTTTGAAATGAAGGTAGTTGGAGGAAAGCAGAATGAATAAGCAGGTTTATAATCCGTATTTACCGTCGTTTGAGTAGATACCGGACAGGGAACATGAAAATTATGCATCAAGACCATCGGCCTGGCCGGTGGCCTTGATGATATATGGATAGTTTCTTACCCCTGCTCCACCAACTGCAGTTCATAGAGCCGTTTGTACAGCCCGTCCTTTGCCAGCAGTTCCTGATGGGAGCCTGATTCCCGGATCCGGCCTTTATGCATGACCATGATCTTATCCGCGTGCTGGATGGTGGAAAGGCGGTGGGCCACCATGATGGTGGTGCGGCCTTCCATCAGGCTTTCCAGAGCGTGGGTGATCAGGCTCTCTGTCTCCGTGTCGATATTGGCAGTGGCCTCGTCCAACACCAGAATCGTCGGCTTGTAGGCAAGGGTTCTGGCAAAGGAGAGGAGCTGGCGCTGTCCGGCGGAGAGGGTGCTGCCCCGTTCCGTGACAGGGGCGTCGTAGCCGCCGGGCATTTTTTCGATAAAGGTATCCGCATGCACCGTCCGGGCCGCCGAGCGGATCTCGTCATCGGTGATGGAGGGATTGCCCAGAGAGATGTTGCCCTTAATATCTCCTGTAAAAAGGAACACGTCCTGCTGTACCTGCCCGATGGCCCTTCGCAGCACATCTGTGTGAATTTCCCGGATATTCACGCCGTCGATCAGGATTTCCCCCTTCTGAATATCATAATAGCGTCCGATCAGATTCAGGATGGAGGTTTTTCCTGCCCCTGTGGCTCCTACAAAGGCCGCTTTCTCCCCGGGACGGATCACGAAGCTCACGTCCTTCAAAATATAATCCTCCTCTGTGGGCTCCTTTTCGTAGGAAAACCAAACGTGGCGAAACTCGATCCGCCCCTGAATCTCTGCCTCCACCGGCTGGGGAGGATTTGTGATTTGGGGCTTTTCATCCAGAATGGAAAAGACTTTCTGGGCGGAGGCAAGGGAGGACTGGAGGGTGCCGAACTGCTCCGCCAGCTCCTGGATAGGCTCGAAAAAGCTGCCGATGTAGGTGATGAAGATAAACAGGGTTCCCAGAGAGAGGCTTCCCTTTAATACGGAGGAACCGCCGGCTCCGATCACCAGCACCATGGCAAGGATGGAGACCAGGTAGATGGAGGGGCGGAAGATGGCAAAGGTCATGACCTCCCGCCAGTTGGCCTGGTAGAGCTCCTGGGATTTCTGGCAAAAGGCCTCATATTTTTCCTTTTCCCGGGCAAAAATCTGAATCAGCCGCATACCGGAGATATGCTCGGATAAAAAGGTGTTGATGTCCGTGATTTTGTTGCGGGTAATCTGATAAGCCTTGCGGGAAAGATGGCGGAACAGGAAGGTAAGCACCGTCACCACCGGAAGCAGGGCAAAGGACACCAGCGCCATGGTAACGTTGATGGAAAGCATGACCACGGCATAGCCGATGATCTTCACCACGTTTTTAAAGAGTTTTACCAAAATAGAGGAAAAAAGCTCGTTCACCGCCTCCGTGTCGTTGGAAACCCGGGTCACCAGCTTGCCCACCGGGGTAGTGTTGAAAAAGCTCAGAGAAAGGCTGTGGATATGGCCGAACACTTCCTTTCTCATTTCATAGATAATGCTCTGCCCCATTTTCTGGAGCATCCAGGTATCCAAAGCATTTAAGACGAATCCCAAAAGCAGCATACCGAGATAAAGGAGAGCGGCGGTAAGGATGCCGGTAAAGTCGTAGCGGCGAAGAGCCGACAGTGCTTCTTTTTCCAGAGGAACGGCCCCTTCCTTTACATATTGGGACAGGATTTCCGGGGAGGCCCCTTCCAACAGGGCGCACTCATCCCTGCTTATATTTTCTGCCATGTAGTACCCATCCTGCCAGAGAAAAATCTGATAAAACTGCGACGCTTTGTCCGGATCAAATTCCCGTGTGAGCCACAGGTTTTTATAGGCCACAGCGCCGGGGCTGTTTTCTGCGGTCACGGCATAGGGGTGATAATAGCCGTTAATATGGTCGTCAATGGCATTTCCTATAATGATAGGGCGGTAGAGCTCCACCACGATGATGAAGAGCACCAGCAGGGTGGCAAGGGCCATCGTCTTTTTGTGTGGGTTTAAATAGGTAAGCAGCCGTTTCACGAGAGTGTACCTCCTTTGACAGCACGGGCAGAGCCACGGGTATTGCTATCCGAAAAATCGGTGTGCAGCGCCGCCCTTTTTTCTCCGATGGCAGCTTCCAGTTGCTGCTTTTCAAACATATCCTTATAAATACCATCCAGCTCCATGAGGGAAGCATGGTTTCCGATCTCCCTGGCCTCTCCGTCCTCCAGAACCATAATGATGTCCGCGTTTTGGATGGTGGAAATACGGTGAGCGATCAGAATGGTGGTTTTGCCCCGTCGGTTTTCTTTCAGGTTCTTCAAAATCTGCTCCTCTGTGTCAGTGTCCACAGCGGAGAGAGCATCGTCCAATATCAGGATAGGGGCGTCCTTGATCAGGGCCCGGGCAATGGAGCTTCGCTGCTTCTGGCCGCCGGAGAGGGTGACTCCACGTTCCCCCACCATAGTCTCATAGCCGTCGGGGAAGGCGACGATATTCTCGTGGATACAGGAAGCCCGGGCGGCCCGAACCACGGCGTCCATGTCCGTTTCCTGGGCGCCGAAGGAAATGTTGGACTTCAGGGTGTCCGAGAAAAGGAAGTTATCCTGAGGTACATAGGCAATATGCTCCCGCAGTTCCTTTAAGGGGATGGTGTTGATGTCCTGACCGTCGATGAGAATCATGCCCGGTTTGGTGTTGTACAAGTGCAGAAGCAGATTCACCAGAGTAGACTTGCCATTGCCGGTGCGCCCGATAATGGCAAGGGTGGTTCCTGCCGGGATTTCCAGATTGATGTCCTTTAAGGTGGGCTCACTGTGCCCTTTGTGAAGAAAGGTCAGATGGGAAAGGGTAATCTCTCCCCTGATTTTGGGAGCGGAAACTACCTGGTCGTTATCCTGTACCATGGGCTTTTCCTGAAATACCTCCTGCACCCTTCGGATGGAGGCGCTTCCCTGAGAAAACATGTTGATGGCATCGCCGCAGGCAAGCATGGGCCAGACCAGCATGTTGATATACTGGTTAAAGGCCACGAAACGCCCCAGGGTGATCTCTCCGGTCAGGGCAAGATAGCCGCCGTAGATCAGGGTGATCAGGCTGCTGAAACCGATGATCACGTCGAGCAGGGGCATGACGATAGCCTGCAGGCGCACCACCGTCAGGTTTTTGTCCATGGTATTCTGATTCGCTTTCAAAAAACCGTACATCTGGGCCCGTTCCTGGACAAAGGCCTTGATCACCCGCACCCCCGAAAAGCTCTCCTGCACATAGTCGGTGAGATCGGAGACAGCCTCCTGCCGGGCTTTATACTTGGGGTGCATGATTTTTCCATAATAAATTTCCCCAACACAGATCAGGATCATGGGAATCAGGGCAAGGAGGGTCAGGCGCACATTGACGTAGACCATCATCTGTGCGATCACCATAACGGTCATCACAGTGGCGTCAAAGACGCAGATCACCGCAGGCCCGATGGCCATGCGAATCATATTTAAATCGCTGGTAAAGCGGGTCATAAGATCCCCGGTTTTGTGTTCGTTGTAATATTCCACATCCAGAGTTTCCAGGTGAGCGAACATATCGTCCCGCAGGCTCCGCTCAATTCCCCGGGAGGCGCCGAAGAGAAAGTAGCGCCAGAGAAAGCGTCCAAGGGCCAGCCCGGCTCCCAGCAAAAAGAGCGCAAGCAGGTGCCTGCGGATCCCGCTCATGGTAAGGGAGGAGGCGGTCAGGCCGTCCGTGATGGAGCCCGTCACCTTGGGAATGAAAATGTTAAAAAAGTCCACGAAAAAAAGAGTGATAATACCGGCGGTGTACCGGAATTTGTAGCGTTGTATGTACTGCCATATAAACCTGAAAGAATTCATTTTGTACGCCCCTTTGCTTATTTGCCCCGTTTTTTTCTGTTGCGCAATAAACATAGCTTATCACATTCATAAAGGAAATACCAGTGCGGATTGCGGTTGAAATCCACCTGGATTAAGAGTACTATGAATAGGAAAAACAGGATAAGGAGAGCAATTGTCAAATGGTATTTAAAGTTGAAAATCCGGATTATAATTTAAGCCCCTACACGGGGATGACCAGAAAACATTGGCTGGACGCAGGCCGCTACCTGCTGGAGGGGATTTTCGGGAACCTTTCCGGTATAGATGACCCTATCGTGATGCCGAGAAAGGAGACCAAAGTAACCTATCCCCACCTTACAGCTCCTGCGGCGCAGCAGGAGGCGGAGAGAAAGGCGGAAATATTTGAAGGGCTTACCCGCTCTTTCTTCATCGCCTCCGTGATGATCAGGAATGAACCGGACATTGAAATCTGCGGCATACGCCTTAAGGACTATTATAAAAAGCACATCCTGCGGGCCTGTACCAAAGAGGACGCGGTTTATGTGGGAAGCTATGAGGATATGTGCAGCCTTACCGGCCGCGATGATCCTTTTAAGACCTTCCAGCAGACGGTGGAGACCAGTGCCCTGGTGATCGGCCTGCAGGCCTGCCGGGAGCAGATTTGGATGAGTTATACCAAGGAAGAAAAGGATCGGATCGCATCCCTTCTCTCCGGGTTTGCCCACGGAAATACAGTGCCTCAGAATTGGCGTTTTTTTAATCTGCTGGATCTTGCCTTTTTACATAAGGAAGGGTATGAGATTGATAAAGAGATTATGGTGGATCATGCGCAGGCCCTTCTGAATTATACCGTAGGGGACGGCTGGTACCGGGACGGTCAGTGCTTTGACTATTATTCCTGCTGGGCCTTCAACATCTATGCGCCCATCTGGAACAGTTGGTACGGGTATGAGAACGAGCCTTATCTGGCAAGGCGGTTTGAGGAATGCTCCAACCAGTTAATGGAAAATTATCCGGACTTTTTTGACCGGGACGGCTTTACCAATATGTGGGGAAGAAGCTGCATCTACCGGAATGGGGCCACAGGCCCTCTGGCCGCCAATTTCTTTTTGCGATCCCCCAAGGCAGATCCCGGAAGGGCAAGAAGGATTGCCTCCGGTTCCCTGCTCCAGTTTCTGACAAGGGATGACTTTTTATATAAAGGGGTGCCTACCCTGGGATTCTACGATCAGTTTACGCCATTGGTGCAGGGATATTCCTGCGCGGAGTCCCCGCTGTGGATGGGAAAGGCTTTTCTGTGCCTGGAGCTGCCGCCGGAGCATCCCTTCTGGACGGCTAAGGAGAACAATGGTACATGGGAGAAGCTGGAAAAGGGCGGGATCAAAGAGACCACCCTGGCAGGTCCGGCCCTATGCTACACCAACCATGAGGCGAACGGGGAAACCATCCTGCGCAGTGCCAAGGTCTTTAAGGAGGCCGGGGATATCCATGGCATGTGGAACTATGGAAAGCTGAATTATAATACGAAGTATCCATGGGAATCCACGCCGTGCCCCCAAAAGGATTCGGCTTTGGAGCAGGAGGAAGAAGCCGGAGCCGGGCGGACAGTGTGCGAAGCTCAGCAGTACCTTCTTTTTGAACAGGAAAAGGAGACGCCTTCCAGAGGGAATATTACCCTGTGGTGCGGCGAGAAGGACGGAGTGCTCTACCGCAGACAGTTTTTTGACGGAACTCTCGCCCTGGAACAGCACTGGATCCAGGCTGTCAATCTTGCGGATTTCCCGGTGGAGCGGGGAATTATGCGGGTGGATAAGCTGCGCCTGATCAGAAGGCCGGTGACCATGACCCTGGGCTCCTACGGGTTCCCGGATAATCCGGGTGCGGATGGCAGCGGGACCAGGATTTTGAAAAGGGAAGAGAGACTTCCTGACGGCAGCCTTGCCCAGGCGATTATCCTGATTGGCCGGGATCACAGGGGAGTACCCAGGCAGATGGCTATGACCTGCTACCAGGGATGGGAAAGGATGGAGGTGGTTCGCAGCAGGGGCACCAATCCGGATTCACGGGACTCCATTGTGATCTGTGCGTCCATGAAGAGCTGCAAGCAGTATGGGAGTGCGGAGCCTTACCTCTTAATTTCCCAGGTGATCACGGCAGAGCTGCCGGGACAAGAGCCAGGGCAGGGAGAAGCGGAATGTGTGTTTACGGATGAAGAGTTGTTCCCAATCCGGGAAATCCTTTATGAGGATACGCCCCGCACAGGCGCCTATGGCACCACCACCATCTGCCTGAAAAACGGAGAAGTCAGAAGGGTGAATTTTGAGGGGATCGAGGGGGCTTTTTAAGAAGTTGTAGAAATTTTGCGGAGTATCCTGATTCATAACACGAGGGCAGCACGTTCTGCCCTCATATAACAAAATCTTAATTCCTTCAGGCCTTTGGATAAGTTTAGAAAATTTTAATTTGTGTATCTCTTTTGACTATGCTATCCTTTTTACAGGGCATTCTTGCCCGATACATTCTTTTTGCTCTAAGTAATATCATCAGACCCAGAGAACTTTATCACATTCCTGATCAATTAATTTCATTTCAATGTTTTTCCAACCAATCCGAAAATAACCAAGAACAACCAAGAAAGGACACGTCTATGAACAAATCTCAGGTATCCAAAGAAACCGTCAAACAGGAACCCTCTATGCCTATCCATGCCGAATTGACCCAGTCTCCGAAACCGCGTCCCACAGGGGCAGTGCCCATTCCCATGACTAATGACTACTTATTCCGCGCCTTTTTACAGAGGAATAACAGAGCGCTTAAGGGGCTTGTGGCCGCCCTGCTCTATAGGGAACCGGAAACCATATCCTCCGCGGAGATTATGAATCCTATCGAACTGGGGAACTCAGTGAACGATAAAACATTTATCCTGGACATCCGGGTTTCCTTAAATAATCATACGAGAATCAACCTTGAAATGCAGGTGATCAATGAGCATAACTGGACGGAACGCTCCTTATGTTATCTGTGCAGAGACTTCAGCCAGCTGACATCAGGAGAGAAATACCAGACGGTCAAACCGGTAATTCAGATCGGAATCCTGAATTTCAGCTTATTTCCCCAATATCCGGAGTTCTATGCCACCTACAAGATGTTAAATGTGAAAACGTATACTTTATATAGTGACAAACTGCGCCTTTCTGTGTTAGACTTAACCCATAGGGAACTGGCAACAGAGCAGGATAAGCAGTATCAGCTTGATGTTTGGGCATCCCTTTTCAAAGCCAATACATGGGAGGAGATCAATATGCTGGCGAAGAAGAATGAATATATAGACGAGGCGGCAAATACGATACATCAGCTGACCCAGGAGGAGAAGATCCGCATGCAGTGTGAGGCGCGGGAAGATTATTACCGTACACAGCTTGGATGGCAGTGGATGCTGGCGGAGCAGAGGAAAATGCTGGAAGAACAGAGCGCAATGTTGGCGGAAAAGGATGCAATGTTGGGAAAAAAAGACGCAATGTTGGCAGAAAGGGATGCAACTATCCAAAAACTGAGAGAAGCATTAGAGGCAAAGCCGGAGAAAGCCGAATAGCTTCAAACATTCCGGGAGCGCCGCACGGAGGAAGGGGTCTGTCCGTAGAGCTCTTTAAAGGCCCGGTTAAAGAGCTTTTGGTTGGTAAACCCGTTATCCTCCATGATCTGCGCCACAGGAGCGTCCGAATTTTGCAGATCCTGATAGACATGGGAAAGGCGTACTTCGTTTACATAGTTTAAAAAGGACATTCCCATATTCTTTTTAAAAAAGCGGCAGAAATATTCCTTCCCCAGGCCAAGGTGGTCGGCCCCGTCACTGAGAGTGACTGGCTCCTGGAAATGCTGTTCGGTAAAGGTGATGATGGAGCGGATCCGCTCCCGGGTCATTTTATCCATGGTGGAGGCAGCGGAAGCCGTGAGCGTTGAAAAATCCCGGAGCAGATGGGCGAGGAGCTGCAGTACAAGTCCCTCCGCTTCCAGGGCATAGACGGGCAGATCCATGATATAAAGCCGGGTCAGGGTTTCCATCAGCCCGCATATCTCCCGGTAGTTTGGAAAACGCTCGTCTTCTATCTCGTCAGGAGTACAGCGGATCTGATGGAGTTCAATATCGGGAAGATAGTTTGCAAGCAGTTTTTTGGATAAGTGGATGTTGACGAACATGGAAGTTTTATCGTGGGCATAGGTGCTGTGTACCTGGGAGGATTCGATCACTGCCAGGTTTTTTTTATTCAGCGGGTGCAGCTTTCCCTCGATCCGCAGGTCGATTTCCCCGTTCAGGGGATAAAGGATCTCCAGCTCCTCGTGCCAGTGCAGGGGATGGCGTCCGCCGGGGGTGGTGATAAATCTAATGAGAGTCCCCATGGGGCTTAAGGAGCGTATCGTTTTATAATAGGGCTGTTCCATAACTCTCTCCTTCCGCATCAATACTGCTCTTTTATATGGAAAGATCAAACTGCGCGAGACAATGACAAGTCAATATAGACATTGATAAATATTTAACGCATCTGATATTTTACATAAATAATCATATAACAGAAGGAATATGAAGTCAATATCGACTTAAATAAAGTCAAAATGGTTTCTATTCAGACTAAGGCCTTTGGGATAAAATGATACTCGTAACAAGGAAATAAATGGCAATGAGAAAAGGAGATGTTTATTATGAGTATCGTTGTATTGAAGAGAAACATTGCAAAGTATTTTGAGAAGCATGGAGTGGAAATTATGTGCAGCCTTGCCGTGTTAGATGAAAATTCCAATGCGTATGAAAATTATTGTCTGCTGAATAAATAAAGAGTGTTGGAAGAAGGCCCCTGCGGGGGATGCATACGGGCATGGCATAGGTGCAGCCCGAAAAGACAAAGGCTGCCACGTGCATGATCGTGGAAACCGCCAAAGTGTAAAAAATCTGTTACACTTTGGCGGTTTTTGTCTATTCTATTTAGGCAGCAAACCGCTGCTTTCCCTCACGACAAGCATCGGCTCCACCATCTGTAGCTTTTCCACCGGCAGGCCGTTCATCCGCCCGATAGCCGCCTTTACCAGCAGGGAGCCATACGCTTCATAATCATAACCGACACTGGTTAGGCAGGGCATGGCGGTCTCCGCTATGTAGGTATTGTCAAAGCTGGCCACCGCTATATCCTCCGGAATCTTTCCGCCATGCTCCCGGATGCTCTGCATGACCCCAAGGACCCCATAGTCGTTGATTGCAATCACCGCTGTGGGCATGGCAGACAGGTCTTTTTTCTGATACAGCTCATTCATCTGGGTATAGCCGGAACGGATGTCGTAACCGCCGCCTTGCCCGATCAGGTCGGGGTCAAAGGACAGCCCGCTGCTCTTCAAAATCTGTTTGTAACGCATCACCTTCTCGTAGGTGGACAGCACGTCCATTTTTCCCCCGAGAACGGCGATTCTTTCGTGGCCGAGAGAGAGCAGATGCCCCATCAGAAGATCCATGGACTTCATATGGTCGATCCTCACCATATCGCACCCTGTTCCGTCCAGCTTTCCGGTCAGGATGACAGGAATCTGCTCCATGATAGTATTGATCCGCTCCGCGTACTCTATATTGGTAACCAGCTCGTCTGCGTGTCCGCCCAAAAGAATGATGGCGTCCACCCTCTGCTCTTTAAGCTTTCCCAGCAATTGCTCTTCCAGATCCATATCCCTTAAAAAGTTGTATACGGATACGCTGTAGTTTTCCTTTCTGGCCGCCTGCTCGCAGGCCACGAACATGGAAGAATAATAGGGATTTCTGATGTCGGCCATCAAAAGTCCGATCATACGGCTTCTGGCGTCAGCAAGCCCCTTTGCCAGGGCGTTGGGTGTAAAGCTGTATTTCTCCACCGCGGCCAGAACCTTTTCCTTTTTGGTTTCATTAACCCTTGCGCTGCCTGTCAAAACTCTGGAAACGGTGGAGGCCGACACCCCTGCCTCCGCCGCTATATCATAAATTGTAATTTTCCTGTTGTCTCCTGTTTTTGAGGAATGCATTTCTGACCTCCCTGGGTGGAATGAGCGAAGCCGTCTCCCCTTTTTTGGAAAAAGTGTTACTGATAAGCCTGGGCCTGCAATTCCCACATCCTGCAATATTCGCCACCCAGCTTAAGGAGCTGGGCGTGGGTGCCCTGCTCCACAATACGCCCTTCCTTCATCATGTAAATACAGTCGGCGTCCCGGGCCGTGGCAAGGCGGTGGGAGATAAAGATCACGGTTTTATCCTCCGCGATTTCCTTGAGCTCCTGATTTAATTTGAATTCGGAGGCCGGATCCAAGGCGCTGGAGGGTTCGTCCATGATGATCAGGTCATGGTTTCTGTAAAGGGTTCTGGCGATGGCTACCTTCTGGCTTTCGCCGCCGGAAAGATTGACCCCGTCTTTTTCAAATTCCGTGGTAAGAGGAGTTTCGATCTGATATTTCAGCTTTTGGCCGGAGAGATCGAACCCGGCCCGGTGGAGGGCTTGTTCCACCCGGTAGGTTTCCTGTTTGTCCATGGAACACAGATCCATCACCACGTTTTCCCGCAGGGAAGCGGCATAGAGCTTAAAATCCTGGAAAACCGCTCCGATTCCCTTCCGATAGTCAGAGAGCTTTAGGCTGCGTATATCCTGACCGTTTCGTAAAATGGCGCCGCTGCAGGGGTCATAGAGCCGCATCAGAAGCTTGACCAGAGTGGTTTTGCCTGCGCCGTTGTAGCCCACCAGGGCGATCTTCTGGCCTTTTTTGATTTCCAGATTAATATCCTGCAGGATTTCCCTTGGCCGGGTGGGCGTATCGGATGAGGATTCGTTGCTTTGGCCCTGCGGATTTTGACCCTGATAGGAAAAGCCCACATGGGAAAGAGTCAGACAGTCAAAGCCCTCCGTCACCGCGGCTTCTCCGTCCACGATCTTTGGCTCATAGGCAAGAAAGCGGCGTATTTTTTCCACAAAGGCTCCGTTGTAGGAGAAGGCAGGCAAAAACCCGATCAGCGCCACCGTGCGCTTGATCAGCCTGCGGACAGCCGCAAGGAGGATGACAATGGAGCTTAAGGAGATGGTCTGCTCCACCATAGCCTGATACAACAGCCAGGGAAGATACAGGGCATAGAGCAAAAGGTAAGTGGGGACATACTCCTTGAAAAGGCTGAGGAGCCACAGCCTTGGGCCGTATTTTTTGTTCAGGCGGTTGATTCTTTCATTACATCTGTCGAAATCGTCGGTAAGAACTCCTTTCATTTCAGGGTGGAGCCGCAGCTCCTTGGCGTAATCGTGGAGATAAAATACCCTGTGCTGATAATCCCGTTCTCTTTCCGCAGACAGCCGCTCCAGCTTAAGCTTTTCCTGGAGCCTGAAATAGGCATGGCTGGCAAGGTAGCTCACCAGGCCGCAGAGAATGGCTAGAATAAGTCCGGTTTTATCCGTGGCAAACAGGAAGGAAAAGTACAGCACAGCGTTTGTGAGTTCAAAGAGAAAAGCCTTGCCGTCGTCCATAAACCGCTCCACGCACTGATCAGCCTGGGTGGTGGAGAGCACGAAATCATTGTAAAAGTCCGGGTCGTCATAGCAGGATAAATCCATAGTCTGTGCCTTCTCGTAGATTTTTCTGCGCAGGGCAAAGCTCAGCACAGGCTTGATGCGGTCAAAGGACCACTGGAAGTAAATGCTGTCAACGAACTGATGCACCACAAACAGAAGAAAAACCCCCAGAGTCAGAAGGGCCACCTGGGAAAAAGGCGCGCCCTTTTCCACCGCATTCAGGTTATATCCGATCCAGACCGTGTATTCCAGAAAGACAAAGGCGCTCTGCTCAACGGCGGCAAACAGGTTAAAGAGAAGGAGCCTGGGAGAGGTCTTAAGGCAAAAGCGAAACAGCCACCAAAGGCCGGATAATGTTTTTTTCATAAAGAAATTCCTCCTTTTTCCGGAAAATCAGGGTTCTCAAAGGCCTTTTCCTTTTGGTACTGCCGGGCCTGCATATGGTAAAGGGCGGCGTATTCCCCCTCTGCTTCCATGAGCCGGGCATGGGTTCCCTGCTCCGAGATCCGTCCGTCCTTTAAGACGATAATCTTTTCCATGTCCTGTACACAGGAGAGCCGGTGGGAGATGAGCAGAAGAATCCGTCCCTGAGCGTCCTTTTTGATGCTTTCCATCAGGTCATGTTCCGAGATCGGATCCAGGGCGCTGGAGGGCTCGTCAAAGATCCGGATGGGGGTATCCTGAAAGAAAGCCCTGGCCGCCACCAGCTTTTGGACCTGTCCGCCGGAAAGGACGGCGCCCTGGGGATCAAATTCCCGTGTCAGGACAGTGTCCATCGCTTTGGGAAGCTTTTCGATGACAGGTTTGATCCCGGCCTGGGAAAGCGCGTCCCAGAGAAGGCCGGAATCAGAGCCGGAACCAAGGCCAGACCCAGAGCCAGAACCACGGCCAGATTCAGATCCGAAACCATGGCCTGCCCCCTGCCCGCCCTCCCGGCCCATCACCAGGTTATCCCGGATGCTCCGGGCAAAGATTTTTCCGTCCTGGAAGGCTGCGGCAAACAGGCTCCGGTAGGCTTTCAGGTTATATTCCTTAATGTTGATGCCGTTTAACAGGATTTCTCCCTCCGTAGGGTCATAAAGGCGCATCAGGAGCTTGATCAGGGTGGATTTACCCGCGCCGTTGTAGCCAACCAACGCGCAGGCCTGTCCGCTTTTTAAGGTGAAGCTGATATTTTTCAGGGTCATCCGGCCATTCTGATAGGCAAAGCCCACATTGCGAAATTCGATACTTCGGATTTCCTGATCCGGCAGAATGCCGTCCCAGTCCTCGGGGATGGCGGGCTCATAGGCCATGAAATCCCGGAGATTCTGGATAAAGAGGCTGTTTTTCATGCTCTCCAACAAAGCCTTTGTGTAGGAGATGAGGATCCAGGAAACGGAGGTCATCAGGCTGGTAAGGATCACGAAGTCGGACAAGGGCATGGTTTTGGACACCATGGCCCGGTAGGCCCCGTAAAAGATCACGCCCTCGAAGATGATCACAAAGGTAAAATAGAGGTATCCCCATCCCAGCAGGATGTTTTTCACCATATATTTGTCCATGGTGCCTGTGATGCCCGCCTCAGCCTCCTTTTGCTTTTTTTCCATCACATGGAAAATGTCGGTCATGCGGAGCTCCTTGGCATAGTCCGAAAGATGAATGACACGGTTAATATAATCGGCGATGCGGCGGAAGATCATGGATTCTTCATAGATCCGGTAGGACAACCTGTTGAGGGCATTGGCAAACACGAAATTTCCGATCAGAGGGGCTATGACGAAAAGGATCACCCACCGGTCGATGCGGATCATCATCACCCAGGAGACGGCCACAGCCGCGGTGCCGATGATAATCTGCCACAGATTGCCGATGGTTTTGATCAGCCGCTGGTCGCTTTGGGCCATAGCCATCATATATCGATTATAAAATTCACTGTTCTCAAAACAGGACAGATCGTTGTTTCCCGCCTTCTGATATAAGGTACGGTAAAGCCCCTGATAAATTTTCACATCGGTTACCGGAAGAAGCAGGTTGTCATACCAGCCGTTATAGAGAAAGACCAGGAAAAACAAACCTACCGTAAAAGCCAGGAAAAGAAGGATTTCCTGAAAGCTGCCTCCTGTTTCGATCAGGGAGAGCACTTTTTTCAAAAAATATCCGGAAAAGAACAGATATTCAAACTGATCCAGCCCGGAGCGTATGCCGGAGAAAACCACCCGGGAGGGGCAGATACGCAGGGCAAAGCCCATGATGTAAAGGTTGTTTCTGACTGCCTGGACGACAGTTCCGGTTTTTTTAGTCTTTTTCATTTGATTGTCGGATTCCTTTCTTTGCAGAGCTTATTCAGGCATATGTATTCCAAGTTTGCGCAGCATACTTGTAGCAAAAAGTGCTGCCCGTTTGGTTTAGTATACCTGTCTGAGAGGGAAAAATCCAAACCTGTCCTCCAATTCCCGCTCTTTGTCCCTGAATCGGCAGCGAAAAAGATTGTCCTGATGGGGGATACTGTTTATAATAAGTAAGAGCGACAGAAAATACCAGAGGGCAGAGGCGATAAGTATGATCAGAGTAGGTCTGTGTGATGATGATCCGGTTTTGCTGAAAAAACTGAATAGCTTTGTGTTGGACTGCTATGCAGAAAATCAGATTTTTGCCAAAACCCAGGCTTTTGAGAAAGGGCAGGCGCTGCTTTATGAGATCGAGGACGGCGCCGGGTTTGATCTTTTGCTGCTGGATATTGAGATGCCCGGCTTAAGCGGTATGGAGCTTGCCGCCCGGGTGAAAAAGCTTTTGCCAAAGGCGCTGATTATTTTTATCACCTCCCACATGGAATATGTGCTGGACGCCTATGAACTGTCGGTGTTCCGCTATGTTCCCAAGGCAGATCAGGGGGAGCGGCTCACCCATGCCCTTTTGGATGCGGCGGCTATGGTGGAGGTGCAGCTTCGGGAAAGCTATATTATCCAGAACCAGAACCGTTTGGAGAGGATTCCGCTGCAAAATCTTCTTTATATTACCCATGAGGGCAAAAATGCGCTGCTGGTTACGGATCTTTCCGCAGGGGAAAATCCCGGCGGGGGAAGTATGCCGGGAGAGAAAACTCTCTGCTTCCGGGTGCGCAAAACCCTTCAACAGGTGTATGAAGAACTGGACGATAAGGAGTTTTTCTTTATTGACAGGGGCTGTATCGTGAACCTGTCCCAGATCATGAGCATTAAAGAAGACTTTTGTATTTTAAAGGACGGCACCCGGCTTGGCGTCAGCCAGTCCAGGATGCCGGGGCTGAAGGAACGGCTTCTGGAATTCTGGAAGCAGCATATTTAATAATATGCGAGAGAGGAGGGGCAATGGGAGGCGTTTCGAAAAAGGAAGCGGAAAAGGTAAGGATGCTCAGCGAGCAGTACGAGCGGCTTCAGAGAGCGTGGTCAGAAAATGCCATGCTTTTTCACGATATGGGAAACCACCTGCAGACCATTTTTCATCTGGCACAGGCCGGAGAAAATGAGGAAATCTGCCGTTATATCAGCCGGATCAGCAAGCCTGTGGAGCAGCTTGGCAGCATTTATTTTACGGGAGTGGGGATTGTGGATGCGGTATTAAACGCCAAGAAGCAGCTTGCCGGGGAAAGAGGCTATGAAATGGATGTGAATGCCCAACTTCCTGCCAACACGGGAATTTCGGAGGATGATTTCTGCACGGTTTTAACGAATCTGCTGGACAATGCCATTGAGTCCATGGACAGGGAAAAGGCCAGGCGCTCTGCAATGGAAAAAGGAGAGCAGAGGATGGGGCAGCCTGGGAGGTCGTATCCGCCAATTGAAGTTTCCCTGCGGCACATTCATCACTTCCTGGTAATCCGTGTGACAAACCCCTGTACGGAAGAACGCCCCCAGGGACGCGGCTTTTTTGCCACCTCTAAAAGGGACAGGAGCCGTCACGGATGGGGGTTAAGGAGCGTGCAAAAAACGGTGCGGAAATATAACGGTTCTCTGACCCTGGAGGTAAAGGAAGGGAAATTTGCGGCATCGGCTCTGTTGTTTTTTGAGGATAAGTAGAAAAAATCATTTTAGAATGACTTTTTCTTTAAAATAAATCATTTTTGTGTTATTATTTTTGAAAATAGTCAGGCAGATTGCAAAGCCGAAAGAGGGAATGGGATGGAACGAAAAATCATGCAGGAGCTTGTGGCATGGAGAGAAATGAAGAAAAACAGGATGCCTCTGCTCCTATATGGCGTAAGGCAGGTGGGAAAGACCTATATTTTAAGGGAATTTGGGGATCGTTATTACAAGAACAGCCTTTATATTAATTTTGAGCGTATGCAGGCGGCTGCCGATTTTTTCGGGGGAGAGCTTTCTCCCGAAAGGATTATACACCTGCTGGAGGAATATTTTGGTCAAAAGATAATCCCGGAGGAGACTCTGCTTATTTTTGATGAGATTCAGGCCTGTGAGAGGGCGCTTACGTCCTTAAAGTATTTTTGTGAGGAAGCGCCTGAATATCATGTAGCAGCGGCCGGAAGCCTTTTGGGAGTGGCGATTCACAGGGAAAATTATTCCTATCCGGTAGGAAAGGTGATAACCAAAACCTTATATCCTCTGGGCTTCGATGAGTTTCTGCAGGCCATGGGACTAAGGCACCTTGTAAGTCTGATATGGGAACATTACGATAAAATGGAAGAGATGCCCCAGACCCTGCACAGGGAAATATTATATTGGTATGACAGATATTTGTTTATAGGAGGTATGCCTGCCGCGGTCAATCAATATATGGAAAGGCAGTCTCTGATCAATGTGCCGGAGGTGCAGAGCCTGATCTTAAATGCCTATACCGCGGACATGGCCAAATATACCGGTAACGGTGAGAGTACAAAGATCAGGAGCGCATTTGCGTCGATGCCGGTACAATTGGCAAAGGAAAATAAAAAATTCCAATACAAATTAATTCGAAAGGGCGCAACCGCAGGATTGTTTGGGGATTCCATTTCCTGGCTGATATTTTCCGGAGTGGTGTTAAGTTCAGAGAGAGTTACCAGGCCGGAACCGCCCCTGATTGCCTTTCGGGACGTATCAGCCTTTAAGCTCTATTTATCGGACGTGGGGCTGCTCTCTGCGTTTACCAGGATCATGCCGGAGAGCATCATACGAAACGAACTCTCAGAGCTTTATTTAGGAGCGCTGACCGAGAATTATGCGGCCCAAACATTAAAGGCGGCAGGATATGAGCTATATTATTGGACATCGGATTCTCCGGCTGCCGAGGTGGATTTTTTAATACAAAAAAAAGGAAAAGTAGTACCGGTAGAAGTAAAGTCCGGGGAAAACGTTAATTCCAGGAGCCTAAAGCATTTGCAGAAGCTTGCAGAGCCGGAGGAAATGATCCGGCTGTCCCGGAAAAATTTTGGTACGGACGGAAAAATCCGGGCTGTTCCTTTATATGCGGCCTTTTGCCTGTAGTGTGCCTTGCAGCGCATATTTCTTGCAACGCGGTACTGCGGTGGGCCGCGATATTCAAAAAAAGAACCATATTTGTTCAACAAAAGGAGCAGAAAGCAGATGGAAAACGAAAATAAGTCGAACAGGAAAAAAATGAAAATCGCGGCGGGAGCCGCTCTGGCGTTGTTCGTGCTGTGTGTGCTGGCTTTGGGCGGGGCCTTTGGCGTGCGCAGATGGAACGCTTCCGTCTCAGAGAAGTTTGACGCTTACACTCAGGAGCTGTTTCAGGAGGATGTGGCGGAAAATACCATAAACCTTCATTACACCCTGGCAAACCCTGAAAACTACGGGATCACGGACTATGAAGTTACTCTGGGCTCCGTCTCCCTCGCTGATGTGGAGGAGAGTTATGCGGAGTTGGAGGACATGAAAAAAAGCCTGGAGAGCTTTCGCCGGTCCGGCCTGACCAAAGACCAGCAGCTCACCTACGATATTCTGTTGGATTATGTGCAGACAGAGCTATCGGTGAAGGATTTGCCGCTTTATGCGGAGGTGCTTGGCCCCATCAGCGGTTATCAGTCGCAGCTTCCGGTGATTTTGGCAGAGTACACCTTCCGGCGGGAGAGGGATATTGAGGATTATCTCACCCTGGTTTCCGGAATAGACGAGATGGCGGAGGAATTGATCGAGTTTGAAAGGGAAAAGGCGCAGGCCGGGCTTTTTATGTCGGACTATGCAGCGGACACGATTATTTCCCAGTGTGAGGAGTTTATAGCAAGCCCGGAAGAAAACTATATGATCGAAGTCTTTGACGACAAGGTTGCCGCCTTCGAGGGGCTTACCGACCAGGAAAAGCAGGCGTACAGCGACAAAAACCGTGCCATAATCACCACGGAGGTTGTGGATGGCTACCGGACGCTGATCGAAGGCCTTAAGGAGCTGAAGGGGAGCGGCACAAACGACCTGGGGCTCTGCTATTATGAGGACGGCACAAGGTATTATGAGTATCTGGTCAGATCCGGCACGGGGACGGATACGTCAGTGAAGCAGCTCATGAGAAAAACAGAATATTTCCTGGAGGAGTTTATCTATAGCCTGCAGACTCTGGTGCAGGAGAATCCTGAGGTGTATGATGAATTTCTGGATTATGAGTTCCCTGTTATGGAGCCGGAGGAGATTCTGGAGGATTTGAGGGAGAAGTCCGCCGACTATTTCCCGGAGCCGCCCCAGGTGAATTACACCATTAAATATGTACACCCCTCCATGGAAGAGCATAGCAGCCCGGCTTTTTATCTGACCACGCCGGTGGATGATCTGCAGAATAATCTGATTTATATTAATAATAAGCAGGCGAGAAGCTCGGAAAGCGACGGCGCGGAGTTTTATGCCATGCTGGCCCACGAGGGGTATCCCGGCCATTTGTACCAGAATATTTATACCGGGTCTTCTGACCTGCCCCTGATCCGCAGCCTGCTTTCCTACTCCGGCTATGCAGAAGGGTGGGCCACCTACGTGGAGCACAGCTATGCCTTTCAGCTCTCCGGCATGAGCGATACGCTGGCTCAGCTTTTTGCGGGGAACAGTGCGGCCACCCTTGCCCTTCACGCTTATATCGATATGGGGATTCATTACGAGGGCTGGAACCAGGAGGATGTGGAGGACTTCCTTGCAGGCTATGGGATTTCGGACCGGGATGCGGCGGAGGAAATCTTCAAGCTGGTGGTGGAGGAGCCTGCCAATTACCTGAATTATTTTATCGGCTATCTGGAATTTCTGGATCTGCGAAGGGCTGCGGAGAAGGAGCTGGGAGATGCCTTTGATGTAAAAGAGTTCCACGGTTTTCTTCTGGAAACGGGCCCGGCTCCCTTCTATATTATAGAGGACTATATGGAAGCGTGGATGAAAAGCGCATAAAAATCATAGAAAGCCGGTATTGAAATTTGATTTTTCCACAGTTGAACACCGAAATGTCTTGTGCTATAATTAGGAGATTTTGAACAAAATACGCAAAGAAAGGGAACAGGGACTACATGAAAGCATTTTTAATTCTGGAAGACGGCACTGTTTTTTCGGGAACGCATATCGGGTTCGAGAGGGAAGTCATCAGTGAAATTGTGTTCAACACTTCCATGGCAGGCTATCTGGAGGTGCTCACCGACCCCTCCTACGCCGGACAGGCGGTCTGCATGACCTATCCCCTGATCGGGAACTACGGTGTGTGCAGGGAAGATATGGAGTCAAAGAGAGCCTGGCCTGATGGATTTATTGTAAGGGAATTATCCCGCATGGCCAGCAATTTCCGAAAAGACATAACCATACAGGAGTTTTTGACGGAACAGAAAATCCCGGGTATTGCAGGAATCGATACCCGTGCCCTTACCAAAATTCTCAGAAAAAAGGGCACCATGAACGGAATGATCACCACCGATGAGGCCTTTGATTTGGCAGCCATCCTTCCCAGGCTTAAGGAATATACCACCGGAAAAGTAGTCGAAAAAGTAACCTGTTCTCAAAAATACGAAATAGAAGGCCAAAAGTGCTCGGAGGTCAGGAAGAAAAGGGTAGCCCTCCTTGACTTTGGCGCAAAGGACAATATTGCGGCTTCCCTGGCCAGGCGGGGATGTGACGTGTGGGTATACCCGGCCTGTACCGGGGCGGAGGAGATCATAGCGGATGAGCCGGACGGCATTATGCTGAGCAACGGCCCCGGAGATCCCAAGGAATGTACACAGATCATTGCCGAGCTCAAAAAGCTTTATGACACGGATATTCCTATTTTTGCCATTTGTCTGGGGCATCAGCTTATGGCTCTTGCGGTGGGGGCAGATACTTTTAAAATGAAATATGGCCACCGGGGAGGCAATCACCCTGTAAAGGACTTAAAAACCGGACGGGTTTATATTTCCTCCCAGAATCATGGCTATGTGGTGGATACTCAGAATCTGAGTCCCCAAATTGCGGTGCCTGCCTTTATCAATGTGAATGACGGCACCAATGAGGGTCTTTCCTATACCGGGAAAAATATTTTTACCGTGCAATTCCACCCGGAGGCATGCCCCGGCCCTTTGGACTCCGGTTATCTGTTTGACCGGTTTATTGAGATGATGGAAGGAAAGGAGGAAGAAAATGCCTAAAAATCCTAATGTAAAAAGAGTCATGGTGATCGGTTCCGGGCCTATCGTGATCGGCCAGGCGGCGGAGTTCGATTATGCGGGGACTCAGGCATGCCGTTCCCTCAAAGAGGAGGGAGTGGAGGTGATTTTGGTAAACTCCAACCCGGCCACCATTATGACGGATAAAAACATTGCAGACAAGGTTTATATCGAGCCTCTTACCGCAAGAGTGCTGGAACAGATCATTGAAAAGGAAAAGCCGGACAGCATTCTTCCCACCCTGGGAGGACAGGCAGGCTTAAACCTGGGCATGGAGCTGGAGGAATCGGGCTTTCTGGCCTCCCACAACGTGAAACTTTTGGGCACCACCGCAAAGACCATCAAGAAGGCAGAGGACCGTCAGGAATTCAAGGATACCATGGAAAAGATCGGGGAGCCCTGCGCGGCCTCCCAGGTGGTGGAGAGCGTAGAGGACGGCGTGGCCTTTGTTAGAACCATCGGTTATCCTGTGGTGCTGCGGCCTGCCTACACCTTAGGAGGCTCCGGCGGCGGGATCGCCCACAATCAGGCGGAGCTGGAAAGTATTCTGGAAAACGGACTGCGCCTGTCCCGGGTGGGACAGGTGTTGGTGGAGCGCTGTATCGCGGGCTGGAAGGAGATCGAGTACGAGGTCATGCGGGACTGCGCCGGAAACTGCATCACTGTCTGCAACATGGAGAATATTGACCCTGTGGGCGTACATACCGGGGACAGTATCGTGGTGGCCCCCTCCCAGACCCTGGGAGATAAGGAATACCAGATGCTGCGCAGCGCGGCCCTTAACATCATCAATGAGCTTGAGATCACCGGGGGCTGTAACGTGCAGTTTGCCCTTCACCCTTCCAGCTTCGAGTACTGCGTCATTGAGGTGAATCCCAGAGTAAGCCGCTCCTCCGCCTTGGCAAGTAAGGCCACCGGTTATCCTATCGCCAAGGTGGCGGCCAAGATCGCCCTGGGCTATACCTTAGACGAGATCAAAAACGCCATTACCGGCAAGACCTACGCCAGCTTTGAGCCCGCCCTGGACTACTGCGTGGTGAAGCTTCCAAGGCTTCCTTTTGACAAATTTATTACGGCCAAAAGAACCCTTACCACTCAGATGAAGGCCACGGGAGAGGTGATGAGTATCTGCAGCAGCTTTGAGGGGGCTTTGATGAAAGCAATCCGCTCCTTAGAACAGCATGTGGACTGTCTGCTCAGCTATGATTTCAGCGACCTTTCCCGGGAGGAACTGCTGGAGCGCCTGAAAAAGGTGGACGATCAGAGAATTTATGTGATCGCCGAGGCACTGCGCAAGGGGATTGACTATGAAACCATCCACGAGATCACCATGATCGACTGCTGGTTTATAGATAAGATTGCTGTGTTGGTGGAGATGGAGAATGCGCTGAAAGGGTGTGCCCTGCCAGAGGATGCCTGTCTGGGGCAGCAGACCCATAACGGCAAAGAGCTTTCCATAGAATTGTTAAAAGAAGCCAAGCGTCTGGAATTCCCGGACAATGTGATTGCAAGGCTGACCGGCATCCCCGAGGAGACAATCAAAAAGCTTCGTTATGACAATGGCATTGTGGCGGTCTACAAGATGGTGGACACCTGCGCGGCGGAGTTTGAGGCAAGTACGCCCTATTACTATTCCGTTTACGGCGGTGAGAACGAGGCGGCTCTTACCAACCCGCCCAAAAAGGTGTTGGTGCTGGGCTCCGGCCCCATCCGGATCGGACAGGGAATCGAGTTCGACTACTGCTCTGTCCATGCCACCTGGGCCTTTGCAAAGGCGGGCTATGAGACCATTATCATCAACAACAATCCGGAAACCGTAAGTACGGACTTTGACATTGCGGATAAGCTGTATTTTGAACCCCTTACGCCGGAGGATGTGGAGAGCATTGTAAGGCTGGAAAAGCCGGACGGGGCGGTGGTGCAGTTCGGCGGGCAGACCGCCATCAAGCTCACGGAAAGCCTGATGAAAATGGGCGTGCCTATCCTTGGCACAAAGGCGGAGGATGTGGATGCCGCCGAGGACAGGGAGCTGTTTGACAAAATTCTGGAGCAGACTCAGATTCCCAGAGCCGCCGGAGGTACGGTCTACACGGCCCAGGAGGCCAAGGAGGTGGCAAATCGGCTGGGGTATCCGGTGCTGGTGCGCCCCTCCTATGTGCTGGGGGGCCAGGGGATGCAGATCGCCATTTCCGATGAGGAAATCGAAGAGTTTATGAATATCATCAACCGGATCGCCCAGGACCATCCCATCCTTGTGGACAAATATTTACAGGGGAAGGAGATCGAGGTGGACGCGGTCTGCGACGGGGAGGATATTCTCATTCCCGGCATCATGGAGCATATCGAGCGGACGGGAGTTCACTCCGGAGACAGTATTTCCGTTTATCCGGCAAATACCATTTCGGATACGGTGAAGGAAAAAATCGGAGAGTACACCAGAAGGCTGGCAAGGGCCCTTCACGTAAAAGGACTGATCAACATTCAGTTTATTGCCATCGGCGAGGACGTGTACGTGATTGAGGTCAATCCCCGTTCCTCCCGTACAGTGCCCTATATCAGCAAGGTGACCGGCATTCCCATTGTGGATCTGGCCACAGAGGTGATTCTGGGAAAAACCATCCGGGAGCTTGGCTATGAGCCGGGCTTACAGCCCCAGGCCGACTATTTCGCTATCAAGATGCCCGTCTTTTCCTTTGAAAAGATCCGGGGCGCGGAGATCAGCCTGGGCCCGGAGATGAAATCCACGGGAGAATGCCTGGGGATCGCCAAAACCTTTAACGAGGCGCTCTACAAAGCCTTTTTGGGAGCAGGGGTGGATCTTCCCAGACATAAGCAGATGATCATCACCGTGAAGGATGCGGACAAAGGAGAGGCGGTGGAGATCGGCCGCAGGTTTGAAAAGCTGGGTTACACCATCTATGCCACCCGCAGCACGGCGGCGGCCCTTAGGGAGGCTGGCGTCAGGGCCAGAAAGGTAAACAAGATTTCCCAGGAATCCCCTACGGTGATGGATTTGATCTTAGGGCACAGAATCGATCTGGTGATCGACACCCCTACCCAGGGCAGGGACAAATCCAGAGACGGATTTTTAATCCGCAGGACGGCCATCGAGACCGGGGTGAACTGCATCACTGCCATGGACACGGCAAGAGCCCTGGTGACCAGCCTGGAAAATGCCCAGGATCAGTTTACATTGATTGACATTGCCTCACTGTAGGCGGAAAGGACGGCTGAATCATGAAAAGCAATTTGAAAAAGTGGAAAATACTGCCCCTGATCGCGCTGATGATTCTGGCAGCAGGGGGCTGCGGAAAGAAAATACCCAAGGACAGTCTCACAAGGCCGCCGGAGATTACCCTGACTGCCTTTGTCACGGAAGCAGGGGAGGTCACCCTGCAGGCCGGCAGCTATAACTGGAATTACCGGGTATCCAAGGAGGAAGAAACGGGAGGCATTGCGGACGCCCCCTCGCCTCTGGACGAAAACTATCCAAGGGGGATATTGGTGGTTCCGGCCAGCGCTTCCGGAGAGGAAGAGTACCGGTTTTCCTTCGAGTGGATCGTAAAAGAACTGGAAGATAAGACCGATGAAATCAACTGGCCCGATGAGCTGATGCTGATCTCCTATGACGAAGCGGACATCGGTAATATGGATGCGGAGGCTGTAGAGACACTGACCTATACCAGGGAGGATGTGGAGGGAGAGAATTTCATGCTGCCGCTCCATGCCGGGAGAGTGTATGATCTGGTCTTGACATGGAGCGAAGAGGACTACAAAAAGGACGGGTTTTACGGGACGGCTTCCTATGTGTTCCGGACGGCGGTGTCGGAGCCGGAAGAGTAGGGAGGGGAGCGTATAGGAAAGGGCAAATTTATTTGTCGTTTCCTATAGTTTCGGCGGGAGCCCCATCAAAGCAGCGTTCTTGCTTTCCGGGCAAGATACAAAGGAATATTTGTGATGAGTCCGTCCTTCCGGTAACCACGCTTTGAAAAACGAAGGGCGTGTGCAGGCTGGCAGTCTGCAAGGTATCTCTTGAAGGAAGGTGCGGATTTATCCTCGCCGCCTTTTGCCTCAACGGGAATGATCTCAGTACTGTATTGCAGTAGGAAGTCGATCTCATGATTCTTGTCGGAAAAATAATGAGGCTCAACCTCAAACTGGGGGCGAAGCTGCTGTAAGACATAGTTTTCAGTCAAAGGCCCCTTGAACTGATAGTCGGATTTCAAAAGGATCGCACGATTGTCAATACCGGCCATGTGCTTGAGGAGCCCGGTGTCGAAAAGAAAGAGTTTAAATTGATCCAGCTTATCAAAGGCAGCAAGCGGATGCTCTATTTTAGACACATTGTAGACGCGGCTTAGCATACCGGCTGACACAAGCCATTCGATCGCTTCCTCAAAGTCCCGGGCTCTGCCTCCCTCACGGACAGCCCCATACATGAACTTTTCGTTGGGCTTGGCAAGCTGGCTGGCGATACTGCGAAATACCATGAGTATGCGTCCGCTGTTTACCTTCCCGTTGTGCTTGGAGAAGTCATTTTCGTAAACCTCAATCAATTCCCTGTGTATCTGAAAAATTCTGGATGGATCGCGGTACTTAATCCAGGAAGCCACACATTCGGGCATACCGCCGATGATAAGGTAATAGTTGTACGCTTCAAGAAGGCGGTTATGGAAA
This sequence comes from uncultured Lachnospiraceae bacterium, assembly GCA_949949005.1. Lineage (GTDB taxonomy): Bacteria > Bacillota > Clostridia > Lachnospirales > Lachnospiraceae > Suilimivivens. The sequence goes on from CATLHM010000009.1 coordinate 56,609, forward strand.
ATTTCTTCTATCTGCTGCCCCTTTTGGATACTTTCGTAGTAAGAGTAGAGAGTAGGGACAACGGCGTCAAGAAACTCGTCAAAGGTCAGAGGGCAGATGGTAAGCAGGTTGACCATGCCTACCGGATAGGACTTAGGCTTTGCAAGAAGTGTGCCAAGCAGGCTCCCGGCGGCAATGACGTGATAGTTGTTTGCTTTTTCCTTAAAGTACTTGAGTGCATTCAGCGCCTGCGGACATTCCTGAATTTCATCAAAGATGATCAGTGTTTCTTCCGGAAGAATCTTCTCGCCAGCGATCATGGACAAAAGTTCAAGGATGCGATGAGGATTTTTGTTTGCCTCAAAGACGGATTTCAACTCATCTTCCTCGTCAAAGTTAAAGTAGACAGAGCTGTTATAGCAGTTCTGGCCGAACTCCTTCATGAGCCATGTCTTGCCAACCTGCCTGGCTCCTTTCAGTATCAGGGGTTTACGTTCTTCGTCGGATTTCCAATTTATCAGGTCTTGCATTGCATTGCGTCTCAGGAAAATCACCATCCTTTCTGAGCGGATGAGAATAGTATAACACGTTTTTACAAGTTTGAAAAATAATTTTTGCACATTTTTCTGAGAAAATGAAAGAAAAAAACACATTTTTTCAAAATCCATTCTGACCAACCCTATCCATTCCCTATGAACGAGGGATGCCACCCTTCGCCAGCTATCCTTATGTGAAGCAAAAAGAACATCCCGAAAACCGGGATGTCCTTCAAACATGTCGTTTACTTTCAGCTATGTGGGATAACAGTATTCCCGCTTGCTGATTAAGTTGTAATAGGGAAGGGCACGCCTGGTATATCCATTGGTACAAACATGGATATTCCTCTGCTGCTCCTTTACACACTCTTCGTCCAGTATCTCCGAGAAGAACTTTCTGCCGGAGGCATCAGACGATTCCTGTTTGGGCCGGTGCTTTTTATCCTCGGAAGTGACCTTCCTAAGAGGCGGAATCACCGCTACCGCCTGAACTTTATAAAGCGTTTCATGTCCGTATGCTTTGGCTTATCCCTCCTTGGATGGTACGCGCTGGCAGGCCGGAAAATAAAGGGGCGGCGCCAGCGGTGCTTTGTCTTGTTCTATTATATATATCGGCAGAAAAGGGTTTTATCTAAAGGCATTTCTATGCTATAATGAATTGCGCTGATGCGCAGACGGCTGTGTGATGGATGAAAAGGTTGATGCTGTTATGGGTAAATACGACAGAGAATATGAAGCTTTTCGGATTTTTGAGCAGGTGCGGGATGAGAGAGAAGCGGATGCCCCCTCCTCTCAGGAAAAGGCCGGGAACCCGGAGCTACCTTTGGAGAGCGAAGTTCCTTTTTACGAAATAGAATATGATGCCTGCCCGTTGCCGGGAGTGGGTAAATTTGTGCTTAAATCCCAGAAGGTAACGGCGCCTGTGAAGGATGAGGTCAGGGAAAAATTTAACCGGATGCGGGATATTGCCCGAAAGAATCAATATCTCTATTACGAGAACTCCCGGTTTTATGACAAAAGGATCCGGCAGGAAAACTCGAAAATCTTTTATGAGCAGGGGAGGTTCATGGAGGACTTTGAGGATCACTATGAGAAAGAGGCTTCCTTTTCCGCTTACTTTCCCAGCTATCAGATGATGGGATATGAGCAGCTTCGAGCCTATTTTACCTGGCGTACCAGGCTGCGGCAGGGGGAGATTGCCGATACCTCCACGTCCTATCTTTTTTTGTACCTGTATGAGCTGATTAACCAGATCGGGGTCAGGAATGAGGAGGAAGGGTTAGAAAAGCTGATGGATTTCTGGCTGGCTTTCAGAGACCGTCAGGGAGGGGTGGGCAGATATGTGCTCCGGTGGCTGAAGGACTATCATATCTATTACGAGCTGCCCTGGACGTTCAAAGAGTTTATTGACCAAAACGGACTGAATGCCTACTATCCGGAGCTTACGGATCCGGAGGATAATTTTGAACTCCTCTGTGGTATCTCAAAATACGATATCAGAAAATCGGTTTTTTATGGGGAAGGGAGAGAGGCCCTGATCAGGGACTGCTTTCGTTTCCTGAATGGCCGTTTAAAGCAGAGGTTTGGAGAAAAGGGACTGGATCTGGAAGAGCTGATTTTTCAGCCTGCCAAAAATATGCCCCAGTGGACGCCCTTTAAGGACGCCCTGTTTTATCCCGCAAAGAGGCAGCGGGACAGACGGGTGGTACTTTCCGAAAAGGAAATCTATCTGTGCAGCCAGAATCAATGGACCTTCAATACCACGCTTACCACGGAGAGCGGAAAGAGGCTGGTGGGCTATATTATGAAGCTGATGGAGTCCGTTCTCAGACAGGTTGCCAAATATAAATACAAGATTTCCGCAGGCAGCTTAAGCCAGCAGGCGGCGGAGGAACTTGGGAGGGCAGGGATAGACCTGGAAGCGGAAGTGAGGGGGGCTGTGCTGGAATTTTACCGGGAGGCCACCAAAACTGTGGTTACGGTTGATCCGGACAGACTGCGCCGGATCCGTCAGGAAGCCCAGCAGACCCAGGAAAAGCTTACGGTACCGGAGGAAAATGAGGCTTTTGCATTCCGGCAGGGTGGAAAGCTCCAGACTGCTCCTGGGCCGTCAAATAAGGAGTCAGAGACGGCTGCGCCTTTTCCCGGTCTGAATCAGGGGCAGGAAAGAAAGCCGGAACCTAGGGCCCTTGACCCGGAGAGCTTGCAGAAGAACAATCCCTGGCAAGATAATCCCGCCCCGGAGAGCCCACAGAAGAGCAATTCCTGGCAAGATATTCCCGAGCCAGACAATCCCTGGCAGAACCTAAAGAATTCCCTGACGCAGACAGAGTGGGAAGGCCTGGGGATTCTATGGAAAAACGGGGATATCAAAACCTTTGCGGACAGCCGAGAAATCATGTTAGAGGTGTTGGCGGAAGGAATCAACGAGAAAGCCATGGACTGTGTGGGGGACGCTCTTTTGGATCAGGAGCTGGCCATCTATGAGGATTACAGGGAGCAGGTAGGGGAAATATGCTCCGGCACAAAAAATAAGGAATAAATAAGGAATAAAGGAAGCGGGACGAAATGAGTAATCAGGTACCGGTAAGAATCGCGAATATTCTGATCAATGCCCTGAAGGGGGGCGTGGTGCCCAGAGCGGGGCTGGAATATATTACGGTGGGGCGCACCCAGGAGATTGCCGCTATTTTGCACGACATTGATATGATTGAGGAGGGCGGCGCATCCTTCCGTTTTATTGTGGGTAAATACGGCAGCGGGAAGAGCTTTCTGCTCCAGACCATCCGCAACCATGCCACAGCCCGGGGCTTTGCGGTGGTGGATGCGGATCTCTCACCGGAGAGACGGTTTGCAGGAACCAAAGGGCAGGGACTGGCGACTTATAAGGAGCTGATCAAAAATCTTTCCACCAAGGCAAGGCCTGACGGCGGGGCTCTTCCCCTGATCCTGGAAAAATGGATTTCCGGCATTCAAACCTCTGTCAAAAGCCGGCATCCGGGCCAGCTTACCCAGGAGGAATTTGACGCCCTGGTAGAGCAGCAGATTTACGGGGTGGCGGGCTCCCTGGAAGGGATGGTGAACGGCTTTGAGTTCGCCAGGGCGGTAGTCCTTTACTGGAAAGCCTACAAGAAGGATGACCAGGCCCTTAAGTCCAACGTGCTTCGGTGGTTTCGGGGAGAATACCCTTCCCGCAGGGAGGCTAAAGAGGATCTTGGGATTAATTTTATCGTCACGGACGAGACCTGGTATGATTTTTTGAAGATACTTGCGTCCTTCCTGGTTGGGGCAGGCTATAAGGGGCTGCTGGTGATGATCGACGAGCTGGTGAATATTTTCAAGATATCCAATTCCATCACAAGGGCCAATAACTACGAAAAGATTCTCACTATGTACAACGACGTGCTTCAGGGAAAGGCAAGGCATATCGGCTTTTTGATGGGGGGCACGCCCCAGTGTATCGAGGATAAATATAAAGGGGTGTTCAGCTATGAAGCCCTGCGCTCCCGGCTCTCGGAGGGGCATTTTGCAACTGCCGATCTGAAAGACTTTTCCGCGCCCATCATCCGGCTGCAAATGCTGACCCAGGAGGAAATGTACATTCTTGTGGAGAAGCTTTTGCAGATCCATGCCCAGCTCTATCGCTATACGCCGAAGCTGACCAATGAGGATCTGATTTATTTCCTTACGGTGGAGTATAACCGGGTGGGAGCCGAAAGCCATATCACCCCAAGGGAAATTATCCGCGACTTTATTGAGCTGATCAATATTCTCTACCAGAATCCCCAAAAGAGTCTTGGGGAAGTCCTAGGAGATAACAGCTTTGAACTGGCTAAGGGCGGGATCCTGGAGGAAGAGATCAGCGACGAGTTCCAGGATTTTGAAATCTAACTGAGGAAGCAGGGGCGCATGACAGGAAGAAAGGCTTTTCCCCAAGTGCGCATTTGCCGAAAGTAGAAAGGGCTTAAAGAATGATGAATGCATTTGAAAGACTCTCTCCCTTTATCCAGGACTTTATCTATCGGAATGGGTGGGAGGAGCTTCACGGTAACCAGGTGGCGGCCTGTGAGGTGATTTTTGACAGCGACGATAATCTGCTGCTGTCCTCGGGCACGGCTTCCGGCAAGACGGAAGCTGCTTTTTTGCCGGTGCTCACAGAGCTTTACGAGCATCCTTCGGCCTCCGTGGGGGTACTGTATATTTCGCCTCTCAAGGCGCTGATCAATGACCAGTTTAAACGGCTGGATCTTCTGCTGGAGGACTCCAATATCCCGGTGACTAAATGGCATGGGGATGCATCTCTGACCCAGAAAAACCGGCTGATGAAGAATCCGGAAGGAGTTTTACAGATCACGCCGGAATCCTTAGAAAGCCTCCTTACCAACAAGCGGGGGGCTTGCATGAGGATGTTTTCGGATTTGCGCTTTGTGGTGATTGACGAGGTACACAGCTTCATGCGGGATGCCCGGGGCTTACAGCTATTGTGTGTTTTGGAGAGGCTTAAGAATCTGACAGGGGTTAATCCCAGAAGGGTGGGGTTATCCGCCACCTTGGGGGAAGTGTCCCTTGCAGAGAACTGGCTGAATACCGGAACCGGAAGGCAGTGTGCGGCCCCTGTTTTTGACGAGGGGAAGAAGAGGGTGAGGCTTCACATTGAGCGGTTTGTGAATTATGCGGATAAGAAGGATTTTATCGAGCGAAACGGCAGCCAGAATGTGGTCAATACCAGCACCGGCGGGGATATTGGCGATCGGGAACACTACGATTATCTTTTTAAGCAGACCCTGGATAAAAAGACCATTATCTTTGCCAACAGCCGGGAAGAGATTGAGCTTGTGATGGCCCACCTGCGGGAGACGGCCCTGAAAAACAAGGCGCCGGACATTTACCGGGTGCATCACGGCAATGTGTCGGCGCTGCTGCGGGAAAACACAGAGGATGAGATGAAATCCACGGAGGAAAAGATCGTCACAGGGGCTACCGTAACCCTGGAGCTGGGGATTGATATCGGCTCTCTTGACCAGGCCGTGCAGATCGGGGCTCCCCTTAACGTGTCCAGCTTTGCCCAAAGGCTGGGGCGCTGTGGACGCAGGGGCCAGGTTCCCCAGATTCTTTTTACCTTTGTGGAGAGCATCAAGATCAATTCCTCGGATACCCTTGGGCCCATCAACTGGGAGTTTATACGCACCATTGCCATCATTGAACTTTATCTGCGGGAGCATTGGATCGAGCCCATCCCGCCCCTGAAACACGCCTATAACCTTTTATACCATCAGACCATGAGCGTACTTAAAAGCAGTGGGGAAATGTCCCCGGCCGGGCTGGCTCAGGCGGTGCTTTCCCTGGCCTGCTTTCAGGAAATATCCAAGGAGGATTACAAAAAGCTTCTGGGCTATCTGATTCATATCGACCAGCTCGAGCGCACCGAGCACGGCGGCCTTGTGATCGGGCGCGCAGGGGAAAAGGTGGTGAACAGCCACAAATTCCTGACGGTGTTTTTGGCGCCGGAATATCTGCTGGTGAAGGATGAGAACCGCACCATCGGCACGGTGGACAAGGTTTATCCGGTGGGGACGCGCTTTGCCCTTGCGGGGATGTCCTGGGAGACGGTGGACGTAAACGTGCGCTCCAAGGTGCTCTTTGTCAAGCGGGTACAAGGAATCTCGGCGGTGGACTGGGATATGGATTTTGAGGTAGATCTGCACACCATACTGGTTCGCAAGATCCGCAGTATTTTGACGGGAGAGGAGGAATATAAGTATTTAAGCCAAAGATGTGAGGAGCGCCTTGGCGAGATCCGCTATATTGCCCGCAACAGCGGGATTCTGGAGCATTTGGTGACTGCCCTGTCAGATAAAAAATTCGCCGTCTTTCCCTGGGTGGGAACCAGGCAGCTTACCACGCTCCATTATGCCCTGTTGCAGAGGAAGATAAAGAGCAGGCGGCTTTGGAGCACTACCCTTTATCTGGAAGTCATCTTCGGCGGCACGGCCCAGGAATTGGAGGCTATCATCCGGGATATTCTGGGCTCAGACCTGGATCTCTATACGCTGCCTTTGCCCGATAAGATACAGCTTCGGGGAAAATATAACGAATTTGTTCCTCCGGAGCTTTTGCGCAAGCAGTTTATTGAGGATTATCTGGATTTTGAGGGATTAAAATGTGGGGTTCTGCCTTAATCTTTTTGTGGCTTTGGGCGAATGCCGATAAACCGCATTAGATGGGGATTTTTTTGGAATGGGGTCTGGTGCTTTTGAGCTATTTTGGCTGAATTTTGGTGGGGAGTTGAACTCAAAAAGTGCAAAGAGAGATTTGGTATTATGTCAAGAAAAAAGTACGCATCCCATTCCTTTTTACCAATATTGCTTTACCAATTCGCTGGATTCATTTTCAGTCAGCTGAAACCTTTCCGCGATCCGTTTTATTGTCTCTACCAAAGAGATACCTAAATCTTTATATGTCTCCACCGCACCCTCGATCTTGCTTTCTTCTCGCATTTGTTGAATCGCCAAACACATATTCACTTCTCCTTTCCCTTCGGGATATTTCAACTTGGATCCCGTGACAATATTTATTACTTCCGCTGCCTGCCGTTCTATGCTTTGAAATTTTATGTTTTCTTTTACAATTTTATCCAGTGTTTGCTTGTCTTTGGAATACTTAATATATAGCATTACTTCACGCAAGTTTGAGTGAAACTCATTAATTTCGTCATCCGACATTTCCTTTGGGGCGATCAGGTTCACATGGTAATCCGGTGCATGTGAAAGAATTGCATCGTCCACATCGGAATACATTTCTTTTAGGGAGAGCGGCGCATCCCAGCTGTCTGATCCAAAATATATTACAAGGGTGACCACAGGGATAAGGCGGTCTGTCTTCCAGAAGCCGCTTAAGAACTCACCGTCTGTTGGAGCCTCTTTTTCTTGTGGATTATCTGCCTGTTTTGATTTCGATTCCTTCATGGCCTGTGTATGGGCCTTGGCCGCCTCGCTGACTTGGTGGGATAGCTGGAGAAAATCATAAACCCCATTCTTGACTGGAAGGGCATAATGGATCTCAGATTGGTTTTCGATACCCATGACACAGTATGCTGTTCTGCCGTCCGTCATTGCATACAGAAGCTTCAGCACATCCCGGTATTTCTGCTCCGGTACACCGGCACCGCTGGCTCCATATGGAATCACAATCTCCGTAGTGTCCAGTTCCGTCAGCCGGGCCGGGTCGATCTTCTGATTCCCATGGTATAAAAGCTGGTTGAACGCATCTGCAAAGACTACCGGATTCTCGATATATTCCTTTGTTATAGTATCTATCTTTCCTATGATAAAATTCCTTTCTTTCATGGGAGGTTCTTTCCCATTGATAACAGTATACGCTGAAAAAGAATTTTTCTCAATAGCCTTTTAAAATCTTTAAGGTCTAATCTGCTTATCAATCTGCTTAATGATTTCAGGGCGGGCAAGATTTGAAATTTAAATGTGATGAACTTCTGATATCTTCTGGTTTGCATCCGTATTATCCCGGCGTCTGAGAGAGGGCGGTTCCCTTTGCCACCGCACTGTTAATGGAGACTCGTAGCGACAGAGCCAGATAAGCGGTCATTTCCTCTCTGGTACGGATGCTTCTGTCAAGAAACCAGTCCAGAAGGATTCCGGTAAGCGCATTGATATAAAAATCACAGAGAAACTGCTTGTAATTGGGCTCAAGAGTCAAAGAGCCCTCTTGCTCCGCCTCCTCTATGAGAAGGTCAATACATGTCTTAAAATCCGCAAAGAAAAACCGCTTCATGCCCTCTCTCCCCACAGCGTCATAGACGCAGTTGAGGATATGGCTGTTGGCATCCACATAATCAATGACAAAACTGATGACTTCGTCGTAGTCATTGGGCATGTGAAACTGCTTTACCACCGTTAACGCCTCCTGCTCCAGCATCCACCGGAGCAGGTCGTAGATATCCTCGAAATGATAATAAAAGGTCTTGCGGTTCAGATTACAGTCAGCGCAGATTTCGCTGACCGTGATCTGAGAGAGGGGTTTTATCTCCATAAATTTCTTGAGTGAGCCGGTCATAGCCTGACGGGTATGCAGGCTCATTTCATCATGAGTCATAAAAGGTCGCTCCTTTTCGGCGTACAAAGGCAGGCACAAAAGGCCTAATGGCGCCGTTTTCTTTGATGTCTGATCAATATTCCCATCGCTGCAAGCATAAGGGCTCCCAGGAGGGCTGCAAGAAGGATACGGCCCGGTTCCAGGGAAGAAGGAGAATTCGTGCAGGCAAAGGTAAGGCCTGATTCTTCCGACGAAAAGACCAGATAGCTTCCGTCTCTCTGCGCCTGAATGGGCTGCCAGGTATTGTCCTTGTAAAGGGACAGCTCCGGGCGTTTTATGGTTTCCGGAACCAGGTAGCGGAAGGTAAAGGGGCCGGAGGAGGAATCCTCCAAAGAAACCTTCCAGCATTCGAAGGCCCCTTTTGTATTTTCAGGTAAAACAGAGGCGGGGGAGAGTACCAGACGATTCTCCGGCGAAAACTCACCTTCCATCAAAAGGATGGGTCTCTCTCCCGTTTTGAGTTCGCTTTCAAGAGCCGTGATATATTCTGTGTAAACAGCATTTATGGTGCGGTCAAAGGTGATGGAATCATAGTCAAAGCTTTCCCATTTTCCGGTATAACCCTCCTTTTCGGGAAGGGGAGGAAGCTGCTCATGCCCAAAACTGTCCCCGTACTGTAAGGTGACTTTAGAAAGCGTTTGGCCGTCTGCCACAAAGGTCAGAAAAATGTTTTGGAACATTTCCGGCAGTCCGGGAACAGCCATAAAATTTTCATAAGAAAGAGGTTCGGCGTGGCCGCCGTAGCTGACGCCATCCACCCCCGCAGGACAGTCCTCCACAAAGAAATTGTTTTCCAGTAAGGAAAGCTCCTTAGCCTTTCCGGCAATGGAGCCGGAAAAGCTTTCGGCTTCCGGAATATTTACCATACTATAGCAATCCTTGATGGTGGAACCATAGCCAGCGATGCCGCCTACCTGCTCTTTTCCTGTGAGCGTGCATTTGGCATAGCAGGAACGGATGAGGGCGGTGCTGTAACCTGCGATTCCGCCGGTCATATTGCCTTCACTGCTCACGTTTCCGTTTCCGGTGGATTCTAAGATCATTCCCATGGTCATTTCCCCGGCAATCCCTCCGGTGCGGTCCTTTTTCCCCTCCACAACGCCGGAATTTTCGCACTGCCGGACAACCATCCGCTCTTTATAGCGGAAATTCAGGGAAAGGACATTGCTAAAATCCAGATCGTTTTCCGGATCCAGGTTATTTTCTCTGGAAAGGGAGCCTGCAATTCCTCCGGTGTTTAAATCCCCTTTGATCTCTCCGCGGTTGCTGCAATTCATCACCTTGCCGGTTATGTCGCCGGGCTGGTCTTTGTCGGAAACATCCTCCAGAAGATCATCCGGGTTTGGGGTCTCATACTCCGTAATAATGCTGGTGATCACATGAACCTGGTCGATCACCGCCTGGAAATCCTCCAGCAGGATCTGATTTTCTTCATTCATCATGGCATTTAAGAGCCGCGTGTCCGAAATGATGGCGGAAAAGCTGCTGCTCAAGGAATTCTGGGCGCTGGCCAGACGGAAGCTGGCCAGGTTAGCCTGCTCCTTAAGGGTGTCCTGGACGCTGCGCAGCACCTGGGAAGCGTCCTGATAGACATGATCCTGGGCTTCGTTTATCCTATCCTCGATTTTGTCCCGGTCAATGCTGTCCATCACATCATCCAAAGTGATTCCCATGGTGGGAAATGGCCATTGGTTCGGCCATTCTGCGGGCCAGCCCGCAGCGAAGGGATTATTAGTGGGTAACGGCGTCGGCGTAGGCACAGGTGAGGGTTCGGGCGAGGACCCAGGTGAGGTCTCAGGCGTTGGCGTTGATGTTGGCGCTGGCGTTTCGACGGGGGTAGCAGTGGCCTCCGCCTCAGAGTCGCCGCCAACAGCCGCCGAGTCACCGTCCACAGAACCAGATTCGTTGTCCGCAGGCTGGTCTTGAGAGGAATCCTTGTCATTGTCGGTCTTGTTTTCACCCTCAGTTTCAAGCTGCTGGGGCTCTAAGGCAGACTGGTTCTGGGAAAAAAGGATTCTGGCAACATAATCCCCTTCTTGCACCGACACCGATTTGTCAGGGGTGGGCTGGGAGGTTTTTGACGGCTCCGCTGAGGGTGCCACAGCAGGAGTGGGTAGGGAGGTTTCCGCTGGCGCCTCTGATGGAGCTACGGTCGGTGTAGGCGAGGAGGTTTCCGTCGGTGCCGCTGTTGGCGTTCCGGCCGGAGTAGGTGTGGAAGTTTCCGTGGGCTCCGGTGTGGGTGTCTGCGTTGGGTCTGGCGTCGGCAGCTCCGAAGGCGTAGGGGTGGGCGTTTCCGAAGGATTTGGCGAGAGCGCAGGCCATGAGAGGGAACCTGAGGGCCAGGGCATGCCGGAAGGCCAGGGCATGTCGGAAGGCCAGGGCGAAAAAGAGGGCCTTGGCAGTTCATCCAGAAAGTCCAGGGACAAAGGCTTAGGAGAAGGAAGCACTGTCAAATCCGTAAGGGCGGCAAAATCATTCAGATGGTTTCCAGTATCGGAGAGGATCTGGTCAACAGCCTGCTGGGCACCCTCCACGGAATTCAATAGCTGGTCAATCTGCCCTGTGAGTCTCTCTGAGGTTCCGGAAGCATCGGAATTGAGCCGGGTGAGCAGGTCGTGAAGCTTTTCAAATTCAGTGTCCAGCTTTTGCAGGGTGTCTTCCAGATATTCCAGCTCGCTGCTGGGCTCCATCTGTCCTACAATGCCGCCGATATCTTTTCTTCCATATAAATGGCCCGTATTAACGCAGCCTTCGATATAGCCAGTCTGGCTTCCCGCAATGCCGCCAATGTTATAACCCACATGCTGATAGCCAACAGTCCCTTCATTGGTGCAGGCTTTGATGATGCCGGGATTGCTGCCTGCAATACCGCCGATATCCGTGACGGAAGCGGCATTTTCCGTGGTGAGGAAGTCCGTGATGGCGGTTTCGGCATTGAGCTGAGTCAAGTCAATACTGTTGTGTTCGGCGGTGGTGTTGACATGGCTGCGGTTGACGGAGCCTGTGATGCAGCCCTCATTGCAGCCTGCGATCCCTCCCGTCAGGTGGCGGCCGCTGATCATGCCGTTTGCACTACAGCCGGAAATTATGCCGGTGAGCTCATTGGTTCCCGCGATCCCACCCACACGGTCGCCGCCGGTGATATTTCCGGAGCAATGACAGTCGGAAAGATAGCCGGCATTGGATCCGGCCAGCATGGCAAGGCCCGAGTGGGAGTGTCCGGCCTGGGCAATTCCGGACAGAGTTAATTGGTAGATCTGTCCACTTTCCTGGATATAACGGAAGAGACCGATGTTGTTGCTGCCTCCCTCCAGGCTGATTCCGCTGATGGTGTGGCCCTGTCCCAAAAAGCATCCGCCGAAGGTGGGGATGGGTGAGAAAGGGGTATCGCTCAGATCCAGATCGTTGTCCAGCACAAATACCTTGTTTTGGGACCAGGTATCCAGGGTACAGCTCTCTGCAAAGGAGAGAAAATCCTCTACACTGGCAATATGTATGGCTTCTGTCTCGGCTAAAGGGAAATTCCCGGCGGCTTCATTGAAATTTTCCAAAGTATCTTCCATGTTTTCCGCATTGGCCGTCAATGTCTGGGACAGGGTACTGGCAGAGGCGGAGCCAGAGAAGAGGCCGGACAAAAGCATGGAAAACCCAAGGGAAAAGGAAAGTGTTCTGTAAAAAGTGTCTTTTCTGTCTTTTCTATTCATGACTGTCCTCCGTCTTACTGTTGTCAGTGAGCTTTTGAGAATCAATTGCGGCAGATAAGTTCGTATTCGTATCCTTCTCACTGCTCTCCGGCGCTTCTTCTGCCTCTTGTGGCTGCGCCAGGGGAACGGCCTTGCCGGAGATAACAAGAGCCTCCATATCCCCCCGCACGATTCCGTAAAAGTTACCCTCAACCATACCGTTTACAGTTCCCCGGATATGGCCCTGGACACGGGTGATTCCGGAGAAAGATTTGGGTGAGAGATTGATTTTGTTCAGCTCAAAGCTGGTGCGCTCAATGATATGGTCGCCAAGCACCAGGATCTGGGGAAGGACGCCAAGCACCAGAACGATAGAGACAATGGTGCCCCTGCTAAGGCAGACCCCGATAGCGGAAACAATAGGGTTGGTGGACATCTGCCCGATCAGCGCCGCGGCGGAGGCCAGGATGGAGCCGGAGGTAAAGATGGTAGGGAATGCCTGGTTTAACGCCTCTATGATGGCCTGCTTCGGATGCATTTCCTGTTTCAGCTCCTTGTAATGGCTGGAGATCACAATGGCATAATCAATATTTGCTCCCATCTGGATCGCGTTCACAATCAGATAGCTCAGGAAGAAAAGCGGCTCGTTTTGCAGGTAAGGGAAGGAAAAATTAATCCAGATACTTCCCTGGATGACCACAATGAGCAGCACCGGAAGTCCTGCGGAGTTAAAGGTGAATAAAAGTATTATGATAACAAACAGGGCGGAGAGAATGCTGATCAGCATATTATCCTGGCTGAAAGAGGTGGACAGGTCGTAATCGCTGGTGGAATTGCCTACCACATATACATTTTTCCCCGCATAGAAACGTCCGGCTTCCCGTTGGATCACCTTCAAAAAGTCAAAGGTTTCCTGACTTTCCTCGGGAAGATTCAGATATACTACAAGACGGGAATAGCGGTCGGTTTTGAGCTGAAGCTTTGCCTTTTCAAGCTGGTCAAAAAGCTCATCCAAGGTATCCTGGATATCCCCTTCCAGAGTGATATTGCCGGCTTCCATCTGCTCTTTGAGAAACAAAAACATATCAAAGAGGGGAACCTGATAGTTATTCAGTCCGTTTAAGATCTGACCATACTGGCTGTCATTCACCGCATAGGCGGAATAGAGCAGGTTGGCCAGCTCATATTCGATACCCGCCAGCTCTGAAAACTCTCTGGGATTTAAGGCGTCGGTGAGCACATAGCCATCCATGGCTTCAATATTGGCAAGCCCCATGGCAGATTTCACCTCTGGATAGCTCTCCAGTGCATGCAGGATTGCACCCTCCGATTCATAGCTGCCGGAGGGAACGATTACGGCCACCATATTGGAGGTGCCAAAGGTATTTTTGATCTTTTGATAGGAAATCTGACTTTCGTTCTGCTTGGCGGTGGTCAGATCGGTGGCGCTGTAGCAGTAAGGACATTTGTTAGCCCAGATGGCGGTCACGGCCACCACGCCTATGAAAAGGAAGGGAACGATAAAGCGTGTCATCACATCGAACTTCCCAAGCAAGGTGATAGAGGGAAGGAGCTTACGGTGTTTGGTCTTGTCAATCAGCTTGCTGAAAAGCATCAGCAGGCCTGGCATCAAGGTAAAGACGGATAGAAGGCTCAGCAGGATGGCTTTAATCAGCACTGTGGAGAGATCCATACCAATCCGGAAATGCATAAACGCCAGAGCGGCAAGGCCGGATATGGTGGTGAGGGAGGAAGAGGAAATCTCGGGGATCGCCTTGGAAAGGGCGGCAATACAGGCCTCCCTGGCCGCCATGGTCTCGTGTTCGTCGCTGAAGCGGTGGCAGAGGATGATGGCATAGTCAATAGCCAGGGCAAGCTGCAAAACCACGGTTACGGAGTTAGAGACAAAGGAGATGGTTCCGCACAGAAAGTTGGTTCCCATATTGAGCAGGGCCGCAGTCCCAAAGGTGGCGATCAGCACGGGAACCTCCGCATAGGAGCGGGAGGTCAGGGTCAGAACCAGTACGATGATGACGGCGGCGATCATTACCACCACCTGCATTTCCTTTTGCAGTTCCGCCGCGGTATCGGCGCCTACCTCTGAATTTATGTAAGTGTCATAGCCTCCCAAAAGCTCTTTGATCTGCTCCATTGCCAGGATGCTGACCTCATCGGTGGCAGTGCCGTCAAAGGTAACGTCAAAGAGGGCGGAGGTATTTTTGTAGTGCTCTTTTGTGCTGTCGAATTCCACACCGGAGACACCCTCCACAGCCTCTAAGGCTTCCCTGAGCTTTTCGCCCCTTTCATAGGAAATGTTAGAGACCATAACCCTGGCGGAACCATAGGTAACAAACTCCTCGTTCATAATGGTAAGGCCCTGCCGGGTTTGTGTTTCTTCCGGAAGATAGGTGGTGATGTCGTTTTCCACCTGAACCCAGCCGGTGGAAAAAACACAGAAGACTAAAGCGAAAATGTAAAGAAGAAAAAACAGGTTTCTTTTGTCTACGATAAAAGTAGCCAGTTTTTCCATGGGAGATGTCCCGCTTTCTTTCATTGAGATCAATCCTTTCTTAACTACTAAAAGAATTATAAAACCTGTACTGAGAATAACAATACCCAAAATAGGACATTTGTCCGGCAAATGTCCCTCCCGGTGAACCGTATTGCAATTAGAGGGCGAAAGCGTTATAATAAAGCGTATCGGAAAGAAAACCAAAGAGGACGATCAAGGGGATGACCGGAGGGAAAGATCACAATGCTGCCAGAGAAATTTTTGACCAGAATGGAGCAGATGCTGGGGGAAGAATACCAGGCCTTCCTTGCCAGCTATGAGCAGCCACAAACCCGGTCGCTGAGAGTGAACCTGCTAAAGGGAAGCTGTAAAAAGCTGGCAGATCAGACGGACTTTTTGACCAAGGAGATTCCTTGGGCACAGGGCGGCTTCTATTATGGCGAAGATGCCTGGCCGGGCAGGCATCCTTACCATGAAGCGGGAGCCTACTATATCCAGGAGGCAAGCGCTATGGCTCCGGCTGCGGCTTTGGGGGCCCAGCCGGGAGAGCGGGTGTTGGATTTATGTGCCGCTCCTGGCGGAAAAAGTACCCAGATCGGGGCAGCCATGAAGGGAAAGGGGATTCTTGTGAGCAACGAGATCCAACCGACAAGAGCGAAAATCCTTTCAGAGAATATAGAGAGGATGGGAATCAGAAACAGCCTTGTGGTAAGTCATGAGCCGGCGGCGCTGGCGGAGCGCTTCCCGGGGTTTTTTGACAGAATACTGGTGGACGCCCCCTGCTCCGGAGAAGGGATGTTTCGCAAAAGCGAGCAGGCATGGAGGCAGTGGAGCCCGGAGACGGTAAAGGGATGTGCCAAACGGCAGGGGGAGATTTTAGATCAGGCGGCAAGGATGCTCAGGGAGGGCGGACGGCTCGTCTACTCCACCTGTACCTTTTCAGCGGAAGAAAACGAGGAAACAATTCTTGCCTTTCTGGAGCGTCACCCGGAGTTTGAGACACAGGAGGCAGGCCTTGATTTTTTCCCGGAGCAGGAGACATATCTTTACAGGATGGAAAAGCAGACCCCTCTTGCCGGAAGTATGCGTCTTCTGCCCCACAGAATCAAAGGGGAGGGCCATTTTCTGGCCTGCCTGCGCAGGAAAGGAAGCCGAAATGAGAGGCTTTCTTATGAGAGGGAAAAGGGGATTCCCGAAAGGGAATACAAAAGCTTTGCAGCATTTGCAGGAGAGTATCTGACAATTCCCCTACAGGGCATCTATGTGAAGTTCGGGGAACAGCTCTATCTGCTGCCCGAAGAGACCCCTTCGCTGAAAGGGCTGAAGGTTCTTCGTCCAGGACTGCACCTGGGAACGCTTAAGAAGGAGCGTTTTGAACCTTCCCATGCTCTGGCCCTTTACTTAAAGTCCCAGGAGGTTAACTGCCGGTATGAAATCTCTCTAAAGGAAGCAGAGCGGTATTTAAGGGGAGAGACTTTTCCTGCTAAGGGAGAAAAGGGCTGGTATCTGATTACGGTGGGGGATTACAGTCTGGGCTGGGGAAAGCTTTCCGGAGGGATCATGAAAAATCATTATCCAAAGGGATTGAGAAAAAAGACAGGAGACGTTGATCATGACAGACGAGAATAAGAAAATGCTATTGGATGCAGGAATTGATTTTGACGGGATTGCCGCAAGGATTCCCTTGAAGGAGGATTTTCTTTTAAGGATGTTGAGGAAATATCCGGGCGAAACCTGCTTTGGGGATCTTGAGAAGGCAATGGAGGCAAAGGATTACGAGGAAGCCTTCCGGCATGCCCACAATTTAAAGGGGGTAACCGGAAACCTGGAGATGGTAAAGCTTCATGAGGTGACAACCAATCTTGTAGAGAAGCTCCGCGCCCATAGCTATGAGGGAGTGGAGGAGGATTTCGCTGAGATCAAAAAGGCGCATGGGAAGGCCATTGAAGGCATAGGCCGGCTGGGCTAGTAAAGGCCTTGGAAATGGGGAATTGAATGAAAAAGAGGTTTTGTGGATTTCTTTGCTTAGCCGCCGCCATGGTACTGTTGGGAGGATGCGGAATGAGCGGGAAAAGCGATAACATCAGTGCGGGGATGGAAGCAATCGCCGCACTGGAATATGATAATGCCCTTTTTAGTTTTGCCGCCGCAAGAGAAGCGGGGGAGGATTTACGCCGCATTAACCGTGGGGAAGGCATAGCCTATCTTGGAAAGACCATGTATGCCGAAGCGGCTCAGGCTTTCGAGACAGCGCTGGCCTACAGCGACGGCAGGGTAAACAGTATGGATTATGATATTAATTATTACCTTGCCACAGCCTATTACAAGCAGGGAGATATGCAGAAGGCGATTGATGTTTATAATGCCATTCTTGCCTTGAAGGACGGGGAGAAGGACGCCTATTATCTTCGCGGAGCAATCTGGGCGGAGCAGGGAAACCTAGAGCTGGCAACGGCAGATTTTGATAAGGCCATCTCTCTGGACAAGTCGGATTATGACCGTCTGATTGATATCTACTGTGTTCTTGCGGAACATGGCTACAAAGATACCGGTCTGACCTATCTGCAAAGCGCCATAGATGCAGGAACCAAGGACATGACCAACTACGAGAAGGGGCGTATCTGCTATTATCTGGAGGATTACGAAAATGCCCGGAATTATCTGGAGAAGGCCCGGGACGAGGGGGGCTATGAGGCAATTCTTTTCCTGGGAAAAACCTATGAGACTCTTGGGGATAATAATTATGCCATCAGCGTTTACAGTACCTTTTTGGAAAGCGGGGAGCCCAACGCCCAGATACTGAACCAGTTGGGGCTTTGCAGGATGCAGACAGGTGACTATCAGGGGGCTTTGACGGCTTTTCAGACAGCCAAGAACATAGAGGATAACGGGATGATGCAGGTTCTTCGGATGAATGAGATCGTGGCTTATGAAAGGCTCCATGACTTCAAACAGGCCGCATCTCTGATGAGCAGCTACTTAAACAGTTATCCTGACGACCAGGCTGCCCAGCGGGAATATGAATTTTTGCAGACAAGATAAAAGGTTACAGGGAAGCTGTAAGCGGAAAAAGAACGGAAAAATGTGTGGAAAAGGGCGCTGTGACAATTGGTGGCAGCGCAGAAACGGGGAAATTATGATAAATAAACTGATTGCTAACATCAAAAAGACAGGCGCACCCATCGTTGCAGGGCTTGACCCCATGATGAAGTTCGTGCCGGAGCATATTCAGCAGAAAGCTTTTCAGGAATACGGGGAGACCCTGGAGGGGGCCGCAGAGGCAATCTGGCAGTTTAATAAGGGAATTGTGGATCACATTTATGATATTGTCCCGGCAGTGAAGCCTCAGATCGCCATGTATGAGCAGTTTGGAATCCCGGGCCTTGTTACCTTTAAGAAAACCGTGGATTACTGCAAGGAAAAAGGGCTTGTGGTGATCGGGGACATCAAAAGAGGAGACATCGGCTCCACCTCCGAGGCCTATGCGGTGGGCCATCTGGGAAGGGTGCAGGTGGGAAGCAAATCCTGGTGCGGCTTTGACGAGGATTTTGCCACGGTGAACCCTTACCTTGGTTCGGACGGCGTGAAGCCCTTCCTCAAGGTGTGTGAGGAGGAAAAGAAGGGGATCTTTGTGCTGGTGAAAACCTCCAACCCCAGCAGCGGGGAGCTGCAGGACCGGCTGATCGCCGATGCGGGAAACAGACCGCTCTATGAGATCGTGGGCGAGCAGGTAAACGGATGGGCCGGGGAACATATGGGAGAAGCCTACAGCTACGTGGGGGCCGTGGTGGGGGCAACCTACCCGGAGATGGGGAAAACCCTGCGCAGGATCATGCCGAAGAGCTACATTCTGGTGCCCGGCTATGGGGCCCAGGGCGGAAAGGGCAAGGATCTGGTTCACTTTTTTAACGAGGACGGCCTTGGAGCAATTGTCAACTCCTCCCGGGGAATTATCGCCGCGTATCAGCAGGAAAAGTACGCCTCCTTTGGCCCGGAGGGCTTTGGGGAAGCGGCCCGCCGGGCGGTGGAGGATATGAGAGAGGACATCCGGCAGGCCTTAGAGAGCAGGTAAAAAATGCAATACTTTATCATATCGTTTCAGATCATTTTTCCGATTTTGTTTTTCATGGCGCTGGGAATCCTGATCCGGCAGGCGAAACTGGTCAGCGAGGATGCGTTTGGCCAGATCAACAAGCTGGTCTTCCGGGTCTTCCTTCCGATTAAGCTGTTTTTGGAAATCTATCAGTCAGACTTCGGCAGCGTGTTTCAGCCGAAGCTGATTCTGTACGGGCTGTTGACCGTGCTGGCAATCTATGCCCTGTCCTGGGTGATTGTGGGGCGCTTTGTAAAAGACAGGAGCGACGCCCCTACCCTGACCCAGATGATCTACCGGAGCAACTATGTCCTTTTCGGGCTGTCCATTGCAGAAAACATGTATCCCGGCCAGAATTTGAGCGTGATCTCCGTGATGGCGGCCTTTGTGGTACCCACCTTTAATATTCTTGCCGTCATCCTGTTCGAGGTGTACCGGGGTGGGGAGAAGCTTTCCATTCCCCATCTCCTGAAAGGAATCGCCAAAAATTCCCTGGTGATCGGAAGCGTTCTCGGACTGCTGGCCAAAGCCATTGGCATCGGGCTTCCGTCCCTTGTGCAAAAGCCGCTGACGGATTTAGGGGCCATCGCAACGCCTTTGGCGATCCTGTGCGTGGGAGCCACCCTGACCTTCGATGCCCTGAAAAAATACAAAAAATATCTTATTCTGGCAACCACGGGCCGGCTGGTGGTGGTACCGGCAATTTTTCTCGGGTTGTCCGTTGCGCTGGGATTTCGGGGAATCGAGCTGGCCGGGCTTTTCCTGATCTATGCCTCCCCGGTGGCAAGCTCCTCCTTCCCCATGGCAAGAGAGCTTGACGGCAACGGCGAGCTGGCCGGGCTGGGGGTTGCCACAAGCAATGTGGCCTGCCTGCTTACCATGTTTTTGTGGATTACGCTGCTAAAGTATTTTGGGCTTTGTTAGAAATGATGGATGGAAAGACGGTGAATGAATGATTTATATTTATACAGTAAAAAGGGATTCTGAGGATTGGATTCTTCGGAATGACTGGTATTTTAATTTGTATACATGTAATCAGAAGTTTACGGAAGAGGAAAAAAGTATTGTCAGAAAGCTGGATAGGGCAATCGTGTCGGATGACATGCGTATTGAGACAAAGTATGGGCTGGGAACTGTGAGGAATCTTTCCAGCGGATGCAAGACCTGTCTGAATATTATAAAAAATCCGGGGAAAACGGTAAGTGTGGAGGAATGCGGCGCTAATGTGCTGGATTTCGTTTTTCAATTGGATGAAATCCACATCTATATGAGCAGGCCTGAGAGGTTTCATATCAGGGAAGAAGTAGAAATTTGCTTTAATGAGAAAGATATTGTGTTCGGGCGCAGAGGATATGAAAACTGGTGGTCAGAGGAATATGCAAGGAGGGCTGAGAGTGATCTATGATTTAATTGAATTTCAGGCATTCCCCTTTTCTTACAGCCTCAGGTTTGAAGACAGGGTTACTCTGGTACGGGGAGACAGCGCTACGGGTAAGACTTTCCTGTATCAGATGCTGGAGGATTTGCGGATGACAAAGGAATATGAGGCGATCAGGCTTTTTAATTACAAAACGGACAATTTCCACAGTAGTCTGGCAAAAATGCAAAAGAGCTTTATTGTTATAGATAATGCAGACACGATTTTGAATGAAGAGGATCGAAAGTTTATTAATTTTGAACACAGTAATCAATATATGCTCTTTTTAAGAAATTGTGATGGACTGAATCTTTCGGCGGGAAGCTTTATGGTTTTGTGTGAAAAGGGAAAGCAGATTACGTTGGAGAGGGAGATAAAATTTTAAAGGTATAAAGATGGATTATTTGTGGACAGAAGATACAGGCGCAGGATTTCATTACTGGCAGCTTGTAAATGAGTATTTGTTTGGAAATACTTTGCGGGTCGAGAGTAAAGGAAGTAATCAGGGGATACTGGATGCAGTGAGAGAGTTAAAGCCTTTGGAAAAGGACAGATATTTTATAGCCTTTGACATTGTTTATGATAACATGGATATTATGAACAAATATTTGGAATTGCGGGAACTCGCAGAAAGATATGAGGAACAAATCTGGATGCTTGATATGACATGCTTTGAGTATGTGATTTTAAGCTTTTGTAATTTGATTGAATGGACAGGAACGAATAAAAAAGATAAGATTGCCATGAGAGAAAGGATTTTACGGGCATTCAGTGCGCATAGGATAGATATTGACTGTATTTATGACGCTGCTACTTTGCACTATTTGATGGGATTTAAACGTTATTCTACAGAGAAGGTACTGAAATCCATAACCATGGAACTGACGGAAAATGATGAGTGGTCAGTGAAGGGAGAGCAGATGGGGCGGTGCTGGTATAAGGACTGCTGCGTGAGAAGTGACGAAAGACGTGTCAAATGCCATATGACGGAGGGAAAGTCAGGCGCGGATAAAATTATGGAGTTGCTGAGAGATCAGGAAACACAAAGAATTACAGAGTGCATGAGAAAGTAACAGGCATTAAATCAGCGGACGCAAATGTTTATTGACGGGAATAAACGAGTGGCGCAGTTGATGGCAAATAAAGTGCTTATTGAAAATAATGTGGGAATATTTCAGATACCGATTGAAAAACTTGAGGAGTTCAAGGGAATGCTGATCGAATTTTACGAAACGGGCGATGACAGAAAGATTGTTGGATTTATGAGAGAATTTTGCATTAGACGGGTGCGGTAAAAAAGAAGGTCACCAAATCTGACAGGAAGCCATAACAGACATCAAAATGTAAATCGCTGCTACAAAAATTTACATTTTGATGCTTTTTTTCTGCTTTCTTTATGTTACCATAGGTGCATAATACGGGAAAGTGCGTTTGCCCAAGATAGATTGAGAAGTACGGCAAGAGAATTTGCCGTTACCATATATGAGGATGGGTGCCATGAAAACAAAAATTTTGGTAGTGGAGGACGACAGTTCTATCTCGGAGCTGATCTGTATGAATCTGGAGGCGGCAGGCTATGAGCCGCTTCCCTTTACGGACGGGCTCCTGGCGGAGCGGTTTTTGAAGGAGATCAGCCTGAATGAGCCGGAAAGCGCAGGAATGGAGGCGCCGGCCCTTGCCCTGGTGGATGTGATGCTGCCAGGCAAGGACGGTTTTGAACTGATGGAGGATTTTCAGAGGGCCGGGATTCCGGTGATCTATCTGACGGCAAAGGACGATGTGCTCTCCAAGGTGCATGGACTTAAGGCCGGGGCGGAGGATTATATCGTGAAGCCTTTTGAGGTGTTAGAGCTTTTAGTGCGCATGGAAAAGGTGCTCAAAAGGACAGGGCGGAGCCGGAAGATCATTCAGATACAGGATGTGACCATTGACCTAGCACAGCACAGCGTGAGCAAAAACGGGGAGAGGGTAGCGCTAAAGCCTCTGGAATATGAGCTTTTAGTCACGCTGGCAGGCAGCAGGAACGTGGCCTTTTCCAGGGAAGAGCTTTTAAACCGGATCTGGGGGACTGATTATGTGGGAGAGACCCGGACAGTGGACGTACATATCGGGCAGCTTCGCAAGAAGCTGGGATTTCACAAGGTGATACGGACGATTTCCAAGACAGGCTATCGGCTGGAGGATTTGGAGTAAATGAAGCTTTGGATCAAATTAGCGCTTACCACGGTTCTGGTACTTCTCGCCGCCACCCTTTCCACCGGAGCGGCGGTGATCTACCAGGCTCTTTTGTATAATCAGGAAAAAACCATGGAGAGCGGCCGCCAGCAGCTCTCCTCAACGGCTTATGCCCTTGCGAGGGAGCTGGAAAACGGCCCGCTGAAGGGGTACAGCCAGGCCACCAAGAATTCCTACATTAATTATACCATGAAGAAGTTCGGGGTATCCGAATATATCCTCATTGAGGACGGAAAGGTTCTTTGCAACATGACGCCCTTTGAACTGGCAGATGCCGGGGATGAAAGGTGGAGGCAGGAGGGAGGCTACAGCATCATCCAAAAAAGACAGGAGCAGTATATCCTGATCGGAGGGCAGGCCGTACCTACCTCGGATAAAAGCTCCTACACGCTTGTGCGGGTGCAGGATATATCCGGCCTCTATCAGGACATGAAGAGGCAAATGGTTTTTGGCCTCTGGATTCTGGCAGGTGCGGCCGGAGTGGCCATGGTTCTCATTTTTTTGTTGACCAGGCGGATCCTGCGGCCTCTGCGGGAGCTCCAAAAAGCGGCAACCGACATCAGCGAAGGAGATCTTGGGCGCAGGGCACATGTGCGGACCAAGGACGAGATTGCAGTGGTGGCCAGGGCCTTTAACCGTATGGCGGAGAGGGTCGAGAGCCAGGTGACGGAGCTTTCCCGGGTTTCCGAGCAGCGCAGGCAGATGCTGGGCAGCCTGACCCACGAGCTGAAAACGCCCATGACCTCCATCATCGGCTACTCCGATACCCTGCTCCACGTAAACGTCAAGAAGGAACAAAGAGAGCGGGCGCTCTGGCATATCAGGGAGGAATGCAGCCGGTTGGAGCGGCTCAGCAGCAAGCTCATGAACCTTATGGGCTTATACGAAAATGACAGTATTTCCATGGAGGAAATTTCTATGGAAACCCTTTTTCACCGGGTGGCTCAGATGGAGAAATACCATTTGGAGCAGATGGGTATGACGCTGGAAGTTACCTGCTCTATGGGAAAAAGAAGAGTGGACAGGGATTTGTTTGAAAGCCTTTTGGTCAATCTCATCGACAATGGCGCAAAGGCCAGCAGGGAGGGAGATAAAATCTTCCTGGAATCTGAGAAAAACCGGATCACGGTGCGGGATCAGGGCTGCGGGATCCCGGAGGAGGAAATCGGCAGGGTCACGGAGGCTTTCTATATGGTGGATAAGGCCCGAAGCCGCAAGGCGGGTGGCTGCGGCCTGGGGCTGGCGCTCTGCGTCATGATCGCCCGGCTCCACGGGGCCAGGCTGGAGATTGAGAGCAAGGTAGGACAGGGGACGGCGGTCTCGGTGATTTTTCCGGATTGAGATACACGCAGATGCAGGTTAGCAGGGAAATTTACAAAATTTTTACATTTTGCTGAATACCTTTTACCGGAAGAAGGGTTATGGTATTACTGCACCCCAGGACAGACAATTTCCTGGCGGAAGTAAAACATAACCGGAGGATGATCAGGATGAAAAAGAAAAAAGCGGCAATATTGGGAACGGCGGTATGCCTGCTTTCCCTAACTCTGGCAGGCTGTCAGGACAGCGCCCAGACACAGGAGGAGATTGTAACGCCAAAGCAGGAGGAGAGCCAGGAGGGCCAGGAAGAAGGAGTTATGCCGGAGAGCGCCAAAGGGGACGGGACAGGGCAGGCAGATACGGAAAGCTCCGTGACGGGAGCCATTGCACAGCAGGTTCAGGCCCCGGAGCGTTATAGCTGGGAGAGCAGTGATGGGACAGTCAGTGTGAAGGTGGATGCCCCCATTGTGATTCCACAGGGGGAAGGCTTTAAAACTTGGCAGGTACAGAGCCGGGCGTTCACTCAGGAGGATTATGATAAGGTAAGCCAGGTGCTTTTAAACGGAGCACAGCTCTGGAACAGGGACGAAAAGCTGATGGAGGCCTCCCACGGGTTTACCGCGGCGGAGATCGACGCACGGATCGCGCAGCTCGAGGCAAAAAAGGAAGAATATGCGGCCCAGGGCTTTGAGGGGACAGCCTGGGACGGTTCGAAGAACCAAAGCATAGACGAGCAAATAGAGGACTGGAAAAGGCTCAGGGAAAATGCCCCTGAGCAGCCGTCGGTGGTGACGGTTCCGGCAGTGGTCTCCTATACGGAAAATTCGGAGTACAATGAGGAAAACTGGCTGTATGGCATGGCCAGTGTGGAGGGACGGGATTTTTTTGTTTCCCTGGACAATAATCTGCGCGACGATTGGAGATGGATTAATTTTGAGATCAGGTGCGAGGAAGCAAACAGCAATTTCATTAATGTAGCGGACGAGACGGGCGTGGCGGCGGCAGAGCTTTCCAGACAGGACATCAAGGGAATGGCCCAGGAAGCCATGGAAGCCATGGGATTTACGGATTTTGCGGTGGCAGGGGAGGAATTTTTCAGCTCCTTTTCCGGGGACGAAAGTGAGGAATCCAAGATCGCCACAGTGGATCAGGTTGGATACGGCGTTTACTTTACCAGGCTTCTGGAAGGAATACCGGTGACCTATACCCACGCCATGGGTGGAAGCATGGAAGATGGGATAGAGGTGGCATGGCCCTATGAAAATATCTGGCTGATCTATACAAAGGAGGGCTTCGCCAATTTCCAGTGGATCGACCCTTACCAGATCGAGAAGGAGTCCGACGAGTATGTGTTTCTTCTTCCCTGGTCGGAGATACAGGGAATCTTCGAGGAAATGCTGGTCAAAAAATACAGCGATTTCTTTGCGGACAACAAAGACGTTACGGTGAGCTTTACGATTAATGAAGTACGCCTTGGCTATATGCGCGTGATAGAAAAAGGAAATATTTTTGAAGGGCGTATGGTTCCGGTCTGGGATTTCCTCGGAAGCGAGACCATCAGTTATCCTGATACATCAGAACCTTATGTAATGGAAGGCCCCTATGAAAGCTGGCTCACCATCAATGCCATGGACGGCACCATCATAGACCGGGAACTGGGGTATTAAGGAGAGCCGGGAAAAAATTGCCAAATATACTTATGAGAGGGAACAGAGGATGAACAGGAAAAAGGCGCTGTGCATCTGTGCGTCAGAGAGGAAAAACGGCAGAGGGGAAGGGATTTCCCGTTACATATGTAAAATACTGGAGGAAAATCTGGCAAAGAAGAGGATTGCGGCTACCACCATTGATCTGTGGGAAGCTTCCCTTACCCCCTGCGATGGCTGCGGAAGATGCGCGGTGGAGCGGCGTTGCAGGGCAGATGAGGATTTTAACAGGATCAGCGATCAGGTATTGGAAGCAGACTATCTCTTTTTTGTTTCCCCTCATCACGCCCCTGTCCCTGCCAGGCTGTGTATGTTCCTGGAAAAAGTGGAACGGCTTGCCTTTCTCTACAGGCCTCCGGAGCCGTCCTGCCAGCCGGAGCTTTTCGAAAAGCCGGAAGCGCCCTGCCAGCCGAAAATCTCCGGAAAGCCGGAACCGTTCTGTCAGCCGGAGCTTTCCGAAAAGTCGGATCAGTCCTGCCAGCCGAAGCGTTACAGAAAGCTGGCAGGGATTATCTCCCACACAGAAGGAGGGGAGAAAGAACTTATGGTCTGTAAGGCAATGGTCAACGATACCATTGCAAATGCCCTGGAAACCGTGGGATTCAAGGTGGTTCCCTTTAATTCCCGGTGGAATACAGGGATTTCCTTTGCGGCGGCCACAGAGAGCCGGGGAAAGGGGAGTGAATATGACCGGGAGCAGATCGCGGAAAAGGCGGGAATGTATGTGGAGATTGTGGTGCAGACTTCCCGGACTCTTTATGCGATTCTGTAGCGATTGGCTTAACCCATGATCCCAAGGAGCAAGAGAGCGATAAATAAGAAAAAGTCTTTACAGCTATGAGGAAACTTGTAGCTGTATTTTTTGCTAATATGTGGTAAACTATCTCCTGGAGGGTGTGTGCGGATGGTGGGAATGGATGTTCGAACACACTCTGGAAAAGAAGGAGGATGGCTATGCTGGAATTTAAGTATGATACCCAATTACTGATCGAGGGTGAGGATTTGGACGAGGATGTGATCTCCGAGTATTTCACCGAAAATTTTAAGGGCGACTGTCTGCTGGCGGTGGGGGATGAAGAACTGATCAAGATTCACTTCCACACCAACGAGCCCTGGAAAGTGCTGGAATATTGTTCCACCCTGGGAGAAATTTATGACATTGTGGTGGAGGATATGGACAGGCAGTCCAGAGGATTAAAGGGATAGAGCGTGCCCGTGGCTATAGCTTGTGGCTGTAGTCTGTGGCAATAAGCCTATGGCTATGGATTTGTAAACAGGAGTAAGCAAAAGACAGATGGAGGAAGGATCGAAAATGAAATTTTCAGAAATGCCGTACAAACGGCCGGAATTGGAAGAATTAAAAAAGCAGATGGAGGAATTGATCGGGGAACTGAAGGGGGCGGAGAGCTTTCAGAAGGCGATGGATACCTTCATGAAGATGGAGACCCTGGAAAAGAGCATCGAGACCCAGCACAGCCTGGCTCATATCAGGTACGATATTAATACGAAGGACGCTTTTTATGAGGAGGAAGTGAAGTTCTGGAACGGCGCTCTGCCCCAGTTGCAGGAATATCAGCAGAAATGGACAAAGGTTATGCTGGAGAGCGCTTTCAGGCCGCAGTTCGAGAAGGAATTCGGTAATGTCATGTTTTTGAATGCGGAGATCAGTTTGAAGACCTTCTCCCCGGACATCATACCGGAGCTGCAAAAAGAAAACGATTTGTGCCAGGAGTACACCAAACTGATTGCCTCCGCGCAGATTCCCTTTGAGGGAAAGACCTACACACTTTCCCAGCTCACTCCCTTTAAGACGGACAGCGACGACGCCCGAAGGCTGGCTGCCTGGAAGGCGGAAGGGGCGTGGTACAAGGAGCATCAGGACAAGCTGGATTCTATCTATGACGAGCTGGTAAAGCTTAGGGATGCCATGGGGAGGAAGCTTGGTTTTGACGGCTACACCCAGCTTGGCTATTACCGGATGCAGAGAAACTGCTATGACAAAAACGATGTGGAGAAATTCAGGGAGAGCGTGGTGAAATATCTGGTGCCGGTTGCCAGCGAGGTTTACAAAAAGCAGGCGGCAAGGCTGGGAAAAGAATATCCCATGAGCTTTGCGGACAACGCCTTGGCTTTCCGCTCCGGAAACGCAAGGCCCGCAGGGACGCCGGATGATATTCTGATGCAGGGCAGGAAGTTTTATGACGAGCTTTCTCCCGAGACCAGCGCTTTCTTCCGTACTATGCTGGAGGGAGAGCTTTTGGACGTGCTCTCCACCGAGGGAAAGGCGGGGGGAGGATACTGCACCAGCCTTCCGGATTACCAGGTGCCCTTTATTTTTGCAAACTTTAACGGTACCCAGCATGATGTGGAGGTGGTGACCCACGAGGCGGGCCACGCTTTTGCCGCATGGCTGAACAGGGACCGCGTGCCCTTAGATACGGTATGGCCGTCTCTGGAAGCCTGTGAGGTACATTCCATGTCCATGGAATTTTTTGCCTGGCCCTGGGCGGAAGGGTTCTTCGGGGCCGATACCCGGAAATTCCGTTACACCCATTTGTCCGATGCACTGACCTTTATCCCCTACGGAACCATGGTGGATCATTTCCAGCACATTGTATACGAAAAACCCCAGATGACCCCGCAGGAGCGTCACGGGGTGTGGAAGGAGCTTTTGGGAGTTTATATGCCCTGGATGCGCCTGGACGGGGAGATTCCTTTCTACGCTGAGGGCGAGGGCTGGCAGAGGCAGCACCACATTTACACCAGACCCTTCTATTATATAGATTATTGTCTGGCACAGACCGTTTCCCTGCAGTTCTGGGCAAGAATCCAGAAAGACTCCCAGGATGCCTGGAAGCATTACATGGCCTATGCAAAGCAGGGGGGCAGTGCCGTGTTTACGGATCTTTTGAAGAATGCGGAGCTGGTCAGCCCCTTTGAGGAGAGCTGTCTTAAGGAAGTATGCGCCGCCGCCAGAGAGTGGCTGGACGCCTATGATCTGACAGGATTGGAATAAGCTTGGGAAAGGAGCAGGGGAATCGGGATGGCAAGGCAGAAAAAGTGGGGCAAAAACGGCTACCTTCAGGATTTTAAGGGAAACCGGGAGGAAGGCTATGTCTACACCGGAGCGTGGTGGCAGGCCCCGGAGCCTTTGAGAAAACAGCTTTTGGCAAAGCTGTGGGCAGGGCAGGCCACAGGGCTTTTGTCCGTGCTTGTGCCCGGCTTTTTCACCACCGCAGGGCTCCAAAACACCTTCTATGTGATCCTGCCCTATGTGTTTTGGCTGATCTGTGATTGCTATCTCACCTACCTGCTGGGAAGTCTGACCTTTGCGGGCAATCCTATCCGGGATTATGTTTTCAGGCGTACGGCAGCGAGATTCCGCCCTTTGGCTGGCGCCGCTTTCGTGGGAGCTGTGCTGACAGCCCTTGGATTGAGCCTTTTTTTGCTTTCCGGCGGGGGTGGGAAGGGGGCAGGAATCTGTCTGGCCGGCTGCGCTTTGCAGGGAATGAGTTCTTTCCTTATAATAAAATGTGATATCGTCGGAGCCTGGATAAAAGTTCCACCGAAAGAAAGATAGCAGCCTGGACGGCGAAAGAAGAGCCGTCCAGGCTCTTTTTTCGCTATTTTCATTCAAAAAATGCCGTCCCTGTGGAAAAAACTATTGACAAACCATCCGCTGAATGTATATCATTATTATGTTGTGTGCGTATACAACATACAGTTGTATTTCAGAGATGTATCTGAAACGGTCACAATTGGCTGGAACTGATCTTAGTCAGGGCAGGAAGAAGAGGGCCGTTGTATGCAACGGAAAGTTATTAAAATTCAGAAGGAGGTTTTATGAAAATGAAATCCGCAAAGAAACTTTTGGCTTTGCTGCTCGCCTTTGTGATGGTTCTTTCACTGGCAGCCTGCGGCGGCGGATCCGGCGATACGTCTACTCCGGATACCAGCGATGCGGCGGCAGAAGAGAGCAGTGATGACAGCGATGCGGCAGATTCGGAAGAGGCCGATGCCGACACCGAGGAAGCATCAGGGGAGGAGGAGAGCACAGCACCTGCAAATGACACGCTGGTTACCACCGTGGAGCAGGGACTTGAAGGAAAGTTTTCCCCGTTCTTTGGCTTATCCGCCAATGACGTTACCATCTGGGAGGCAACCCAGGCTTACACCATCGAGGTTGACCGTGTGAGCAATCCTATCATGACAGGTATTGAGGGTGAGACCCGTGAGTATAACGGAACCGATTATACCTATTACACAGCTTCCGATATGGTGGTTACCGAGAATGAAGACGGAACCGTGTACTATGACATTACCATGCGTGACGACATCAAGTTTACCGACGGAACTACAGCGGACATCGATGATGTGATCTTCGCAATGTATGTTTACCTTGATCCTACTTATGACGGCAACTCTACTCTGTTCTCCACCGCTATTGATGGTATTGAAGAGTACCGTTCCGGTATCGAGCCTCTTTATTCTCTGCTTATTGCAGCAGGAGAGGACAATACCGATTTTACTTACTGGGATGAAGCAACCCAGACCGCGTTCTGGTCAGAGGGACTTCCCGCAGCGGGAGATGCGTTCGCACAATCTATTATTGATTATCTTGTAAATAACGGTGCGGCGGCAGCAACTGACCCGATTGAGGCCATTACTCCTAACTGGGGCTTTGAGGTTCCTGAAGGCGCTACTGTTAGTGATTTCTTCAATGTAATGCTGGAAGCTTACGGAGGAGACTACAATGAACTCTCCGATACCGAAGCTGCAAGCGGAAGCATCTGGAGCTACATGGATCCCGCTTACCAGGTTGGTGTTGAGACCGGCGAGTCCGCTCCCAATGTTTCCGGTATTCAGCGTACAGGAGATTACTCCATGCGTATCGTAGCTTCCCAGGTTGACGCTACCATGATTTACCAGCTTGCTATTCCCATCACTCCCATGCATTACTATGGTGATGAGAGCCTTTATGACTATGAGAACAACAAATTTGGTTTTGTAAAGGGTGACCTTTCCGGTGTGAAGTCCAAGACAAGCGCACCTATGGGAGCAGGCCCTTATATCTTCAAAGAATACTCCAACGGTGTGGTTTACATGGATGCCAATCCGGATTACTTCAAGGGTGCGCCCAAGATTCCTCACCTGAACTTCATGGAAGCAGCAGAGGCTGATAAGGTTACCGGTATCACTGCAGGCACTATGGATATTTCGGATCCCAGCTACTCCATGGATGTGGCTTCTCAGGTTGCCGATATCAATGGTTCAGAGGATCTGGATGGTCCTGTAATTACTACCAGACTGATCGACTACCGTGGATATGGTTATGTAGGTCTTGCTGCGAACAACGTAAAGGTTGGGAACGATGCGGCTTCCGAGGAATCCCGCAATCTGCGTAAGGCTCTTGCAACCGTGATTGCCGCTTACCGTGACGAGGGTATTGATTCCTACTATGGAAATACCGCTTCCATTATCAATTATCCCATCTCCAATACCTCCTGGGCAGCGCCTCAGGTTACGGATGACGGCTATCAGGTAGCTTACTCCGTAGACGTAAACGGGGATCCCATCTACACAGAGGGAATGTCCACTGAGGAGAGATATGCGGCGGCTCTCGAGGCGGCTCTGGGCTTCTTTGAGGCAGCAGGGTATACCGTAGAGGACGGCAAGATTACCGCAGCTCCCGAAGGGGCTAAGTTAGAGTATCAGGTAAATATCGGTGCCGGCGGTGCAGGCGACCATCCTACTTTCCTGATCCTTAAGAATGCGGCGGATGCTTTTAAGAGCATCGGTATCACTCTCACCGTAAACGACCTTGCAAACTCCAGCGACCTGTATGCTTCTTACCAGACCGGCGTTGCTGAGATGTGGTGTGCGGCATGGCAGGCAGGTACCGACCCGGATATGTATCAGCTTTACCATACAGAGGGTTCTACCAACTACTATCAGATCACTGATGAAGAGCTGGATGAGTTGATCGAGGCAGGACGTCTTTCCACAGACCAGACCTACCGTAAGGGCCTTTACAAGGCAGCTATGGAGATCATTATGGATTGGGGCGTAGAGCTTCCTGTTTACCAGAGATCAGAATGCGTTATGATCTCCTCCGAGCGTGTGAAGACAGATACCCTTCCTAACGACATGACTCCTTACTGGGGCTGGATGGCTGAGGTTCAGAATATTGAGCTGAAATAATAAGGATTTACGTTCGACAGAATAATTCAATATTTTAATTCGACCGAACCGGGAATCTGTGTGATATCCCCTGCTCCATGGGGGCAGGGGATATTTTTAACATGATCCACAAGTTTGCAACACAAACTTGTAAACAAGCTTTGCTTGTAAACGAGCTCCGCTCGTTTTTTGCAGCATGACAGAGAGCTTCCCACTACAGGGGGCGGCTGTCTGTTGCGTTGCATCTTACGGAACTGTCCGAAAATAACTTGTGCATCTGACTTGCCTAAATTTCCATATACTGCGTTGTCGTCAATCGGCGTACCCCAGTACGCCTCATTCCTCCGCCTTGCATATGAAAATTTATGCTGCGCCATCTGCCCAAGTTATTTATCGACAGTTCCTTATCCGCAACAGGTACATTACACAGTATAATAAGGAGGGATTTTTTTGCGTAATTACATTATCAAGCGTATTTTGTTGTCCATCCTCATTTTGTTTAGCGTTACCTTTATCATTTACGCTATTCTGCGCTGCCTGCCTGCGTCCTATGTAGAAACTATGGCCATGCAGCTTTCAACAGCGCCAGGGGCAAAGCCCTATGATGAGTGGATTGCACAGTTGAATGCATCTTATGGTCTGGATAAGGGGATTCTTGCCGGGTATCTGGTGTGGCTGGGCGATTTTGCCGCCGGAAACTTTGGCGATAGCTGGAAGTTTACGGTTCCTGTCATTCAGAAGTTTAACGACGTGATCTGGCTTTCTTTCGTGATGGGAGGCATTGCCTTTATCCTTGAACTGGTGATCGCTATTCCCTTGGGAATCATAGCCGCCACCAAACAGTATTCCAGGGCGGATTATGCCATCACCGCCGGGGCCCTTGTAGGAATTTCACTGCCTACCTTCTTTTTTGCCACCTTGCTGAAGCTGGTTTTTGCGGTAAAGCTTCAGTGGTTCGATGTATCCGGCCTGGTGGGAAGAAATTATGCACAGTTGGATTCCTGGGGGCAGTTTCTGGACAAAGCCAATCATTTGGTGCTTCCGATTACCACCCTGGTGATCGTGTCCATCGGTTCGCTGATGCGTTATACCCGTACCAATATGCTTGAAGTGTTGAACGCGGATTACATAAGGACGGCCCGGGCAAAGGGACTTAGCGAGAATAAGGTCATTTACAAACATGCCTTCCGCAATACCCTGATTCCGCTGGTGACCATCGTGGGAGGTTCCCTTCCCGGACTGTTTTCGGGAGCTTTGATCACTGAGACAATCTTTTCCATTCCTGGTATTGGATTTACTTCTTATCAGGCCATGGTGATCGGCGACATTCCTTTTTCCATGTTCTATATGACGTTCATGGCGGTACTTACCCTTGCAGGAAACCTGATCGCCGATATTTTGTATGCGGTGGTTGATCCCCGCGTGCGGATTGCGTAGAAAGGAGGTCGCGGAATGTCTGATAACAAAAATGTTTATAAGCAGGATGAAAACCAGGAAGAGCAGTTATCCCTAAACGACGACCGCCGGGTGAAAACCCTTTCGCCGGGAGCCTTGGTTTTGAAGCGGTTTTTGAGAAATCGTCTGGCAGTGGTGGGGCTTGCCATGTTAGCCATTATGTTCATCTTTTCTTTTGTAGGCGGTATGATCTCCCCCTATAGGCAGGATGAACAGTTTTATACTTATACCTTCCTTGAAAAGGAATATGTGGCCGTAACGAGAAACGAGGATTTCCGTTATGTGGCCGCTGAGGGGAAGGAATTTGGCTCCGCCGCTCAGGCCCAGTTTTTACTGGCGCAGATGACAGGGAAAGAAGAATTTTCTTATAAAGATGTGGACTACACGGTGACTCAGGAGGGCACGGATTTTTATTCCCTTTCCTCGGATGGAGAGGTGATCGCCATTGCCTACAAGGACATTGTGAATGCCGAGGATGGCGTGGATGAGCTGCCTTTTGCTGTAAAGCACGCCGCCCTTGCCGCTTATTCCAACGAAAAGACCGGTGCCTTTGAGGCTGACGGAAAAGAATACGAGCTGGACGATGCGGGAAACATAATAGAAAACGGCCAGGTTGTGGCTTATATCAGCCGGTTTGTGGTACAGTCCAAGGAAAACGGGGTGGTGATTACCAGAGCCTTTAAGGAGCATCTGGAGGAAGCCCTGGACGGAGACGCGGAGGAATTTGTTTATACGGGGGAAGACGGGGAAGAGCACAACTATACCATTGCCTTTGACGCTTCCGCCAAGGTATGGTCTGTTATGCAGGAGACGGAAACCTACGTATACAATCAGTATTCCCAGCCCTCCAAGGAGCACTTTCTGGGAACCGATACCAACGGAATGGATATGCTCACCCGTCTGATGTATGGCGGCAGGGTTTCCCTGATCATCGGTTTCATCGTAGTGATTATCGAGACTGTGCTGGGCGTTGTTCTGGGAGGAATTTCCGGATATTTTGGCAAGTGGGTGGATAACCTGATCATGCGTATTGTAGATATTTTCTATTGTATCCCCTCCATGCCGTTGATCATCATTCTGGGTGCAGCCATGGACGGTATGAGAGTGGATCCCCAGGTCAGAATGCTTTACCTGATGCTGATTTTGGGCTTTCTGGGGTGGCCAGGTATTGCCCGTCTGGTGAGAGGGCAGATCCTTTCCCTGCGTGAGCAGGAATTTATGACGGCGGCAGAGGCCTGCGGTATCAGCGTGTCCAGACGGATCTTCAAGCATCTGATCCCCAATGTGATTCCCCAGCTTATCGTTACCTGTACCATGAGCCTGGGCTCTATCATTCTTACGGAATCCACGCTGTCCTTCTTAGGACTCGGCGTTAAATTCCCCTTTGCTTCCTGGGGAAATATTATTAATGATGTAAATAATGCCTATGTGCTTACCAATTACTGGTTTATCTGGATTCCTGCCGGGTTCTGTATCCTGATTTCCGTGCTTGGCTTTAACTTTGTGGGAGACGGCCTTCGGGATGCCTTTGACCCCAGAATGAAGCGATAAGAAAGGAGAAGTGAACATGGCTAAGAATAAACCGGAAGGTTATCTTTCCGCGAAGGAATCCCGCCGGATATCCAAGGAAAACCGGCGCATAACCAATCAGTTTGAGAAGGAACGCAAGCGCAAGAATGTGCCTGAGTCCGAATATATGACCACCATGCACGATCCGAATAACGCGGTGGAGTTTGATAATCTTCACACCTATTTCTTCACGGATGCGGGGACTGTGAAATCAGTGGACGGCGTAAGCTTTGAGGTTCCCATCGGCAAAACCGTGGGCGTGGTGGGAGAGTCGGGTTGCGGCAAGTCCGTAACCAGCCTGTCCCTGATGCAGCTCATCCAGCGTCCCCAGGGACAGATCGTGGAGGGCGAGATTCGTCTGAATCTGGGAAACGATAAGGCTTATAATATTGTAAAGACACCTAACGAAAAGATGAAGAATCTGCGGGGAAACTATGTTTCCATGATCTTCCAGGAGCCCATGACCAGCTTAAACCCGGTGTTCCGCATCGGCGAGCAGGTGGATGAGGTCATTGCCCTTCATGAGGAGAAGGGAAAGGAGGAGATCAAAGCTAGGACCATCGAGCTTCTGGAAATGGTGGGAATCGCCAACAGCCAGGGCGTATACCAGATGTACCCCCATGAGCTCTCCGGCGGTATGCGTCAGAGGGTCATGATTGCCATGGCTCTTGCCTGCAATCCCAAAATCATTATAGCAGATGAACCTACCACAGCCTTGGATGTGACCATCCAGGCCCAGATTCTTGACCTTCTGCGGAATCTGAAGGATAAGATCAATTCCTCTATCATGCTGATCACCCACGATCTGGGCGTGATTGCGGAGATGGCCGATTATGTGGTGGTTATGTATGCGGGCAGAGTGGTTGAGAAGGGAACCGTGAGAGATATCTTCACCAATCCTTCCCATCCCTATACCATTGGCCTGATGGCGTCAAAGCCCGTGGTGGGTAAGCAGGTGGATAGACTTTACTCCATCCCCGGAAAGGTACCCAACCCTGTAAATATGCCGAACTACTGTTATTATAAAGACCGCTGTGAAATGTGCGTACAGGGCTGTGAGGGAGAATACCCGAAGGAGATCAGCCTGTCCGCAGACCACAAGGTGAGCTGTTACCGTTTTTATGACAGAAAGGGGGAGAAGTAAATGAGCGAAGCAAAAAGTGCTGCCGGGAGCAGCTTTACGCCTGTAACCTATGATCCCCAATATATTCTGATGGTCAATGACCTGAAAAAGTATTTTCCCATCAAGGGGGGCATGGTTTCCAGAACGGTGGGCCATGTGAAGGCTGTGGACGGGGTTACCTTTAACTTAAAGCGGGGCTCTACCATGGGGCTTGTGGGAGAGTCGGGCTGCGGCAAGACCACCACGGGCCGTACCATCCTGCGCCTCTCCGGAGAAAAGACCGGAGGTCAGGTGCTCTTTAACGGAAAAGAGGTTTATGATTTTTCTCCTAAGGAGATGCGCAGCCTGCGCACCAAAATGCAGATTATTTTCCAGGATCCTTTTTCCAGTCTTTCCCCCCGTCTGCCGGTAGGCGAGATTATCGGCGAAGCGGTGAGAGAGCATGGGCTGGTGAGCAAGGGAGAATTTCAGGATTATATCGATCAGGTCATGGATAACTGCGGTCTTCAGCCTTTCCATAAAGACCGTTACCCCCATGAGTTTTCTGGTGGGCAGAGGCAGCGTATCTGCATTGCCAGAGCCCTTGCCTTAAATCCGGAGTTTGTAGTCTGCGACGAGCCGGTGTCGGCGCTGGATGTGTCCATCCAGGCACAGATTATCAATCTTTTGAAAGATTTGCAGGATCAGTACAAGCTGACGTATCTGTTCATTTCCCACGATCTGAGTGTGGTGGAACATATTTCCGATACGGTTGGCGTTATGTATCTGGGTAACCTGGTAGAATACGGGGCTACAGAGGATATTTTTAAAAATCCCTTACATCCTTATACTAAGGCTCTGTTCTCCGCAATTCCGGTTCCTGATCCGGACGCGAAGATGGATCGTATCGTGCTGGAAGGCACCATTCCTTCCCCGGCCAATCCGCCCTCAGGCTGTAAGTTTCACACCCGCTGTGCCAACTGCATGGCGAAATGTAAGGAAGTGGCTCCCCAGCAGAAGGAGATCGAGCCGGGACACTATGTAGTTTGCCACCTGTATGACGACAAATGAGCCGCAGAAGAGATTTTGAGGACGACGGCCGCACCGTAGCGGATATGAGCGGACTGGGCGATGCCCATCCCGAGAAGTGGGGAAGCATTCGGGGAGAGAGGGGTGCGGACAAAAGCGCAGGTAAAAGCGGGCCCCAGGAAAATGAACTTTATGAGCGCCGCCCCTGGGAGGACGCGCCCTTTACCTGGAAGGAACGTTTCCATTATATGGGAGCCGCCCTGGGGGCAGCCCTGTTGATCGCTTTTGCTTTCCTTGGCGGGCTTGCGGTGGTAATCTGGCTGATTACCCTTTACGGAAGGTAAGGCGGTGTAAAAGAAACCGGAAAGCCCTGATGGGGCGCAGCCGTAAGGCCGCGCCCCATTTACGATACACAAAGAGAAGATTAGACAGGGAACAATAAAGAGGAACCATACAGATGGAACCGCGAACAAAATTGTGAAAGGAACGAAAGCATATGGGCAGAGTAAATATCCTGCACCTGATTGAGGGTGCAAGGCAGGCGGAGGGGCTTACGGTCATTATCGATGTGTTCCGGGCATTTTCCCTGGAATGCTATCTCTATGATATGGGTGTTGAAAGGATACGCCCTGTGGGGACGGTGGAGGAGGCCTTTGCACTGAGAAGCCGTATCCCCGGCAGCATTCTTGCAGGGGAGCGGAAGGGAAAGAAGTGCGAGGGCTTTGACTATGGCAATTCTCCCTCTTCGATTGACAGGGATCACGTGGCAGGAAAGACTGTGATCCATACCACCAGCGCGGGCACTCAGGGGATCGTGAATGCCTCCGGCGCCAGCGAGATCATTACGGGAAGCCTGGTGAATGCCCGGGCAGTGGCGAAATATATTATGGAAAGGCGACCCCAGGTGGTATCCCTTGTGTGTATGGGAAACGGCGGCGTAAGGCCAGCGGCTGAGGATGAACTGTGCGGGGCGTATATCAAGAGCCTTCTGGAAGGAAAGGAACTCCCTGATTTCTCCCAGAAAGTTTCAGAACTGAAAAACCACGGCGGAGAACATTTTTTTGATAAGACGGCACAGGAGATCTTTCCGGAGGCTGATTTCTGGATGTGTACTAAGTATAATCGGTTTCCTTTTGTGATTAAGATCGGAAAGGATGAGATGGGATTTGTCGCAAAGAGACTGGATATATGAGAATGGCTATGCGTTTCTGCATAGCCATTGTACAAGTAACTCCGCTAGAGCTGTTAATGCGTATAAACTGAAATTCGTAATTACTGCTTTGCCTGAATGGGGGTATAATAGTCCATCTGTTCGTATCCCATTATTTTTTGCGCTAGCGGCGATGTGATAATATTTCCCAATTCAGGGCGTAAGGTATCGCGTTCAAACCCGTTTTCGCTCAGGAATTTGTCTATCTCACGATTCATACGATCCTTATCCGTCTTTTGGTCTATGTCCGTTGCAACAGCATAAAGGCCTCCCTGGAAATCGATTATTTCCAATTCCGGCGGAACCGTCATTCCCTCTTCATACATATACAGCCAGACAAATCCGTCTTCTGCCCAATACAGGAAATCTTTCGGAAAAAGGCTGCGTTTTTGAGAAGAGAACCATTCCTCAAAAAGCGGAAAGTTCCCTTCTCCAAACATCCCTTTTCCCGATGAAACCATCTTACAGGCGGGCATTTCATAAATTCTTATACTTTGCATCTGATTTCCTCCAAATCGGTTTTTATGTTTTCAATATACCTCAGCGGCGTTACAAAAAATGAACTTTTTTTATCATTTTGAAAAGAAAATCATTTAACATAAGGATGTCTAAGCCTGGCATACTTATGCTTTTTTAAAGGCATGTAAAATTCAAAAAGGCAATACTCACCGTCAAACTCATCCATATCTATTTTTTCCAGATGGATCTCTGCGGGCGGGTCTTCCGTATTGCAATATCTGCCTATGGCAGCATACATATCATGTGCGGTTTCCTGTGAAATTTCCCTGTAATGATGCCTGCCGATGTAATGGAATCTTACGCAGGAATATCCCCCAAAAGAGTCTGCCTTCATACCCTCCGGGATTTGATTCGTATGATGACACTCTACTGCGGTCATGTACTTTGAGTACAAATATCCTTTCCCAAGATGATGGGTCAGTCCGTAAAATACATGATTGTTTGTAACTTCATGAATCATTTGCCTTTGATTATCCCAGAAGTCTAACGCAACTTTCGGACAGAGCCACG
Organism: uncultured Lachnospiraceae bacterium; assembly: GCA_949949005.1. Lineage (GTDB taxonomy): Bacteria > Bacillota > Clostridia > Lachnospirales > Lachnospiraceae > Suilimivivens. The sequence continues at coordinate 95,776 of CATLHM010000009.1, forward strand.
CCGAGTCATGATAAGGAATGTCATGCTCTGTTCCGACAAGCGAAATTTCAGGAAACATGACAAACTCAGGGCCAAATAATAAGCCGCTGCCACACACGTATCCATAATCCTGAATGGGCGGAGTAACTTTAAGAATGGGGTGTGCCATGCGGTATTTTCCGGGAGTAATACCAAATTCATCCTTAAAGGCACGGGAAAAAGACTGTTCATACTCATAGCCGCAGACCATAGCAATATCCAATATACTTTTTCTTCGGTCAAGTAAAAGCGGCAGGCTGTTGGTAAGTTTTCTTTTGCGGATGTAGTCGGCTACAGAGATGCCATACGCAAAGGTGAAAAGCCTGTGTAGATGTGATGCGGAATACCCGGCAGATCTGGCGGCATCCTCAATATCAATTTTTCGTTCCAGATTTTCTTCAATACATTGAAATAACGACTTAAACATACAGGGATACCACTCCATGCTGGGAATACAAGACCCGCATATTTCTATATTTGTGCTGAAAATATTGGCTGACCAGTGAGTTTAGTATAACATTGCATTGTTGAAAAAGAAATGAAAAATGAATTTTGCGAAAATTGAAGCGTTGGAAAGCAGATAGACTTTGCAATCCGGTTATGCTATAATTTAGTCACACAAAGGAGAATCTATGGAAGAGACGAAAGTGCAGTGGCATCCGGGATTTGTGGCGGCAATGAATTTGGAGCTGGCAGAGGACAGAGATGGTCTTATATTTGAAAAAGAATACAACCTGAACACAAAGCCGCTGGAGATCGACCTGCTGGTGATTAAGAAAGCGGCGTCCGTGCGGATCGGGAATGAGATCGGGGCCCTTTTCAGGGGGCATAATATCATGGAGTATAAATCCCCGAGGGACGCCCTGGACATCGATGCATTCTACAAAGCGGGCGCATATGCAAGCCTGTATAAGTCTTATGGTGCGACCCTGGATGCGGTGAGGGCAGAGGATGTGACGGTTTCGCTGGTTCGGGAAGCGAGGCCGGATGGGCTGCTGCGGTATTTCAGGGAACATGGGTACATGGTATCAAAGCCATATTGCGGGATATATTATATCAAAAGCAATGTATTGTTCCCGACCCAGATCATAGTGATAAGGGAACTGGATGAGGCATCGCATATTTGGCTGGGAGCGCTGTCGGAGCGGATGGAAAAGCAAAAGATGGTAAGGCTCCTGGAAAGGGTAGAGAAACTGTCGGGAAAAGAAGAGAGGGAGTTTGCGGATTCGGTGCTGGAAGTAAGCGTTGGAGCAAACAGGCAAGTCATAGAGGAATTGAGAGGAGATGGTAGAATGTGCCAAGCATTGATGGAGATCATGGAGCCAGAGCTGCTGCTTAAAAGACAGGAAGGGATCAAGGAAGGGCTTAAGGAAGGGCTTAAAGAAGGGCTTAAAGAAGGGCTTAAAGAAGGGCTCAAAAAGGGCATCAGCGGCACGGTAGAAACGCTGAGGGAGTTTGGGCATGGAGATTTGGAAATAAAGAATGCAATCATGCAAAGGTATGAGCTTACTGCGGAAGAGGCAGAGAAATATTTATGTGAAGAAATATAAGTCAGACAGAGGGCTGACGCACCAGGGATTAAATAATGACAGGATTTTTCAGTCATTCGTGTGGCAGTCCTGTTTTTCTGTTTCCGGCAATGCAATGTTAGCCTTCCATTTTGATATGAGCTGTATTATTTTGGAGGACAAATAAACGGAAAGAAAACAGGTGACGGAAGTGATGCATAAGAATAGTCCGACAACAGCGGAACATTCTGAAATGCTGTCAGCGAAAAAGCTGTTAAGCAGTCAGATTATAACAGTATATCATGGCAATAAAACTGAAAATCTAATTCCCCTATATGGTCTTGGCAGCATAGACAATGACTATGGCAGGGGATTTTACACAACGCCAAGTAAAGAATTGGCAAAGGAATGGGCCTGGGGGATTTATTCAGTTGGGGATAAAGGCTATGTGCATACCTTTGAATTAAATACGGAAGGCTTAGAACTATTGAATCTGACAGAGTTGGATAGCATACATTGGATTGCAGAGTTGATCTATAACAGAAAATTGAACTTACAGGATAAAGAAGTGGTGATGGATAATGTAAAAGCACTTCTTGATAAATATAAGCTTAATACGGGGAAATATGATGGGATAATAGGTTACAGAGCGAATGACAGTTATTTTGCTTATGCAGAGGCATTTGTATCAGGGACGATATACAAGGCTACACTGGAAAAAGCGTTGAGAACGGGAGAATTAGGGTTACAGGTTTTTATAAAAAGTGAGAAAGCTTTCCACAGCCTGAAGAAAACGGCAGTAGAGGAAGTGCCGGAAAAATACAGAGGGTATTTTATTAAAAGAGATAAGAATGCGCGTGATACCTATTATTCATTAAGATCAAATCAGGGAAGCAGAGCAGGTAAACAGACAATCTATGATTTCATATAGGAGCGGGTATGGCAGGAGCATTGGAAGGTTTGGACGAGTTCGTTTGCTATGATGAATTTTGGTTAAGTAAGGATATGGAAAATATGGGGTATTTCTTTGAGTACTGCGGGGATTACTGCAAGGAAATATTGAATGACAGCGCTTTTGAACTGGATAAAGAAAGGTTTATAGAGTCGTTCATGAAGTCTGACTGCAGGGCGCTTATGGAAATAGGACACCCCACATTATTATCGCAGGCGGCATATGATACGGTGAGAAAATTTATCGAAGTAGACAATGGCAACAATATAGAAAGCTTTCGGTTAAGGGAGAAACAGCCGACTTACCGACATATGCAGTTATACTGGGTGGGGTGGATGTACGCATATATTCATTTTATAAGCAAGGAGCGCAGTAAAATTATCATAGAAAAATTGCCTTTAAAAGAAATGCTCCTTGATTATAAGGTTGGTCATGAAATCAGCAAGGAAGCATATTACAGGAAGGTGGCTTATTTATTTGAACAGAGAGAGGGGACGGGGAAAGGAAGATTGAATTGAGAGGAGATGGTAGAATGTGCCAGGCATTGATGGAGATCATGGAGCCAGAGCTGCTGCTCAAAAAACAGGAAGGGCTTAAGGAAGGGCTCAAAAAGGGCATCAGCGGCACGGTAGAAACGCTGAGGGAGTTTGGGCATGGAGATTTGGAAATAAAGAATGCAATCATGCAGAGGTATGAACTTACTGCGGAAGAGGCGGAAGAATATTTATGTGAAGAAATGTAAAAGTCTCCATTCCGTCTGGAAAATTTCGTAGATTCTTTTGCGTCCAGGTTATTTGAGGGTAAAAAAATACGGTTACCGTTTCCGGTTGTAGAATTTATGGAGATAAAACAAACACTTGATTAGGATATCCAAATTCTTCAGTTAATTCGGCTTCTTCAAATCCAAATTTTTTATACAGCGCTCTGGGCGCAATCCCTTTTTCATCCTTTTCGCGAAAGGTAGAAACTGTAATTTCTTTGTGCCCGTCCAACTCTGACAGCGCTTTTCCTAAAAGAATGGAAGCAATCCCTTGTTTTCTATACGCAGGATCAACAGCCAGACAGCAAATCATATTCCTTTTGCGCGAAAAAAGAAGAACGCCAATGATTTCTTCTTTACTCTTGACACACAGAGCCTGTTTCTTTTCCATAAATTTAAGCACCGTATCTCTGTGTTCATCTATGCTTTCTGTCGTTTCCAACCCGGGAAAATTCCTGCTGACCCGTTTTACCAATCTCATCCAGGAAACAATATCCGTAGATTCACCAAATAATAGTTCCATATATGCCTCCACATGATCTTTCTGCATTCTAATAATTAAGAATATCTGCTATCTGTTTAATAAACTGTTCGGTATTTTTCATAATATATAATCTACCATCAACGGTAATCTGCCCGGAACTTGATACAAGAATGGATTTGGTTAGCGTTTTATCGTTATAAATGTAAATAGAGACCAGCATATTTCCAAGTCCATGTATAGAGCCATCCGAAATATATGTACCTAATGTTCTTCGGCAGGGATAATTTTCAAATAAAGATATAATAGTTTCTTTCTGTTCTTTCGTAATATTGTTGTAGTCTGTTGAGTCAATACAGGCTTCTCCATTTTGTACACCAAACTCGCTAATCTGTACAATAAAATAATTGTTTTCGTTTATGTAATGTGATAGTGATATAGGATAAAAATATATAACACAACATACTAACAGAACTATAAAAATTCCTGCAAACCATACTGTTCTTTTGTTCATTTACCCCTCCTTTAAATTCCGATTGAATGTCCGGCGGCATAATATTTTGTAGGTATGTATTCATATTGACACTTTGTAAGTGATAATGCAATGCCAAAAACAAATTTAATAATTTAATCTCAGTCATAAGTCTTAGTTGTACACACATACATCTGCTTTTGCCTCAATAGCCGCTCTTAAAATAGGACGGTCATCTCTAACCCTGATCTGAGATTACTTAATATTTTATTTTCTGTAAAATAACGGATGTTTTTTAACATTTTCCCTTGACCTTCACGTTACGTAATAGCTTATTATATAGGAAAACGGGAAAGGAGCAAAGGGTATGAAAGTATCTGCTGTACGTTCGGACCATGTTTATTCAAAAATTATGGCCGCGCCTTTGGATAAAAAGAATGACATTTATCGATGTGAACTGATGATGCCGTTTGAAAGACAATGGGCCTGTTATCATATTCCCATGAAAGCAAAAACGCCTGGCGGCTACGATGTTATTATGGCAAGCGGATTGCTCGGGCACATTGCGCCAACGAAAGTGGATGAAACGCAAAAACAAAATATTCGGCTGATTTCGGATGACGCTCTCTGGGGAAATTGTGAGATGGCAATCAGGGAGTCGCTGAACTGCTTTATCCGGCAGGAGATTGTTTTGCCTGTCCAGGAATATCTGTTTACCATATTGCTGGCAAATGCGGAAAGCCCCTACATTATATTAAATGAGGGCTATTGCGGTGACGGCGGTATACCGGGATATATTTTTTCCTGGCTAATCCCGAACGAATATACGTTAGAACACCTTCCCGCGGCTCTGGCGCATGAAACAAACCATAATATCCGTTATCAGTTTATTGAATGGAAAAACGACATCACACTAGGGGAGATGATGGTCAGTGAAGGACTGGCGGAGAACTTTGCAACCACCTTATATGGCGAGGATAAGGCCGGCCCCTGGGTGACAAAAACAGATATGATGACCTTAAGCGAAGTGATCAAGCCTGTGATCCGGGAGGGGTTAAATGTACAGGGATTTGAAAATCTCAACGCCTATCTTTATGGCGATGAGCTTGCCAGACTGCAAAATTTCCCACAGGCCGGTCTGCCTTATTGCGCCGGATACGCCTGTGGTTATCATCTGGTAAAGCATTACCTGAAAAAAAACGGTAAAAGTGTGGTCGAAGCGACCCTTTTACCCGCAAAAGAAATTTTGGACGCTGCGGAGGACTTTTGGGATGACTAAAAAACCTATGTCCGTCCATGAGGTCGTCAAACTGACGGGCATCACCGCCCGTACCCTTCATTATTATGATGAAATCGGGCTTCTGAAGCCTGCGGAGGTAACCGAAGCAGGCTATCGGATGTATGACGATGCGGCGCTTAAACGCCTGCAAAATATTTTATTATTTCGTGAATTGCAATTTCCCTTAAAGGAAATCAAAGCCATTCTTGACAGCCCTGATTTTGACCCGTCAGAAGTGATTGCCCAGCAAATCAGGCTGCTGGAATTACAATATAAACACATCGGGGAACTGATTACTTTTGCCCGTGAAATCCAAAACAAAGGAGTAGAAGCAATGAATTTTGATATTTTTGACAAGAGTGAAATTGAAAAGTATGAGGCGGAAGTCAGGGAAAGATGGGGAAATACCAAAGCCTACCAGGAGTACGGGCAAAAGGATGTTGCTCGAAAGGATAGTAGTTTCGGCAAGTCTGCAAACGAACTGATGGCAATGTTTTCTGCATTGGGGGAGTTAAAGCATCTACCCCCTGACGCCGATGAAGTACAAAAGAAAATCTCTGCATTACAGAAATTTATAAGTGATCATTACTATGCATGTACTGACGAAATCCTCAGTGGCTTGGGTGAAATGTATGTGTGTGATGAACGCTTTAAGAATAACATTGACAAAGCAGGCGGAGAAGGAACTGCGGACTTTGCCAGACAGGCTATCGCTGTGTATTGCGCTAAAGCTGCTGCTAAAAAACAGGAAGGGCTCAAAAAGGGCATTAGCGGTACGGTAGAAACGCTGAGGGAGTTTGGGCATGGAGATTTGGAAATAAAGAAAGCAATCATGCAAAGGTATGAGCTCACTGCGGAAGAGGCAGAGAAATATTTATGTGAAGAAATATAAATCTAACAGAGTCTGAAACGGTGTGATAAAAATTATTATGATACCAAAAAGAGGAGGATTGGGATTATGTTTATTAACTATGCCCACCGGGGCGCAAGCCAGTATTTTCCGGAAAATACCCTGAGTGCTTTTTATGCCGGGATTGCTATGGGCGCCAACGGAATTGAAACGGATATACGAAAAACCAAAGATAACGTTCTTGTGCTGTTTCACGATAAAAATATCAGCCGGGTCACTGACGGCCAGGGGAGCATTGAGGATTATACCTACGATGAGCTTATGAAGCTTCTGGTCTACAATCCGGAGAAGGACAGGACGGATAAAATTGTGGCTTTTGGCGACTTCCTGAAATATTTTGGATTTCGGGATCTGACCTTTGCAGTGGAATTAAAACAGGATCAGGTGGAGAAGGAGACCATCGACATGCTGGAAGCCTTCAATATGCGGGAAAAGACGGTGCTTACTTCCTTTAGCTATGAACGAATCAAAAATGCCAGGGCTTATAACCCAGGGTATCGGGTGGGGCTGCTTTATGGGGAGGAAGAGCCTGATCCTGCAGGGAAGCTTAAGGCGATCGGCGGGGAAGAATTATGCCCTCCGGCACAGTCCCTGACCAGAGAGTGTGTGGAGCGCTATCATGCCATGGGATTTTCCGTCAGGGCCTGGGGAGTATACACAGAAGCCCTCATGGAGCATGCCTGCGCCTGCGGTGTGGACGGTATGACGGTGAATTTCCCGGATGTTCTGGAGCAATACTTATCGATAAAGGAAATATAAAATTAATCGGCAATGTTAAAGTATACGACAAGGAGGAGAGGAATGCTCAGTCAAGCAGACAAAAAGATTTGTAGCAATTTTCTTTTCTTTTTGGTATACTATATCAATCAAATATGAAAGGCGGCCAAAATATGAGTAATAAAGAACGCGTGTTACAGCTTATTGACGAAATACCAGATTACAAGTTAATCTATGTTGTTGATATGCTAAATAGCATAAAAAGCCTGCTTGTTGAAGAAGTAAATCCGGATGAGTGGGACTTAAATATGATAAGCCAGGCCCAAATAGAAAATGACGGCGAAACAATTTCATTCGAGGAAATGCTTGCAAAGGATGGTTTCACATATGAAGACTTACAAAATTAAGTTTGAAAAGGCAGCACAGAAATTTCTTGACAAGCAAGATAAGAATCAGCGCTTGAGATTATATAAAGCGATTTGTAAATTGCCAGATGGAACAAACATAAAAAAATTAACTGGTTATAACTTATATCGTTTGCGCGTTGGAGATTATCGGATATTATATATGATTGATGAAGAAATCCGCTTGATCAACATTGAAAACATAGATAACCGTGGAGATATTTACAAAAGATATTAATGAGGAGATACAAGTAAAATGCGCAGATTGATATAAAAGCAACCTTGTAAAACATCCAGCCCTCAATTACCTCTCCCATACTACAGAATTTTTTCATACAAAAAGTCAGAATACGTAAGCTCTGTCCCCCTCTTACGATAAGATTTCTCTCCAATCACAGAAAATCCCAGTTTTTCCATCACCCCATTGGAGGCGGTGTTTTCCTTGTTGACATACACTGTGAACCTGCGCGCTCCCTTCTGTTTTGCATAATCCATCATACCCTTGACCATTTCGGTGGCATATCCCTTTCGCCAGTGGTTCTTGTGGACGCAGTAGGCCAGGTCATAGGTAATGCCGTCCTTGCATGGAATGAAGCTGCAGGTGCCGATCCTTTCCCCTGTATTTCTGGATTCGGAGATCAGATAGCAGCACTCCGGGTCTTCCCCCAGCGTTTCCAGCATGGCCCGGTATTCGTCATCCATATTTTCCAGAGAAGGGTCGGAGAGATATTCCCCCATATCCGGATCGTTCCAGATACTGACGGCAAAATCAACGTCTTTTTTTGTGAAACTTCGTAAGAATAACCGGCTGGTTTCGATAGTTTCTATTTTCATGAGAGATTCCTTTCGGGATTTTTTTAACATAAGGATGGCTGGCGAAGCCTGACATCCGTTGTTAACATAAGGACAGTTCGCGAAGCGTGCTGTCCGTTGTTTATTATAGTCTTTTCAAAAACAGACCGCAAGCCGAAAGAAATGATCGTTCCAATCCGTTGCCTCCCGAAGAAAATGGACTTATAATGAACTAAGATGACAAAAACGGGAGGACGGGATATGTTATATCAGGTATATGCAGGCTCTTACACCAGTGAGGGCGACAGGGACGGTATCTATCAGATCGAACTGGACACAGATAAAGAGAAGCTGCGGCTTCTGCGGACTTACAGGGAGATGGAGAGCCCTTCTTTTCTGGCGGTGAGAGGGGAGTATCTGTACGCGGTCAGCGAGCGGGACGATGATGGGGCGGTGGGCGCTTACAGGAGAAACAGGGCGGATGGGACACTGGACTTCTTGGGCGCGGTTCCCACCAAAGGAAGCGCCATGTGCCATTTAAACGTATGGCCGGGCGGAAAGTATTATTCGGCGGCTAATTATATGAGCGGCAGCGTATTTACGGGAAGCATCCGAAAGGACGGCTCTCTGGGAGAGGTCTGCGGCTTCTGCCAGCACACAGGGGTGGGCCACGATTCCGCACGGCAGGAGGGGCCCCATGTACACTGCAGCGCACTGTCAGAGGATGGCGGGCGGCTGTATGTATCCGATCTTGGGTTGGATCAGGTGTTTTGCTATGAAGTGGGAAAGGACGCTTCCCTGACCCTTGCAGCAGAAAATGCGCAGATCAGGCTTCCCAAGGGGGAGGGGCCCCGCCACTTTGTATTCAGAGAGCGAGGAAGATTTTTATATGTGACTGCAGAGCTTGGAAGTAAGGTATTCGTCTACGAGACAAAGGACGGCGGGATGACCTACCAGGAGATACAGAGGGTCAGTACGCTGCCGGAGGGCTATGATGGAGAAAATACTGCGGCAGATCTTCATTTTTCCCGGGACGGAAGGTTTCTCTACGTCTCTAACCGGGGAATGGACAGTCTGGTATGGTATGAGACAGACGCAGCCAGCGGACGGCTGAAAACAAAGGGCTGCTGTGATGCTTATGGAAAGTGTCCCAGAAATTTCTGCATCACGCCGGATGATCAGTATCTTTTGATCGCCAACCAGGTGAGTGGGAACATCGTGCTTTGCAGTCGGAATACACAGACAGGAGAGCCAGGCCCCAAATTGGATGTGCTCCCTGCCAGGGCGGCTTCCTTCGTGACGGCACTGTAGCGGTAAAAAGGCTGGAAAAGGATAAAAAAGCAAGGTAAATTGGTGGCAAAGGAAGGAGATTTCGTGGCATTTCCCATAAGATTTTTTCTCAAATGCCGATAAAATAGGTGAGAAGCAGAGAAACAAGGACATTTCCCCCAGGGGATGGCCCTGAGACGGCATAATCGGAGGTGGATCACTGTGAATATTAATATGAAAGGAAACGGCGCACTTTTGTTTGGGGCAGGCTCTCTTTTAAAGACCGGCGGACTCAAAAGCGCCACAGAGAGGCAGGAGCGCAAGGAAAAGAGCGAGCGGGAGATTGCCTTTTTTGAGAAGCAGAAAGAAAACTTAAAAAATAAGGAATGCGCCACCTTGGAGGAGATCGAGCGGAAGCTGGAAATGCTGCATACCTATGAGGATGAGATCGCGGCGGTGAAGGCTGCCTACAACAAGGAAGAGATGTTCCATATTCTGGACGAGGCGAGGGAGCAGGGCGAGAAGAACGCTGAGGCTGCCAAGAAGAGCGAGCCCAAGACTCCGGAAGAGAGGAAGAAGGAGATGGCGGAAGAAGCCCTTGGCCTGGACGAGGAAAAAGGCGTTCTTTCGGAAACCATGGAAGAGCTCACGCAGGCAGTGGAGGAAGCTGTGGAAGAAACCGTAGAAGAAACTACGGAGGTTATGGAAACCATAGAAGAAGCTGCGGAGAAAGTGGCGGAAAAGGCTGCAGGGGAAGCGACGGAAAGAGCTGCGGAGGAAACCATACAAGAAACCGTGGAAATGAAGGCTCTGGAACAACAGGCGAGAAGATATGAGAGATTTGATGCCCGGATTTGAATTATGGTATACTGAATTTAATCCGATAACCTGTTTCTGAGATAGGGAGGTGATAAAATGCCGAGTAATGGTGAGGTCATAAAAGAAGTAGTTGATCAGTTTCAAAAGGTACAAGGCCATATGAAAAATGCCAAGAAAGAAAATGCCTCTGAAACATATGAGGGATTAAAAAGTGACTACTTGTCCTTAAAGGCAATTTTAACATCTTTAGGCGTCAATCTGACAGAGATTGATAAAATCAAAGAATAACCAGATCAGAAACAATATGCCCCAACGAATGCTGCTTAAGAGAGAGCGTTCGTTGGGGCAATTGTTTATAGTGAACGACAAAATAATTTGTCGTTCACTATAGTATAAGGAGAAAAAATTTTACTCAAAAAAATCATTCTCCCGGAACTGCAGGGAATACAGCTTCTTATAGGTGCCGTCGAGGGCCATCAGTTCTTCATGGGTACCTCGCTCCGTAATCTTTCCGTTGATGACTACCGCAATCTCATCGGCATTTCGGATCGTGGAGAGACGGTGGGCGACTACCAGGGTGGTACGTCCTTTGCAAAGCTCATCCAGAGCCTGTTGGATCAGAACCTCCGTGGTATTGTCCAGGGCGCTGGTAGCCTCGTCCAGAATCAGGATGGCGGGATTTTTCAGGAACACCCGGGCAATGCTCAGGCGCTGCTTCTGGCCGCCGGAGAGCTTGACGCCGCGCTCGCCGATTTCCGTATCGTACCCCTTTTCCAGAGTCATGACATAGTCGTGGATATTGGCACGCCGGGCAGCTTCATAGATTTCCTCGTCGGTGGCGCTGGGACGCCCATAGAGGATATTTTCGCGGATAGTGCCTGCAAAGAGGAAAACGTCCTGCTGGACGATACCGATATTGCGGCGGACAGACTCCATGGTCAGATTGCGGATATCCGTGCCGTCGATTAAGATGGAACCCTCTCCCTCCCGGAGCTTGTAAAAATTGGGAAGAAGGTGGCACAGCGTGGTTTTCCCTCCGCCGGAGGGGCCCACCAGAGCAAGCTTGCGCCCTTTTTCGAGACGAAGGTTTATGTTGTGAAGAACCTCTTTGGAAGGATCATAGGCGTAGGTGACATCTTTGAACTCAATTGTACCCTGGACATTCTTCAGATCCCGGGCGCCCGGCATATCTTCCTCAGGCTCCGCGTCCATAAGCTCCACAAAACGTTTGAAACCACTGACCCCGTTCTGGAACTGTTCCATGAAACCGATCAGGGTATTGACAGGATTGATGAACAGGTTTACCGAAACGATAAAGGTGGAATAATCCCCGAAGGATATCCGTCCTGCGTACAAAAACAATCCCCCTGCAATCAGGATAAATACGTTAAAAACATCCGTCACAAAGGAGGTGGAAGAGTGGAACTGAGCCATGGCCCGGTAGGCCCGGCGGGAAGCGTCCACAAACAGCTTGTCCCCCTCCCGGAACTTTTCCACTTCGCGTTCACTGTTGGTATATGCCTTGGTTACGCGGATTCCGGTGACACTGCTCTCCACGGCGGCATTGATGACGGCATTGCTTTTGCGGCGGTCGTCAAAGGCGCGGCTCATGGCCCGGCGGAAGTAGAGAGTGACCACCACCAGGATTGGAACACAGGCGAAAATGATCAGGGTCAGGATCGGATCAATCATAAACAGATAGATAAAGGACAAAAGAATCATCACGGTGCTGATCAGCAGATTTTCAGGGCCGTGATGGGCCAGCTCGCACACCTCGAACAGATCGCTGGTAAGCCGCGTCATGATGCGGCCGGTTTCGTGGTTGTCATAGAAGCTGAAAGGCTGCTTTTCCAGATGGGCAAATAAATCCTGGCGCATCTGGGATTGCATCTGCACGCCGATGACATGGCCGTAATACTGCACGAAATAGCGCAGCAACATTCGCACCACATACAGAGCCAGCACAATCAGGCCGGAGACAACGATGGTGGAATACATTTTCTCCGGAATATAGATATTAAGCATCTTGTTGGTCACCACAGGATATACCATGCCGATGACCGAGATTAGCAAAGATGCCAGCATATCCAGCGTCAGCATCTTTTTATGGGGTTCATAGTAACGGATAAAGCGTTTTAACATGCGTATCTTCTTCCTTTCCTAAAAGGTGGTTACCTTTTGGTTTTACCTTCTTTTTTCGGGCGGCACATAGGACTTGCAGCGGAGATATTCTGATTCCGGACAGCCGTAGTAGGGGCCGTCGCAGGGCTTGCACTTTGCGTCCCTGATCTCTTCCAGCTCCAGGATCACCTTTTCCAGTACAGCCTTATCCAGACAATAATGGGTGTAATAGCCCTTTTTGACGCCATACACCAGGCCCGCTTCGCGCAGGACTTTTAAATGCTGGGATACCGCCGATTCGGACAGGGCACTTTTTCGCGCCAGGGCGCGTACACAGTAGCCCCGCTTTGACATTAACTGTAAAAGCAGAAACCGTTTGGGTTCGCCTAGTGCCTTCAGAATTTTTTCATCCACATTTCATCCCTCCAATATCGGTATATATTATACTACACTTATTTAATTTAGCAAGAGCTAAAATGGTTTTGCTTTTCAACAATATTTCTTGTGAGGACGGAGGAGATGTATTATAATATCTTTGAAAAATCAAGGAGGAAAAGAAAATGCAGAATAATTTAACCAGGGAGGAAGCCCTGGCACTTTTGAAAAAATACAACAAGGAACCGTTTCACATCCAACATGCCCTTACGGTGGAAGGCGTGATGCGGTGGTTTGCCAATGAGCTTGGCTATGGGGAGGAAGCGGATTATTGGGCAAATACAGGGCTTTTACATGATATTGATTTTGAGCTTTATCCCCAGGAGCACTGCCAGAGGGCGCCGCAGCTTTTGCGGGAGGGAGGCGCGTCCGAAGACATGATCCGTTCGGTATGCTCCCACGGCTATGGGCTTTGCTCTGATGTGAAGCCGGAGCATGAGATGGAAAAGGTGCTTTTTGCCGTGGACGAGCTGACAGGACTGATCGGCGCGGCAGCTCTTATGCGTCCTTCCAAAAGTGTGATGGATATGGAAGCGAGCAGCGTGAAGAAGAAGTTCAAGGATAAAAGGTTTGCCGCAGGGTGTTCCCGTGATGTGATCCGGCAGGGGGCAGAAGAGCTTGGGTGGGATTTAAATGAGCTTTTTGAGAAGACCATACTTGCCATGCGTTCCTGTGAGGAAGGGATTCAGGAGGAGATGGAGCAGGGATAAAGCCCTTCCTCCTCTTTTTATAGAATAACCTCCATCCCCACCTTCTGAGGCACAAGACCGCAGGCCTGATAGAATTTCATGGCGCTTTCATTCAGGCTCCATACGTTTAGGGTCACATTGTAGCATTTTTGCTCTCTGGCAAAGGACAGCACGTATTCGTAAAGGCTTTTGCCGATATGCTGCCCTCTGATTTTTTCATCCACGCATAGATCGTCGATATAGAGGGTTTTGATATCGGTCAAAATATTATTATGCAGGTGTTGCTGAAAGATGCAGAAGGCATAGCCCAAAACCTTGCCGTTCTCATCCACTGCGGTGAAGATCGGACGCTGATCGTCCTTGATTAGCTCTCGAAGCTGGTCGTCCGTATATTTTTTGGCCCCATATTTAAACAGGTCGGGACGTCCCCTGTGATGTACCAGGCACACCTGCATCAACAGGTCGTTGATGCCGTCCATGTCCTGCTCTTTTGCACGTCTGATTTCCATAATTATGGTAATACTCCTTATATCATAGATTTCGCTTTCTAAAAATAGAAAAGCGTAGTATGATAGCAGTATAGCACAAGGGGATAAAGAGTGAAAGGCTTTTCGCAGAAACGAGGTGGTTTATGAAAGATACAATCAATATGTCGGTGTCTCAGGTGTTTGCCAAAAACGGAGAGAGGTATGCTTTTGTTTCATTTACGGACGGAAAGAAAAATGCGGAGGGGAAGATCCCCGAGTGTAAGATTATTTCCAACAATGGATTTGAGAAAGAGGAAATAACGCAGCTCGAGGATTATATGGAAAGGGAGCTGGCCCGCCTTAAGAGAATGGCGGCGGGGATCAATGTCATGCGGGCTTTTATGGAGCCGTGAACGGGGGGAGTACCCTTTTGATCTCACGGTTTCATTGGATATTAAAATCTGCCAGTCTTAAACCATAATAATCCACATGAATGACTGTCCCATCAGGATAGGTTTCTGTTGCTGACTTGATATGTTCGGTAAAACCATAGTGTGCATAGATCTTTTTGTTTTTTTCTTCTTCGGGCTCCACACCGACAGTAGCTTTGGTGTAACCTTTTTTCTTCAGATCTTCGATCATAAAGCGCATTAACTTTGAAAAATAGCCTTTGCCCTGGTATTCGTCTATTGTTCGGAAAGCAGACAAATAGACGAGGCGCTCTCCCACGAGTCCCTCGCTGTTTTGAACAATTTCGGGGCTGAGCATGGCAGTTGCCTCGCAGATAATTGTTCCGTCAAGGATTCCGTAATAGGGAATGATGAGGCCTTTCTGAAAATTTTTTAGTTTTTTTTCCTTCCATATAATCCAGTTTTCTTTGTGGAGTTTTTCGTGCTCAATTTCATAATCCCATTTTCTATTCATTTCATCAAGAGAAGCGATTTTGCATAGATACATAGTTTTCCTCCTTTGCGTACAAAAACGCCACAACTCAATAGGGTCATGGCGCTTTGTCTGTCTTTATCTATTATTTTGGGGCTTTTAATACAAATAATTCAGAACGTCCCACCGCTTCTTTAGAAACGATTTTCCTTAGCGGCTTCCTCAACGGAGACGGCAGTGTACTGAAAAAGCGCCATTTTCAGCTTTTTTGTTGCCTGTGTGTTTCCTATTCACAAAATTTTATACTTAATCAGGACTTGTCAGGACATCATTAAGGATAGATTATGGTATTTTTTCGATTTCCCTTTTCAGCCATTCCAGATCTCGCTCAGTATATGTCCCTTCGGTCAGGTCTGTAATTCTGTGGCCGATAATTCGCTTGATCACGTATTCTTCGACACCAGCCTTTTTGGCCATGGTAACGAAAGTTTTACGCGGATCATGGGGGCGATGATCTTTGCGTAAATTTAGGGAGTTTATAACCTTATCAAAACGGCCTGCATATTTATCGTATGTAATACTCATTCCACCTTTGGGAGATTTAGGGTCATTAAGGAGATATTTGCTACCAAGTGTAATGGCTTCGCTATAGTTTTTTGATATTAGTCCTTTTATGCGGGGGTGGATAGGTACTATACGGTTTTTCCCAGCATCTGTTTTCATTCCTCCTGTAATATATTGTCCTTCCAGATTAACGTCTTCAATTCTTAAAATGGCAAGCTCTTGTGGCCTCCACCCCATATAACACTGAATCAAAATCCAGTCCACAAAACGTAGGCGATCCACATTGTCCCATAGTGCTTTCATTTCTTTATCCGTAAAGGCAATATGGTCTCTGGCGGAGTCGCTTTTTTCCTTCACAATATCGGATGATAAGTCAAAAGTCCTTGCATAGTTTTTGTCCACTAATTCATATTCTACAGCATAATCTAACATGAGATTGAATAAGGATTTAATCCGGGCTTTGGTGTTGGGAGAGGCCATTATTTTTTGACCAGCATCTTTACCACGGTCAGAAATAATAAAACCATCCTCCATAATTCCTTTTATATGCCTAGCTCGGATATCTTTAACTCGCATATTGTAGATTGCATGACAGTATTTCCATGCAGAATTAATCGTCCTTACAGACGATGGACTTTCAAGTGTAGGAAAATAGGAATCAGTCCATTTTTGATAAAGCTCAATTAAAATGAGATTATTTCCTTGAATTTCATAGGGATTAGAACTGTATTCAGCTAATGCCTGTAGAGCTTCTTTTTTGGTTTTAAAGGTTCCAAGTGGAATACGGTTTTGTTTTGCTTTGCCAGTTTGTTCATCAAGGGACCACCCAAGTGTAATGCGGGCGAGATATGGTTTGCGCCTGTTGCCAGATAATTTAGTTACACTTCCATAGCCGTTTGGCAGTTTCATAGCGTCACATCCTTTACAGATTGATTGATTCAATTACAGAGCTAAGCCCTGAATAGTCTGTCTTTATCGGTTCCAGTTTGAGCAGGGAGGATAAAGATATTCCTTTCTGATCTGGCATTTTTTCATTCAGAACGGATGTAGGCAGCACATAAAAATCCCAATAGTCCAGGTCGAGCAGGGAGATATCCTTTGTCTTGGCGGTAAAGAGAGAGAACACATACAGGTCACAGTTACGTTTTGCTACAGAGGAATAGGTGGCAGTTGCATTATCCCAAGCCAATTTCTTCCCAATATCAAAGCGGATCTGAGCAAAGATATTTTCTGGAGACCAAGCTTGAATGTAAGCGGCAGATTTTACTTCAATCCTGCGCCCAGATGGGCTAGTCACATCAAAAGGAAGCCAATTTGTTCGCATATGCGTACCGGTAGGGACATTTCCTAATGATGAATAAACGAGAAATTCTGCCACTACCCCACGTTGGGTGTTGTCAATTAAGTCTGAATACGCCCAGCACCAAAAGTCTTTGATGGATATTCCTGTATTAGCACCATGAAGCGTAAATTCTTCATTTCCGGTTAATGATTTCATAATTTTTCCTTTCCTCATTCTACGTTGGCACTGGCGGCAAGAATAGCATTTATGCCGATAATGTCACCAGAAATGGAAGCTGATAATAATTCCTGGCACTCAGTATCCGATAAAGGGCCATATGAATGCACCAGATCAAATAAAAACTGATCTGGCAGTGAGAGTCGGTTCTGCAGAATTCGGATTTTTGCAACGGTGCCATAGGGATAATCTTTGGAATCCGAATTAAAACTTTCACAGAATGAAGAAAGGTAGAAAAGCAGGGATGCACATTCGTTCCCTGCTTTTTCTTCCGAAAGTGCCAGCTTGAAGTAGAGGGAAGCATTTGTCATAGGCGTTCTCCTATCTTAGTAACGGCCATAGAGCCGGTACCATTCTAAACTGATAATCTTTTTTCCTCGTCAAGGTATTTTTGCGACTCAGTATAAGCTTTCAAAAATCCTTTGAGTTCCCCGACAAATTCATATTTTTTAGGTTCCGGCAGAGAACGGAATAGTGCCAGAAGTTCATCCTCTTGCAGGGTGGTGGTTTTATGGAGGGGTGCATCCTGCCCTGTCATAAGGTAGTCTAGGGATACGCCAAAAAAGTCAGCAATAGTTTTCATACACTTGGCTGGTGGATCAGTGGTACGCGATTTCCATGTAGACATTGTTGAGGCTCTGATATTTATTTTTTCACAAAGCTCATATGCCGTTTTTTTTTCTTCTTCGAGAAGTTTGTAGATTCTTTCAATAATTTCCATTGGCAACCTCCATGTAAATAATTTCGCAAACGAGAATATATCTATTTACAAATTCGCAGTTGCGTAGTATAATATAAGTATGAAATACAAATCAATTCGAAGTTGCGAGCTAAGAGAGTGATAAGTATTTCTTATGCAAGTTGGCGAGTTTATAAATAAATTAATTCTATTATAGCACGCAAACTAGTGAAAATAAACACAAAGTAATTAGCAAATGCGAGAAAGGAGTGATACTCAAATGAGAAAGGAACCATCACAATGGAGTAAGGATGTCAGAAAAGCCATGATCGACAAAGATATGACGATCAAACAGCTAGCTGAAAGCATCGGTTACAGTTTCCCGGTAGTTTCTTCAGTTATCAATGGGCGGTATTCTAACAAAACCTACAGGCAAATCGTCGAGAAGATTAACGAAAAGCTGGGGACAAATGGATTACCGGAGCGCATTAATACACCATCTAGGGATTGGTGCAATGCAGTTAAGGCGGAGCTTTTGTATCGGGATATGAGCATTAATCAATTGGCAGAGAAGGTGGATGTCTCCAGAGATCGGATATCGCTTGTAATTAATGGCAAAATGATGAATGAGGATATTGTGAATACCATCAACCGTATTCTGGATATTAAATTGCCGGCCATTCCTGCTGGTGATAATTAAATTTTAGCAGAAGGGTAGGTAACGTGGAATGGGAAAAGAACCTATAAGTGAGAACACAAATGTATATTTCCAGGCGAGGAAAAAGGCAGCAATATACAACGAAAGGCTATACAGCCGGGAAGGAGCTGCGGAACTTTTGGGAATTTCAGTATCTACGTTGGCAGATTATGAGCTTGGTAACACGAAGGTTGTGCCAGTGGACAAGGTGGTTCTTATGGCGGATCTCTATCGTACTCCGGAATTGATCACCGGATATTGTATGAAGGAGTGCCCGGTTCATGGGTTCCTTCCATTGGCTACAGAAGAAAAAGGCATACAGGGAATCACGTTGCGGCTCCTGAAAGGCTTTAACGAAGATGAATTAAAAGCTGTGAAGGTGGATTTGATTGAAATAACGGAGGATGGGATCATCAGCAGCGAGGAAGTCCCGAAGCTGAAAGAAATCCTGAAAAAATTGGACAATATGGCTGAGGTGATCAGCGGGATGAAGATCGCTGCTGAAAAGGCCATCAAGGGCAGATAGGGGATAGCGCTATGGAGAGGAAAGAGCTATTGAAATTCGGGCTGTCAGATATGATAAAAATATCCCTAATCGTAATTGCAGTTCTATATATGTCTGGGACTGTAAAGTGCGTCAGAGCAGAGTCCGGAATGAAGATAAGGGAGAACATAAAGGGGATAAACAATCTTTTTGACGAAACCTGCATAACTGCCCCGACTCAGGAGGAAATCCATTTTATCGAAGTAAAGGAGGGTAAAGAGAAAGCCGCAATTGAGAGAAAGCCGCAGATGTGCTTTCGGCTGACGGATGAAGAGTTTGATCTGCTGTCACGGTTGACGGCAGCCGAGGCAGAGGGAGAGGGATTTGAAGCCCAATATGCGATTGCCTGTGTGATCATGAACAGGGTACGCTCAGAAAGTTTCCCAGACAGTATATCAGAGGTGATTTGGCAGGAAGAGCCTGTGAGGCAGTTTAGCTCTATGTGGAATGGCCGTTATGAAAGATGCAATGTGACTGACAGTTGCTATGAAGCCGTACAGTACATGGTTGAATATGGAAATGAACTTCCAGAGGATGTTTTGTATTTTACGTCCTGCGGCTATCTTCCTAACACTGATCCATATATGCAGATAGGAAATATGTTTTTCAGTAGACAGAAAAGGACGGAGTAATGAGATATTTTAAAGAGAACTGGCAGTGGATAGTTATAGGAATCACTTTAACTGCACAGGCCATAAAGGAGTCTTATATGGAAAGAGGGTATTTTGCATATGGCGGGGAATGGTTGGTTTTGCCGCTTATACTCCTGACCATAGAGCTCTTAAGGTTAATAAGAATGATGCTGTTCAAGATATTCAATTCAATGGAAGAAGGGAGGAATAGGGAATGGTAGAACACCAACAGACAGGTTTAAGTGTTTCAAAACAGGTCAAGGGAATGATCAACAATGAAAATGTAAAGAAGAAATTCACAGAAGTGTTAGGGCAGAAAGCGCCGCAATTCCTGGCATCAATAACAAACGTGGTCTCTGGCAGCACACAATTGCAGAAATGCGATGCGAATTCGATTATGGCAGCAGCGTTTGTGGCAGCGACCTACGATCTTCCAATTGACAGCAATCTGGGATTCAGTGCGATTGTACCATACAATAACAGCAAATGGAATCCCCAGACAAAACAATATGATAAGCATATGGAAGCCCAGTTCCAGATTATGTACAAGGGATTCATCCAGTTGGCAATCAGATCCGGGCATTACAAGAGAATGAATTATGCGGTTGTATATCAGGATGAGTTAAAAAGGTTTAATCCCATTACCGGAGAGATCGAATTTGTGGAGGACTTCTCACAATGCACTATGAGAGAAAAAGGTAATGAGGAAGAGGTTGCAGGTTACTACGCGAGGTTTGAATTGGTTACAGGATATGTCCAGGAACTCTTTATGTCGAAGCAGAACGTGGAAAACCATGCAAGGAAGTATTCTCAGGCATACCGTAGTGACATTGAGAAGAAAACTAAGAAAAGCAAATGGACCACAGATTTTGAAGCTATGGCCTTAAAGACTGTAATCAAGCTACTGCTCAGCAAATGGGGGATCCTGTCAATCGATATGCAGAGAGCAATCCAGGACGACCAAAAAGTCTATGACGAAAGCGGAACCGGGGCCTATGGAGATAATAAACCTGATGTAATTGAGGCGCAGGATGCGTTCATGGTTGAAGACCATCAGCAGAATGAAGGGGAAAGCGGAGCGTCTGAAATCGGAGGCTTAGATCTGGAAGAGGTAGAAGAATAGGAGGATAAGAAGATGCAACTGACATCGGAGAACTATTACAGCCAGGAGGCTAACAAGGAGTACATGAGTGTTTCCCAGTTTAAAGATTTTATTGGTACATATGGGCGTTTAGGATGTGAGTTTACGGCCATGGAAAAACTGGAAGAAAGGTGGGAAGAGGAAGAAACCACAGCTCTTCTTGTAGGCAGCTATGTGGATGCCTACTTTGAGGGTACATCGGAAAGGTTCAAGATAGAGCATCCCAATATATTCAAGAAAACCGGCGACAAGGGCTTGTTGAAGGATTATGTAAAGGCAGAGGAGATAATCGCACGTATTGAGCGTGATGAATATTTCATGAAGTATATGTCCGGGCAGAAGCAGGTCATTATGACAGGGGAATTATTCGGGACAATGTGGAAAATCAAGATCGACAGTTATATTCCGGACGTGGCAATCGTGGATTTGAAAGTTATGGCATCCATTACGGAGCTGAAATGGGTAAAGGATATTGGCTATCTTGATTTCGTGCGTTATTGGGGCTATGACCTTCAAGGAGCGGTTTACCAGGAGATTGTGAGGCAGAATACCGGGAAAAAGCTGCCATTTTATATTGCAGCAGCAACAAAGGAAAAGGAACCGGACATTCGCATTGTCCATGCGACAGATAATTATCTGCAGGAAGCTTTTAATGTGGTGGGAGCAAATATGCCAAGAGTCCTCAGAGTGAAGAGTGGGGAGGCTGAGCCAGACAGATGTGAGTTGTGTGATTGCTGTAGGCATAACCGGGTGCTGACAAGGCCGATTTCGATTATGGATTTGACAGCGGGGATTTGATTGGTTAGTAGGTGGTGGATACATGGCTGATAATAAAAAGTATTACTACTTAAAGCTGAAAGAGGGGTTTTTTGATTCTGATGAAATCAAGATTTTGGAGAGCATGCCAGACGGATATATCTACAGCAATATCCTTCTGAAACTATATCTGCGGAGCCTGCGGAACGATGGCAGATTGATGTACAGGAATGTGATTCCGTTCACACCGGAAGTTTTGGCTACACTAGTAGGACACCAGGTAGGGACTGTCGAGAAAGCACTGAGCGTTTTTAGGGAATTGGAGCTGATAGAGATATTGGATAACGGTGCCATTTATATGATGGATATTCAAAACTTTATCGGCCAATCCTCAACGGAGGCTGACCGACAGAGAGAATACTATAACCGGGTGAAGAATGAAAAGGCATTGCTGCAGGCGTCAGAGTGCGGGGTAAAGCTTGCGGCAATGTCCCCTGGGAACAGGTTAGAGGCGAAAATGGCAGGTAAATCCAATAAGGCGATTAGCAATTATACACCTGACTTTGAAGAATTTTGGAGTATCTACCCCAGGAAAGCAGATAAAGCCCAAGCGTACAAAAAGTATAAGGCGAGAATTAAGGATGGATTTTCCCATGAACAGTTACTACAGGCAGCCAAGAATTATGTAGACCAGTGCAAAAAGGACAGAACAGAAGAAAAGTATATCAAGCATGGAAAGACCTTTTTAGGAGAATCTACGCCATTTCTTGATTATCTTCCAAAGAATGATTCGCAGGCTGATATGGAAGCGGCAGATAATGAAAATCCATTCAGGAAAGGATGATGTGATGTATGCTGGAAGAACTGGTGAAATTGCCACAAAATGCCATAGAGGTGCGGATGGAAGAAGGAGATTACATAGGAGAGGATGGACTGGTTCATTGTGGAAAGTGCAAGGGCAAAAAACAGATTAGACTCCCAGCATCTGAATTTACTGGTGGGAAGGGAGTTATTGTCAGGTGCATTTGCCAATGTGGGATGGAGGAAAGGAAACGCAGAAAAGAACTGGATGAGCAAAAAGAGGCCATGATACGCATAGACCGGATGAAAAGCAGTAGTTTGATAGATGATAAATTCCGGGAAGTGCGCCTTAAGTCATTCCAGGAGGATCAGGACAACCAGAAAGTATACGCTTTGGCGCAGAAATATGTTGAGCAGTTTGAGAAAATGTATAAGAAAAGGCAGGGGATTTTGCTATGGGGGATGGTCGGCACGGGCAAGAGTTTCACTGCCGCCTGTATAGCGAATGAACTTATAGACAGGGGGATACCGGTTATTATGACATCGTTCGTGAAAATCCTGCAAAATATTCAGGGTAAACCTGAGCAAGAAAAGAATTTGATGAATTGGATGAACGATGCACGTCTGCTGGTAATTGATGATTTAGGTACAGAAAGGAATACAGACTATGCCTTAGAGAAAGTTTACAACATCATTGACAGCAGGTATCGGGCCGGAAAACCGCTGATTCTCACTACGAATATGACTGTGAAGGAAATGCAGGAAAATGTAGACATTCGGTATAAAAGGATTTACGACAGAATATTTGAAATGTGCTTTCCGGTCAGAGTACCAGGAAGGTCTTGGAGGGAGAAGGAAGCAGCTAGGCGATTTGATGAAATGAAGAAGTTAATGGAGGAATGACAACATGGCATTAGAAAAGGTTGCAGAATTGAGCATCAATAAGTTGGAGGACAGAAAGACGGTTACGGCGATTCTGCATGAGAATGGGTACACCGTGGGTCCGGGAAAAAGGAAGCTGACGCCGACTGGAAAGCAGATGGATTATTTCTTAAAGGTGTATAAGGATAGCGAGCAGGATTCCACCAGTAGTGAGTAGGAGGCATTATGGAGCGGATGGAAAAGGATGGAGCCATGAAGAAGATTAAGTTTTCTGTACCAGGTCAGCCATTTGGGAAACAGAGACCCAAATTTTCCAAGGCAGGGCGCTATGTAAAGACATATACGCCTGATGAAACGGTGAGATATGAGAATCTGGTTAAGCTGATGTATCAGCAGGCGGCGGAAGGGAAGATGTTCAGCGAGGATGCGGCCCTGGATGTGAGGATTATCGCTTACTACGAGATCCCGAAATCCACTAGCAGGGGAAAGAGGAGAGCCATGCTGGAGCATAAAATCCGGCCAACAAAAAAACCGGATTGGGACAATATCGGGAAGATCATCTGTGACAGTCTGAATAAGGTGGCATACCATGATGATGCTGCTGTCGTGGATGCGCAGGTGAGAAAGTTCTTTTCCGAACAGCCGAGGGTTGATGTGACAATCCGGGCAATAGGACTAGATTAAATATAGGAGGTAGGTAAGGAGATGGCATACTGCCAAAGATGCGGCGGCTATTGTGCTGATCACTACACATATTGCAAAAATTGTTATTTCAAGCTCGGTCAACCAGCCGGAATGACAACCAGAAGGGGGCACAAATGCAGAAGGTGTGGTGCAACTATATATGGTAGATACAATTATTGCATGAACTGTGCAGAAAGAAAAGGATTCATCAAGAAAGATTATTAGGAGGTGTACAGATGGCGGGAAGAAAGAAAACAGCAACGGAAGTGGTGGGGGCTGAAATCGAGAACGTGGCAGCAGCAGCGCAGCCGGAAAAGATGGAGTTCCGGTTAATCAACCCTACAGAAGATGGATTCCTACGGGAGATAAAGTGGAACAAGGAGGAATTGGAGGCAGCAGTAAGGCAGAAGATAGCCGACTATGAGAATGTTGTCTATACAGAGGACAACATAAAACAGGCCAAGGAAGATCGGGCGGAACTGAACAGTCTCGTTAAGGCTATCGAGGAACGCCGGAAAATGGTTAAGAAGATCATCAATGAGCCTTATGATACGTTTGAGAAAGAAGTAAAAGCGATTCTCGCGTTAATCAATGAGCCTGTAGGAATCATTGACAGGCAGGTGAAAGCATTTGAAGATCAGCAGAGGGAGAAAAAGAAGAATAGCATCCGGATGGCCTATGGTGAAGTGATTGGGGATCTGGCAGAAGTGCTTCCATTTGGACGGGTATTTGACAGCCGGTATTTGAACCAGACTTATAAGCTAGCTAATGCTCAGTCCGAGATCAAGGCAAAGGTTGAAAAGGTCCGCATGGACCTGGAGACAATCGACAGCCTGGAGAGTAAGTATAAGCTGAATGCAAAGGATGTTTACATAAAGACTCTGGATCTCAGCATGGCACTGGCAGAGAATAAGCGGCTGTCTGACTTGGAAGCAAAGCTGGACGCAGAGAAGAGGCGGAAGGCTGAGGAAGAGGCCGAAAGGAAACGCCTGGCCGAGGAACGTCGGAAGGAGGCCGAAGAAAAGGCGAAGCTGGACGAAGAGCAGAGAAAGGCTCAGGAAGCGCAGAAAAAAGTAGAACAGGAAAGTGTGATCAAACAGCAGGAAAATGTGATTGAAAACCAAGAAAACGGAACGGAACCCGTAAAAAGTGTATCAAATGGGGGAGAAAGCGGAACGAATCCATGGGGAAGTAATCCAGTATCTGAAATAGGGAGAACCATTCAGGCTATTGAGCAGCAGGCGTATGTGTCGGCAGTAGATCCCTTTACCCAGCAACAGGAAGCAGAGCCGCCAAAGGCTGAGGAAAAGCGTTACCAGACCAGGTTTTATGCGAAGGGGACCAGGAGCCAGTTAGAGAAGCTGATTCGGTTTATGAATGATAATGGCATTGAGTACGGGAGGATTAAGGTATGAATGAAGAATTTGAAAAGAGGTTGGATTTTGATAGCGACACTTTTGAGGATATGAAAAGAGATATGAACTTTGTCCTCCAGCGATTGATCGGCAATATGCAGGAGAAAGGCACCAGTGAGGGCAGCATGGCATTGAAGATTGATGTCACGATGGTAAATGAATATATCCCGAATTATGATCCAGATGTTGAGGGAGAGACGAGGAAAGTCAGCAAGCCCCAGTTCAAGCATAAGGTCACATCAGCGGTGAAAATCAATGACGAAAAATCCGGTTCTTTCAACAATGAAATGGAACTGGTGATGGATGAAGATACCGGAATATTCAAGCTGGTACCGATTGCCAATACCTCACAGCGGAGTATTTTTGATGCGGATTTCCAGCAGGAGGAAGAGGATGTAGAAGGCGAGGACGGCTCTTCTATCAATTCAAACTTGATAGAGGGAAAGGAAATCCCAAGGCTTCCTGGGCCGGATGGCAAGGGCGAAGTAATTGATGGGGAATTTAGGGAAGTAGATATTCCTGATATTGAGCCGGGGGAAGATGGATCCGAAGGGCCAGAAGATTTAGAAGATATAACGGATGAACTTTTAGGGGATGATGAGTCAGAAGATGGATATGGCTATGAAGAGCCGGAGGATGATTAAGTATGGCGAAAGAACACAAGGTTACGCTACAGGAGCAACGGGAATTTATCTTTGCTATTTATGGAGACGATTTTTGCGGATGTAATAGAGAGGAAAAATCATCGCTGGAAGAAATTGAAAACGCAATAGCAGATTGCAAAATGATGTTACAAGAAGCTATCGAAAGATCGGACAAAGCTGAAACAGCATACTGGAGAAAAGCGCTCCAGGAAAATAAAGTGTGCAGGAGGGAACTGCTGAGCGCCTAAACGTATTGGGATGGCGAGCGGCGACCAATATAATTACCAAAGCCTTTGCGGGTCGGATGCGGCCTAATGGAAGTCAAGCGGTAGCGGATATGTGTTTCAGCACTATCCCAAATGCGCTTTATGGTGAGCTGGTCCGGTGGAAAAGATAGCACAGCAAGCATTATTCTGGCTCATGAGAACCGTGAGCCGCTGGATGAAATTATATTCTGTGAAGTGATGTTTGACATCCAGCATGGAATAAGCGGGGAGAATCCGCATCACATTCATTTTGTAAAAGAAGTAGCAAAGCCAATATTTGAGGGCTGGGGATATAAGGTTACGATTCTTCGAGCAGGCAGAGATTATCTGGAATTGTTCAATCGGATAATTCAGAAACCTAAAAAACATATGGAAAATAGGGGAAAGAAATTCGGCTTTCCAAATGTAGGGGCGTGTCAAGTTCAAAGAGATTTGAAATTAAAACCTATTGCAGAATATATAAGTCAAATTACAGAGCCTGTTACTCAGTACATAGGGATAGGAGTAGATGAACCGAGAAGGCTGGTGGCTTTGAGAAAAAATAAAGATTGCGTGTCTCTGCTTGAAAAATATGGCTATACCGAGGAAATGGCAAGGAATAAATGCATAGAGTATGACCTGCTCAGCCCTTGCTATAGGTTTTCAAAGAGGGGCGGATGCTGGTTCTGCCCTAATGCCAAACTGGAAGAACAGCGTGAGATTAAGCGGATTTATCCGGGGACTTGGGCGCAGTTCGTAAGCTTGGAAGATCATGCAGAATTTACGGCATATCCGAGATTTAATCCATTTGGAAAAAAACTGCATGAGATTGATAAACAGTTGGATGTATAGGAGGCAATGATGGAGAATGGAAGGCGTAAATGAAGGAATTCATAGTGAGTTATTATCTTACAGAAGATGAACAGGAACGGTTAAGCCGGATCGCAGAAGGATATAAAGCGTATGACATTTCCCTGTCAATGGAAGAGATATTTGAGGTATTCATGCAGGCCGGCAGTAGTCATGATATTGACGGGAGATTCAAAATTGCTGAAAGGAATCTGGGATTAAGGGAAGATTAAAAGGAGGCTCAAAATGCAATTAATCATACAGATAGAAGGATGGAGGCCGGAGCATAAAAAGGAGATTGTAAATTCAATCAAAGGTTTTGTGAAGTCTCTGGCGAAAAGATTTAAATTCCAGGCGGAATTCAGGGAGATACGATGAGGATAGGACTGCATGATGCGGAAAAAGAATATCTGAAAAAGAAATCTTTTCCCAACTATGCGCTGATGAAGATTTCGGCCTGGCACAAAGCGCAGGGCGATACCGCGGAGTGGTGGAATCCCCTATATAGGTATGACCGGGTATACAGCAGCAAGGTATTTGATTTTACCCCGGTGGATCCCTATCTCCCGGAGGATGCAGTCAGGGGAGGGACCGGGTACCGGGATATTCCGATGGATAAGACACTGCCACCGGAAATAGATGATATGTTCCCGGACTACAGTGTTTACCCGGATTGCGATTATGCGATAGGGTACATAACACGGGGATGCCCGAATCACTGCCGGTGGTGTGTAGTCCCCCAAAAGGAGGGGATGATCAGGCCATACCGAATCTGGAAGGAGATCGTCAGGCAGGATACAGATAAACTGGTGCTGATGGATAATAACATCCTTGCCTGTGAGTATGGGCTTAAGCAGTTGGAAAGCCTGATCGGGAGCGGATACCGGATAGACCTCAACCAGGGCATGGATGCCAGGCTTGTAACAGAGCAGGTGGCGGATATCCTTTCTCGACTGGATTGGATACGCTTTATCCGATTCTCGTGCGACCAGAGAGCACAGATCATACCGGTCAGGAGAACAGTGGAACTGTTGATGGAGCGTGGAGTCAGGCCATACAGGATATTTATATATCTTCTGGTAACATCCGATCTGGAGGATGCGTCAGAGAGGGTGGAGGCGCTGAAAGGCTACAAATCAATCAATCTGTATGCACAGGCGGAACGCAATGAGCGGTTGGGAGTGATGCCAAATGATATGCAGATGGAGTTCCAGCAGAGGTATGTGTACAGCGGTCGGTACAGGCGGGAGACTTGGGAAGAGTACTGCCGAAGGAAAGGATTAAGTTAAATCGGAGTTTAGCGGAGGTGGATGATGAAAGTAATGGACGTTGTAAAAAGAATCGACGACTTAGACAATATCTATAACAATATGATTAAGATACAGGAGTGCTGCTTGAAAAATGAGGATGCAAAAGAATGTATCAAAGAGTTAGAGGCGAAAGCACAGCTGAATAATACACTTCGCAATCTTGCATCATCAACAGCAATATATATCAGTGATGAAATCAGAAGGCTTAATACTATCATTGATAACGCGATAGTAAAAATAGATTGATTTAAACTATAGCGGAGGTAGCACATGAGAGCAGATGACAGAAGATATGTAATTGTCTGTAATGAACATTCTGGTATGTTCCGCGGAACCTTATTGTTTTGGGGCAGCAGGACAGAGGATGAACAGGAGAGGTCATTCGGTGGATATACAAGTGATATAGATAACTGTGAGATTTACTCCGAAGGTGAGGTAAAAGAGAAAGGCTATCATTTCCCTATGTACCACGATAGTATGACATGGGAGGAATTCCGTGGATATGATGATATTCTGATCGAGCCTCGATATTTGGAAAGGCTGGGATATAAGCAAATGAGGGTATGTTATAAGCCTTAATTGAACTTTAGCGGAGGAAAGAAAATGAGTGAATGGAAAGTAATGTTAAATGTGGATTTTTATCAAGTGTGGCGTCAAACTCGGCCGCTTCGGCCGGGAGAGCCTATGCATAGCGGCGTTCGGGAAATGCGAGGATATTTTAAGACGGAGGCGGATGCACAAGCATTTGCGGATAAACTGAATGCACAGAAGCAATTCAGCTAAACTGGCCTTTAGCGAAGAAAGGAGTGAATGATGGCAAGAAATTTTATGTATGTTTTTGAGCGAATATACAAGGAGCAGAACGCTATGCAGACAGAGTTCCGGAAAATCCAAATAAAGGGAAGAAGGAAAAGCACCGCTGACTTAAAGCGGGTGCGGAGCATAATCAGTAATTCCAATTATAAGGTATCTCGTGAGTGTAATGTACTTTTGAGTTATCCAAGGATGCATATTGAAGGTACGGAGGTAGTTCTGGGAGAACCATTAATTATGCTGCCAGACTGTAGCTTAGTAAATATGAAGCAGCTACAGGACATTGAATTAGGCAGAAAGAGAGCGGGAAGGAGGGATAAGGGAGCATGAGGGCAGGTAATCAGTTTGGAGTATGCAAAAATTGTGGCAGACAAATTATGTGGATACGGACAAAGGCAGGTAAGAATATGCCGGTAAATCCGCAGTTCGTAAATTATCTGGAAGTAAAAGGTGGAAGGGAGCGTATAGTAACCGATGATGGACGGGTAGTTGCAGGGGAAAAGTGCGGGCCAAAAGAATCAAAAGATACAGGGTACATATCGCATTTCGCCACCTGTATGAAAAGCCGCAGGTAAAAAGAGAAGCCGCCCCTTGACGGAACGACTCGTGACAGAGATTATAATAACTCGTTAATGTGAGAAAGTCAAGGAGGGCGACGATATGGCAGCAGATATTATTGACGGGAAAATTTCCATGTATGTCCTTACGCAGGAGCAGATCAACCAGATTGCGGCGGTGGCAGGGGAAGAGGCCTTAAAGAGGTTTTGCACGGAACAGGCCAAGCATGACAGGAAGCGCGCAAGGCAGGAGAACAAGGTCAGCAAAACCAAAAAGATGCTTAGTTCGTACCGGAGGATTAAGGCAACATTGTCAGACGAAGCGGAGTTCACGGAGGAAGAGCAAATTGAACTCCGGTGGAAATTCATACAGGATCTCATGGGGAATTCGAAAGAGGCCGTAACCCGGTCTGAAAGGATGGTCAATGACGAAGAGAAGCGGAGACAAGAGGATTTATATTGTGTCTATCGCATAGAAAAAGCAGTTGAAATGTATCGGGAAGAATGCGAAAAGTCCGGAAGTGAAGAGGCGAAGCGCCGGTATCGGGAGCTTCATATGATGTATCTGGAGGAAAAGCAATATTCGGTACAGGAAATTTCTACGGTAGAAAATGTGAGTGAGAAGACGGTATATAAGGATCTGGGGATAGCCTATGGAATTGTAGCTGTTTACCTGCTTGGAATATGAAGTAGTAAAAGAAAATGAGTACTTATAACTATTGAATTAGAGCAGAATGTTATTAGGAGTAAGGTTATAGTTAAAGGAAATAGATCATTTAGAGAATAAAGAACGTTCTATGATAGGGACGTTCTTTTTAATTCTATATTTTCTATAAATCAAAATTAATTATAATACTTTTACATTTTATTTCTTTTTTTTACAAATTATGTTAGGATAAAAAAGGGGAGTGATGTTATGAGATTAGGGGAAATGTATTTTAAATGTAAAAAATGTCATATCAAAATTTTCATCAGCAATAGCAAACTGCTGTATACTATTTACAACTAAATGCAGCATTT
>CATLHM010000010.1 GCA_949949005.1 uncultured Lachnospiraceae bacterium
CGGAGGCAGAGCAGTATATAGCAAAGCGCTCCGACTGGATTTTTGACAAAGAGTATATTGAAAAAGCCGTATCAGCATACAAGAATAATGTGGAGGAACGGGCAGTTTTGCAGGAAATACTTGCAGATGCACGAAATCATGAGTTTGATGTTCTTCTTACCTATATGTCAGACAGGATAGGCAGGCAGGAGGAATACAGCTTCTATGTAGCCACGCTCAACCAGTTGGGCATTGAGGTTTGGACGATTAAGGATGGACAGCTGAAAACAGAAGAACATATTGATAAGCTGTTAAACTATATCAGGTTCTGGCAGAATGAAGGGGAAAGCAAAAAGACCGGCATGCGTGTGAGGGATACGCAAAAAGAATTGGTAAAAGCCGGGAAGTTTGTAGGCGGCAAAGCCCCATATGGCTATCATTTAGTCCCTTCCGGCATGGTCAGCAATCATGGAAGGTTACTTAAAAGACTGGAGATAGTGGAAGAAAAGGCGCAGATAGTCAGACAGATATACAGTTTAGCAGTCCATCAGGGCATGGGATATGAAAAGATAGCAAAGGAACTAAATAATCAGGGCATTCCGGCAGTTACAACAGACAAGTGGAAGGCAGGAACCATAAGGAGCATATTAACTAATCCGGTCTATATGGGGTATCTGGCATTGAACAGAAGGATAAATCATGGCGGATTTGTAAGTTTAGACAGAAGAGAATGGGTTTATTCAGAGAAGCAGATACCGGAGCTGGTGATTGTATCACAGCAGATATGGGAGAAAGCACAGGAAATCAGAGAGGCAAGAAAAGACAGAATAGGCGCTTCTAAAAGGAAATCCTCAGAAGAATATGAGGCACAGTACAATGTCCCATTCACGACAAGAGGAAAGCTTGTACTGTCAGATTTGGTTTACTGTGGATATTGTGGTAAAAGGCTAAAAAATGGAAGCTACTGTAACCATTGGACGACAAAATCAGGAGAAAAGAAAGCGGCCTATACCGGCAGATATGTTTGCCCTTCCAAATGTAAGGAGCGTTCCTGCTATTCACAAAATTACTTAGAAGGAATCGTGTTTGAGGTGGTGGAAAGTTATATGGAACGTTTAAAGACGGTAGATGTTATAAAGGAACTACAGACCATGCACAGCCAACAGAGAAAAAGTGTGGAAAGGGAGCTGGAAAGCATCTATAAAAAGCAAAAAACATTAAAGCTGGATATTCAGACATTAGAGGAAAAGATACCCGAAGCAATCAGAGGAGATTACTATTTCAGTGCGGAAAAGCTATCCACTATGATAGAAGAAAAAGAACAGGAAAGTAAAGCATTAGATAAAAGAGCACAGCAGATAAAAAGCAAACTGTCACAGACAGCAGGGCAGAGCAGTGATATGGAAAGGTTTATCACCATGGTGCCAAACTGGAAAGAAGAATTTCAATCGGCAGATACACAGACAAAAAAAATGTTGCTTTCCTCTTTGATTGACAAAATAGAAGTAAAAGACGGGGATATTAATATAAAATTTAAAATCCGTTTGGAAGATTTTCTTTTACCTGAAACTCCTTATTCCGGCGTACCGGAACAAAGGCTATAACTTCACCATAACCTCCTCCACAGCCTATGATCAGAAATGGATGCGGGGAAGGAATTACTATGAAAATATCGGAAGAATTGTAGACAGTATCTTTAACAACTACTTATCCCGTCCGGGGGTGAGACAGCCCATCTTTACCGCCTACTGCGACGGCAGGAGAGTGACCTGCGACGGCCTTAGCCAGTGGGGCTCCAAATATCTGGGAGAAGAGGGATATGCGGCCATTGATATCATCAGGTATTATTATGGTAATGACATGTACATTAACTCAGCCCAGAGTGTGGCAGGGGTTCCCTCCTCCTGGCCCGGCTATAACCTGACCATAGGCGCATCCGGGGAGAAGGTCAGGCAGATACAGCAGCAGCTCAACCGCATTGCCAGAAACTATCCGGCCATTCCCACCGTTACGGCCGATGGGATCTACGGGCAGGCCACGGCAGAGGCGGTGCGGGCGTTCCAGAGGATTTTTAACCTGCCTGCCAACGGGATTGTGGATTTTCCCACCTGGTACAGTATATCCAACATTTATGTGGGGGTAAGCCGCATTTCCGAGCCGGGCACCTGAGCGCCATGAGTCTGTTACAGTGAGCGGCAGAACAATTTGCCGTTCACTGTATGGATTGCAATAAGCCGGCTGAAGAGTGGCAGCGTCCGTTGATAAGGGAGATTAATTTTTGTTTAGGACACAGGCAGAGGAAAAATTGAAAATCAGGAAGGTATATGCTAGAATGATACCACTATAAGAAGGACACTATAGGAGGAAAAGCAGTTGGAGAGAGAAAAATTAGGATCGCGGATGGGATTTATCCTTTTGTCCGCAGGATGCGCCATCGGGATAGGAAATGTGTGGAGATTTCCTTATATTACGGGATTGTACGGAGGAAGCGCCTTTGTGCTCTTTTATCTGTTTTTCCTGATTGCCATGGGGATACCGGTGATGACTATGGAATTCGCCGTGGGAAGGGCCAGCAGAAAAAGTATTATCAAGAGCTTTACGAAGCTGGAAAAGCCCGGTCAGAAGTGGCATCTTCACGGTTATCTGGGCATGGCGGGCAATTATCTTCTGATGATGTTTTACACCACGGTGGCAGGCTGGATGCTGTATTATTTTTACCAGATGCTTACCGGAAGGTTTACAGGCAAAAGCCCGGAGCAGGTGGGCGGCATGTTTCAGGACATGCTCTCGGATCCCCTTGTGCTCACGATTTCTATGGTGATCATCGTGGTATCGGGAATTTTGATCTGTTCCATGGGGCTGCAAAAAGGGGTGGAGAGGATCACGAAGATCATGATGAGCCTGCTTCTGGTAATCATTGTCGTGCTGGCAATCCACGGCCTGACCCTTGAAGGCAGTATGGAGGGATTGAAATTCTATTTGCTTCCTGATTTTCAGAGGATGAGGGAGGTGGGAATCTGGGAGACGATTACGGCGGCCATGAACCAGGCATTTTTTACCTTAAGCCTGGGAATCGGGGCCATGGCCATTTTGGGAAGCTACATTGACAAAAAGCGGACTCTGCTGGGAGAAGCGGTGAACATTGCGGTATTGGACACCTTTGTGGCATTGGTGTCGGGGCTGATCATTTTTCCCACCTGCTTTGCCTTTGGTATCAGCCCGGATGCGGGGCCTCAGCTTATTTTCGTAACCCTGCCCAACGTGTTCAACAGCATGGCCGGGGGAAGGCTTTGGGGAACCCTGTTCTTTGTTTTCATGACCTTTGCGGCATTTTCCACCATACTGGCGGTGTTCGAAAATATTATTTCCTGTTGCATGGATTTGTTCCAGTTCAGCAGGAAAAAGGCCTGCCTGGTCAATCTGGCCGTACTGATCCTGCTGTCCATGCCCTGCGTGCTGGGATACAATCTCTGGTCAGCCTTTCAGCCTCTGGGAGAGGGCAGTACCGTTTTGGACCTGGAGGATTTTGCAGTGAGCAATGTGATCCTGCCCATTGGCTCTGTGTGTTATCTGTTGTTTTGTGTGAGCCGCTACGGATGGGGATTTGAACATTATCTGAAGGAGGCCAACACGGGAAGCGGGCTAAAAATACCCGGAGGGCTTCGGATTTATCTTTCTTACATTCTGCCGGTGCTGCTGGTGATTTTGATCGTGCTGGGACTGGTGGGATAATTTCGTTGAACTGTAAGTTTATAAACAAGGAAGAAGTTGTTTTTTCAGCCTTTTGTTGCGAATAGCTTCGGATGCGGTTATAATAATAACAGACAAAAGAGAGAAAACGGCCAAAGGAGCAGAAGTCGTGCAGGATGCAGCAGAAAAGATTTTAGAAGGAAAATTCAATGATAATGTTTACTCTCTGGACTTTTCCAGTCCGGTGATTGAGCTTACGCTTTTTCCGGGGCAGGTCTATGAGGGAAGCTTTACTGTAACGGGGCCTGAGAGCGAGGTTACGGAAGGGGTTGTGTCCTCTACAAGGCTCAAAATGCAGTGCCTGACAAGCGAATTTTCCGGCCGCAGGGAAGAGATCGGCTACCGTTTTGACGCAGGCGGAATGGTGCAGGGGGATGTGCTTAAGGGCGAGTTTCGGATTATTTCCAATCATGGGGAGTATTTTGTTCCTTATGAAGTCACGATTGCCTTGGGGACGCTGGACTGCGGGCTGGGGGTGATCAAAAATCTCTTCCACTTTGCCAATCTGGCACGCTCTGACTGGGATGAGGCGGTTAAGCTTTTTTATTCCAAGGATTTTGAGCGGCTGTTTGTGGGGGTGGACAGACAATACTATGGAATCTACCGGGGGCTGGTGGGGAGCGATAAACGCCAGCAGAGTGTGGAGGAATTTCTCCTTGAGATACGAAAGAAGCAAAAGGTGGAATTCCTGCTGGAAGAGTCGGAGATCCTGATTGAGAATCCTGGCGGCAGGACGGAAAACAGGCTGGTGATCACCCGCAATGGCTGGGGGTATTCGGAGCTGCCGATAGAGCGGGAGGGAGATTTTATTGTCCTTGAAAAGGATGTGATCCGGGAGGAGGATTTCTTGGGGAATTCCTACCGGCTGCCTTTCTATATTGCGGTGGAGAAGCTTCATGCGGGCAAAAATTATGGCTATATCCGTTTAAATTATCCTTACGGCCCTCTGACGGCCAGGATTACGGTGGTCAACAAGACCATAACCGCATCCCAGGTGACCGGCATCAGCAGGCAGAAGAAGTACAGACTTTTGGAGCTGATGCAATATTATGAGGCTTTCCGCACCAAAAAGATCAGCGCTGCTTCCTGGCTTAAGGAGACGGAAAGTTTGGCGGACGCCCTGATGCAGCTTGACCCCCATGAGATTTCGGCCAAACTGTTCAAGGCGCAGCTTCTGATCACCCAGGAGAAGTACTTTGAGGCGGAGGCGCTTTTAAAGCAGGCGGATGCAAAGATGGAAGAAAATTTCCGGCCGGAGCTCTATTCCTACTATCTTTATCTGACCACCCTGATGAACCGGGAGGAAGAATATTTAGACCAGGTTTCCGGCGAGGTGGAGCGGATTTTTGCACAGAATACCGATAACTGGCGGATCGCCTGGCTGCTTTTGTATCTGATCGGGGATTATGCCAAAAGCCCTGCCCGGAAATGGATTTTTCTGGAAGAACAGTTCCGGCAGGGGTGCAGCAGTCCTGTGATCTATATTGAGGCGTGGAACTTGATCGCGGCTAACCCGGCCCTTCTTCTTCGGCTGGAGCCCTTTGAGATGCAGATCCTATCCTATGCCGCCAAGAAAGAGCTGATCACTGCGGAGGTTATCATACAGATTGTTTACCTGGCTCAGAAGGCAAAGTCCTACTCCGGCAGGCTATTTGAGATTTTGAAGGCCTGCTATCAGGCATCGCCCACGGAGGAAGTGCTGCAGGCTATCTGCACGCTGCTGATCAAGGGAAACATCACCGGAAAGAAAGCGTTTGTCTGGTATGAAAAGGGAATCGAGAGGGAGCTTCGCATCACCAGGCTTTATGAGCATTATATGATGTCCTTGGATCTGAGCCAGGAGCTGTGGCAGGAGCGGGAAATCCCTAAGATCGTGCTGATGTATTTTGCCTTTGACAGCAATCTTGACACCCTGCACAATTCCTACCTTTATGCTTATGTGTACCACAACCAGGCTCAGTTCCCGGAGCTGTACGAAAATTACCGGGAGCAGATCGAGCGGTTTGTGGTGTTTCAGATATTGAGAGGCAAGAGCAACCGGTATCTTGCCTACCTTTACAAAAACCTGGTGTCGCCTGTGATGCTCACCCAGGAGACCGCTGCAGGCCTGTCCAGCGTGTTGTTTATGCATCGCCTTAAGGTGGAGCGGGAGGATATACGCCGGGTGATCCTTGTCTACGAAAAGGAAAATCAGGAGACCATCTATCCCGTCACGGGCAGGGAAGTCTTCATCCCCATTTACGGAGGCGATCACCATCTGCTGTTGGAGGACGCAAAGGGCTTTCGGTATGGCAGGGAGGAAGAGTATGTCTGCGAGCGGCTGCTGGCTGCGGAGGGACAGGCTGCTCTGGCAGCGCCCTATGTGACAGATAACGTGCATTTCAACCTCTGGCTTTGCAGCGACAGCGGCCGTCTGGCAGGAGTTACCGAAGAAAACGCTGAGTATATGAAGCGGCTCTTGAAGGCTCCCGAGGTGATAGAAGAGATACAGCAGGAAGTCCGGATGCGGCTGTTGCAGTTTTATTATGACAATGACCGGATGACGGAGCTGGACGCCTTTCTGGAAGCCCTCTCCCCAAGGGAGGTGAAGGAGGACTGCCACACAAGGATTGTGCGGTTTATGGTACTCCGGGGCATGTATGAGAAGGCTTTTGAGTGGGTCAAGCTAAGAGGCGAGGAGGATATGGAAGCCAAGATCATCATGCGGCTTTGCAGCCGTATGATCACACTGGACGGCATGGTGGAGACGCCGGCCATGACCATACTGGTTTTCCGTGCTTTCCGTGCAGGAAAATACGATGAAAACCTGCTGGAATACCTGTGCCGGTTTTTCAGGGGAACCAGCAAGGAGATGCGGGATATCTGGAAGGCGGCGGAGGATTTCGGGATAGATACCTATGACCTTTCGGAGAGGATTCTTTTGCAGATGCTCTACACAGGGGCCTATATGGGGGAGCGGGCGGAAATTTTCAGGCGCTATGTGTCCGGGGGTGCAAGGACAGAGGTAGAACTGGCGGTTCTGGCTCAGTGCTCCTACGATTATTTTGTCAGGGATAAGCAGGCCGACGGCTTTTTATGGGAAGATTTGCTCAGAGCTGCCCAGCGGCAGGAGAAAATTCCCTTTGTGTGTAAGCTTGCTTTCACCAAATATTTTGCGGAACACAAAAAACAGGTAGACGAGCGCATTTCCCACTGTCTTCTTCCTTTTCTGCGGGAAATATTGGAGCAGAATAAATATTTTCCTTATTTTAAGGAGTACGCGGAGCATATTGTTTCCATGCGCCAGTTTATGGACAAGACCATGATACAATACCGGGTGAGCTCCGGAAATAAGGCTTATATCCACTATCTGCTGGAGCGGGAGAGCGGCCCGGAGGAATACAGCAAGGAAGAAATGCAGGATATGTTTGGCGGTATCTGTGTCAAGCAGTTTGTTCTTTTCTTTGGAGAACATTTGCAGTATTATATTACAGAGGTGGAGGATGGCAAGGAGCATCTGACCGAGAGCGGCACCTTAAGCCGCAATGATGCGGGAGGGGAGCAGAGAGAAAACAGGTACACGCTGCTCAACGATATTGCCATCGGCAGGAACCTTCACGATTACGGCACCATGGACAATCTCATGCGGGAATATTTTGAGCAGGAGTTTGTGGTCAGGGAATTGTTTCATATTATATAAAGGGGTAAAAGAGCAATGTTCCAGAACCCAAAAGACGCAGGCAGAAAAAATATCAGAAAAGTTGTAGTGGGCTACGATCTTGGGCGGGAGAATGCCCAGATCAGTTACTGCGGCCTGGACGAGTCGGAGCCGGAAACCGTCTCGGCTGTGGCCGGAGGGGAGCAGTATAACATCCCCATGGCTCTGTGTAAAAGAAAGGGCGTGGGCCAGTGGTACTACGGAAAGGAAGCCATTAAGTTTGCCAGGGAGGGTGACGGCATTCTGGTGGAAGACCTTCTGACTCTTGCACAGCGGGGAGAGGATGTGCTGGTGGAGGGGGAGGCCTACGACCCGGCGGCCCTTCTTACCCTGTTTGTCAAAAGAAGCCTTTCCCTTTTGAATATCCGGGTCTCCTTAAGCCAGATCGAAGCCTTTATGTTTACGGTGGAGGAGCTTACCCCGCGGATGGTGGATGTGCTGGGGAAGGTGGCTGTGGGGTTGCAGCTTCGGGGTGCCCATGTGAGCTTCCAGAGCCATCTGGAAAGTTTCTATGCCTACACCCTCCATCAGGGAAAAGAGCTGTGGATGAACGATGTGATGATTTTTGAATATAATGAGTTTTTGAAGGTACTGCGGCTTACCTGTAACAGAAATACTACCCCCAAGGTGGTGTTTATCGACGAGGTAAGGCGCCCGGAGATGGTTCGCAGAACCTGGCGGGAAGAGCCTGAAATGAAGCAGCAGCAGATGACAGAGCTGGATCTTATGTTTCTCCATCTGGCAGGGGATTGTCTGGAAGGGAAGACGGTTTCCAGCATTTATTTGCTGGGGGAGGGCTTTAAGGAGGATTGGGCAAGGGAATCCCTGAAATTTCTCTGCAAAAACCGGAGAGTGTTCCGGGGAAATAATCTCTACAGCAAAGGCGCTTGCTACGGGATGAGGGAACGTACCCAGCCCAGTAAGGAATGGAAGGAATACGTTTACCTGGGAGCCGATAAGCTGAAGTCCAATATCGGCATGAGGGCTCTGCGTTGCGGGGAGGATTCCTATTACGCCATTTTGGATGCGGGAAATAACTGGTAT
The DNA here is from genome assembly GCA_949949005.1 of uncultured Lachnospiraceae bacterium. Lineage (GTDB taxonomy): Bacteria > Bacillota > Clostridia > Lachnospirales > Lachnospiraceae > Suilimivivens. The sequence goes on from CATLHM010000010.1 coordinate 8,471, forward strand.
GAGTCCTCAGCGGAGTTTGATATTATTCTGGAAGACGGAAATACAGTGGAATTTGTGATTACGCCGCTGACCGGCGAGAATGTGAGCAGCCGTCTGATCACTTTAGAGGGGCTTCCGGGACGGCCTCCAAGGACTACCAGACTAAACATACAGATTGAGATGTCCGCCGTGAACCAGGCGGTGGTGACGGTGACGGATATGGGCTTCGGGGAAATCTTTAAACCCAGCGGGAAGGCATGGAACCAGACCATCACGGTCTGAGAAGCCCAAAATACAGGAGAGGGAATTTTATGGGCAGGATTTTGCTATGTACGGGGAAATATGCCGAGAATCCATATTATATTGAGAGCCTGTGCGCCAATGTGTACTGTGTGGAGGAGCTTTGCTACCTTTTAGCCAGCAACCCCTTTATGATCAACCGCAGTATTATGGATAAAAGGCTGGCGCTCTGGCTGGACGAGGAATGCGCCCTGGCAGATTTAAGCCATCAGCTTTTGAAGCTTTTCCACCGGGGCAGCCAGCCGGGGGTTTTTGTGAGCCTGATCCTTGATTATGTGAATTACGCTACCCCGGAGGAAAAAAAGAAGATCGAGGATGTGATCCAGAATAATGTGGGGCTTAACGAATATGAGCGGCGCAAGAAGCAGGCGGATTTTCTCCTGACCAACCGCAGGTTTGGGCCGGCCCTTTTGGAATACGATAATCTGGCAAGGGAGCTGCCGGAGGTGGAGAGCGCCCTTAAGCCTGCCGTTTACCATAATATGGGGGTGGCCTATGCCAATCTGTTTCATTTTGAGCTGGCGGCCAAGTATTTTAAGCGGGCTTATACCATGAGCGGCCTGGAGGAATCGGGGATTCAATATCTCATGGCAAAAAGGCTTCAGCTTCACGAGACGGCCTACATATCCTTTCTGGCGCAGCACGGCGAGTACTATGAACTCTCCCTCAAGGTGGAGAAGCTCACTCAGGCGGCCAGAGGGGAATTTGAGGCCACCCAGGAGAACAGGATGCTGACGGCGCTTAAGATTTACAAGGAGGAGGGCAATGTGGCTTCCTATTACGAAGAGATTGACAAGATCATTGCCAAAAAGAAGGATGAATACCGGGAGCTGGTGGCAGAGTAGGAAATAGCAGGGGGCGAAATCTATGGGATTTTTAAAAAAGCTGTTTAGAAGAAGAGAAGTAATCGAGGAGCCGGGTTATGAGCTCGAGGGCTGGGATGATGTCACCTATGAGAAAGAGGATTTTCAGATCGACGACGAGGAGGAGCGGGGGCAGTATGTAAGAGGCTGCCTGGAGCAGATCGCCGAGGCCTCAAAGGAGGTGGAGAACCTTCAGTTTGAATACAATATGGTCACCTCTTACCTGAAAGATATGGAAGAGGTGGAAGCCCTGCCGGATAAGGAGAAGGCAAGGGTAAGGGAGCTGGCCAAAAAGCTAAACGACCTGGAGGAGAAACAGAGCGGCTATCAGGAGAGGGCCAAAAGGCTCAGCGACGATAAATACCGTCAGATGGAACGCATGGAGGAGGTCGCCCAGGAGGGCTATGACAAGCTCACCGAGGCGGAGGAGCAGCGTGACCTGATCAAGCGGGATCTGAGAAGGCTGGACGGGGAGAAAAATGCCTATATTTACAGGAGGTCGGATTTGCAGCGGCTGATCGGGGACACCAGAACCATGACCATTATCTGTATCGTGGCAATGATCGTGTGCATCCTGCTTTTGCTCGTGCTGCAATTCGGTTTTCAGATGAATGCGAAGCTGGGGTATCTGGCGGTAGCCGCCATGGGAGCGGTAGCCATCACCCTCATTTTCATGAAGCATAACGATGCGGTGAAGGAGCTGGCCCGGGTAGAAAATGGAATCGGCCGGATCATCAAGCTGCACAATGCTACCAAGATACGCTATGTCAACAATACCCGCCTTTTGGATTATCTTTATCTGAAATACAATGTGACAAGTGCGGGAGAGTTTGGCAAGACCTGGCAGCAGTACCAGGAGGAAAAGGAAGAGCGGCTCAGCTTCCAGCAGGCCGAAAAGGAGCTGGATGAATCCCAGAAAGAACTGATCCGGATCCTTCGCAAATACCATGTGGAGGATCCCATGATCTGGCTGCACCAGACGGCGGCTCTTCTGGATAAGAAAGAAATGGTGGAAATCCGCCATAACCTGATTATCCGCCGTCAGTCCCTGCGCAGACGCATGGACTATAATAAAGAAGTGATGGCTGGCAAAGCCCAGGCACAGATCAAGGAGCTGGTGGAGGATTATCCCGAGTACGCCAAGGAGGTGCTAGGGGCTGTGGAGGAGTTTGAGAAGGAGTTTTCTTAAAGCGGTTCAATCGGCAGTTGAATAGGAAAGGGAATTTCTCTCCCCAGGTTATTGTGAATTCACACAGGAGAGCTTATGCTTAAAAAGTAATTTCATTGGCAGCAATGCCGGGGAATAACAAAGGATATTGAATGGGCCGCGAGGCGGCGGAATGGAGGAGAAATCATGAAGAAAATGGAACAGCTCTATGAGGGTAAGGCGAAAAAGGTGTTTGCAACGGATGACCCGGATGTGGTGATCGTGGACTATAAGGACGACGCCACAGCCTTTAACGGGGAAAAGAGGGGAACCATTGTAGGCAAAGGGGTGATCAATAACCGCATGACCAACCATGTGTTTCAGCTTCTGGAGAAGGAAGGGGTTCCCACCCATCTGATCGAGGAGTTAAGCGATCGGGAAACCGCTGTGAAAAAGGTGGAGATCGTGCCCCTTGAGGTGATTATCAGGAACGTGGCAGCAGGCAGCTTTTCCAAGCGCCTGGGCGTGCCGGAGGGGACTCCCTTTAAGGAGCCTACCATTGAGTTCAGCTACAAAAACGACGAGCTGGGGGATCCTCTGATTAACAGCTACTTTGCTGTGGCCCTGGGGCTAGCCACCTGGGAGGAGATCGAGCTTATCAAGAAGTATGCCTTTAAGGTAAACGAGGTTTTGAAAGCCTACTTCTTACAGGCAGACATTAAGCTGATCGACTTTAAGATTGAGTTTGGGCGTTACCACGGAGAAATCCTGCTGGCTGACGAGACCTCGCCGGACACCTGCCGTCTGTGGGATGTACACACCAACGAAAAGCTGGATAAGGATCGTTTCCGCAGGGATCTGGGAAATGTAGAGGAAGCCTACAACGAAGTGTTTAAGAGACTGGGACTTTAAAAAGAGCAAAAGCAGCAAATGGGAGTAAGGGGGAAGCAGCTCCCCCTCTCCCTGATTGGTATGCGCGCCAAAGCGCGCAGGAGGTTAGAAACATGAATACGGACAGATATGTCAGCCCATTGTCGGAGAGGTATGCCAGCAAAGAGATGCAGTATATTTTTTCTCCGGATATGAAGTTTAAGACCTGGCGGCGGCTGTGGATTGCCCTGGCAGAGACGGAGATGGAACTGGGGCTTTCCCAGGACGGAAAAGCGGTGATCAGCCAGGAACAGATCGACGAGCTGAAAGCCCATGCGGAGGATATCAACTATGAGGTGGCGCTGGCAAGGGAGAAGGAAGTGCGCCACGACGTGATGAGCCATGTGTACGCCTATGGGCAGCAGTGCCCCAAGGCGGCGGGTATCATCCATCTGGGGGCCACAAGCTGCTATGTGGGGGACAATACGGATGTGATCGTGATGAAGCAGGCCCTTCTGTTAGTCAGAAAAAAACTGGTGAATGTGCTTTGGGAGCTTTCGGCTTTTGCGGAAAAATATAAGAGCCAGCCGACCCTTGCCTTTACCCATTTTCAGCCGGCCCAGCCCACTACCGTGGGGAAAAGGGCGACCCTGTGGATGCAGGAGTTTTTGATGGATCTGGAAGATTTGGATCATGTGCTCTCGGGCCTTAAGCTTCTTGGCTCTAAGGGCACCACGGGAACCCAGGCTTCCTTTTTGGAGCTTTTTGACGGGGATCAGGAGACCATCGACAAGATTGACCCCATGATCGCAGCCAAGATGGGCTTTGGGGCCTGTTATCCGGTATCGGGACAGACCTATTCCCGGAAGGTGGATACCAGGGTGGCAAACGTGCTGGCAGGGATCGCTGCCAGCGCCCATAAGATGTCCAACGATATCAGGCTTTTGCAGCATTTGAAGGAGGTGGAGGAGCCCTTCGAGAAAAAGCAGATCGGTTCCTCGGCCATGGCCTATAAGAGGAATCCCATGCGGAGCGAGAGAATCGCATCCCTCTCCCGCTATGTGATGATCGATGCCCTGAATCCCGCCATTACCTCTGCCACACAGTGGTTTGAAAGAACCCTGGATGACTCCGCCAATAAACGGCTTTCCATCCCCGAGGGCTTTCTTGCCGTAGACGGGATTCTGGATCTTTGCCTGAATGTGGTGGATGGTCTGGTGGTATATCCCAAGGTGATCGAAAAGCATATGATGAGCGAGCTGCCCTTTATGGCAACGGAAAATATCATGATGGATGCGGTGAAAGCCGGAGGCAACCGCCAGGAGCTGCACGAGAGGATTCGGGAGCTTTCCATGGAAGCAGGCAGAAATGTGAAGGAGAAAGGGCTGGAAAATAATCTTCTGGAACTGATCGCAGAGGATCCCGCATTCCCCATGTCCATGGAAGAACTGCAAAAATCCATGGAGCCTTCCAGATATGTGGGCAGAAGCAAAGAGCAGGTGGAGGCCTTTTTGGAAAAAGTGATCGCGCCGGTGCTTGAGGAAAATAAGGAGCTGCTGGGCGTAAAAGCGGAGATTAACGTATAGAAAGAGCCTTTGGCTTATGAGTAAAACTTCAGAAACTTGGGATGGAGGTATGAGATGGGCGGTTTTTTTGGAGCTGCGTTAAAAAAGGATTGTGTGTTTGATCTGTTTTTCGGTACGGATTATCATTCCCATTTGGGGACAAGGAGAGCCGGTATGGCGGTTTACAGCGTGGAAAAAGGGTTTGACCGGGCAATTCACAATATTGAGAACGCGCCTTTTCGGACAAAGTTTGACAAAGATGTGAACAAGATGGAGGGAAATTTCGGAATCGGATGTATTTCTGATTATGAGCCCCAGCCCCTGCTGGTGCGTTCCCACCATGGCACTTTTGCAATCTCCACGGTTGGCAGGATCAATAATATGCAGGAGATTGTGGATGAGATTTTTCACATGGGACATACCCATTTTCTGGAGATGAGCGGAGGTGATATCAACCCCACGGAGCTGGTGGCGGCCATCATCAACCAGAAGGAAAATCTGATTGACGGGATCACCTATGCCCAGGAGTTGATCAAGGGCTCCATGACTATTGTTCTGCTGACCCCAAAGGGGATATATGTTGCCAGAGACAAGATGGGGAGAACACCGGTATCTGTGGGAAAAAAAGAAGAGGGATACTGTGTTTCCTTTGAAAGCTTTGCCTGTCTGAACCTTGGATATGTCCCGGAGCGGGAGCTGGGGCCGGGTGAGGTGGCTATTGTGACGCCGGAGGAGGTGCGCACGCTGGTAAGGCCCGGAAAGGATATGAAAATCTGTACCTTCCTCTGGGTGTACTACGGTTACCCTTCCTCATCCTATGAGGGAATCAGCGTGGAAAAGATGCGCTATAACTGTGGAGCCCTTCTGGCAAGGAGGGATAATGTGTCCCCGGATAATGTGGCCGGGGTGCCGGATTCCGGTACTGCCCATGCTGTGGGCTACTCCAATGAATCAGGGATTCCCTTTTCCAGACCGCTTATAAAATACACGCCTACCTGGCCCCGTTCCTTTATGCCCACCATACAGAGCAAGAGGAATCTGATCGCCAAGATGAAGCTGATACCGATCCATGACCTGATTCAGGGCAAGAGCCTGCTTCTGATCGACGACTCCATCGTGCGGGGAACCCAGCTTCGGGAGACTGCGGAATTTCTTTACCAGAGCGGGGCAAAGGAGGTACATAGCAGGCCGGCATGTCCTCCTCTTTTGTACGGATGTAAATATTTAAACTTTTCCCGTTCCACCTCGGATATGGATCTGATCACCCGGAGGATCATTAAGGAAATGGAAGGGGAAGGAAAGTATGTGAATTTGAGCGCCTACTCCAACCCGGAGACGCCACAGTATCAGGAGATGGTGAAGCGGATAGGAGAGCAGCTTAATTTCACCTCCCTGCGCTATCACAGGCTGGATGATATGATGGAATCAGTGGGGATTGAGAAAGATAAGCTCTGCACCTATTGCTGGGATGGGAGAGAATAAAAATAAAGCAGACAGCCTCAGGCTACGATTCACGGCTGCGGAATGCGCATAAACTGTGCATTCCGTAAGAACGTGATTCTTATAAATCCTTAAAAAAATATACTTTCTATTTCAGATAGAATGATGTATAATGTCTTATATACATTTCGTGTGACAAGTCGTAATAAATTCCCAAAAGAAAATATTTGATTTGGATCGTTTTAATTTTTTAAAATAGATGAAATGGAGGTTTGTATGAAAGAAAAATATGAGTCTTTGGCGCTTGCGGATCTGAAAGCCATCGCAAAGGCCAGAGGACTGAGGGGTACGTCGTCGATGAAAAAGGCGGAGTTGATCCAGCTTATGTTGGCAGAGGATGAGAAGGACAAGGCGGAAGAAAAGAGCGCGCAGCCCAAATCCTCAGCTTCAGGCGAAAAAGAGACATCCGGCATGAAAGGCGGCGCAAAAGAAGAAACGGGTGCAAGGCCCGAGGGGAAACAGGAGCGTGGGGAGAAACCTCTCCGGACAGAGAGAGCCGGGATGGAAAGAAAGAGTGAGCGTTCAGGGACAGAGCGCGGGGAGAGGTCGGAGAGAGTAGAGCGCCCGGAGCGAACCGCACAGGCGGAAAATCGCGGGGAGCGCCCGGGCCAGGAGCGCACAGAATATAAGACGGAGCGCCCGGAGGGCCGGGTAGAAGAGCCAAGAACAGATGATGAAAGATTTCCTGCAGAGCTTGACAGCGGAATTGCAGCCCATGGCATTTTGGAAGTGATGCCTGACGGCTACGGCTTTATCCGGTGCGAGAATTATCTGCCCGGAGATCACGACGTGTATGTGGCCCCCAGCCAGATCCGCCGGTTTGGGCTAAAGACAGGGGATGTGCTGGAGGGCAATACCAGAGTCCGCACCCAGGGCGAAAAGTTTGCCGCTCTTTTGTATGTGAAATCCATCAACGGTTACCCTCCGGAGGTGGCTGCAAAGCGGTGCAATTTTGAAGATATGACGCCTATTTTCCCCAACGAGAGACTGCATTTGGAGATGCCCGGGGCCAGTGTTGCCATGAGGATCATGGATCTGATCAGCCCGGTGGGCAAGGGGCAGAGAGGTATGATCGTATCCCCTCCCAAGGCGGGCAAGACCACCCTTTTAAAGGATGTGGCCAAATCCGTGAAGCGCAATGCCCCCGAGGTGCATCTGATCATCCTTCTGATCGACGAACGGCCTGAGGAGGTTACCGATATTAAGGAGGCCATTGAGGGGCCTAATGTGGAGGTGATCTATTCCACTTTTGACGAGCTGCCGGAGCATCACAAGCGGGTTTCCGAGATGGTAATTGAGAGAGGAAAGCGCCTTGTGGAGCATAAGAAGGACGTCATGATCCTGATCGACAGCATCACCAGGCTGACAAGGGCATACAACCAGACGGTCCCCCCCAGCGGACGTACTCTTTCCGGCGGTCTGGATCCGGCGGCACTGCATATGCCGAAACGGTTTTTCGGCGCTGCCAGGAATATGCGCGGGGGCGGTTCCCTGACCATTCTTGCAACGGCCCTGGTGGATACGGGAAGCAAGATGGACGATGTGGTTTACGAGGAGTTTAAGGGGACCGGCAATATGGAGCTGGTGCTCGACCGCAAACTCTCCGAGAGAAGAGTGTTCCCTGCAATCGACATTCCCAAGTCAGGAACCCGAAGAGAAGACCTGCTGCTTTTGCCGGACGAGCTGGAGGCCATCAACATCATGCGCAAGGCCTTAAACGGAATGAAGTCTGAGGAAGCGGTGGACAAGATTCTGGATATGTTTGCCCGCACCAGAAACAATCACGAATTTGTCAACATGGTGAAAAAAATAAAATGGTTCTAAAAAATGCTTGCAACATAGGATAAGCTATGGTACAATGAGAAAGCTGTTTTAAAGAAATTTGTTAAAAAAGAATAATAAAGTTTAAATAGAGAGGTGATAGCATGAAAGAAGGAATCCATCCTGAATTTTATCAGGCAACAGTAACCTGCAACTGCGGCAATACATTTGTGACAGGCTCCACCAAGAAGGATATTCACGTCGAGGTCTGCTCCAAGTGCCATTCGTTCTACACAGGCCAGCAGAAGGCGGCCAGAGCCGATGGACGTATTGATAAGTTCAACAGGAAGTACGGCGTAGCAAGCAAATAGGCAGTGCAAAAAAGGTTGGGATGATGCATCTCAACCTTATTTTACCTCCTGCAATTGGAGAATAGATGATATGGGAAGAAAAAGAAGAGGCTCAGGCTATTCGGGAATTGGCGGCCAGGCGGTTTTAGAGGGCGTCATGATGAAAAACAAGGACGATTATGCGGTAGCAGTCAGAAAGCCTAATGGGGAAATTGAGGTTGAGGTGGATGTATTCCGCGGATACATGCACGGAAGCTGGGTGAGACAGGCGCCTTTTATCAGAGGCGTGTTTAACTTTATAGATTCTCTGCGTCTGGGAATGAAGACGCTGAATTTTTCCGCGTCCTTCTATGAGGAGGAGGACGTGAAAGAAACCGGAATGGACAAAGCGGTGAATAAGGTGTCGGGCGGCAGGGGCGAAAGCATTATGATGGGGCTCACCACAGTCATTTCGATCATCCTGGCAGTGGGCATCTTTATTTTATTGCCTTATTTTTTGTCCTCCCTGCTTTCGGATTACGTGAGAAACGCTTCTCTTCTGGCGATTGCCGAGGGGGTGATCCGCATCATAATCTTCCTTCTCTATGTGGTTGGAATCAGTCTGATGAAGGACATCCGCAGGCTCTATCAATATCATGGGGCGGAGCATAAATGTATCAACTGCATTGAAAAGGGCAGGCCCCTTACAGTAAAAAACGTGATGCGCAGTTCCAGGTATCACAAACGGTGCGGAACCAGCTTTATGTTTTTTGTAATGTTTGTGAGTATTATTTTGTTTTTCTTTATCCGGGTGCCCAACCCGGTGATGAAGGTGGCAGTGAGGATTTTGCTGATCCCTGTGATTGCAGGCATTTCCTACGAGATCATCCGTCTGGCGGGAAGGAGCGACAATATTCTGGTGCAGATTCTTTCCCTGCCCGGGGCGCTTCTTCAGAGGCTTACCACCAAGGAACCGGACGAGAGCATGGTGGAAGTGGCCATGAAGTCTGTGGAAGCCGTGTTCGACTGGAAAGCTTATCTGAGGGAAAATTTCGATTACGGGGCGGAGGAGGAACCGGGGAATCAGGCGTCAGGGGCTAAACCGCGCTGATTGCAAAAATCCTGCCCAGGGGCAGGCAGAAAAGGAAAAATGGACTACAGAGAACTTTATGACTATGGAAGAGAAAGACTGAGAAAAGCCAATATCCCGGAGGCGGAGCTGGATGCGAGGCTGCTTCTGGAAGAGGTCTGCGGTACGGACAGAAATGACTTGCTGGTTCATGGAGAGCAGCCGGTGGCGGGAGAGCAGCAGAGCAGTTTTTTGGCCTGGATCGAGAAACGGAGCCGGCACATCCCTCTGCAGCATATTTTGGGCTATCAGGAGTTCATGGGACTGCGCTTTAAGGTGACAGAGGATGTACTGATTCCCAGGCAGGATACGGAAACCCTGGTGGAAGAGGTGATGCGTGGGCTCCATGACGGCTTCCACATTCTGGATTTGTGTACCGGGTCGGGATGTATCCTTTTAAGCCTTTTGCGCTACTCTAATCACTGCATAGGGATAGGCTCGGACATATCGGAGGCGGCGCTTAAGGTGGCCGAAGAAAATGCCAGGACGCTTGGCCAGAAAGCGCAGTTTGTCAGAAGCGATTTATTTGAAAATATGAGTGGAAAATACGAAGTGATTGTGTGCAATCCGCCTTATATTCCCTCTGGGGAGATTCCGGGGCTGATGGAGGAGGTCAGGGAACATGACCCCCGTTCGGCGTTGGACGGCGGAGAGGACGGACTTTATTTTTACAAAAAAATCATCGCCCAGGCAGGAGGCTATCTTACGCCTGGGGGCAGGCTTTATTTTGAAATCGGATGCTCTCAGGCAGAGGCTGTGAGCGCTCTTATGAAGGCGGCAGGTTATCGGGAGGTAAATGTCTGCCGGGATTTGGCAGGGCTTGACAGGGTAGTGTCTGGCATGGCCAGGTGACGTTTGCAGGAGGGCGGCGGTTTTTTAGGCGGTCTTAGGCCCTTAAAAACGATTTATTGCGCAAAATGGCAAAATGTTGGCTTTGGTTTATCCGGGTTAGGAGGTAAGAAAAGTGTTTGATAAACTGGAAGATTTATTAATCCGATTTGAGGAAATCATGAGCGAGTTAAATGAGCCTTCGGTGACGGGAAACCAGGAGCGGTTTCGCAAGTTGATGAAAGAACAGAGCGATTTGACCCCCATTGTGGAGGCTTATAAGGAATACAAAAAGTGCGGGCAGGACGTGGCGGACTCTCTTGCCATGCTGGAGGAAGAGTCTGACGAGGATATGCGGGAAATGCTCAAGGAGGAGCTGTCCACGGCCAAAAAGCGGATCGAGGAGCTGGAGGAGGAGTTAAAGATTCTTCTTTTGCCGAAAGATCCCAATGACGAGAAGAATGTGATTGTGGAGATCCGGGCAGGGGCCGGCGGGGACGAGGCAGCCTTGTTTGCGGCGGAGGTTTACCGGCTCTATGTACACTATGCGGAGAGCCAGCGGTGGAAGGTGGAAACCATGAATGTGGATGAAATCGGCATCGGCGGCATGAAGGAAGTCAATTTTATGATTTCCGGCCAGGGGGCTTACTCCAGGCTGAAATATGAAAGCGGCGTACACCGGGTACAGCGGGTGCCGGAAACCGAGTCCGGCGGGCGTATCCACACCTCCACCATCAGTGTGGCGGTGATGCCGGAGGTGGATGAGGATATTGATATTGTGATCGACGATAAGGACATCCGGATTGATGTGATGCGGGCTTCCGGAAACGGCGGCCAGTGCGTCAATACCACGGACTCCGCGGTGCGGCTCACCCACTATCCCACGGGAATCGTGGTTTACAGCCAGACCGAGAAGTCCCAGCTTCAGAACAAGGCCAAGGCTTTTGCCCTGCTTAAGGCCAAGCTCTATGATATGGAGCAGCAACAGCGCCACGATGCGGAGGCGGAGCTTCGCAGAAGCCAGATCGGCACCGGGGATCGCTCGGAAAAAATCCGCACCTACAATTTCCCCCAGGGCCGGGTGACGGATCACCGGATTGGGCTTACCTTGTATAAGCTGGATAAGGTGATGAACGGGGATATACAGGAGATTATTGATGCGTGTATCGCGGCCGACCAGGCGGCCAAGCTGGTGAAGATGGGAGAAAATTAAGTGACGGATGATATTCGTATAACAGAAATAAATGATATTGATAAAAAGTCAACTTGTACGAGAGAGATTCTGGCGATGCTGCCGGAATGGTTTGGAAATAAGCAGGCGGTTGACGAATATGCGGAAAAAGTAAAGGAACTTCCTTATTACGGTGCGTTTAATCGGCAAGAACAGTGTATTGGCTTTTTCTCTGTAAAAATGCACTACCAGCATACAGGTGACATATTTGTGTGTGGTGTACTTCCGGAATATCAGCACAATGGCGTAGGAAAAGCATTGTATCGGACTGTGGAAAGTTATTTGATGCAGAGAGGGTGTAAGTATGTGGTTGTCAAAACACTAAGTGATATAGTTGACTTTGAACCATATGATAAAACGAGAACCTTTTATAAAAGTATTGGTTTTGAGCCGCTTATTACTTTAACGGAAATGTGGGACGAGGAAAATCCCTGCTTGATTATGCTTAAGGTGTTGGCGTAAGTAGAATGTCGGTTGTGCCATTTGGGGTGTAATGATATAATAATATTGAGAAAAGTCGTTTAAATGCCGAATGTTTCAAACTCGTAGTAGGAAAGGATGTGCTATTTGTGACAGAGCGAATGACGTGGGAGCAAATACAAAAAAAATATCCGAATCAGTGGGTCGGATTAGTTGATGTTCAGTATCAGAATGATGATGGGATATCTGTAGAATCTGCTGTTGTAAAATATACGGATAAAACGAAATCTGAGTTAACCAGATTGGTATTAAAAGGGGAGATTATTTCCCGACATACGAATCCGGAAGGTTATTTACAGCTTGGAATGGTGGGTGTGTTATGAAGCAGTATACAATGAAACTGGATAATACAAGACAAAGACCTGTGGTTATCTTAAATAATGGGCTTACTGCGTTGTTGGATACGGGAGCGTATATTCCGGTATGGACTGATGATGAAGCAATCCTTATATCGGAGCTTGGAGCTGAACTGGTTAGAAAAGATGTTCCGTTGTCAGGGTTTGGTGGTTGTACAAAAGGAAATATGTATAAAGTAAATATAGATATTGGTGGTATTATATATCCTGATATGCATCTCATTGCAAATAACGATATAAATGCCACCTTTAATCTTATCTTGAGTGCAACCATGTTTGCAGGACTTATTTACCAGATTGATACAGTGAATCATATGCTGAATATAGAAATTCCTGATGGGGAGAGTAATGTACGAAACTTGAGAATCGTGAATAAGGAGGGTAAGGTTTTTGTGCTCTGTAGTGCGGTAGAGATTTAGAAGCTTAAAAGTCTGTTTAAAAGAAAATATGATAACCATGTAGGAAGTTTGTTGCGACAGGCATATGAAGATGCCAGAATCAGAAATGAAGATGAATTCAGGGAGGTACTCAAAAATGTGCTATTTAATTGCAAAAAAGTTCAATGATACAGGATGTCTTGCGTTACAGACAACACATGGTCATCATTTGGCAGATTTTAAAGAAAAGCTGATGAAGGCTGTCGGCTATGAAACGATACAGCTTGTGGCAATCAGCCGCCCGTCTGCATACGGCGAGTACGAGCCATATCATTTTGTGGAGACGGAGCAGGAGTTTGAAGAAGCGGTAAAGAATATGTAGCCCTTAGAATTTAGGATTCCCAATAATTAAAAAAAGAAATCGGTTCATTTGAAAGGAAAATGAGCCGATTTTTTTGTAACCTTTTAGCGCGTCTGGTAATCTAATCAGTATAACACGTGTGAAAAATGACTGCGCTGCGGGCACAAAGAGCTATGCCACTGCAGGGGTATAGACAAAGCAGAAGAAATGAAGGTGACAAGCACAATGAAGAATACGGTGAGCCTGAAACTGGTGGAGCGGGCGGCGAAAGGAAACAGGGAGGCTTTTGGAGAACTGATTATGATGCATCAGGAGTACCTGTACAGACTGGCGTATATGTATACGAAGAACGAGCAGGATGCCTTGGATGCAGTACAGGAGTGCGCAATGCGCGCAATGATCTCCATGGATAAGCTTCGGGAGCCCGCGTATTTCAGGACATGGATTACACGCATACTGATCAACAGTATTTATCTGGAACAAAAGAAAAGTAAACGAAACAGTCCTTTTGAGGAATGGAATGAGGCTGCTGCGGCGGAGAGCATTTCCATAGAGGAAATTTCCATAGAGGAAAAGGCGGATCTCTATGATGCCATCGACCTTCTTCCGCCTGTCTATAAGACGGTGGTGATCCTGCAGTATTTTCAGGGGATGAAGGTAAAGGATATTGCACAGGTGATGAACATTCCTGTTGGAAGTGTGAAGGCATACTTGTCCAGGGCGCGTAAAACCCTCAGAAACCAGTTGGAGGATACAGAAGAGAATATGGGGGTTATATCGTGAAAAAAGCAGTAATTCGGCGTAGAGCTGCAGAGCTGTACGGGAAAGGAGCCGGGATGGAGAGAATGGAACGGGAAAGATTTGACGGAATCGTTATACCTGAAAATTTGTCAGTGTATGTGCGTAAGGGAATACAGGAGGGAGAAAAAGTATATATGAGAGAAAAAAGGAAAAAGAGGATTAAGCGCTTTAGCGCGGTAGCGGCTGCGGTGATTGTGTTTGCCTGCGCGGGGGTTTTTGCCACGCAGCCTGCATTGGCTTCCAACATACCGATCATTCGGGATATTTTCAAACTGCTTCAGGGAGATTATTCTTACCAGGGGGATTTGGATTCAGTGGCCCAGAAGTTTGAAGATTCACAAAGCATGGGCGACCAAACATCAGGAGAAGACAGTTTGGCGATTACAGGGGAGAGAGCGGGAGAAAACGAAGGAGCCCAGACAGATTCGGCTTACACGAAAACGGTGAACGGAGTAACGGTATCCGTTTCCGAGGCTTACTGCTCTGTGGAGGCGATTTATCTCTCCCTTATGATTACCAGTGAGGAATCCTTTCCCGAAACGATGATAGACACGGAGGGAAAACCGATTCTTACCCTGAAAGGGGCTGCCGATTATTCTTTCAGGCCCTCCGGAATGGGAGAGGCGCAGGGGTACGGAAGCGGCGCTGAGGGATCATTGGAAGGAACCTTTGTGAATGACCACACCTATGCAGGGATTTACCGCATTGATATTATTGACGTAGTGGGAAATGACGATGCTTTAAAGGAGAAATACAGAGCCCTGGAGAGCTTTGACATGAAGCTGACCATCGATCAGATCATCGGAGATAAGGCGGAGCCGGAACCGCTGGATTTACGCGGAAAAACCCAGGAAGAGCTGGAGGCCATGACGGATGAGGAGTGGAAAGCCTTCATGAATGAGGTCACGCCGGCGGATCGGAATCAATTTCCCAATCAATATCAGAACTGGTGGTTTGACGGGCCTTTCAAATTCGAGCTCAACATAAAAGCAGACAGAGAGAGTACTCAGGTGGTGACGGTGGACGAGATGAATGATACCGGGGCAGGGCTCTATCAGGTGGTCAGGACGAAATTTGAAATCACCGTAGAAGAAAAATGCAATGAACTGCGCACCCAGAGCGGCGTGTTTACGGTGGTGCTGGACGCACAGGGAAAGCTCTTGCCCAGCGGGAGCAGCTCCTATGCGGATACCTACGCCATAGGCGGACGGGACGTATCCAGGGTATATGTGTATGTCTGTGACTATACGGAATATATGGATGAGCTGAAGGGATACCGTGAGAGCGCGGACTTTAAACAGATTTTGGAGGAGAGGGCGTTGTACGGAAAGGAAATCATTTTCTAAAACCGGGAGATTTGAGAAAAGTACTTGAAGAACCCCCAAATTTCTTATACTATAGTAGCAGAGCAAGCAATGTCTGAGGGATAAGCGATGGGACACGACAAATTTATTTGCCGTGTCCCATAATGGCATTGAGAGAAAAACGCATGGGATGATGCAGATAGGAGAAGGAGTATGATGAGGAAACAGCTTGCACTTTTTTTGCAAAACTATGAGGAAGAAATCAGGGATTCGGCCAGGGAGCTTCTCCCAAAAGAGATGCCGGTTTTGACAGAAGAACTGTTTGGCCTGTACGAGACTACCGGAAACCGGCTCAAATATGAGGAGGTATACTTTGCAAGGCGTAAAATGCTGGCGGTTCTGGGGATGAGGGCGATTCTGGGATTGGAGGAGCAGTGGGAGGAAAAACAGACTTACATCCAAAAGCTTGAAGAGGTGATCCTGGACATTTGCCGGGAGGAAACCTGGGCCCTGCCCGCCCATGTTAACCGCAGGGAGAATCCCCAGTGGAGGATCACGGTGGATTTGTTTGCCTCGGAGACAGCCCAGACACTTTCCGAGTTGATGGAGTTTTTGGGGGAGACAATCTCTGCCGAGGTGTGGGGTAAGATGCGGGAGAATATTGAGGAAAGAATATTCCAGCCTTATTTTACATCGGAAGTGCCCTATAAGCATAAGCCGTGGGAGTGCGGGTCAAATAACTGGAACGCGGTATGCGCCGGAAGTATCGGAAGCGCCTGCCTGCATTTGATGAAGGGCCAGCCGGAGCGGCTAAGGGCCAGCCTTTCCCGTATCATCAATTCCCTGACTTACTATATCAACGGCTTTGCCGAGGACGGAGCCTGTATGGAGGGACTCGCCTATTATTATTACGGCATGACCTATTTTACCAACTTTGCCCAGGAGCTTTACGACGCCACGGAGGGAGAGACGGACCTTTTCTGCGGAAAATGGGGAGAGTTTGAAGGGGGAGAAGACCGCCGCTATCAGATTGCCCATTTCCCTGTGAAATGCTTTTTCCCGGACGGCAAGTGCCTGAGCTTTTCCGACGGGGATACGGAAGGTTGGTTTCGGGTAGGCGTGAGCAGTGTGCTGGCGATGCATTACGGTGAGCCGGGGATGTCCGAGGAAGCTTTGGCCGCCGCCTTATTCCCGGATATGAGCAAGGCCGGCTCCCTTCATTCCGATACCTGTTACCGGTTTGCCGCGCTGAAAATGGATCTGATTCAGACAAGAAGATTTCTTGCCTTGCTGGAAGCTTCGGATCGGAAGGAAGGCACTTTCGAGAAGCCTAAAGCCTATATCCTGCCCTCGGCTCAGTGGTATATCGCCCATTCTGAGGCGAATGTGAGCTTTGCCTGCAAGGGCGGGCACAACGACGAACCCCATAATCACAATGACGTGGGACATTTTATCTATGAGGGAAAAGGAGAAATGTTCCTGACGGACTTGGGAGCGGGAGAGTATACCAAGGATTATTTTAGTGAAAAGCGGTATCAGATTCTCTGCAACAATTCCTTTGGACACAGCGTGCCCGTGATTGGAGGAGAGGGGCAGGGAACCGGCAAGGAGTACGGCTGCAGCCGGTTTGCGGCGGATTCAGACGGCAGGGTGTGTATCGAAATGCACGATGCTTATCCGGAAGGACTTTTGAAGGAACTGCAAAGAGAGTTTCAATTTGATACGGAGACAGGTAAGCTTCTGGTCAGGGACTGCTTTACCTTTGACCAGGCAAAGGCAGCGGAAGCGAGAGAAAATCTGATCACCCAGATCCGGCCTGTGGCAGAGGGAAATAAGGTATTGCTGAAGACCGAAAAGGGAACCTGTACGGTGGAGATTGAGGGCCTGGAGGGAAGCATTGAGATCAGGGAATACGACCACAGCAACCATCAGGGAGTGACGGAAAAGGTGTATGGCATTGCATGGCCGGCAGCCGCAGCGGATGGAAGGGCGCAGAGCAGCTTCAGCGTAACTACGCAGTGGAAATAGAGGCCATGCAGTGGAAGTAGAGGCGGACACTGGCTGCCCCTCATTCCTCTTCCAGGGCTCTTGTGGACTCGTTTACCATTAATCCGGGCTGCAGGACAATTTGCTCCCGGTCAGGATTTTTCTCCCCGGAGAGAACCTGATGCAGAAGCAGCGCCGCTTCTTTTCCCATATCGAAGGAATTTTGTTCCAGATAAGTAAAGAAGTTGCCGGAGGGAGACCTGAAAAAGTTAGGGTAGTCAAAACATAAAACAGAAAGATCCTCGGGGATTCGGATGCCGTCCCGGGCGCAGAGCCGGTAGAGCTCTAAGGCGGCATTGGAATTGGAGGCGATTGCGGCAGTGATGGCTTTTTGCCTGACCTGCCGCAAAAAATTTTCCTGCATGGATGCGGCTTGGTCCGACAGGAAAAAATTGTCAAAGGGGATTGCGGGCAGTCCATGGGAGGCCATGATCGTCAGATAACTGTCCATGCGCAGGCGCGTCACCTGCTCCCGGCAGGAGGTGTAAGCGATAAAAGCAATCTTTTTGTGCCCCAGAGCGATCAGGTGCGAGATACCCAGCTCACAGCATTTGTGATTGTCGCAGGTGACAGACATGCAATGGATACCCGGAAAGACGCGGTCCATAAGAACCAGCGGATATTTGTTCAGGGTCATCTGTAAAATAATGTCGCTGTAAAATTCAAAATCAACCGGGAAAAGCAGGATGCCGCAGTATCCGTTTTCCCAAAAGTAATTCAGGGCATGCTCTTCCTCCTGTCTGTTGGAACCATGGGTAATGGTGACAAAATAGGAGGGAAAGGAGAGAGTGTCCATAATGCCGCGGATGATGCTGCCGGAGTGATAGTCGTAATAGTTGGGAATGATGACGCCTACTTTACGGGGAAATTCCGGGGCTCCCTCATTGACTGCCGGAAGGTTCAAGTATTTTCGCGGAGAAAGATGGCTCCCTAACGGGTTGACGAAGGAGCCTTTTCCCTGAATGCGGTGGATATAGCCGTTTAATGAAAGCTCCGTAAGCGCTTTGGTAGCCGTGGTGCGGCTGACCTTCCAGGTATGGATCAGTTCCTGTTCGCTGGGAACCCTCTCGCCCTCCGCATAAGCGCCGGACTGGATTTTTGAAATAATGTCGTTCTGAATCAGTTCATACATAGGACGTGTTCTGTTACCTGACATTTGGGCTTGCTCCTTTCATGCCGTGGTGGTGCGCCGCGCCAGCGGCGCATGTAAGTTTACTTTACAGGAAAAGCCCGAAAAAGTAAACAGGTTGTCCCTCAACTTGATATGAAGTTGCTATGTTGACTTTTCCTTTTGCGTTTTTATAATGAAATTAGAACAGCACAAACTGATAAGTGCATAGCGCGGAAACGGAGGAAAAAATGAAACTGATGCATTCGGAATGGCAGGACAGGGTGAAGCACTGGATACGCACCCTGAAGGATGATTTTTATGAGCCTTTGGGGGAGATTTCGTGGGAGGCTTTTACCACCATGGAATATTTAACGCCCCAGGAGGCGCAGGAGGGGAATTTTGCCCCGGTAAGTCCCGGCTTTACCTGGGGAAGGGAGTGGGAGTACGCTTGGTTTAAAGGCGACATAACCCTTCCGGAAAGGGCCCAGGGCCAGCGGATTGTGATGGATTTAAAGCCGGACGGGGAGTCCGCCCTGTTCGTGAACGGGAAAGCCTTTGGGACGTACCGGGCTTCGTGGGTGTATGAACCCCATCACTTTATGGAAGATAATGTACTGAGCGCCTGCGGAAAGAGCGGGGAACATTTTGACCTTTTGATGGAAACCTATGCGGGGCACTTTATACCGGAAGCCCCCACCGGAGGCTGCGCGACAGGGCCGGTTCTGCCCGGCGCCTACAGGGATGGGGCGGAGGAAGGAAAGAGAAGGGTTCTGGGAAAATGCACTTACGGCATCTGGAATGAGGAGGCTTATCAGCTCTACATGGATGTGTCAACCCTGAGTATGCTTCTCACCACTTTGGAGGAAAACTCTCTTCGTGCGGCCAGGATTGCAAAGGCGCTACAGCAGTTTACCCTGATTGCGGACTTCGAGCAGCCAAGAGAAGGGCGGATTGCGTCCTACAAGGAGGCCAGAGAGGCGCTGCGCCCGGTGATGGAGGCAAAGAACGGCTCCACAGCCCCTGTTTTTTATGCGGTGGGAAATGCCCATCTGGATCTTGCCTGGCTTTGGCCCATGGCTGAGACCTACCGTAAGACGGAGAGAACCTTTGCCGCCCAGCTTCGGCTTATTGAGGAATACCCGGAATATAAGTTTATCCAGAGTCAGCCGGCTTCTTATGAAATGTGCAAAAAATATTACCCTGAGCTTTTTGCCAGGATTAAGGAGGCCATAAAGGGCGGACAGTGGATTGCAGACGGCGCTATGTGGGTGGAGCCTGACACCAATATGGCAAGCGGGGAGGCTCTGATCAGGCAGCTTGTCCATGGAAAGCGTTATTATAAGGAAGAATTTGGCGTAGACAGCGAGATTTTGTGGCTTCCCGATACCTTCGGGTACACGGCGGCCCTGCCTCAGATCTTAAAGGGCTGCGGCGTAAAGTATCTGGTGACCCAGAAGATTTTCTGGTCTTACAATGAAGGGGAGCAGTTCCCTTATCATTACTTTACCTGGCAGGGAATGGACGGCTCTCAGATCGTATCCTTCCTTCCCACCAGCTACACCTACCGCACAGACCCCATAGAGGCAAACCGGATTTGGAAGGAGCGCACCCAGCTTCAGGATCTGGATGCATTCCTGATGCCCTATGGCTACGGAGACGGAGGCGGCGGCCCGGCAAGGGATTATGTGGAATACGCAAAGCGCCAGGAGGATTTGGAGGGCAGCGTGAAGGTGAAGATGGCAGGCCCCGCGGAATTCTTCCATGATATGGAGGAGCAGGGCGGCCCGGTGAACACTTATGTGGGAGAGCTGTATTTCAGCGCCCACAGAGGGACTTATACCTCCCAGGCCATGATTAAGCAGAACAACCGTCTCAGCGAGCTGGCTATGAGGGAAATGGAAATGTGGAGCTGCCTGGCTATGAACAAAGGGATGGAGTATCAGCTCTCCAGGGCGGACGCTCTCTGGAAGGAGGTGCTTTTGCATCAGTTCCACGACATTCTTCCCGGCTCCAGTATTGCCCGTGTTTATGTGGAGGCGGAGAAAGCCCATAAAGAAATCCAAAAGGGCGCGGCTGAAATGAAGGAAAAGGCCTTTGCCGCCCTTACCGACCCTTCCGATGAGCAGGCGGTGACGGTATTTAACTCTCTGAGCTTTGAGAGAACGGCTCTGGTGGAGCTGCCGGAGCGGTTTGGATGCGGGGCCAGGACTCTGGAAGGTGTGCCTGTGCCGGTGCAGAGGGTAAAAGAAGAAAGCGCCGGGAATCCCAGCGGTTTGGCGGTGAAGGCGCTGGTAAGGATTCCTTCCTGCGGAGGGGTTTCCCTCATTCCGGTGGAAGCTGAAAATGCCTGCGGGGGAGATGGAGTTGTTCTTGCGGAAGGCGGAAAACCTGCCCCTGTAAGCGCGGACCGGGTAACCGTAAGGGCGCAAGGGGAAGGCTTTGTGATGGAAAATAACCGGGTGAAGGCAGTGGTAAATGACCGGGGCGAGGTAGTTTCCTTTGTGCTCAAAAGCTCAGGCAGAGAGTTTGCCGTAGAGCCTATGAACCGTTTCCGTCTGTATAAGGATGTGCCCCGATTGTTTGACGCCTGGGATATTGACTCCAATTATATCCATCAGGAGATAGAAGCGCTGAGGGAAGCGAAGGTGGAAGTGGTTTCGGAGGGCTTAGAGGGCGTGCTGAAGGTGAGCGGCCGGATCGGTAATTCCTCTCTCGTGCAGTACATCCGCCTGGAGGCGGAGTGTACAAGGCTGAACTTTGATACGCAGATTGACTGGAAAGAGTTGCACCGCCTGCTCAAAGCCTGTTTCCCGGTGAATGTTTACGCGGAAAACGGCATTAACGAAATCCAGTTTGGTTATATGGAGCGTCCTGCCCACCGTTCCAGGCCCTATGACAAGGATCGGTTTGAAGTGTGCAACCATCATTACAGCGCTTTTTGCGACGGAGTCCATGGAGCAGCAGTGCTCAATGACAGTAAGTACGGCATCAGCATGAATGGGAATGCGCTGGAGCTCAGCCTGCTGCGTGCGAGCGCATGTCCGGAGATGCAGGCGGACAACAGAGTACATCATTTTACCTATGGATTTACTGCCTGGGAGGGCAGCTTTGCGGACAGCGATGTGGTAAGACAGGGCTATGAGCTGAATGTGAAGCCCGAGATTTACGCAGGAGCCCTGGAGACCTTCAGCGCGGCTGAGATTGATCAGGCCAATGTGATCCTGGATACCATGAAGCCTGCCGAGGACGGCAGCGGCGATGTGATCCTGCGCCTGTATGAGTCCAAAAAGGCGGCGGTTACCGCTAAGGTGAAGTGCGTTCTGGGCAGCAGGGCATACCTGTGCGACATGCTGGAAAATGTGAGGGAAGAAATTCCCGTGGAGAACGGGGAGATGACGCTGGCGTTTGGAGCCTTTGAGGTTAAGACGGTTCGGATGAAGAGATAGCGGGCAACACGTCTTGTCAACTTTTCTCATGTAAAATAAGCGATAAGAGGGAGCCGAAGGGGTGTCTCACCAAGGGATTTTATAGGTTGGAAAAATATTGGCATAGTTCGGAGAAATCCTGCTATGCCGATTTTTTCTGTGCCCGGCGGGCACATTTTCCGTGAGAAAATGATTCGGGGAAATAGCTTTTTGACAGCTTTTTAAAACTCTGTTGGACTCTTCATTGCGGATAGAGTATAATAGGGGGAAAGTAGCCAAAGGGGGCTGCAGGTTAGGTTGAAAATAAGCCTGATGGCTTATTTTCAACCAGTAATTTGTGCCGCAAGCGGCCCAAATTGGATCGCAGATGCGAAACCGCCTACGCGGATTTCGCATCGCGTTGCCGCAAAAAAACGCGGCATGGAGGCTAAAATGGGAGTAAACGGGAAACACGCTGAAAAACTTTGAGTGGATTCCTGTAAAAAGCGCGTGACAGCGCGCGGAAATGAGGTGGAAGATGAAGACATTTAACGGGATTTTGTATGGAGGGGATTATAATCCGAATCAGTGGCCCAGAGAAATCTGGGATGAAGATATGAGGATGTTTCGGGATGCCCGCATCAACAGTGCCACAATCAATGTATTTTCGTGGGCAAAAATCCAGCCGGCGGAGGATCAGTACAATTTTTCAGAGCTGGATGATATGGTTGACATGCTCAGCAGGGAAAATTACGAGATTGTGCTGGCAACATCAACGGGAGCCCTTCCGGCATGGATGGCGGCCAAATACCCGGAGGTAGAGCGGACAGATTATGAGGGAAGGCATCACAAGTTCGGGCACAGGCACAATGCATGTCCCAACTCTCCGGTTTTTCAGAAATATTCGGCGGCTCTGGCAGGAAAGCTTGCAGAGCGCTACGGCAGCAATCCCCATGTGAAATGCTGGCATATCAGCAATGAGTATGGGGGAGAATGTTACTGCGAGAACTGCGCCAGGGCTTTCCGGGTATGGCTCCAAAAGAAGTACGGCACCATCGAGGAGCTGAATAAGGCATGGAATATGGAATTCTGGGGACACACCATTTATGACTGGGATGAGATCGTGCTTCCCAATGCCCTGGGAGAGGGAATCGGCACTGAAAAGACGGCCTTTGCCGGGATTTCCATTGACTACAGAAGGTTCAATTCGGATTCCATGCTTGCCAATTTCGTGGCGGAGAGGGATGCGATCCGGGTCTATGATAAGGAAACCCCCATCACCACCAATCTGATGGGTACATACAAAGGATTGGACTACTTTAAGTGGGCCAGGGAAATGGACATTGTTTCCTGGGATAATTACCCAAGGTATGACACGCCCTGGAGCCATACGGCCATGTGCCATGATCTGATGAGGGGGCTTAAGGATGCGCCCTTTATGCTGATGGAGCAGACTCCCAGCCAGCAGAACTGGCAGCCTTACAATTCCCTAAAGCGTCCGGGACAGATGAGGGCGCAGAGCTATCAGACCCTGGCCCACGGCGCGGATACCATTCAGTTTTTCCAGCTCCGCCGCAGTGTGGGCGCCTGTGAAAAGTTCCATGGCGCGGTGATCGAGCATGTGGGTACGGAAAATACCAGGGTGTTCCGGGAGGTGAAGCAGCTCGGTGAAGAGCTGGAGAAGCTGGGCGGTATCCTGCCGGGGAGCGTAAACCAGGCCCAGGTGGGCGTCATCTTTGACTGGGACAATTACTGGGCTTTGGAGTATACCAGCGGGCCCTCCGTTGACCTGACTTATGTGCCCCATATCCATGAGTATTACAGATATTTTTATGACAGAAACATTGCCGTGAATATGATACCCGTTGACGCGGATTTCAGTAAGTACAAGCTGATCGTGGCGCCGGTTCTTTACATGGTGAAGGATGGGATGGCCCAGGCCCTGGAGGCCTTTGTGGAAAAAGGCGGAACTTTGGTGCTCACCTATATGAGCGGCATCGTAGGGCAGTCGGATAATGTCCATCTGGGCGGCTATCCGGGGCCTCTTCGCAGGCTGGCCGGAGTGTGGGTGGAAGAGATCGACGCCCTTGCGCCGGAGCAGTTTAACCAGGTGGTCATGGACTCAGGCGAGAGCTGTAAGTGCGGCCTTGTGTGCGAACTGATGCACCTGGAGGGAGCCGAGAGTCTTGGAACCTATGGGGATGATTTTTATAAAGGAATGCCTGCGGTTACCAGAAACAGCTTTGGAAAAGGCCATGTTTACTATGTGGGAACCCATATGGAAGAGGCGGGCCTTGACCGGATCCTGGACAAGGCGGCTGCCGAGGCGGAAGTGGAAAGCGTTGTTTCCGGCGGCGAAGGGCTGGAAATTGTCTGCCGGAAAACGAAAGAGGGCAAAAAGCTCTACTTTGTGATGAACTTCGGAGAGCAGGAGAGAACGCTTCCGGCCTGCCTGGCTGGCCGGAAGGATCTGCTTACCGGGGAGAAGGCGGCGGATACGCTGAAAAAGTATGAGGTGTGTATCATAGAGGCGGAAGAGTCGTGAGTCTGGCCGGATTTCAGTAAGAAACCCAGGATTTACCAGGTGAGTAAGATATATGGAGGTATTGGATGTGGGAATCAGCGAAAAAGAATTAAAATTGCTCATGAATTTTGTAAAGGACGATCTGAAGGAAGCGAGAGAGTGTGAGGACACTGAAAAAAAGAACAGCAAGATTGACAGAGTGTTAGAGCATATCCAGCAGTATTTGGAGGACTAGGCAGGAGGCTTTTATAAACAGATAACAAAGGCCGCTGTCAGCCATCTTTATGTCAGGAAAAAGGCAGGAGCAGAGTTTAAGCTGTTCCTGCCTTTTGAAGTGGCGCGACTGATAGCCCAGGTTTCTTTCCCAAAATGTCCAATCATTCTGTCCCCGGCCGTAAGCCCGCCAAAAGCTTTAGAGCCGCGTATCCCACATCCCGCAGAAGCTGTCAATGGGATCCTTGCCCGTAAAGGCCTCGGGACCTGCAAGGAGCTTGTCAACCAGAGCGTCCATAGTGTGGGGCCTGGAATCATAGGCATTGATGTAGGTTCTCACCGTAGGCACATCCGCTAACATGGTAGGCGCATTGACGCTGATGCCGATAACCGGAAGCTCATGGATATACCAGGGAATCTCCCCGCCGCCCTTGGACATGCCAAAGGAAGGACGGCCCTCGGCCACATCAAACAGGGTGATCACCAGATCCTGATCCTCCTTAAAGCTTTCCACAGAGGTCTTGCCGGCGTGGTACATATCCATAAAGCTGATCTGCTTTCCGTCTCCCGCTGCCTTTTTGGCTTTGTCAAGGGGGCTTTCATAGATAAAGGCGTCAAATCCCTTTTCGTTTAACTTCTCACACAGAACCTCTGCGGGAGTTTTGGAGCTTCCGCCGCCAAAGGCGTATTTCATCAGGGCGGTCATGGCGCTTTCGTGGCCCTTGACATAGACGATCATGATCTTCTTGTATTTTTCCGTGGTCAGGGGCAGGACGTCTGCGTCCTTATATTTTACAAGAGTGATAGCGTCCCTGCTGATGGCGGCGGCAGTGTCCTTGTATTCCTGCTTGCCGAGAACGGCGGCCAGGGCCTCTGGGCCGGGAACGATTTCCTCTTTAGGCTTTTTGGTCAGACCCATGTGAACCTTTAAGCCCAGGATACGTGTCAGGGCCTCTCTCATTCTTTCCTCGCTGATGGTTCCGTTTTGGTAAGCTTCCAGCATCCAGCCGAAATCCTCCGGCACATCGTTAAAGAACAGGAACATATCGCAGCCTGCATTGATGCTGGCGGCCACCATATCCTTACGGGTCATGCGGTTGGTCATGCCCACCATGTGGGTGGCGTCAGAGATGACCACGCCGTTAAAGCCCAGCTCGTCCCGCAGAAGGCCCGTCATGATCTCAGGGCAGAGGGTTGCGGGAAGCATCTCGTCGTCGGTAATGCCCGGCTTTACCTCGCGCATATACTTCGGCAGCATGATGTGTCCGCCCATGATGCCGTCCACGCCGCCGTCGATCAGGGTCTTGTAAACCTTCCCGTAGGTTGCCATCCATTCCTCTTTGGTAAACTCGTTGATGTTGGAGGACAAGTGGGCGTCCCGGAAATCCTGTCCGTTGCCGGGGAAGTGCTTTGCCACGCTGGCATAGCCCGGAAGGGAGTGTACGCCGTCCATATAGGCCTTGCTCATGAGAGCTACCCTCTCCACATCGTTACCGAAGGCCCGGGTCATGATCTCGGTATTCTGCCAACTGTAATGAATGTCGCAGACCGGGGCAAAGGCCACGTTGTTTCCCATAGGGGCGGCTTCCTCGTTTGCCATCCGGCCCAGGTCATAGGCATACTGCACGTTCTGCGTCGCCCCGATCTTGATGCCGCTTCCGATATAAGTGCCGTCGGTTCCCGAGCCGTTTCCACCGGATTCCGTGTTGCAGGCCACCAAAAGCGGGATTTTGGCGTTGGTCTGAAGGAGCCTTACCTGAGACTGCACCCGGTCTGATTTGATTCCGTTGTAACGATACCCCCCAATATGATATTTCGTCACAAGTTCGATCAGCTCTTCCTCCGTAGCTGTTCCCCGGTTTTCAAAAAAGAGCTGTCCCACCTTTTCCTCATCCGACATACCGTCGATGGTCTCGTTTACCCATGCAATGTCCTCATCCGAGAGACAATAGGGCTTTGCTTTTAAATCCACCATAAATACCTTCTCCTTTCCTGGTGATGATTGATGCGAAATGTCCGGTATAGCTTTGGTATCCTCAGATGGAACATAAGGATGTCCCATGGCGTCCGGCATCCATAGTTTTATTTTATAGGAAATGGGGAAGATTGGCAACATAGTGTTGCGGCAGTCGTGTACTTTACGTGACAATTGTTCAGCCCGGGACTTAAAAGAATATCTTGGATCGAAAAGAGCTGCTGGATAAAGAACAGTTATACTTATTTTTGCTACTGGCATATATGCATTATATAGTGTAAATTGATAGTAGAGAAAGAGGTGATATATATGATAATAAGGAGATTAAGGGGATTTAGCCATAAGCCGGAAGCCGGCGCCCATGCAGAATATGGTCAGGGCGTCCATGGGAGCCATATTTAAAATGAAGTTTGAGTATTTTCCGTGTTTTGCCCACTATGATCAGGAATATGGAAGTGAAAGAGAGAAGTACTCTTTTATGCTAAATGGAAAGTATCGGCTTGGGACATTTGAACCTTCCCCAGGCAAACCGTTTTCATTGATTTTTGGGAATGAAGCAAGCGGATTGGATGAAAGCTTTTTGCATATAGGAAAAAGTGTGGTAATCCCACATACACGTTCCGTTGATTCGCTGAATTTGTCCTTGGCAATCGGGATTGGGATTTATGAGTTTTGCAAATGGAAGGGCAATTCGAGCTCTATGTAACAAATATGGCAATGTAGGGGGAATGCTTGAAGGCACCCCTCAAAGCAAAAAATGAAACCTAAATATTTTGAGTACTTACCGATAGTGGTTATGGCTACACAAGAAGAACTGCTTTCGTATCGCAAGCAAAAGTGTTATATTATATGGCGAAAGGATGTGGTTGAAATGGCAAGAACCTCAAATATTTTGCGCGAGTGGAGCCGGAGATCAAGGAACAGGCAGAGCAGGTGCTTGCTCAGCTTGGGATACCAATGTCAAATGCAGTCGGCATGTTTTTAAGGCAGATTGTGCTTCAGCAGGGTATCCCGTTTGAGATGAAGCTTCCAAAGAAAACTCCTTTTGCATGCGGTTCCCTTACAAAGGAACAGTTTGATGCAGAGATAGGAAAAGGTATGGAGGATATACAGGAAGGCAGGGTATATTCAGCAGATGCGGTGGAAGAGGAAATGAGGCGGGATTACGGGATATGAAATGGAGTATCGTGTGTATTATGTATGGCGGCAGGGATATCCGCAGGCAGCTTCGAGAACCAAAAATGGACGAATACTGAAATATCACAGGGCCGAATATCCTAGATTTTCAGGTTCTGCTCCCTGTATTCGCTGGGGGACAATCCGGTTTCTTTCTGAAAAGAGGAAGAAAAGTAGCTTCTGGAGCCAAATGACAATTCCTCGCTGATCTCCTGAATGCTCATTTTGGTTCCGGAGAGCAATAATTTCGCCTGTCTGATTTTTTCACGCTTGATATAATCCGCTACGCTGCAGCCGGTTTCATTTTTGAACTTATGGGAAAAATAGTATTCCGTGTACCCGGCCTGGCTGGCAAGTTGGGAGATGGAAAGCTTTTCTTTGACATGCACGGAAATGTATTCGCAGATGCTTCTGATCTGCCCGGAACCAGTGTCTTTTTCTTTTTCCTGACGTACCCTCTGAACATAATCCTCCATCATGGTCTGGTTTGCGGCGGATATTTCGGCAATGGTGGCACAGTCTTCGATCATCTGCATATAGTAGTCGTTCAGGGTATAGGCCACAGAAGGGTTCACGCCGCCTTCTATGGCCGCCCGAGAGCAGAGGGTCAGAAGGACAATGGAAGAGGACTTTGCCTTGCGCAGAGAATCCCCCACGTCAAAGCGAGGGCCGTCGCTTAGGCTGGAGGAACGGGCAAGGGCACTCAAATAGTCGGGATTTCCCTGACGCAGCATATTCATAAGTTCCTGCTCTGCCATCCAGATTCCCCTGTGTTCCTGGGTGATCAGGTGAACTTCTGAGGTGGATAATTTTCGGGAGGTCTTTTCCTGAAAATGCAGGTCGTTTGTGGTGATCCGTTTTCCGGTGATGCAATAATGCAGCATAACCGCATATTGAAAAAGCTGGTTGGTGGGGATGATCGGAATATTGTCAAAAAGCTTGAACACCTTGATACGGTTGCTGACTGACAGGTTGTGTTTATCCAGTTCTTTTTTGATATTCTGGTAGGAATTTCTGCCGGAATAGGCAGGCCCCAATATATGGATGCCGCTTGGGGCATTGCCTTCAAATTCAAACGCAGCGATCCAGATCAGGCCAAGATAGTCGTCTATGAACAGGGGATTTTGCAATCCGTTTTCCAGGTGCCTTTTGATGGCGTCCCCAAGGCTTAACAGAACCAGGGCCTCGTCAGCCTCGTCACCGTCCACGGCCCGGACTTGCACGGAATCGGAAGGGCCAAGAATGCGTTCCGGCTCATAACTGCGCAGAAAAAGCTTATGATTGCATTGAATCAGTTGCTGGAAAAAATCCAGTTTCTTTCTAATATTCATAGTGTCCTCACTTCCCTATAAAAATTTCCCTATTTCCTCTGTTCTGATAGGTTTCCACATATCCATTGCAAAGACGGCTATTCGTCGAGAAAGTCAGATAAAAGCAGTCTGTCCTTTTCGTTTTCAAAACGGACGGTTCCGCTTCGCAGCAGCTTAGGGGTGGAAGCTATAGTACAGAAAATGTACTGGCTGAGTGTGGATTTAAGGGCGATGCGGTCGCCTTCCGTGGTCTCAAAGAGCACTTCCGCGCTGCATTTTTGAACCTGTTTTAAAAAATTTGCAATATTGATGTTTGGTTTTATGTGCATGGATTTGGCCTCCTGTCTTATCCTCTTTTTTCAGTATACATGAAAAAAGGAGGCTGTGTTAGAAATTTTTGCATATTCACGAAATAATAAATGAAATCATTGAATTTCTAACATGGCAATAAGTAGGTTTTTGTATAATCGGTATAGAGAAAAAGCTTACGCTACGGTTCAAAGGAGGATATGGGTTATGGCTCAAAACAAAGCAAATCAAAGCGAAATTGACGGTGTGCAGTACCGCCGCGCGAAATTGTGGCAGATCATCATGGTTGCGTCCAGCGGTATGGTGGGGATGGGATTCTACTGTCTGATCGGCCTTGCAAGCTATTCTGCAAGCATTGGTTTTGGAATTGCGACAGTGGCGGTGGGAGGCATTTTGACCTTTACCCGGATTTTTGACGCGGTTACGGATCCTTTGCTTGCTTTTATTTATGATAAGGTAAATACTCCTTTCGGTAAAGTCCGTGTCCTTCTTGCAGGGGGCTGGCTGGTGATGGTGTTTGCCGTGCTCATGATGTTTAGCTGGGCGGCGGGAAAAGGGCATGGAATTGTGGCTTTTATCCTGCTTTATATGCTCTACATCATCGGTTATACCCTTTACAATATGACAGGGCAGACATTGTTTGCACTGATCACCAATGACCCGAAGCAACGTCCCATGGTGGGCGTGTGGAGCACGGTCTTTAACTATGTGGTGCCCATTGCCCTGAACATGATATACTATGTGGCGCTGATGCCTAAGTACGGGGGCTTTAACCTGGAATTTTTAACGGCTGTCTGCTGGGTGACCATAGGGGTGTCCGCAGTAGGGCTTGTGACCACCTGCATCGGCATTTCCGAGTTCGATAAGCCGGAGAATTTTGCAGGCACTACGGCAAAGAAGGAAAAACTCAGGCTGAAGGATATGGTCGAAGTGTTAAGAGACAACCGTCCTCTGCAGTGCTATATTGCCTCCGGGGCCTCCGATAAGATCGCCCAGCAGGTGGCAAGCCAGTCCATCATCAACACCATGCTGGGAGGTATTATCATCGGCGATATGTCGATTTCCACTACCTTGTCTACGGTAAGCATCATCCCTTCCATCCTGTTTGCCGTTGTGGGCGCCAAGTATGCTGGGAAGCATGGCAACAAGAAAACCATTGTCACATGGACGTATATGTGTATTTATGTGACCTGCGCCATGATTCTGTTCTTTGTTTTTTTACATATGGGCGGGAATACCCGCAGTATTTCGGCGACTTTGCCGCTGATGGCAGTCTATGTGGTGCTGACGCTGGCTCTAAATGGCACGAAAATGTGCGTGACTACCGGGAACAATGCCTTTATGGCAGATGTCATTGATTATGAATTGGATCGGGGCGGCAAGTATGTTCCGGCGGTGGTATCCGGCGTCTACAGCCTGATTGATAAGCTGGTATCCTCAATCAGCGCCCTGATTGCTACCAGTGCGGTGGCGCTGATCGGCTATCGGGAGACCATGCCCCAGCCCACGGATGAGCTGACAGGCGGGATCTTCTGGATGACTATGGTGCTTATGTATGGGTTCCCTCTTTTGGGATGGGTGGTTACCCTGATCGCCATGCGGTTTTGCTCTTTGGATAAAGAAGAGATGGTAAAGGTGCAAAAGCGCATTGCGGACAAGAAAGAGGCGCTGCTTCGGGGGTGATGCAGGCAGGGGACAGGTCAACGAAAGCCCCAGGGGTTCATTTAGCTCCTGGGGCTTTTTTCTGCCTGGAAAATTTTTTGTCTGGAATATTCTCTGTCTAGAAAATTTTCTTTCTAGAAAAGAGGTAATCCGTCTTGCCGGGATAAAATCCTACCCCCGATATTCCCCAAGAAATCCAAGGCTCTCCTTCGGCTGCCGCGTCTGGGTTTTCCGGTCAACGGCAATCAGCCCGAAGGTCATGGAGTACCCCTTCTGCCACTCAAAATTATCCAGAAGGCTCCAATGGAAATATCCCTTTACCGGAAGGCCGTCCCGGATACAGCTTTGCACCCCCGCAAGAGCCTGCTCTATAAAGGCGATGCGCCGCCCATCGTCGGCAGTGGCGATTCCGTTTTCCGTGACGATCAGCTCTTTTTTGAAGTCCATGGCAACCCTGCGGATCACATTTTCCAAAGCCCTGGGATAAAATTCATAATTCATCTGGGTAAGTTCCGCGCCCTCGGGAGCAGGGAGCGACCCATCCGGCCCCATGAGGGAGCGGGTGTAGTTTTGCACCCCGAGGAAGTCGTCATTTTGGAGGTAAGGGAGATAGTGGAGAAATTCATCCTCCCATTCCCTGCGGGCCTTTTCTTCTCCCCCGGCCAGGGGCTGGATATCGTGGAGGCTTAAGGTAAGCCCCACTTTGATCTGAGGGCAAAGTTCCCTGATGACGGCGCGTGCCGCCTCATGAGCGCGGCATACGATTTTGTCCCCTTTCGGGGTGCGCATGGAAGTGAAGTTTTCCACCTTTTCCACGCCGAAAACCTTCATATTTTCCTCGGCGGCGGCCTGCTGCCCCGCCATCATTTTTTCCAGATTGATGCCTACCTGTACCGTGCCGTCGGAGGATTTGCCACAGCTCTGGGTTTCTGAACCCTGAGTTTTTGAGTCCTGAGCATTGGCAGCCTGTGCCCTGGCGGCCTGGGCCTGTATCTGCAACATATAGCGTTTGGCGATGGCCGCTACCTGGATTCCCATGTTTGCCTCGTTAATGGTGCAGACATAATGAAGCTGATCCCCCAGCTTCCCAATAGTATAGCGGACATAGCGGGCGAAATCTTCAATGGTGGATTCCGCTTCCCAGCCGCCCTTTCCGATCAGCCATTTGGGGCTGGAAAAATGGTGCAGCGTTACCACGGGCTCTAAGCCGTATTCCCGGCAGCAACGGATGACGTCCAGGTAATGCTCCGCTTCTTTATCGTCGAAGAACCCTTCCCTGGGTTCGATCCGTGCCCACTCCACAGAAAAGCGATAGGCGTTTAGCCCGGCCTTTGCCATGAGCCTGATATCCTCCCGATAGCGGTGGTAATGGTCAACCGCATCCAGGGATGGCTCCACGTAGCTGGTGTGCTCCATCTGCTCCATGGCCCAGCAGTCGCTGTTTGCGTTGTTCCCCTCTACCTGATGGGCCGCAGTGGCAGCCCCCAAAAGAAAATCCGTTGAAAATTTGTCCATGTCAGTTCCTCCTCGCCTGTGCCGCAGCATAGTGAACGGCAGATTATTTTGTCGTTGGCTTTACGATTGATTCCGCCTTTTTTTCATTATAGTACAAAGAAAGGAAGGGGGTGTGAAGAAATTCGTGTTCCTGTTATAAAAATAATCAGGTTTTTTCCTTAATTTAAAAACACTTTGTGGAAACAGTGAACGCATGGACGGAATGAAAAGGGTAAAATGAAAGCAGATCATAGGGGAACCGTCTATAAGAACATGGTAAACGGCAAGATAATTTGCGTTCGCTATAAAAAGGAAGGGAGCCTAAATAAGGAAAGGAGCCGAAGGATGAGAAGAGTAACGGAGTTAAAGGAGAACTGGATTTTTATAAAAGAGGCTGGGGACGCGGGCAAGGCAGCCGCTGCAGAAGGGGTTTTGGTGTCTTTGCCCCACACCTGGAATGCCCTGGACGGGCAGGACGGCGGGAACGATTATCACAGGGGAAGATGCGGGTATCGTCTCGCTCTGGACAGCCCGGCGCTTGCGGAGGGTGAAAGGGCTTATCTGGAATTTGACGGCGCGGCCATGACGGCTGAGGTTTATCTAAATGGTGAAAAGCTGGCCCGCCATGAGGGCGGCTATTCCAGATTCCGGGTGGAAATCACAGAAGGGCTTGCGGAAAAAGAAAATACCTTGCTGGTGGCTGTGGACAATTCGGATAATGGCCGGGTCTATCCTCAGAAAGCGGATTTTACTTTTTATGGCGGGCTTTACCGCATGGTACGGCTGGTGGTGGTGCCGAAGAGCCATTTTGCCATGGATTACTACGGTGGGGACGGAATTAAGGTTACGCCCCGGGTGGCTCTCGCCGGAGACGAGAAGAACAGTGCAAGAGCGGGCAACAGTGGAAGTGAAGGCAGCAGTGCGGGCACAGGTAACAGTGGAACCGCAGACAACAGTGCAAGCACAGGCAGCAGTGCAAGCGCAGACATCACCGTGGAGGTTTGGACCGTGGGCGGCGGGGAATATGTGGACATCACTGTGGCGCAGGAGACGAAGCGGGCGGCAGTGACGGAAGGGTATGCAAAAGCGGAGTTTCACCTTGAAAAGGTGCATTTGTGGGACGGCGTGGAGGATCCCTATCTGTATACTGCGAGGGCAGAGCTGGAGAGCGGGGATGCGGTGGAAACCCGCTTTGGATGCAGAGATTTTCGGATCGACCCCCAGGAGGGCTTTCTCTTAAACGGCAGGCCTTATCCTCTCCGGGGCGTCAGCCGCCATCAGGACAGGACAGGGGCAGGCAATGCCCTGACTCTTGCAATGCATCGGGAGGATATGGAAATTGTAAAGGAGATCGGGGCTAATACCCTGCGCCTGGCACATTACCAGCATGCCCAGGAATTTTATGATCTGTGCGACGAAAAGGGGATTGTTGTCTGGGCGGAAATCCCTTATATTACTATGCATATGAAGGGCGGCAGGGAAAATACCATCAGCCAGATGCGGGAGCTGATCGTCCAGAATTACAACCATCCCTCCATTGTCTGCTGGGGGCTTTCTAATGAGATCACGGCGGCAAGCGCGGTAAATGAAGAATTATTGGAAAACCACAAAGCATTGAACCGGTTGTGCCATGAATTGGACCCTACAAGGAAAACGGTAATGGCAAATGTTTTTATGTTGGAAACAGACAGTCCGATTCTGGAAATACCGGATGTAAACAGCTACAATCTGTATTTTGGCTGGTATGTGGGAGAGATGAGCCAGACGGATGAATTTTTCGATGAATACCACAGCAGGTTTCCCAGGCGCTGTATCGGATTTTCCGAGTACGGGGCGGATGCCAATCCGGCTTACCATTCTTCCAATCCGGACAGGGGGGACTATACGGAGGAGTACCAGTGCCTGTATCATGAGCATATGCTGCGCATGATCGAGAAACGTCCCTGGCTCTGGGCAACCCACGCCTGGAATCTGTTTGATTTCGCAGCGGACGGACGCGACGAGGGCGGCAAGCACGGGGAGAATCAAAAAGGGCTGGTGACCATGGACCGCAGGTTGAAAAAAGATGCCTTTTATGTATATAAAGCGTATTGGAGCAAGGAGGCCTTTGTACACCTATGCGGACGGCGGTATGTGGAGCGGGCGGAGGATGTGACGGAAGTGAAAGTGTATTCCAATCAGCCCCAGGTGTCGCTGTATGTGGACGGGAAGCTGGCGGAGGAGAAAACGGGCAGCCGAATCTTTCTTTTTCAAGTCCCGATTTCAGGAGAGCATCAAATTGCGGCGCAGGCCGGGGAATGCAGGGATGAGATCACTGTAAGGAAGGTGGCAAAGGCCAATAAGGACTATCAGTTCGTGAAGGAAGGGGATATCGTCAACTGGTTTGATCAGGAGGATTTCCGAAGGGACTGCTATTCCGTCGGGGATACCCTTGGGGAGATCGCCAAAAGCCCGGAGGCAAACGCCATTGTGCAGAAACTGATGGCAAAGGCCTCCGCCAGCCGCGGGGATGTGGCAGAGAGCGTGAAGGATAATCCGGCTCTCCAGCGAATGATGCAGCGGATGACCCTGCAGAGCCTGTTAAAGCAGGCGGGGGATGTGATGAAACCGGAAGAGATCAGGGCGCTCAACGATGCCCTGCAAAAAATCAGGAAGGTATCTGATTGACAATATCCAAAAGGAGGAAGATACAATGGCTGTGAGGGCAGTGCAGCAGATCATGCTTGGAACGGTGACGGCAAATAAGGCGCAGGCAGCGGAAACTCTTTCCGCCATCAAAAAGGCGGGCTATGACGGGATCGAGCTCAACGGATTCATGATCCGTCCCACGTCGCTCATGGTGCGCACGATGACGAAACTGGCAGGGATGCCTGTGGGAAAGGGCGGCCATCTGGACTGGAAGAGCCTGACAAAGCAGGCCGGGCTTTGTGTGGTAAGCGTCCACGAGGATCTGGGGACGATCCAGAGGGAAACGGATCGGGTGATAGAGGAAGCGAAAGATTTCGGGACAAAATATGTGGTGGTGACGGGGATGTACCGTTTTGATTATTCCGATGAAAAAGCGGTGCAGAAGCTGGCAGAGGATTTAAACCACGCCGGAAAGCAGCTCAGGCAGGGCGGTATTGCCCTGCTCTATCACAACCATAACTGTGAATTTCGCAAGGTTTCCGGGACAAAGACGGCATATCGGCTTTTGATGGAGGAAACGGATCCGGAATATGTGAACTTTGAATTTGATTCTTACTGGCCCACGGAGGCGGGGGCGGATGCCCTTTCCCTGATGAAACAGTTGGGGGAGAGGATGAAGCTTTACCATATCAATGACCGGGGGACGAGAGTGCAGGGAGCCTCCATGACGCCGATCCTGAAATCGGACAGCATGGAACTTGGCTTCGGAAACATGGATTTGCCCTCCCTTGCAGGGCAGGCAAAGGCAGCGGGGGTGGATGCGGTCATTCTGGAAAGCCACAAGAACTGGGCGGACAAATCTCCGATCAAATCGCTCCAGCTTTCCGCAAAGTTTATGAAGGAATATGTATAGAGAGGTAAGGGCATGGAAGAATTAAAAAAATACTTTATCACAACAGATCGGCCATACAGGGAGGGGGAGGTGCTTCTCCTGCGGCAGAAATTTTCAGGAAAGGATGTGGTCAGCGCCACCCTTTACGCTACGGCGCTGGGCGTTTATGAAGCGGAAATCAACGGAAAGAAGGTGGGGGAGCAGATGTTTGCCCCCGGCTATACCTATTATCCCCGCCGGGTTCTCTATCAGGAACACGACGTGACAGCCCTTTTGTCGGCGGATGGGGAGAACGAGCTCCGGGTTTATCTGGGGCAGGGCTGGTACTGCGGAAGATTTCTTTGTGAAAATAAAACGCAGATTTACGGGGAAAAGCCCGGGGTTTCCTGGATGCTGTGCCTTACCTTTGCGGATGGCGCAGAGCGGATCATTCATTCGGGAACGGATGTGGAGGAACTGGAATCCCCCTATGAATATGCAGGAGAATATGACGGTGAAATCTATCATGCGGACAAGGGATGCACAGTGACAGGGCACCCGGTTGTTTTTGAGGGGAAGAGGGATTTTGCACTGGAAAAAACGCTGACAAAGGTGCGGGTGCAGGAGGAAATGCCCGTAAAGGCAGTCACGAAGTCGGGGAATAAGACGATCCTGGATTTCGGGCAGAATTTTGCGGGAATCCTGGAGATTCACCCGGAATTCCTTGAGGGGGAAACCCTTACCATCCGCCACGGGGAGATTTTAAATCCGGACGGGAGCCTGTACACGGCGAACCTTCGTAAGGCAAAGGCGACCATCGTATACCATGGGGGAGAGGAAAAAAAGGTATACCGACCCAGATTTACCTACATGGGCTTTCGCTATGCGGAGCTTTCCGGGGCGGAGTATCGGCCGGGCATGATCCGGGCCTATGCGCTTTACACGGACATGAAGAGGACGGGCTTTTTTACCTGCGAAAATGAAAAGGTGCAGAAGCTTTATGAAAACCAGGTGTGGGGGCAAAAATCCAATTATGTGGAGGTGCCCACCGACTGCCCCCAGAGGGATGAGCGGATGGGGTACACTGGGGACGGACAGGTGTTCGCCCTGACAGGGGCGTACAACTTCGATACGGATGATTTCTGGAAAAATTTCCTGCGGGATCTGGAACTTGGACAGCTTGACAATTCGGAGGGTTATGTCTGCGCAACGGTTCCTCAAACCGGGCCTGCGGGAATCGGCTTCGTGAATATGTTGGGTTGGGGCAATGCCGTCACAATTTTGCCGGAGATGATGTACTGGCAGTTCGGAAATGAGCAGGCGCTCCCCACGCAATATGAGAGCATGAAAAAGTTCGTGGAGGCCGAAATCCGCAGGATGGAGGGCAAAAATCTCTGGCTTGGGGTTTCCCTGGGGGACTGGCTGGCTCTGGGAAAGGATATGGCATGGCAGGCACAGCATAATAATCCTGTTTCCAACTCCTTTATCGTGCATGATTTAAAGGTGCTGGCCGAGACGGCGAAGGCCCTTGGCTATGAGGAGGACGCAGCCCGCTACAGTGCGCAGTATCAGGCTACAAGGGATGCCTATATGCAGATGTTTGTGGGGGAGGACGGGAACGTGGCAGAGGATTATCAGTCGGCCTATCTCATGGCCCTGAAATTCGTCATTCCGGAAGGGGAACTTCGCCAAAGGGTTCTGAAAAAATTGGCGGAAAACGTCCGTCGGGAGGGCCTGACCACGGGATTTTTTGCTACGGAGCATCTTCTTCCCACGCTGATCGAGGCGGGGGAGAGGGAACTTGCCTATGACATTCTGCTGCAGGAAGGGTGCCCGGGATGGATGTACCAGATTAACCGCGGGGCCACCACCACCTGGGAGCGGTGGGATGCCATCCGGGAGGACGGAACCGTCAACGAAGACAAAATCACCGACGACAACATGGTTTCCTTCAACCATTATGCGTTCGGCAGCGTGGGGGAGTTTTACTATCAGTACATTTTAGGGATCAAGCCTCTTGAACCCGGCTTTCGCAAGATAAAGATTCAGCCCTATCCCGACAGACGCCTTGGGGGCGTATCAGGGACATATCTTTCCCGGGCAGGGGAGATCAAATCGGCCTGGCGATATGAAGGAAATACGCTGAAGATCAGGATTAGCGTTCCGGTGGAGGCAGAGATTGACCTGCCGGATGGAAGGGTGGAAAAGGTTGGAAAGGGGGACTATGCTTATGAAATACTTTTGTAACCCGGTAAATATCAATTACCGTTATCAGTTCAATGCCGACCCGCGCAGGCCCAAAACCCAGATATGCCGGGAGGCGGCGGATCCGTCTATGATCTGCTTTCAGGGGAAATATTATATTTTTGCATCTATGAATTTAAGTGTGTGGGTATCCGAGGATCTGGCCCACTGGGAAAGCCGCCGCCTGCCGGAAAACCTGCCCTTGTATGATTATGCGCCGGATGTCAGGGTCATCGGGGAGTATGTGTACTTTTCCGCCTCCAAACGGGGGGAGATATGCAATTTTTACCGGACAAAGGACATTTTGAACGGACCTTATGAGGAGATAGAGGGAAGCTTTGACTTCTGGGATCCGAATCTGTTCTGCGATGACGACGGGAGAGTTTATTTTTATTGGGGGTGCTCGAATGTAACGCCGCTCTGGGGTGTGGAGCTTGACCCAAAGACCATGCAGCCCTTGGGGGAGAGGAAGGCCCTGATCGAAGGGGACGCCTTCAGCAAGGGCTATGAGCGTGTGGGGGAAGACCACAGCAGGTATCCGAAGAGTGAGGAGGAAGTGGATGCCGCGCTGGAGGAGTTCCTTCGGATGCAGGGGGCGCAGGCCTCCGGGGAGCAGAACCCCGAGGGGCGCCTTTCCGAAGAGCAGATTTCCGGAAAGAAGAGCCCCGGGGCGCAGATCCCCCAGGAGTATCTTCCTCTGATCCGGGGGATGCTCAGCGATAAGCCCTACATTGAGGGAGCCTGGATGGACAAATACCAGGGAAAGTATTATCTGCAATATGCCTTTTCCGGGACGCAGTACAATATTTACGGGGACGGGGTTTATGTGGGTGATTCTCCCCTTGGCCCCTTTGCGCTGGCGGAGAACAATCCTTACTCCTATAAGCCGGGAGGCTTTTTGCCGGGGGCGGGCCATGGTTCCACCATGTGGGATAAGCAGGGGAATCTGTGGCACACGGCAACCATGCGGATCAGCAAAAACCATGATTTTGAGCGGCGTGTAGGAATATGGCCTGCGGGGTTCGACGCGGACGGGGAACTTTTTTGTAACCAACGTTACGGGGACTGGCCCATGGAGATAGAGGAGGGCAAGATAGATCCCTGGAAAGAGCCGAAATGGTACCTGTTAAGCTATGGAAAGAGGGCGGAGGCTTCCTCTTTTACGGAAGGAAGGGAACCGGAACGGGCTTTGGACGAAAACGTGCAGACATGGTGGCAGGCCGCATCAGCGAGAGGCGGGGAATGGCTGCAGGCGGACTTGGGGAACGTGTTCACAGTGAACGCGGTGCAGATCAATTTCGCAGACGACGGGATCGACATTCCGGTTCCGGGCCAAATCCGGGGAACCACCCAGGCGCGTTATATTGAAGAGAAGGATTATGTGACCCGCTGGAAACTGGAGGGTTCCATGGACGGGGAACATTATTTCATGATTGAGGATAAATCCCAGGCGACGACCGATCTGCCTCATGATTTTGTAGTGCGGGAAGAGGGCTTTCGGGCGCGCTTTCTGAAGCTGACTGTGTTGGAAGTGCCTTATAGACAGGCGCCCTGCATCTCTGGGCTGCGGGTATTTGGCGTTGGAAAGGGCGCAAAACCGGAAAAGCCAGAGTTTGAGGCGGTCAGGGAAAATGACCTGGATATGAGGGTGAACATTTTGGCAGCCGATGCAACCGGGTACAATATTCTGTGGGGTAGCAGTCCTGATAAGCTCTATCACAGCTACATGGTGTTTGAGCGAAGCAAGCGCATCGGGGCCCTGGTAAAGGGGCGGGAATACTATGTGCGAGTGGATGCCTTTAACGAAAACGGAATCACCATGGGGGATACGGTAAGGCTGGGCAGCCTGGAAACCTTGACAGCGCAGGGAACGCAATTGCAGGGGGAAACGGAGGAAGAGGGCTATGATCATTGAGAGTAAGGAATTTGGCCGCATTGAGGTGACGGATATTCCTCTGCCGGAGGGGATCGACAGTGACGTAAACGGGACATACACGTTCTCGGGCAGGGTGCTGGCCGCTGTCAGAAGGCCGGAGAAGGACGAGGACTGGTACCGGGTTTTTACGATGGAGGATGACGGAACAAAGGTCTGTGAGCTGTTTGACGGAGTGATCAGGAAGAAAAAGGGAGCAAACGGCATCCGCTGGATGTGCTTTGCGGATAATAAGCGGATACTGCTGGGGGATTATGTGCTGGAATGCGCGCCTGATCTGGATCACTGTACCGCATCGGAACTGGTGGAGGTAGCGCTGCCGGAAGAGGTCGCGAGGATTCCCGGCGTCTTCATGCGGTGGTCGGAGCCGCTGATTGCCCCGGATAACGAGCATATCTGCTTTTCCACGCTGACCGGAACAGGAGCCTTTAATTTTCTGGGAAGGCTTGTAAGGCGGGAGAGAAGCTATGTGGTGGAGGATGCCTGCATCATAAGTTCTGTGAATGACGTAACGCCTGATCCCGGGCAGGAAGGCTTCTGCCGCAGGAGTCTGCAGCGGGGCGGGGAGGTCAAGCAGTTCGTGAGAGGCGGGCTGGGGCTTACCCTTGCCGGAGGCGGCAGGAGCATCAGCGAAAGCACTCTGCAGATGCTGGACAGTGAAGAGTTCTGCCAGATTACCGATACGCTGGGTTATGAGGAGACAGCGATTTTTTCGCCAAATGAGAAGTATGCCGTGTGCATGTCGCCCAGGTTTTCTCCGGGGACAGATTGCGGCGTGCTGGGCGTGGTTCCCCTGTACAATGATTTCATTACGCGCGGCAAATACCTGAATGTGTTGTATCAGTATGCCATCGCCGGGGTACGCTTTGGACGGGCGGGAAATATCGGCCCGGCGCTGATTGACGTGGAGCGTTCCATGAAAGAGGGCAGGGCTTATGAAGGCGTGGATTTAAGCGATCCTGAGGGAAAATGGGTTTACTATTCGCCTATGAGCTGGCATCCCGACAGCACCCGGGCCATGTGGAATGAGAGCACAAGGCTGATCAGGGGGAATGTGAAAAGTAGGCTGCGCCGGTGCTGTCTGCTGGACGTATCGCCCTCCGCGTCGGTTGCGACTGTGCGGACGCCGGATCGGGAGGAGATCCCCTATGCCCTGCCTGTTTCCTGTGCAGAAAAGCAAGAGACGCTCGGGCTTCCGATTAAAATCAAAGGGGCCGGAGGCGGCGTTGTGACCAATTCCTGTGTCGGTACCGATACCTTTGAAACCCTGTATGAAAATTACAGCGAGGATGGCCGGACATTTTATGAGGGCTGGATCAGGGTGAAGGCTCCGTCCAACATGTTTATGTCGGGGGAGACTGTGATACAGAGCGATCTCACCGTGACGGGCGAACATAAGGGGAGGATGGAGCTGCGCCTCGTGCTGCAGGGGGATGAGAGGTTCCAGATTCACTTAGACAGAGGCCTTCATGAGGACGGAGAGCCGAAATGCTTTGGCTTTGCCGAGTATGACGGGGTGAGAAGAGACGTGGCGGATATGGTAGATTGACGGTTTATGGTCTTTCTTTTAAGGTTAGGTTTATGTTGACAATGAGATTATACCTGCGTATAATGTATTATACGCAGGTATAATACGTTTAAGCCGGAAAAAGGGTTTGCTCGTGCAAAAGCCATGTGCAGAGGGTCCACAGGCCGGGGAAAGGAAGGACTGATATGTGTCAAACCATAAAAAAGCTGGGGGAAGCAGAACTGGAGATTATGCAGGTGATCTGGGGAAGCGCTAGTCCCGTCACCTCGAACTATATTTTAAAGGAACTGAAAGAGCTGAGAAAATGGCAGTTGTCTACTCTGATGACGTCCCTGTCAAGATTGGAGGATAAAGGTTTTCTGGTGTGCGACCGAGCCAGCGGAACCAATCTCTACAGCCCTGTTATCACGGAAAACGACTATAAGGCCAGGGAGAGCAGGCATTTTCTGGATAAGCTCTATCACAATTCCGTGCAGAATCTGGTAGCTACTCTTTATGGCAATAAAATTATCAGGGATTCCGACATTGCAGAGCTGAGGGATTTTCTGGATCAGATGGAGGAAGAAAATTCTCATAAGGAGGGGGAGAGATGATGGCGGGGCTGTTTCTTACCGTTTTGGAGACATCGATTACCACCGCTTTGGCGGCGCTTCTTTTTATTTTGTGTTCCGCTGTGATAAACAGACGCTATGGGGCAAAGTGGAAATGCAGGATATGGCTACTTTTGGCACTTCGGCTGCTCATCCCCTTTGGCGCAGAGGATGTGCATTCGGCGGCTGACTTTTTGGCAGGCATAGTGGCAGGAGAAGCCGGGAGTGGGGAGACAAGGGCGGACTTATCCGGGGAGGACAATATGGCGCCCCGCCGGGTGGTCATCGAGCTTCCCTCTCAGGTGAGAGGAAATGTGGGAGTCCGGGCCGGGAGAGACGGCGCGGGTATCACGTGGCTGGAGCTGGCCGCTTTACTATGGGCGATGGGCGTGGCAGTTTTCGTTCTTTTCCATCTGTCAGTTTATCTCCATTACAGGAGGCAGATCGAAAAGAAGGGAAAATATGTGAGGGATGGGGTGGTTTTGCGGCAAATGTCCCGGCTGCGAAAGGAACTGGGAATCAAGTGCGGCGTACCGGTGAAGGAGTATGCCGGGACTGCAAGTCCCATGATCGCTGGTTTTTTAAAGCCGGTTCTGGTTTTGCCGCCGGAGCAGTATGACGAAGAAGAGCTGCACTTTATCTTAAAGCACGAGCTCATCCACTTAAAAAGGCGGGATGTGTGGTTTAAGCTGCTGCTCATGCTGGCAAATGCCGTCCACTGGTTTAACCCGCTGATCTGGCTGATGCAGAGAGAAGCGGTTATTGATATGGAGCTGGCCTGCGATGAACAGGTGGTTCAGGGGGAGGAGTACTCCGTCCGAAGGGCCTACACGGAAACCCTACTTTCTACGCTCCACGGAAAGAAAGACAGAAGGACATCCTTATCCACACAATTTTATGGCGGAAAAGCAATTATGAAAAAACGATTCTGCAATATACTCAGGATGACGAAAAAGAAAAACGGTATTCTGGTTATGGCAGGCGCAGTGCTTCTGGCAGCGGGAATGGGAGCTATGGTGGGATGCTCGGTGGCGGAGGATGAGTCAAAGCAGAACAATAGGGCTGTGGGAATCATGGAGGAAGGGAGCAATGCTCCGGATGTTGTGAAAGAAAAGGCCAGGGAGCTGGTCAACGGGTGGTTCCTGGCAGCCCAGGAAGAATATGCAGACTATCATTACATAAACTGGCGGATCAGCTCTTTGGAGAACTGTTACACCTACGGGGATTTCGAGGCTATGACGCTGGAAATCTACCGTATGGATTATCAGCTTTTGTCGGAAACGCCTGAAAATGTACTCCTGGCAGGCGGCATGGAAATGACGCAGGAGGGATGGGTTACACCGGGGTATGCGGACAGCACCTTTCTTGTTTTTTGGCAGGAGGGCGCAGAGCTTTCTTTTTTGACAGATCTGTTTGAAAATGACTGCGCTCCGGGAGATGAAATCTTCACCGGCGATTTGAGGGGAGCATTGGAGAGGGAAGGGCTTGTGCCCGGCTATGGAAATGAGGCAGAGAACGAGGCAGAGAATGTGACAGGCGATATGACGGCTGATGCGGAAGCTGATATGACAGAGAGTGACAACCACATGGCATCGGATACGGCAATTCTGATGGTTCCCAGGGAAGGGGAAATGGAAGAGGAACCGGCAACGCTTTTCAGGGGAGAGGGCTACTCCATCTATCTCACAGACCATGAGTGGCAGCAGAATGGGGAGGATGCTTGGCAGGCGGTATTGGAAGGACAGGCGGTACTGGAAGGACAGGTGACGCTTCGGATCGAACATC
Source organism: uncultured Lachnospiraceae bacterium (assembly GCA_949949005.1). Taxonomy (GTDB): domain Bacteria; phylum Bacillota; class Clostridia; order Lachnospirales; family Lachnospiraceae; genus Suilimivivens. The sequence goes on from CATLHM010000010.1 coordinate 52,455, forward strand.
CGGATGAAAGGAGCCTGGAGCAAGTCGAAACTGAGCTGGCTGGCCAGGGATATGAGCGGATGGATGAACCGGGGGCCTGGGCGGGCTTTGAAGCGGATTCCGTTTCCGGCCGCCAGTCTGAGAGCTCTGAATGGTTCAGAGTGGAAAGAGATATGCTGTATAAGGTTACGCTGAAGACGGTAGGAGAGGATGTGTGGAAAATATTCTGCAGCCTCCCATTAGAGGCAGAAGAAGGCTGGGGACAGACAATGCGGGTGTTGGCGGCAAGCTTTACGGCGGATGCTATTTGATGATTTTTTGCACAGTGAAACATAGCGTTATTTATTGACGGTAAAATAATGAAATATCATTGAAAAATATTTTCCTTTGTGCTATGCTGTGGTTATCGAATTAAGCATATAGAGATCTAATCTGTGAATCAGTTCTTAATCTTTGTGGGAAAAGCTTCCCGTCTGATTAAAATCTTATATTATCGGATTTTACCGATGATCGTATGCTTATTTTCCCAAAATTATTTCGCCGGTTTGGACGGCGGGCAAACAGAAAATGGCAGAAGATTTTAAACAGGCAGTAACGAAGACAGACGGATTCTAATTGTCCTTTATTCAATAGTTGTCCGTGGAGCGTATTTCCTGTTGGCTTCTGCGGATAGGAGGAAGGACAATGAATAAAACGGAAGAGAAAAGGGACTGTGTCCAGAAGGAGTTCCTGGCATTTCCGGATATTGCGGCGGATACCATCAATGCGCTGCTGTATCAGGGATGCAGACTTGCGGAGGCAGAGAAGCTGTGGCCGGGCCCTACGGAAACGATCTACCAGGGAAGAGAACGGCTCAGAGATCAGTACGAGGATCTATCCAAGTACGAGCTGGCTGACGGGCGGGTCAGGGTGATGTACCTGATCGCGAACCAGACCAGGACGGACGGCAAGATGTTGCTTCGCAAGGCCGGATACACGGGAGGGATTTACAGGGAGCAGTATGAGGGAAAGCTACTGGACACCTTTCCCGTGATCGAGTTTGTATTATACTGGGGAAATCCCAGATGGAGGAGCAGCCGCGACCTTCGCCGACTGTTTGGAAAGCGGAGGCTTCCCGGAGAAATGTGGGAGTACATAGACGGGGTGAAGCTTCATGTATATGAAATGAGGCACTTACCGGAAGAGGCAAGGAGGCTGTTTCAAAGCGACATGCGGATTGTGGTGGATTATCTGGCGGAGGGAGCGGGCTACCGCTCAGAGAGAAAGATCAGGCACAAGGCGGCACTGATCAGGATGATCCGGGTGCTTTCAGGAGAAACGCAGACAGAGGGCGTAGAGGAATGGCTCACAAAGCAGGGAATCAGGGAGGAGGACGAGATAAGCGTGTGTGAATTATTTGACCAGTATGAGAGAAAAGGACGGGAGGAAGGAAAACGGGAGGGCATTGCAGCGGGAAGAAGGGAAGGAAGAAGAGAAGGAAGAAGCGAGGGGAGAAAGGAAGGGCTGATCGAAGGAATAAAATGCGGCGAGGCCAGACGTCTTGTGGCAGATATAGAGAATGCCATGCGCTTTTTTCAGGTAACATTGGAGAAAGCCTGTGAGGGTCTGGGAACCACCGTGAGCAGGTATGAGGAAGCGAAAAAGCTTCTGTGAAGAAGCCCTTCAAAACCGATCCGGTTTTGGGCGTATATGGCGTATATTTTTCCCCTATTCACGCAAGCTATAGGAAACGACAAAATAATTTGTCATTCACTATACTTTAAAAAAGCAGTGAATGGAGGAGATTATGGAATCTGTCTGGCAAAAGACGGCGCGGATGCCGGAATTTGGGAGCCTGGAGGGAGAGGCCGATACGGATGTGCTGATCATCGGCGGCGGGATTACGGGAATTTTGTGTGCGCATTTCCTGCAGGAGAGGGGAATAAACTATATGCTTGCGGAAGGAAAGGAAATCTGCCGCGGCGTGACGGGGAACACTACGGCGAAGATTACGGCGCAGCACGGACTGATTTACGCGAAGCTGCTGAAAGAAGCCGGGGCGGAGAGGACGAAGCTGTACCTGGAAGCAAACCAGAAGGCAGTGCGCAAATATGCGGAGCTGGCAGAGAAGATTTCCTGTGATTTTGAGGAGAAGAGCGCTTACGTATATTCTATCAATGACAGAAAAAAGCTGGAGAAGGAAGCGGAAGCGTATCGGGTGCTGGGCCTGGATGATACGATCACAGAGCCGGCGGAGCTTCCTTTTTCTACGGCGGGGGCAGTGCGGATGGAGCGGCAGGCGCAGTTCCATCCGCTGAAATTTCTTGCGGGGATTGCCGCAGGGCTGAATATTTACGAGCATACCTTTGTGACACAGCTTATGCCGGGGCGCGCCCTTACCGATAAGGGCAGTATCACTTACCGGAAGGTCATATTCGCCACGCATTATCCCATCGACAATAAACACGGAGGGTATTTTATCAAGCTGTATCAGCATCGCTCCTATGTGACTGCCTGGGAGCAGGCGGCGCATATGGACGGAATGTATGTGGACGAGGCAAAGAAAGGGATGTCCTTCCGCAGCTTTGGCGATCTGCTGCTGGTGGGTGGAGGCGGACACAGAACCGGGAAAAGAGGCGGAAACTGGCAGGAGCTGCGGGAATTTATGCAAAGGTATTATCCGGAAGCCGTGGAGAAATACCACTGGGCGGCGCAGGACTGTATGCCCTTGGATCACGCGCCCTATATTGGGGTATATTCGCCGTCTATGCAGGAATGCTATGTGGCCAGCGGATTTCGTAAATGGGGAATGACCTCCGCCATGGTATCGGCAATGCTTCTGGCAGATTTGATACAGGAGAAGGAAAATCCGTACGCCCGGGTATTTTGTCCCGCAAGAACTATTTTTACAGGGCAAATGCTCTGCAACCTTTCGGAATCGGTCTGGAATATGATTACGCCCACCGTTCCCCGCTGTCCCCATTTGGGCTGTGCCCTGAAATGGAACCCTGCGGAGCGTTCCTGGGACTGTCCCTGCCACGGTTCCCGTTTCGCAGAAAACGGAAAGGTATTGGATAATCCGGCCAATGGAGATAAACGCTTTTAATGACGTAATGACTTCCTGATCAGGAGGCTTTTTCGTGGATGGCGGGAGGGCAATCAGCCCTCCCCGCTCATTCTGCGGCGGATTGCGGCATAGACGGTGCCGGAAATATTATGCCACACGGAAAAGATGGCTCCCGGCAGGGTTGCCAGGGGATTGGCCGCAAAGTTGGCTGTGGCAAGGGAAATTGCCAGTCCGCTGTTCTGCATGCCCACCTCAATTCCTATGGCAGTCACTTTTTTGTCTTCCAGTTTCAGCAGCTTTGCCACTCCCGTTCCCAGACAAAGGCCTACCACATTGTGGATTGCCACCACGAGCATGACCAAAGCCCCGCAGGTCATGATTTTCTCCGCGTTGCTTCCCACGATTCCGGATATGATCATCACAATGGCGATCACCGACACCAGGGGAAGGAGCTCGCGGATGGCGTCAATCTGTTTCGGAAACAGCCGGTAGATTAAAATGCCCAGAAGCACAGGGAGCAGCACTACTTTTACCACAGACAGCATCATGGCCAGGAGCGATACCTGCACCCAGGAGCCGGCCAGGAGATAGACTAAGACCGGCGTGCAAATGGGAGCCAATATGGTGGATACGATGGTCATTCCCACGGAGAGAGGGACGTCGCCGCCGGCCACATAAGTAATCACATTGCTGGCTGTGCCTCCCGGGCAGCATCCCACCAGAATGACGCCCAGGGCCAGATCGGCGGACAGGCCAAAGAGCTTTGCCAGCGCGAATGCGGTGATGGGCATGATGGTATATTGGAGCAAAAATCCAAGGAACAAATCTCTGGGTCTTGTAAAAACAACTTTGAAATCCCCGGTTTTGATGGTGAGCCCCATACCGAACATGGCGGCTCCCAGAAACAGAGTGGTATAATTCGTGGCCCAGGAAAAGCCTTTCGGGTAAAAAAAGGCGATGACGGAAAAAATGATAATGAATACAGCGATATTGGTCGACAGAAAATTACATATTTTTTTAATTTTGTCCATAGTGTTTCCCTCTTTTTTGATTAATCGGCTGACTCATACATAAAATCAGCCGTTGACGTCTCCAAGCATTCCGTGCTTTTCGTAGCGGGCGACGGAGGTAATCCTGTTTTCGTCGTCCACAAACACCACCTTGGGAGGATTCTCTGCAAGCTCATCCGGAGACATCAGGGCATAACACATGATGATGATCTTATCCCCGGTGGAAACCATGCGGGCCGCCGCACCGTTTAAGCAGATCGTTCCGCTTCCCGGTTTGCCTGCGATCACATAGGTCTCGAATCTTGCCCCGTTATCCACGTCTGCGATCTGCACCTTTTCATACTCATAGATTCCCGCCGCTTCCATAAGGCGCTCGTCAATAGTAATACTTCCCACATAATTCAGTTCCGCCTGGGTCACTGTGGCCCGGTGGATCTTACTTTTCAGCATTTCAAGAGTCATAATTTCCTCATTTCCGCGCCGCCTGGCGCCTGGGTTTCAATTGCTTCAAGTGGTTACACTTCCATGATAAAGTTGTCGATCAGACGGGTGGAGCCAATGTACACTGCCATAGCGGTAAGGACTCTGCCCTGGGCTTTTGCCAGCGGCGCTATGGTGTCTGCGTCCACCATTTCCACGTAGTCAATTTTGGCCAGAGGCTCTGCTTCAATCAGCTTTTTCATGGACGATAAAATCGTTCCGGCATCCCGCTCGCCCTTTTCCATCATATCCTGGCCGTGAAAAACAGCCCTTGAGAGTACCAGCGCCGCTTTTCGCTCTTCCTCATTTAAATAGGTGTTCCGTGAGCTTTTGGCAAGGCCGTCAGGTTCGCGTATGATGGGACAGCCTATGATCTGAATGTCCATGTCAAGATCACGTACCATCCGGCGGATCACGGCAAGCTGCTGTGCATCCTTCTGACCAAAATACGCCCGGTCCGGCGTCACAATATGAAACAGCTTGCAGACAACCGTGCAGACACCCCGGAAATGGGTGGGCCTGGTTTTGCCGCATAAGCCCTCGCTGACCTTCTGCATCTCCACATAGGTGGAAAAATCCGGTGCGTACATTTCCTCGGGCTCGGGGTGGAAGATTAGATGGGCCTCTGCCTGCTCACAGAGCCTTTTGTCCGCCTCAATGTCCCTTGGATAAGTTGCCAGATCTTCGCCCGCTCCAAACTGGATGGGGTTGACAAAATCACTGACCACTACCCGGTCATTTTCAGCCACCGCCCGGTCAATCAGGCTCTTATGTCCCTCATGGAGATAGCCCATGGTGGGTACAAGCCCCACACTCAGGCCCTGCTTTCTCCATTCCTTCACCTGCTTTCTCACTTCGTCGATTTTACCTGTAATTTCCATAAAATTACCATTCCTTTCCGTAGCCTGCCATTCTCCTGACGAATAATAAACGACAAATTATTTTGTCGTTTATTATAGGTACAACGTTGAAATCCGCAGCCCTGTCGTGGGCCTGCGCATAAAAAAAAGCCTGGACCCCTACTGTCCAGACACACAATAAAAACTCTCATATGAAGATGTGCTGCCCGCCGGTGCAACCATCTGATATAAGAATCCGATTTGATTTCACATGAGGTCAGCTCCCGAAGGTATGCTGCCAGGTGTTTTTGCAGGAACGACCCGTTAAGGAGGCCTGCTGATCTTGTATGTGCCGGTACAGTTCGGTTTGATACTGTCCGCTACGATAATAGCACATGGCTTTGGTAAGTGCAAGTGTTTCTTTTCGGAATTCAGAATGAGCAATAGGAAGTGTTACAGTTCACGGCCTAACCGGCCGCAAACTGTAACAGTAAGTGCCCGGAGCCCAGGCACTGTCTGTTTGATGCATTTTAAGGTCGATTCATGATAAGCCACCCTTTTTCTGAGGGGGTAGTATACAATAATTTTTAAACACGCCCTGGCATAGGAGATGCAATTTGATTGTAATTGCAAACTGTGATAATATAAATAAACAGAAGGGGCATGATGGATATGATTAAAGTAGCGTTTTGTGATGATGATATGTCTGTGCTGGATGAAATTGAAAGATTACTTGATCAATATTGCGAGAAGCAGAACCGGGAGATCAGGTATGCCTCTTTTCAAAATTCTCTGGAATTGCTGGCTGAGATCGAGAAGGGAATGTGTTTTGACGTCCTGTTTCTGGATGTAATTATGCCAGGGATGGATGGAATTCATGTTGCAAAAGAAATCCGGCAGTATGACAATGCGGTAAAAATAATTTTTCTAACATCATCTGATGAATTTGCTGTACAGTCGTATACGGTAGATGCATATTTTTATCAGATGAAACCCATCCGTGAGGAGAGTTTTTTCCGGTTAATGGAGGCTGTCGTTTCTGAACACAAAAAAGAACGGCAGCACAGCCTTGTTTTGCGTTGTAAAAATGGGATCACCCGAATCGATCTGGACAAATTGGAATATTGTGAGGTTATCGGGCGTACCTTGATGTTTCACATGGATAATGGAAAAGTCCTGGAAAGCAACAAGAGCCTGGGGGAGTTATGTGTAGAGCTGTCGCGATATGAAAATTTTTTGCGGCCTCACCGCTCCTTTTTGATCAATATGGAATATATTCAAAATATTTCTTACAAGACGATTACAATGGAGAATCAGGCACAGATTCCTATTCCGCATGGAAAGAGCTCCGAGATCAAGGAGTCATATCTCGAATATATATTTGAGCGGAAGCAGGTATTTATATAATGATTGATGTATATATCATAAACCTTACTGCCGTAGGGATTTTTGGTATGATTCTATCTGCAGTATTTTGCGATATACGCTGGACGTGGAAAAAGAATGTGGTTTTGATTGGCGCTCTGGCCTTGATTTTAGTATTTCAGGGTATTATTTATTTTAGAGTTGACCCGGATCTTGTGGAGAGCATTTATCCGCTTATCACGCATATTCCTCTGATAGGGGTGCTCTGTGTACTCAGCGGAGAGTATCTTTGGCCGATAATCGCGGTCTTAACCGCCTATCTTTGCTGCCAGTTGCGCCGTTGGCTGGCATTACTGATTACTGCCGTATTTTCCGGAGGCTTTGTGATGCAGAATACAGCGGAACTGATTTTGACACTGCCGATTCTGCTGATCATAGTGTATTTGGTTGCGCCGTCTGTGCGTTCCATTTCCCATTATCCTGTTTCGGTAAAATGTCAATTTGGAATGGTGCCGGCATTGTATTATGGCTTTGATTATTTGACAAGAATCTATACAAGCCTCTTGCAGGAAGGACGTCTGGTCGCAATAGAATTTATGCCTTTTGTGTGCAGTGTAGCGTACCTGATTTTTGTGACGTATACTTCGGCGGAGGGACGGATACGCAACCAGCTTGAGCGGACGCAGGATATCCTGAATTTGCAGGTGGAGCAGGCGGCCCGTGAAATCAGGGCGCTGCGGGAATCACAGGAAAAAACGAGTCTGTATCGCCATGATATGCGTCATCATATGCAGTATCTCTCCTCATGCATTGAGGACGGGCGGCTTAAGCAGGCGCAGGAATATATCCGGAAAATTTATAGGGAAATTGAGACAAATAAAGTGGCCGTTTTCTGTAAAAATGAAGCAGCGAACCTGATTTTTTCCGCATTTGCCAAACGGGCAGAGGATTGTGGTATTTTGATGCAGGTTGAGGCGGCAATTTCCCAGCCAGTCGCGGTTGACGAAAGTGATTTATGCGTATTGCTGTCCAATGCACTGGAAAATGCGCTGCACGCCTGTCAAAAACAAAGGGAGAAAGGACAGCCGGGAGTCATTGAGGTTACAGTATACGAAAAGGGTGAAAGGCTTTTTTTGCAGATCATTAATTCCTGTTCTGAGGAAATTGCTTTTGACCATGGTATTCCTGTCACATCCAGTCCGGGACATGGGATTGGAGTACGAAGCATCTGTGCCATTGTAGAGAGATATGACGGTATCTATTCTTTTTCAGAGAAGGATAAACAGTTTATTTTGCGGATTTCCTTGTGAACTTTGTTTTAAAAATACGTTTCTATAAGGAGGTAGAGAGAAATGTCAAAAACAACTCAGATACAAGAATTTAAGTGCCCCTGCTGTGGCGGAGCTATTGCTTTTGACAGTGAGGTACAGAAAATGAAATGTCCTTTCTGCGATACGGAATTTGAGATGGAGACACTGGCCAGCTATGACAGCGAGTTAAAAAGCGATTTGCCGGATGATATGAGCTGGCAGATGGCTAATGGGGAATGGCAGGAGGATGAGCTGGCAGGGTTACATACTTACGTTTGCAATTCCTGCGGCGGCGAGATCGCCTGTGATGAGAATACAGTAGCTTCTTCCTGTCCGTTTTGCGGGAATCCGGTGGTGATAATGGGACGGCTGACAGGTATGCTGAGGCCGGATTATGTGATTCCCTTTAAAAAGGATAAAAAGTATGCAAAAGAAGCCTTGAAGAAGTTTTATGAGGGGAAACGGCTCCTTCCCAAGGTGTTTAAGGATGAGAGCCATATAGAGGAAGTGAAGGGGGTATATGTTCCCTTCTGGCTCTTTGATACGGAGGCGGACGTCAATATGCGTTACAGGGCAACCAAGATCCGTACATGGAGCGATAGCCAATACGATTATACGGAAACGAGATATTATGCGGTCTGCCGGGGAGGGAAGCTTAAATTTCAAAGGGTTCCCGTGGATGGCGCCGCCAGGATGCCGGATGAATTAATGGAATCCCTTGAGCCCTTTGACTTTTCCCAGGCGGTGGACTTTAAGACCGCCTATCTGGCAGGTTACCTGGCAGATAAATATGACGTAGATTCCGGCAAAAGCGTGGAGCGGGCCAACGAGCGAATCCGAAAAAGCGTGGAGGATGTCTTTTATGAGACTGTGAAGGGCTATATCACGGTTACCAGGGAGTCGGGCAGCATCCAATTACAGAATGGAGAAGTAAAATATGCCCTTTTTCCGGTATGGCTGCTGAATGCTACATGGAACGGGAAGAATTATCTCTTTGCCATGAACGGACAGTCCGGCAGGATGGTAGGCGATCTGCCCCTGGATAAGGCTGCGTATAAAAAATGGTTATTTGGACTGACAGGTATCATAGGCTCGGTATTGTTTGGCCTTTCCTACCTGCTCTGGCTGCTGTAAGGAGGGAAGGAGAATGAGGGCATTGAATGAGAGAGTAAGGGGCAGGTTTTTTGCACTGCTTTTCATGGTATTAGTAGTATTGGTATCCGAAATCCCGGCTTTTCGTGTATTTGCTGCGGAAGATATGCCGAGGCTTGTGGATATGGCTGACCTTCTTTCGCAGGACGAGGAGGCAGATTTGCTGGGCATGCTGGATGAAGTCAGCGAAAGGCAGCAGGTCGATCTTGTGGTGGTTACGGTGGATTCCACGCAAGGGCAGGAGGTCATGGCCTATGCGGACGATTTTTACGATTATAACGGTTACGGCTTTGGGGAAGAGAGAGACGGAATCCTTTTGCTGATCAGTATGGAGGAAAGGGACTGGTGGATATCCACCACAGGCTATGGCATAACGGCAGTCACTGACGCAGGGCGGGAGTATATGTCCGAGCGCTTTATCACTGATTTAAGCGAGGGAGATTATGGGGCGGCGTTCACAAGCTTTGCATCGCTGTGCGATGCTTTTATAACACAGGCACGGACAGGCGAGCCTTATGATGTGGATAATCTTCCGAAGGAGCCCTTTGAGGCCGGTATTAATCTGGTGCTTTGCTTTGGGATTGGATTTATCATTGCGTTAGTGGCCACAGGGATCATGAGAAGCCAGCTCAAAACCGTGCATCGCAGGTCAGAGGCGGATAACTATATCGCGGATAACGGTATGCAGTTGACGAGAAAGAGCGATTTGTTCCTATACAGGCAAATTGACCGCAGGAAAAAAGCGGAGAATAACAATACAACCACACCAAGCAGCTCCGGGGGAGGTTCGAGTACGCATACCTCATCATCGGGAACCACCCATGGCGGCGGTGGCGGGAAGTTTTGAAGCAAACTTACATGCACCGCTGGCGCGGCGCATCACCAGGGCGTGAAAGCCGATTGCTCCGCACTTTGTGCTCCCGCAATCGCCGCAGGTATTCGTATTCCGGGCTATTGCCCTACATACTCATACCAGCTTGCCCGTCCAATGTCTGTATGGCTGTGCGTGCAAGCACGCCCATCCACACAGCCGCTGTCCGGGGCTTATAATGTGAAAAAGTAACTGCCGGAAATGCTTGTGAAAACGGATGATAGATTGTATTATTAAACATAAGAAGGATTTCATTCCGGAAAGGGGCAGGATTATATGATTTACTTGATTTTTTTTCTCATCAGTTTTCTGGCATCTGTGGTGGGGGCGATTTGCGGAATCGGGGGCGGCGTGATTATCAAGCCTGTGCTGGACGCGTTTGGGATGCTGGATGTAAAGACCATTAACTTTTTATCCGGCACCACAGTGCTGGCCATGAGCGTTTGTTCCTATATAACCACCAAACTGAAAAAGGAGTCTCTGGTGGACATGCGGATCGGGACGCTTCTGGCTGTTGGGGCGGCGGCAGGCGGGGTAATGGGCAAAAGCCTGTTCCAGGTTCTGACAGGCGCTTATGAGCAGCGGTATGTGGGAGGGGTGCAGGCCATCTGCCTTTTGATCGTCACCCTTGGTACCCTGATTTACACCATCCTTAAGGAGAAGCTTCCCTCCCTTAAGGTGACAAACGCGGTGGTGTGTCTTTTGGTGGGAATGGTGCTGGGCGTGCTCTCTTCCTTTTTGGGAATCGGAGGCGGCCCCATCAATCTGGGCGTTCTGTTTTTCTTCTTTTCCATGCCGGTCAAGACGGCGGCCCAGAATTCCCTTTATATCATTTTATTTTCCCAGATCACCAGCTTTGTGCAGACCGTTGCCACCGGATCGGTGCCCAAGGTGTCCGTATTTTTGCTGCTTCTGATGGTGGTGGGAGGAATCAGCGGCGGGATTTTCGGAAGAAAGGTCAGCCGCAAAATCGACGCGGAAAATACCAACAAGCTGTTTATCGCCCTGATGGTGGTGATCATTTTTATCAATATTTACAATATCTACCAATATCTGGCTTAGAGTTTTGCGCGTAGTCCTGTGCAGATGGGGGGCCATGTCTGGCACACAGACTAAGAAGCCGGGAAGGTCAGGAATCAGGGCTTTGGCATGGGGTTTTTGCGGTATTCGCTGGGCGTCATGCCATAAAACTTTTTGAAGAACCGGATATAGCTGCGCACGTCCCCATAGCCCACGGCCTCGCTGATATGGACGATGGTATCGGAGGTATCGGAAAGCATGGGGAGGGACTTGGCAATGCGGTAGTCGTTTAAGTACTCCGACACGGTTTTTCCAGTGGAAAGTTTGAAAATACGGTTTAAATAAATGGCGCTGACACCGGTATGGCTGGCGATCAGGGGGATGGAGAGGGATTCCGTATAGTGGGCTTCCAGATAGCGGATTGCCTTGTGGATATAGGAGTGCGCCTCATCCGAAATTTTGACCGTGTCTCCTGTAAATGGGCAGAAACAGCTAAATATGATACGTTTACATTCAGGGGCGGTTTGGGCGTCTTCCAGTTTGGATAATGCCCCTGTCAGAAGATTTTCTTTAATATCTATATTTAATTCCATCAAATTCACAAAAACAGAACACAAAAGCATACCGCTCAGGCGCCGGGCTTCTTCTAAGCTTACGTCTGAGGGGAGATATTGCTGCTCAAAACGGTCGGAAAGATCATTTAAGAGGGCGTTGTCCTTATCCATGATACACTGCGTAAACTGAAGAAGGAGATCCGAACCAATCGCAGGCGCATAATCCTGCTGACTGCTGAAATAGACAAAATCGCTGGTCTCTCCTGTGGAGAAAAATAGGATACGCTGCGCCTGGATCAATGCCTGGTGGAAATTGGGTGACTCCTGAGAGCACAGGGAGACAGAAAAAGACGGACACAGGGAGAGGGTTTCCAGCAGGCTGGTCTTGATGACAATGCAGACCTTCATAAGTTCTGTGCGCAGATGCTCCCATTCCTTGGTATTGACGATGAGGGCAATATGTTTGTTTCCCATGTATGTGCCGTAACATTTCCCCAGATTGGACAATGCCACAAGCGCATTGTTGTAGGCAAGCAGGCGGATCTGTTCCAGCCGTGCCAGATCGGTAATTTCATCCAGTTTAGGAAGGGCCATGAGGATCAGACAGAAATTGTGATACGGAAACGCGATGCCATATTCTCCGTATTGGGTGGAGAGACGTTCCACATCCACATAGCCATATAAAATATTATGTAGCAATTGATCCTGAATAAGCTGCCTGTTTTCCAGCATAAGGGAGTCAATATTTTTTAGCTGTGCAGACATATTGTCCAGGGCGTTGTTGAGCAGGGAATATTCATCCAGTCCGCTGCCGGGAACTTCTGTGTAAGTGGGCAGCCCGATTTTACGCATCATGGCATCCATGGGGCGCAGCATCAGAAGGGCAAAAAGAAAAGCCAGCACAAAGATAAAGGCTACGGAAAAAAGCCATGAGGAAAGCAGGGGACGCAGGGCCAGAAGATGCCTCAGAAAGAGCTGGGAAGCATTGATATAAAAGGTAACCTCCGTGCCGTCATCGGTGGAAAAGGAATAGGTCTTGGCATGAGGAAACAGCAGGTCAGCATTGAGGGCTGGACTTTGGGTATTGTCCCATTTGTCAGCCAGGCTATCCTGAGTACTCCAGAGTAATTGTCCCTGAAAACAGACCGTGGCAGGGTAGGGAACTTTGTCAATGATAGAGGCAGTCTGCTTCCGTAAATAGGGAACAGACAGGGAAAAACTGATAAATCCTTTCCCGTGGGTCTCATAGTAGGGCAGCCGGTGGACGTAGGTGAGCAGGGACGGGGAGCCGGAGAGGGCCATATTGTCCAGTGATGGCAGCAGAAGCCAGCGCTCATAGGACTGATCCTCATAGATGGCGTTTAGAAAGTCCTGATACAGATAGTCCGAATAGTGATAGATACCGTAATCGGAGTCAAAAACACGTTTGGAAGGCTCGAAAAAAATGCTCATATTGTCATAGTCGTACATCGTACTGAAGGAAGAAACATCCTTAATCATTGCGGAGAGCTGATCAATGGCGGGGGCAGGGTGGTTCAGAACCGTGCTGACGGAGGGCAGAGACCCCACCAGGGTGGCATTGTTTCTGACGGAATTGAGAATATCCTGTATGCAAATGGCAGCGTGGCTGGCCTCGGATTCCATTTCGTCTTTTATGGTGTGTGTGTTTTGCATGACAAGAAGCACGCTGACAAAAATAAAAATAATGGTTATGGCACAGAAAAGGAAACAGAAAGAGGAGGAAAAATGCTTTGATTTTAAAATATTTTTCCATTTATATAGATTGGGACGCGTAAATTTCAGTAGGGTGTCTCTCATTGGATCGTTTCTCCCAGTCATAAGATAGATCAGATTTACAGCTTAATTACCAGTCCGGACAAGGAAACTGTTACATTTATTATACAAAATTATAGAAAAAAGTCAAATTTGAGGTATTTTCGTATAGCAAAAATTAAACTTGATTTTTTTAATCCGGTTGAATAATTGGATAGGGAGTATTGAATTCTCCCCATATTTGGGGAAATTGTATAAAGTGGATGGCAAATGGTTTAATTTTTGTATTTTATTTGACGTGTTGTACAATTAAAATGATTGCATGAAGCACAAAGCGTAAAAAATGGCTGATAAAAACTGAAATTAGTGAATTTGGACATTTGATATGCGCAACAGGCACAAGCAGTGTAGAGAGAAGGAGGGATGATATTGAAAACATTGCTTAAGTCAAAACAAAACACGAAAGCATTACCGGAAAAGAAAAAGGAATCTTTACCGAAATATTTATGGAAGCATAAATATTTGTATCTGATGCTTGTACCGGCCCTGATTTATTACATTATTTTCTGCTACATACCCATGTACGGGGCAAGCATTGCGTTTAAAGATTTCAATCCGATGCTGGGGATCATGAAAAGCCCTTGGGTGGGGTTTGAGGTATTCGAGGAATTATTTGGATTAAAGAAGTTTTACTCCGTATTCTGGAATACCCTGCGGATCAGCCTGATCCGTCTGGTCTTTGGATTCCCTTTCCCGATCATTGTGGCTCTTATGCTCAATGAATTAAGGGAAGGAAGTCGGCTGAAAAAAGGGATCCAGACCGCTATTTATGTGCCTAACTTTATTTCCTGGGTGGTAGTGGGTGGTATTTTGACCAACCTTTTGTCTATGGATTCAGGAATTGTCAATGCGGCAATCAAGGCCCTTGGATTTCAGCCCATTGGGTTCCTTACCGATGAGAAGTACTTTGTATCCACCATGGTAGTGTCCATGATCTGGAAGACCTTTGGATGGAACACCATCATCTATCTGGCGGCCATGACAGGAATCGACCCCCAGCTTTATGAGGCGGCGACCGTGGACGGGGCAAACCGGTGGCATAAACTGCTTCACGTGACCATGCCATGTATCCGTTCTACCATAGTGGTGGTGCTTATTACCCGTATCGGCGGACTGATGCAGGCAGGTTTCGAGCAGATTTTCGTGTTGTATCATCCCGGAGTATACAAGACAGCGGATATTATTGATACCTATGTATACAGAACCGGTCTCCAGGAAGGAAAGTTTGAGATGGCGGCAGCGGTAGGGCTGTTTAAATCTATCGTCAATTTCATCCTGCTTGTGATTGCAAATAAAGCGGCCAGAATGGCAGGAGAGGAGGGGATTTATTGATGCGTGCGAAAGTGAAAAGCCAACATCCTGTAAAGCATTCAATGGGAAGCCGGATCTTTGATGCCATCAATATCACGCTGTTGGTTTTGCTGGCAATTGTGGCTTTCTATCCCTTCTGGGACTGTCTGGTAGTGTCGGTCTCGTCCCTGAAAGGCTATCTGTCCACGAATGTACATCTGTGGCCCTCGGAGTGGTCTTTTGAAGGCTATTCCTATATGCTGAAAAATGTGGATCTGTGGATTTCTTATGCAAACAGTCTTTTCATTACGGTGGTAGGTACGCTTATCAATATGCTGATCACCATCATGGCCGCCTATGTCCTTTCCAAAAAGGATTTGAAGGGACACCGCGTACTGATGTTCCTGGCAGTGTTTACCATGATGTTTTCCGGCGGTATCATTCCCACCTATATCGTGGTGAAGGATCTGCACCTGATGAACAGTCTTTGGTCCATGATTCTTCCCTCCGCGGTGAATACCTACAACCTGATTGTGCTGCGTAATTTCTTTGCGGATCTTCCGGCGGAGCTGGAGGAGGCGGCGCTTTTGGATGGATGTACGGATGTGGGGGTTTTGTTTAAGATCATGCTTCCCATCTCCAAGCCTGCGGTTACCACGGTTACACTTTTTTATGCGGTGGATCACTGGAACGATTTCTTCTCTGCTATCATGTACATCAACAGCAGGACGAAATGGCCTTTGCAGCTATTCCTGCGTTCCATGCTTTTTGAAAATGATGCTGCCTATTCCGGCGGCGGGGAGAGCCTGTTTTTGCTGGGGCAACCCATGAAGATGGCTGCGGTTATGATGGCCATCATACCAATTATGTGCGCTTATCCGTTCTTCCAGAGGTACTTCTCCAAGGGTATCACTTCCGGAGCGGTGAAAGGCTAAAGAGCTATACATTTTTTAAAGAAAGAGAGGTCTTTATGAAAAATTTTATTAACAAAAAGAAGAGAATCGTAAGTCTGCTTCTGGCAGGAATGGTTGCGACAACCGCCATGGGCTGCGGCACGAAGAGCCAGGATACCCCCGCCCAGAGTGAGACAAACACAGAGGATGCGAAAGCTCCGGCCGGGGAGTCAGGACAGGGCAGTGCAGACAGCGGAGAGAGAGTGCCGATCCGCTGGCTTACCACCGGTGACGCCGCTGCCGAGGTGATCAAGGACGGCGACCGTATTGTGGAGGAGATCAACAACAGGCTGGGGATTGACCTGACCGTGGAGGTGGTACCCGAGGGAAACACGGAGAAAGTCAATGTAGCCATGGCTTCCGGAGATTTCCCGGATGTGGTGACCGGCGACTATGGAACCAGCGCAACCCAGCAGTGGATTGACGACGGGATGGTTATTGCCCTGAACGATTACATGGATGCCAATCCGGACATGAAGGCATGGCTGGAATCCTATGAGTGGTCGGCAACCGATGGAAATTATTTCGGAATTCCTTTTATTACACAATATAACGCAGCTAACTCTCTGATCATTATGCGTCAGGACTGGCTGGATAACCTGGGAATGTCCTATCCGGAGACGCTGGATGATATGAAGGCCGTGTTGGAGGCCTTTACCTTTAACGATCCGGATGGAAACGGACAGAACGATACTTACGGATACTCGGCGGAAAAAATTTCCAGCGCAAATTCTACCCCCTTTGACTGGGTATTCTTCGGACATGGACTTAAATATGCGGATTATGCACTGGATGCGAATGACAACGTGATTCCCTGGTTTGAGGATCCTTGCTTTATTCCGAGTATGGAATACATTAAGGGACTCTGGGACAGCGGAGTGATTGATCCCGAGCTGATGCTTAACGATACACCTAAGAAGGAAGAGAAATTTTATCAGGGCAAAATCGGCGCAATGCCCGGCGCACTGTTCAGACATGTAACCCGTCATGAAAGCAGCGTGCGGGAATTAAATCCTGATGCGTCTATCGGCTACGGACACGCGCCCAAGGGCGAGAGCGGCACTTACGGACTGAGCAAACAGGGCAAGGGCGGTAAGATGACCTGTATCACAACGGCATGTAAAAACCCTGCCAAGGCTGCGGAATTTATGAACTTCATGGTTTCCGAGGAGGGAAATAACCTGCTCCGTCTTGGTATTGAGGGAATCCATTACACGAAGAATGGGGACGAGATCGTTTTCAACGAGGAAGAGCGCGCAAAGGATGCCTTTTCTCCTGACGGATGGGCACACGCACTGGCATGGGGCTCCTTCTACTGGCCGCTGGAGAGCAATTATATTCCTCCCACGGATCCCAACAAGGACAGAATACAGGAGACTGTTGAGCTGGCTACGGACAGCCAGGTAAAGAACCTGATCAACACAAGGACAGCCACTGAGATCGAGAAGGCATCGGTAGTGGACGACGTGTTTGTACAGTACTTCAACGATATGATTCAGGGAAAGATCAGCATCGAGGAAGGCGCACAGAAGCTCAGCGAAGACTGGCGTTCTCAGGGCGGCGAAGAAATTCTGGAAGCAGTTAACGCCGCTTATCAT
Source organism: uncultured Lachnospiraceae bacterium (assembly GCA_949949005.1). GTDB lineage: Bacteria > Bacillota > Clostridia > Lachnospirales > Lachnospiraceae > Suilimivivens. The sequence goes on from CATLHM010000010.1 coordinate 69,755, forward strand.
GGAAATTGAAAAATAATCTGATAAAAGGGGCGGGCATATGAGCCCGTCCTTTGGAGGTATTACAATGAATAAGAAGCCCAATATTATATTTATACTGACGGACGACCAGGGAGCCTGGGCCATGCATTGTGCGGGAACGCCGGAGCTGCACACGCCCAACTTAGATCGGATCGCTGCCTCGGGAATGCGGTTTGACGATTTCTTCTGCGCCTCGCCGGTTTGCTCTCCCGCCCGGGCCTCCCTGCTTACAGGGACGATTCCCTCCGCTCACGGCGTCCATGACTGGCTGCGCAGCGGCAATGTGGACGCTGAGAAGTTTGCCGCCCAGGGGAAGGAGAATCCCTACGGAGGGTATGTGGACGAGAGAAAGCCTATTGCCTATCTGGAAGGGCAGACTGCTTATACCGACGTATTGGCAGAAAACGGATACAGGTGCGCCCTTGCAGGCAAATGGCACTTAGGCGACAGCGTACACAGCCAGCATGGCTTTTCCAAATGGTATACCATAGGTAAGGGCGGAGCTTTCTATTATCACCCGGATATCGTGGAGGACGGTAATATTACGGTGGAGCACGGCAAGTACATTACGGAGGTGATCACGGACAGAGCCCTGGTGTATCTGGACGAGTTAAAGGACAGCCCTTTCTACCTGTCGGTACATTACACCGCGCCTCACTCTCCCTGGGAGCCGGAGCAGCACCCGAAAAAATGGATCGACTACTATAAGGACTGCAAGTTTGAGAGCATTCCCGACGTCCCTGACCATCCAGACATGACCACAGGGCCGGTTTACGGCACGGACAAACGCCGGGAAAACCTGACCGGATATTTTGCGGCCATCAGCGCCATGGATGAGCAGGTGGGCAGGATATTGGATAAGGTGGAGGAACTGTCTCTGGCAGAGGACACCCTGATCATCTTTACGGCGGACAATGGTATGAGCATGGGGCACCATGGGATCTGGGGAAAGGGAAACGGCACCTTCCCTCAGAATATGTATGATACAGCGGTGAAAGTGCCCTTCCTTGCCACCTGGAGGGGACATATCCCACAGGGAAGGGTTTCGGCAGATATGGTGAGCGCTTACGATGTATTCCCCACCCTCTTAGAGCTGGCGGGATGTCCCTCAGAGACAGAGCGGGCCCTTCCGGGCAAAAGCTTTGCCGGACTTTTGCTGGATCAGGAGGACGACAGAGGCGAGAATGCAGTGGTGGTGTTCGATGAATACGGCCCTGTGAGAATGATCCGGACAAGGGACTGGAAGTATGTCCACAGATACCCTTACGGGAAAAACGAGCTCTATGACCTGCAGGCAGATCCGGGCGAAGAGCATAACCTTTACGGGGAAGAGAAATGGGATGCTAAGGTGGTAGAGATGAAAAAGCGGATGGAGGGCTGGTTTATCAACTACGTGAATCCTGAAATAGACGGAACCAAGGAAGGGGTGACGGGCTTAGGACAGCTTGACCGGGCAGGAATCCGGGCAAGCCGCACCGATGTTTACGCCCAGTCCTGAGAGAAAGAGTTCTGATATAAGTTCTGACATAGAATAAGTGAGGCCGGGCAGATTCCTTTGGAGGGGAGGAAATCTGTCCGGCTTTTTTTGTAAAATTTGAGTTATCAATCAAACATTGGCGGAATCCATGGTTTTATGTTAAGATAGAAACGTGAAACGTCAGTGCAAAGGCAGCTTACCAAGGCCGTAAATCTTAAAGAGAGAAAGCGGGGGACGGCAAAATGGCAAAAATTTTTAATATAAACGGCGCATGTGAACCGGACAGACATTACATGGTTGCCCTTCAGCCGCGGCTTAAAGAAATCAGGGCAATGATAGATGCCGGAGAGTATTTCACGATCAATAAAGCGAGGCAATACGGCAAGACCACAATTTTGCGTGCATTGTCAGATTTTCTGAAAGAGGATTATATTGTTGCCAGTATGGATTTTCAGAGGCTGGGAACGTCAAAGTTTAAAACGGAAAACATTTTTTCGGTTACGTTTGCCAGAGATTTTATAAAAAAGGTTGAGGCAGGGAATCAACTGGATTCAAAAATTTTACTGCCTTTGAAAAAAGCGTTGGACGGGCAGGAAAACAGGATAGAGCTCTACGAATTGTTTGGATTTCTGACAGAGATATGTGGCAAAGCGGGTAAACCGTTTGTATTGATTATTGACGAGACTGACAGTGCATCAAACAATGAAGTGTTTCTTGATTTTCTTGCGCAGCTGCGGGCGGCATACCTTGACCGTAATGCAACGCCGACGTTTTGGTCTGTAGTTCTTGCCGGAGTTTATGACATTCGTAATATAAGACGGAAAATTCGTTCTGATATGGAGCATAAGATGAACAGCCCATGGAACATTGCGGCAAAGTTTCAGGTGGATATGAGTTTCTCGGCGGAAGAAATTGCCGGAATGCTTAAGGAGTATGAAGCAGATTATCGGACAGGAATGAATATCGGGGAAATTTCGCAGATGATATATGCCGATACCTCCGGCTATCCATATCTTGTATCCAGTTTATGCAAGAATATAGATGAAGAGGTCTCGGGAACTGTGGATTTTCCGGATAAAAGTTGTGCGTGGACGAAAGAAGGATTTACAGAGGCGGAGAAGCTGCTGGTGAATGATGACAATACGCTGTTCCAGTCACTTACGGGCAAATTGACAGATTACCCGGAACTGAGGAACGTACTGTATGAGCTGCTTTTTACGGGCAGGCCTATTCCCTATGTTCCTCAAAATCAGTATATTGCCGTTGCGTCAATGTTTGGGTTTATTAAAAATGATAAGGGAACTGCGGTAATAGCTAATCGTATTTTTGAGTCAGTACTATACAATTTATTTATTTCTGAGGAATTTGCCACGAGCAGAATATATGATGCCGGGGTACAGGAAAAGAATCACTTTATTGTTGGAGGTCATTTGGATGTAAAAAGGGTGCTGGAGAAGTTTGTGGAGACGTTTGATTACCTTTATGGAGACGCAGATGAGACTTTTCTTGAGGATGCCGGAAGGCGTTACTTTATGCTTTTTTTGAAACCGATTATCAATGGTGTAGGGAACAGTTATGTAGAACCGGAGACGCGCAACCATGAGAGGATGGACATAGTCATTGATTACCGTGGAGAGCAGAGTATTATTGAAATGAAGGTATGGCGGGGAAATGCCTACAATGAACGAGGTGAGGAACAGCTTTGCGGTTATCTTGATTACTTTCACCTGAAAAAGGGATATATGCTGAGCTTTAATTTTAATAAAAAGAAAGAAATCGGCGTGAAAGAAATTGTTCTGGGGGATAAGGTTCTGATTGAGGCGGTTGTATAAAATCAAATGCGCTCAAAGGAAGTTTTGCCGCATAGGAGATTTTATTCCCTATACGACAAAACCCTCGAAAGAGGCACCTTTTTTATCCCTGTAGAGGATCAACGGTAAGACTGAAACCCATTATTGGCGCCGGGCGTCCCATACTGCTCCTGCAAAAGGGGAATGCCGTAGGCCCGGGGCGTTCCTTCCAAACGCTTCATATATCTGTGCAGCTCTCCCCGGCAGTGCTCCGGCCCGCCTTCCCGGATCACGGTCCACATGGGATCTACGTCCGATTTGGAGGACTTCATCATTTGATCCGTCCAGTCCAGAATCATTTTCGCGCCTTTTGCGCACAGCTCAGGGCACTCCTGGGCCAGATTGTGGAGCTCGTGGGGATCCTTTTTTATATTGAAAAGCATTTCCTCTGGCAAAAGGTGATAGCCGCCGTGGATCGTGCGCACATAAAGATAGTCGTCAAAACGCACGCTCCTCTGGCACACATGGGCGCACTGGGTCAGCACCACATAGGGCTTGGAGCAGTCGGTTCCATCCTTTAGCGCCTTTGCAAAGGAAATGCCGTCGTAGCGGAAATCGTCCCAGACTTTCAGGGAAGTTCCCAGAAGCTCCTGTATGGTGGGGGCTAAGTCCGTATTGTCATGGAAGCCCTTTACCACCGTACTTCTGCCCATTCCCGGCCAGCGGATGATCAGAGGGATTCGGCATACCGGCTCATCCGCCATCCCATGCTCGCCGTATACCCCCAATTCTCCCATATCCTCGCCGTGGTCGGAGGTGATGATGATGGCAAGCTCCTCATCGTAAAGCCCGTTTTCTTTCATCCAGCCCAGAATTTGCCCCACATTATCATCGGTGTAGCGGATACCGTCGTCATAGGAATTCAGGAAACGCTTTGCCTCATCCAGGGTCTTTAAACTGCCGGGATGCTTGGGAAACTGAGGGAAGCTGTCGTCATTCCACATATTGATCTCGTTTGCGCCGTGGGGGCCGATATGGAGCAGATGCTCCCGGAAGATTTCATCCGTGATCCAGTCGTCGGGCAGCGGCTCTTTGTCAAAGTGGCTTTCGTAGTCCGCGGGCGTCCGGTAAGGCGTGTGGGGATCCCAGTAATGGACATGCATCATCCAGTTGTCCTTTTTGCCATTGCGCTCCAGCCATTCCAGCACCTTTGGGGTTACCATTTCCGCCGATTCGCCGCCCCGGCCGCCTACGTTGACGCATTCGTTGAAGCCGCAGTTGAACCACCATGCACTGTGCCGCTCCGCAAAGGTGGAGAAGGATACGGTGTGCATCCCGGCCCTGCGAAACTGCATAAACAGACTGTTTTCGGAGAGCTCGTCCGTAAAGCTTCTGTTCCTGCCCTGCAAACGCAGATCCGCCGCCGTCCCGCCGTGGCCCACGATTCCGTTGTGGATGCCGTACTGCCCGCTGACCATGGAGGCCCGGGAGGGCAGGCAGGGGGCGTTGGGGCAGTAATAATCGTTGAACCGTACCCCTTCTTCTGCCACCGCGTCCATGACAGGGGTGGTATTCCTGCCATAGCCGTAGCAGCCCATGTGGTCTGCCCGCAGGGTGTCTATGTCGATCATAATTACTCTCATTTTGGTTTCCTCCTTATCCGGGATTTTTCAGGGTGCTTTCCATGGAAAGTGCTTTTCTCTATACTTTCCATATTATATTCCGGGACAAGAAAAAGCAAGGGATTTCTCTGGCGGGAACCGGAAGAATAAACGAAAATATGGTTGGAAAAATTGGTTAAATATCATATAATAATTTTTGCAGGTTTTGGTATCGGATGTTGGACGGAAAATTCGATCTTATTTGTTGACCGGGAAATGCAGGCAGCGGCCATTGGCCGGAAATAATCAGGAAGGAGAGAAGAGGAAATGAGAGAACGTTGGTCTGCCGAAAAGGCATGGGAATGGTATAACAAGCGTCCCTGGGTGATGGGGATTAATTATGTCCCGTCCATTACGCTGCATGGGGTGGAACTCTGGCAGGAGGATACTTATCCGGAAGTGATCAAAAGTGTCCGGAAAGAGTTTGGGCTGATGGAGGATATCGGGCTTAACGGCGTCCGTATGTTTCTGCCGTTTCATATCTGGTATTACGAACGCAGCAAATTTTTGGATCGTCTGGAACGGTTTCTGGAAGAACTGGCAGAACGCGGCATAACTATGATGCCGGTGATTTTCAACGATTGTGTCGAGTTCGGAAGGCCCAGGGATGTTACGCCCCGGATGACGCAGGGATGGCAGCAATATGATATCGGGCACCATGGAGGGCATAAAGAAAACCCTTTTACAGGGGAACAGAGAAAGGTCGGCTGGGAACTCTGGGATGAACCGGAGTGGAGAGGGCCCCTGGAGGAATATCTGGTGGCGTTATTGGAGCGTTTCGGAAGCGATGGCCGGATTTATGCATGGGATCTGTGGAATGAGCCAGGCAACAGCAACCGGCACGACATGAGCATTCCCTATATTAAGCAGGTTTTCGAAACTGCCAGAGAAGTAGATCCCAGCCAGCCGCTTACGGCAGGGGTATGGAGTTACCCTGGCGATTACGGGGTCAATGAGGACGCGGAAGTAGAGCCGGTTCAGCGCCTTGCGCTGGATGAGTCGGATATTATAACCTTTCACCAGTATGAGGGGATCGAACGCGTAAAGCGAGTAGTCAGACAGCTCCAAAAAGAGAAACGTCCTATGATGAATACGGAATGGCTCAACCGGGTACAGGATAATTTTGTGCGGGACAATCTGCCGCTTTATTTTGAAGAGGGAATTGGAAGCTACAGCTGGGGGCTTGTAGCAGGGAAATCCCAGCATTTCCTTCCCTGGGATGAACTGTGGAATCATCGTGAACTGCCGTTGAACCGCTGGCAACATGATTTGTTCGATACCTTTTTTACGCCTTACGACAGGGAAGAACTCAAGTTAATGCGGGAACTGAAAGAAAAAAGCGAGAGGAATACACGATGAGAAAGAGTTAATTTCAGGCCCGTTTGTTGGCTTTCATGACAGCTTGTGCCCTATGCCTGGCAGCATGCGCTGCGGCGGAGCAGCCTGCGGAGTCTGAACAGTTTTCTGTGGCAGGTAATGTTCCGGGAACTTGCGTCCCATTATAAGGAGGAGGGGCTTCCCGGGAAAACTATCCTACCCATGAGCATCAAGGGAAGCGATCCTCCTCACTCTGGACACAACCCTTCCCAGGGACTATTCCAGAGACTTTACCGTTCAGGGACTATCTATAGCATCTTTTACGGGATTTCACCTCCCCGCAATGGTATCCACCACAGACATGGCCCGTAGCCTTTTGGAGGGGCCGTAAACGGAAAAGGCAAGGGAGCCCAGCACCACCGCCACAATGACGCACAGGGGGACGACGGGAAAATACCAGGGGGTTCCCCAGCGCAGGGTGATCAGCTTCTCAAAGCAGAACCGGCTTAAGGGAAGGCCCAGGGCGCAGCCCATCAGTACCCCCCACACCCCGTAGGCGGCGGCCTCTGCGGCGACCATTTTCAATACCTGCCTGCTGTCCATTCCCACCGCCCGCATGGCGCCGTATTGCCGGAAACGGGCAGAAACGCTCATGGCGATGCTGTTGATTACATGAAAGACGCAGATCAGAGCGATGGCCCCCAGAAATCCGTACACAAATAGCCGGAAGGACCAGACTGCGCCCTTAACCTCCTCGTTGCTAAGGCGTCTGTCGGAAAGGGAGATATTTTCCCCGCCCAGAGTGCGGAGCCTGCGGGCGACGTCGTCGCCTACATTTCCTTTGAGCTGAACGTCGATGACGGTATAATTTTCCTGTCCCGTAAGGCTTCGGAAGGTTTCCTGCGAGCAGATCAGAATTTCCTCGCCGTTGTTCGCCTGAAAGGGGGAGCTGCTCAGAATGCCGGAGATGACGAGCTGTTTTTCCCCATCGCCGTTGTCTGTGTCCGTTTCATCGTGAATGTCCGGGTTCATCCAGCCCCCAATGCCCAGGCTTACCTCGTCCCCGGCGTTCAGGGAGTCCTCCCCGTGATAGACAGCCAGCAGTCCCCTTCCGTTTATGGTATCCGTGAGGGAACCGTCGATGAGGAAATCCTTGGCCCATGCAAACTGGCAGGACTCATAGGAGATCAGGCAGGCTTTTTGGGAAGCGAAAGCGCCGCGAAGGGGAACATCGTAGGCAAAGCTTCTTCCATATACTCTTTTTACACCCTCCCAATCCGCGATTTCCTCCGTCAGCGACCTGTCCAGGGAACAGGTATTGTCGGGGCTTACCACGGAGAGATCCGGCGTCCAGGGAGCCAGGGGCATTACTGCGTGGTTCATAAAATCAATGGTCACGGAGAAGGTCAGAAAGAGGATGATGCTCAGGGCAAAGGAACAGCTCATCAGGATAAAATTCCTCTTACTGCTCAGGGCGTGATGGATGCCCAGCGCCGTTTCAATTTTATAAAGGCCTGTGTTGGCAGCCTTCCGGATCTGATTTCCCCGGGAAGCGTTGCCGGAGACAGCCGTAAGGGGAGATACCAGGGCAGCTCTTTTGGCGGGGCTTTTGGCCGCCAGCAGGACGGTGATCAGACCGATGATACTGCCCGCTGCGATTCCGATGGGGCTGATTCCGAAATAAGGCATATTTCCAAAATAGGCGGGGCTTAAGTACCGAAGCAGGGCGCTGAGTATCCATACGCACAGGGTGCCAAGCATGGCTCCTACAGGCACGGAAAAGCGGCACCAGTACAGGGCCTCTCGCCGCACAAACCGGATGATTTGCTGCTGGCCGCAGCCCAGGCAGCGCAGCATTCCGAAAAATTCCGTGCGCTGTGCAATGTTGCTGTTTAAGCTGCTGCTGATCATCAGGATTCCGGCGACCGCCACCAGAAAAGCCAGGATCAGGGCGACCCCGTAGATTGCCAGCATACTCACGTCCCGGCTCTGTCCCATGGTGGCAAGCAGCAGTTCATTTCTGTTTACGTGATCCTCCGGTATCTGAAACTGCTCCTGTATGTCCCGGATCTCCTTTTGGATGTTACACCAGGGGGAAAAGGAGACATAGAGAAGGGAATCATAATTATCCTCCGAGCCGTCCAGGGAGAGCTTTCGAAATTCCTCTGTGGAGAGCATGAGGCCATAGACATCCTGCCTTGCAAGCATGGGAAACTTTCCCGTAAATCCGCTGATGCGGTAGGGCCTTTGGGAGCCGTCCGGCGAAGTGAGGGAAATTTCATCCCCAAGCTTTAGGGAAAGCCTCTCTTTCGTTCCCTCATCCACCAGGGCTGTGCCTTGCTCCGAGGGAAAGGTTCCCTCCACAATCTGAGCCGTAGGAAAAATGTTCAGGGCATCTTTGTCAAAGCCGATGAGAACTGCCTCGTTGCCGTCGATCTGATAATGCATACTGAGCCGGTAGTTGAGGGTGTCGTAGCGGGTGCAGGCGAGAACCTTCGGCCTTAAGCTGATCAGTGCCATCTCTTCATCGCTTATATCGCGCAGGCCCGCGTGCCATTTTCCATAATTGATCTGTGCCTGGGCCTTCTGGGAGCGGATTTCCATGTCCGCCATGCCGAAAATTGCCGTGATCAGAAATACACTTAAAATAATACAGAGCCGTACCATCCGGCTTTGCTTCTTGTGAACCTTCTGGGAGAGGGGGACAAGGTCAAGATAACTTTTCATGTGCCGCACCTCCCATATCTTTCAGGCATCCGTCGCTCACGCGCAGGATCCGGTCGGTCTGCGCCGCCAGATTGTCGTTGTGGGTGATCATCAAAATGGTTTGCTGATAATGCCGGGCTGCATGGAGCAGCAGATCCATCACGTCCCGGCTGCTTTTGGAATCCAGGTTTCCGGTGGGCTCATCCGCAAGGATCAGGGTGGGCTGCATGATCAGGGCCCTTCCGATGGCCACCCTCTGCTTTTGGCCGCCGGAGAGCTGGCCCGGCAGATGGCTCCTTCTTTCGGTCAGTCCCAGCATGGCAAGAAGCTCGTCGATTCTCTGCCTGTCGGGCTTCTGGTAATCCAGCAAAAGGGGGAAAGCGATGTTCTGCTCCACATTCAGCTCTTCGATCAGGTGAAAGGCCTGAAACACAAAGCCGATGTTTCTCCTTCTGAAAATTGTGCGCTTCTTTTCGTCCAGAGCAAACAAATCCTCCCCGTCCAGGAAAATTTTTCCCTGGGTGGGCGTATCCAGTCCCCCAATACAGTGGAGCAGGGTGCTTTTTCCTGAACCGGACGCTCCCACCACCGCGGCAAATTCGCCCTTGCTCAGGGAAAAGCTGACATCCTTAAGAGCCTGTACCCGGCCTTCTCCCTGGCCGTAAATCTTGCTTAAATTTTGTACCTTTAACAGTTCCATATTGGTGATTATACTCCTTTCAAAGCTTCGTCCCTGCCCCAGGCGGGCTTTCTTACCTTACAGGAAGCTGTTCGCCTGGCGTATGCATAAACGGGTATCCCGTTTTTGGCAGGGGGTGTATGCTTATATAGTGAACGGCAAATTATTTTGCCGTTTCCTATAGTATAGAAAGGAAAGCTTACAATGAGGTGAAAAGCAGCTTACAGTTTTGTAAGGCGTATGCGTAAGCAAAGCGGCGATGCAGGGGGCGGCTTTGTAAACAAAGAATATCATATCATGAGGGGGATTCCTATCAATATATTCTGGCAAGACAGAAAATTTTTTAAATCTATGATAACAATATAGTAATCAAATGATTGCATATGTATACAAAATACAGTATAATAAAAGGGCTACAAAAGGAAATGCTACTGTGAAAAATAAATGTTTCACAGGCAAATTTGTGTTAACGCCTCAATTTGCAGGTGTTGGCAGCATGGAGGTTATTATGGCAAACTCATTAGTCCAGTTCCGTACAGACGATACTTCTAAAATCAAGGCGACGAATATCTGTGAGCGTCTGGGGATTGACCTGCCCACATATATGCGGATGTGTATTTCGAGACTGATCCAGGAAAATGGTATTCCGTTCAGCATGAAGCTTGAAAAGGAGCCTGAAAACCGTGCAGTGGCGGCAATGAAGGTGGCCAGCCGTATTGCGGAGGAAAATGGAATATCCGATATGACGCTGGATGAGATTAATGATGAGATTGCAGAGACAAGGAAGCAGGGAAGCTTATGAAATATTATGCGGTCATTGATACAAATGTACTTGTTTCGGCTGGCTAAAACTTTCATTTGTCCGTTTTCATCCCGGCAGTGTCAGGGTAAAGGTTGTCCCTTCCCCAGGCCTGCTTTGCACGGACAGGGTTCCGCCCTGTCCCTCTATGATGGACTTGGCCAGAGGCAGGCCCAGGCCGACCCCGTTTTTGCAACTCTTCGAGTTTTTCTTCGAAGCCCTGTAAAAGCGCCTGAAAATATAGTAAATATCCTTTTCGTCAATGCCCGTCCCATCGTCGGCGACAAAGATCCTGACGGATTCCGGGAGCTTTTCCCAGGACACAGAGATATGTCCCTGGCAATCCGTATGATCCAGCGCATTTTTTACCAGATTTCCCAGGGCTTCGCCTGTCCATTGAAGGTCACAGTTTACCCAGACATTTTCATCCCCGGTGAGCAGAATCTGTTTTTGCTCCTGCCCGGCCCGCACCAGGAGCTGGGACAGGGCCCTTGCCGCCAGGTCGGGCACAGGCCAGGGCTGTTTTTCAAACAGGACGGATCCCGCATCCAGCCGGGTAACCTTGAGCAGGGTCTGGATCAGCTCTTCCATCCGGGCAAGGGAGGCGGCGCTTTTCACAAGAAAAGACAGGGCGGTTTCCCTGCTTCCTGTGTCAGAGGAAATTTCAGACTCAATAATTTCGTTATACATGGTAAGGGCAGAGAGGGGTGTCTTTAGCTGATGGGAAATATCCGATATGGTTTCCTTCAGAAAATTTTTAGCCTCCAGAGCCTTTTCATTTTCCGCAGAAAGGGCGTTGGCAAGGGTATCAATCTTTCCGAAAAGCCGGTAAAGACTCCCCTCGCCGGTTCGGGGAAGATGTTCTGATAAGCCTTCCTTCATAAAACGGTCAATGAAGCCCACGGCCTTCTCATAGAGCCTTTCCCTCCGGCAAAGAAAATGGCCGCACAAAAGCAAAAGGCTCCCCCACAACAAGAGCAAAAGCCCCGCAAGCCCAAGTCCCATATCTCTGTGCAAGTCTCTGATCCGTGGCAGGAAAAAGAGCTCCGTATCTCCGCCGATTCCCATGCGCAGGAGAAGAGCCTTCCCCTTTTCCGTGGCGGCATTCTTTGATCCTGCCGCTTCCGTTTCCAAAGCCGCCTTATCCAAAGCCTCCTTTTCCGAAAAAGCCCGTGCGATCACGGTTTCGTTCACTCCCTGCTCCAGGAGAGAGGAAACGACGCGCCCGTCGTGCTCCAGGAAAGCCTTTTTCATTTCCTGTCCGTTTGCCCGCCACAGAATCCCGGCTAACAGAGTCGCCCCGGTCAGGATCAGTACGATATGAAAAAAATATTTTTTCTGTTCATTATCCGCCAAAAAAGTCATGATTCCCCTCCCTCCTGCCAGAGGTAGCCAAACCCTCTGGCGGTGATCAGATGTTCCGGCCTGGAGGGATCTTTTTCTATCTTTTGCCGAAGGCGCCTGATGTAGACGGAAAGGGTGTTATCGTCCACAAAATTTCCGAAGCCGTCCCACAGCTTTTCGAAGAGAATCTCTCTGGTGACCACCCTGTCGTGGGAGCGGACAAGCAGGCACAAAATCCGGTATTCCACCTGGGTGAGCTCTAATTTTTCTCCCCGCAGAAATACCCTGCTCCCGGCAAGGTCGATCCGGATGTCTCCGCACACAATATCTCCACAAACAAGATTTTTATTGGATTCGGGGATTTCCGGGCTCTGCTTCACCCCGGCCCTGCGCAGGAGCGCCCGGATTCGGGAGAGAAGCTCTCCCAGCTTAAAGGGCTTTCCGATATAGTCATCGCCGCCGCTGTCCAGTCCCCGGATGATGTTCATCTCATCATCGGAGGCGGTGAGGAAAATGATGGGAACCTGATTTTGTTCTTTCCGCAGCGTCTCACAGACCGAGAAGCCGGTGCCGTCGGGCAGTGTCACATCCAAAAGCAGCAGGTCGTATGATTTTTGAGTAAGAAGCGTCATGGCTTCCTGTACACTCTCTGCGCTTTCCACCGCATAGCCGTTTTTTTGAAGAGAGTAGCACAGACCCTCCGCAAGGCTTATATCATCCTCTAGAAGTAAGATTTTGTTTTGATTTTTATCGGGATTCATTTGGGCTCCTTTTCATTTGATATTCTGCGTTTTGGAGTTTTAATGTTCGTTTACAAATCATATAGCATAGTATAACAAAACGTACCGGAATTGGGAACCGTTCTGTTTGCCAAAAGAATTTGCCGTATTGTCTTTAAGAAACTTTCGAATATCTGGTATTTCCTGAATAATCGTGCTAATATGAAAACAGACAAATCTCTTTTCAGATATAAAAAGCGCAGACAGGAGCCATTATGAATCAAGAAAAAATAACCAAGAAAAATCTGATCTTTTTCCCCCTAGGGACCATGGGAAGGGATGCGGTATACAGCCTGATCAACAGCTATCTGCTAACCTTCGTGCTCTTTACCCATTCGCTGGACGCGGCGCAGCTTGCGGCTATCACCGGTGTTATGATCGCGGCCCGGGCTTTTGACGCCCTCAACGACCCGGTGATGGGAAATATTATCGAGAGAACCCGTTCCCGGTTCGGCAAGTTTAAGCCCTGGCTGGCGGCAGGAGGAGTGTCAACCTCGGTGGTGATTTTTTTGCTGTTTAATGTCCGTCTCCAGGGGTGGCCTTTTGTGTGGTTCTTTGCACTGATGTATTTTGCTTTCAGCATTACCTATACCATGAGTGATATTTCCTACTGGGGTATGATTCCGGCCCTTGGCTCGGATGCGGACGCGCGCAATCGCTTTACCTCCAGAACCACATTGTTTGCGGGAATCGGGGGCACGCTGGCCGCCATTTTGATTCCCCTGTTCACCACCGGAGCCGGAGCCCTGGGGGGCAGCACCGCGGTGGCCTACGGGAGAGTGGCGCTGATTATCGCCATCCTTGCCCCGCTGTTTATCCTGTTTACCCTGCTGGGGGTAAGGGAACGCCGGGAGGGGAACAGGGCGGCGAAGAGAGAGCGGTTTTCCTTCAGGCAGATCATCAAGACCATTGCACGGAACGATCAGTTGGTGTGGGTGGCGGTGATTTTTCTGGTGCAGCAGGTGGGGAATGGGCTGGTGATCGGAGGCATCGGCTCCACTTATATCTATTTTACCTTCGGTTACAACGGCGGGCTGTACTCTCTGTTTAACACGGTGGGGATGCTGGCTACCGGGGTTCTGATGATTTTTTATCCCATGATTTCCAGGCATATCCACCGCAAGAGGCTGATGGGGATCATGGCGGTGATTTCCGTGGCGGGCTATGGAATGATGCTGGCCTCGCTTTTGACCCCGGAGGTCAACATGGTAAGGTTCTGGATTCTGGTGCTGGGGTATATGTTTTCCAATTTCGGGCAGTACGGTTTTTATCTGATTATGATGATTTCCATTATGAATACGGTGGAATACAATGAATACAAATTCGGCACTAGGGACGAGGGAATCATCACCTCCCTGCGGCCTTTTATCACCAAGATGAGCTCCGCGCTGATCGTAGCCCTTACCTCCGCCATTTATCTGATCTTTGGGGTTACCGGTTACACCAACCAGATCTCCGATTTGGAGCAGCGCTGCGCCCAGGGGCTGATCTCTGAGGAGCAAAAGCTTACGGAAATATCGGGAGTGATCTTCGGAACCACAGGAGGGCAGTACGGGGGCGTTACATTAGGGCAGAGCCTGGGGCTTTTGTTTGCCATGACGGTTCTGCCCTGCGCCCTGATGCTGGCTTCCTATTTCCTGTACAAGAGGAAATATAAGCTGGACGAGGAGGAGTATGACAGGATTTGCGCGGAGCTTGCGAAAAAACAGCGGCAGCCAGGGGCGGGGAAGCCGGTGTGAAAACTAAATTTTCGAGCATGCACCGGCGACGGAAAGGGAAAGGTTTTTTATGGGGAAAAAGGAACACTGGATCACCTACGACAGCACGGTGGGGGAATTATATCATAGTCCGGTAGGGCATGACGCGCTGGCAAGGATACTGCTGCAGCTTGGGATACCGGAGAGGGCGATCACCAACAGGGCGGTTTCCTCGCTGACGCTTCGCACCATTGCCAATCTGACGAGAAAGAAGCTGGGGATGGATTTTTTTGACGCCCTTTTAAATCTGGTGGACGCAGAGGAGGACGAGCCCGTGGCCTTCAAAGGAAGGATTACGCCCAAATGGTGGAAGGAAGCGGTGTTTTATCAGATTTATCCCAGAAGCTTTTGCGACGGGAACGGGGATGGGATCGGCGATCTGCCGGGCATCATTAGTAAGCTGGACTATTTGCAGAGGCTGGGGGTGGACGCCCTCTGGCTCTCTCCCGTTTATGATTCTCCCAATGACGACAACGGCTATGACATCCGGGATTATGACAAGATTATGGAAGAGTTCGGCACCATGGAGGATTTTGAGCGTCTGCTGTCGGAGGTACACAAACGGGGAATGAGGTTGATCATGGATTTGGTGGTCAACCACACCTCCGACGAGCATGAGTGGTACAGGCAGGCCAGGCGGCCGGGTTCGCCTTATCGGGATTATTACTTTATTCAAAAGGACGACGGCAGCCACACGCCGCCCAACAACTGGACTTCCTTTTTTTCCGGGCCGGCATGGAAGTATGAGGAGGAGACAGACAGTTGGGCGCTCCATCTTTTTTCAACGAAGCAGATGGACTTAAACTGGGACAATCCCAAAGTGCGGGAAGAGATCATTGCCATGATAAAAAGATGGCTTGCCCGGGGCGTGGACGGCTTCCGCATGGATGTGATCAACTACATTTCCAAGGAAAAAGGGCTTCCCCAGGGCAATGAGGTGATCGGAAATCTGATGGGGTATTTCGGAATCGAACACTATTTTTACGGGCCAAAGCTTCACCAGTATTTGCGCGAGATCAGGGAAAAGGCCTTCGAGCCTTATCAGGCTTTTTCCGTGGGGGAAACGCCGGGGCTTGGCATGAAAATGGCCCAGCTTGTGACCGGACAGGAACGCCGGGAGCTGGATATGATCTTTTCCTTTGACCATTTGGAGACGCCGGGGCACGTGCGGTTTGAGGATTACGAATATGACCTGAATTATTTCCGGGATTATATGATCGACTGGATGGAGCACTACGGCAATAACTGCTGGATGTCCCTTTTTTATAATAACCATGACAACCCCAGGATGATCAGCAAGATCACCGGGGACGCCTCCCGCCACAGCGACCTGGCAAAGCTTCTGGCTCTGATGCAGCTTACCCTGAAAGGGACGCCCTTTCTTTTCCAGGGGGACGAGATGGGGCTTGCCAATTATGAGTTTACCTCTATGGAACAGATCACGGACGTGGAAGCTAAGGGATATTTTGCGGAGCATATCCGAAAGGAGCCGGAAGAGCAGGTATTTGCCCGCATTCTTGCGGGAACCAGGGAACATGCCAGAGTACCCCTTCCCTGGAATAGAAAGGTGCCGCCCTGCTATGAGGGACTGAGCCAGGAGCCCAGGAGGGAGGTAACGGAGGCTTACCGGAGGCTGATTTGGCTGCGGCATAAGGAGAAAGCCTTTGTGTACGGCTCTTTTCGTGTGCTTTTCCGGAAAAAGAACCGGTTTGTGTACGCTCGTGCCCTTAAGGGGCGGGTCTATGTGATGGACTGTAATTTAGGCTCCGGGCCTTGCCGTGGGTTTCAACTGAAAGGACAGTGGAAGGTGGTCTATGATACCAGGTGGGACAAAGGGAAGAGGGCGGTAAATGCGAAGGTGCTTGAGGGGTATGAGGCGCGGATTTTACGGCTTGTCAGGTAGGCAGATTTTGTATGCTATGTTTTCCGGATAGGAAGGGGTTCCAAAATTTTTGCTTTTTTCCTGCTATTTTTTGTTTAAACCGTTTCTTGCAAAGGGAGAAAAACAGTGTTAAGTTTAGAAAAAAGAGGGTAAGGGAGGAGACCATAGATGTCTTATCATTATTTATTAGATTTAGCGCTGATTCTTTTGAGTACGAAGCTGTTTGGAATTTTTACAGGCAAGTTCCAGATGCCCAGGGTAGTGGGAGCTTTGCTTGCGGGGCTTGTGCTGGGGCCGGCCATGCTCAATATTTTGTCGGAAACAGAGTTTTTGTCAAGGCTCAGCGAGCTGGGAGTGATTGTGATTCTCTTTACCGCCGGGATGGGTACTGACCTGCGGGAACTGAAAAGCGCCGGAAAGTCTGGCTTTCTGGTGGCGCTGTGCGGCGTGCTTGTGCCGATGGCTATGGGTGCGGGCTTTGGTTATCTTGCCGGGCGCGTTGGCTGGCTTACGGATAACACCCTTTTGGAAAATATTTTCCTGGGCACGGTTCTTACCGCCACTTCCGTGAGTATTACCGTGGAGACATTGAAGGAGTTGGGATGCCTGGACACCCGGGTGGGCAGCACCATCTTAGCCGCCGCCCTGATTGATGATGTGCTTGGCCTGGTGGCGCTGACGGTGGTAGCCAGCATGGCCGGGGACGGCAGCGGGCTGCTTCTGGTGCTTCTGAAGATTGTCCTGTTTTTTGTCTTTGCATTTGTGGCGGCTTTTGGAGGGATTTTTATTTTCCGCTGGCTGATCAACCATGCACACCAGAAAAATCTCAGGAGATACCCGGTGTTTGCTTTCGTGATCTGTCTGCTGCTGGCCTACTGCGCGGAGGAATTTTTCGGCGTTGCGGACATTATCGGCGCTTTTGTGGCCGGACTGGTGGTGGCATGTACCTCTAAAGCCGATTATATCCGCTCCAAATTCGAGCCCCTGAGCTATCTGCTCCTGACGCCGGTGTTTTTTGCCGGGATCGGCATCAAGGTAGAGCTTCCCCAGCTTACCGGAAGTCTCGTGGCGTTCTCGCTGTTGCTGCTGGCAGTGGCTATTTTGTCAAAAATCATTGGCTGCGGACTGGGAGCTAAGGTCTGCGGCTATAATACGGCGGAGTGTATCCAGGTGGGAACCGGAATGGCCTGCCGTGGCGAGGTGGCCCTGATCGTAGCCAACCGCGGGCTGTCCATGGGGGTTCTCAGCCAGGCGATGATGACGCCCATTGTGATTACGGTGGTGGGCTGCGCGGTGCTGACCCCGCTTCTGCTGAAGCTGGCTTTCAGCGGCCATTCCAGGCAGGGGAGCGATCAGAGCGTTCTTGCCGACCGGTATCACAGGGCGGAAAAGCTGGAGCAGGTATCGGATGAGCTGTTGAGTAAGAAGGCCCGGTGAGAACCGGTGGTTTTGAGTGGAAAGCCCGCGGGAGGATGACGCCCGGTGCAGAAAAGGCCCGGCGCACAGATGAGGCCCGGCGTGGATGCGCCCCGGTGAGGGGATAAAGTCCCAAAAGGCAGGAGAGATAAGTGTGAAGATACTGATAACAGGGTTTGACGCTTTCGGGGGAGAGAAGATCAACCCTTCCATTGAAACGGTAAAAAGGCTGCCGGATGTGATTGCAGGCGCAGAGATGATCCGGCTGGAGATCCCCACGGTGCGCTATAAGTCCCTTGATGCGGTGGAAAAGGCCATAGAGAAATACGATCCTGACGTGGTGCTTTCCATCGGTCAGGCAGGAGGGCGGGCTGACATTTCCGTGGAGCGCATAGGAATCAATGTGGATGATTTCCGGATTCCGGACAACGAGGGGAATCAGGCGGTGGATGAGCCTGTCTGCCCCCAGGGGCCGGATGCCTATTTTGTTAAGGTGCCTGTCAAAGCCATGGCAGCCAGGATCCGGGAGAGGAATATTCCGGCCAGTGTTTCCAATACGGCGGGTACCTTTGTGTGCAACCATGTGATCTATGGAGTATGCCACATGATCGCTCAAAAGTACCCGGGAAAGCGCAGCGGATTTATCCACATTCCTTATCTGCCGGAGCAGACGCTGGACAAACGGAACATGCCCTCCATGTCTCTGGAAATGACGGTGGAGGCGGTGACGGCGGCTGTCCAGGCGATTGTGGAAAGCGGACAGGACCCTGCCTAATATAAAATCTATTAAAAATCAATAAAAGATCAAGTTTTTCCGAGAAAGCGTCTGGTTACTTTCAAACCCTCTCATTGCCAATCCACATTTCATAAGATATGATTGTATCGTAATGACAAAATAGCAGCTGTCACAGAAAAAATATGGCGGCTGCACCAGAATAAAGGAGGCTTAGGACAATGGCAAACGAAGAGAAAAAAGATTTTAACGCAATGCTGAAGGATTCTAAGGATATGCCCAAGTTTCAGATTATCACAGACGAAAAAAGCATAGAGAAATACGGCGGGAACAGGATGTATTTTGCACCCCCTGCCGACTACGACAGGGTAATGCGTCTTGTGCCCTTTGGGAAGCTTCTCACGGTAGGGGAAATCAGGGATTACTTTGCAGGGGAAAGCGGGGCTGATTTTACGGAGCCCATCACGGCAGGAATATTCGTCTCCATCGCCGCCTGGGCCAGCGATCAGCGGGAAACGGATAAAACGCCTTACTGGAGAACCCTGAAAGCAAATGGGGAATTGAATCCCAAATACCCCGGAGGCGTTATGGCCCAAAAGGAAATGCTGGAAAAAGAGGGGCATACCGTGATCCAAAGGGGCAGAACAAACATCAGGTATTATGTTAAGGATTACGAGAAAGCGTTGTTCTCATTAAGTAATTTATGATACCTCCGCATCTTCATATGAATAATCGGGGGAAGGAGACAATCCTTTTTTTCTGTTTCCCCTGGAATTGATACGCACAGGATTCTTTTTAAGGTATATGGGAGCGGGGCTGAACCTTGGAAATACCCTTGATGCCACGGGGCTTCGGAAGCATTTTCCGCAGGCAGATGAACTGGAGTATGAGACCTGGTGGGGAAACCCCAGAGTGGACAGGGAGAGCTTTTCGATGATTGCAGAAGCGGGATTTGGCGTCGTGCGCATCCCTGTCACGTGGCAGGATCATATGGACAGGGAGGGCAAAATCTCAGAACGGTGGATGAGCCGTGTACAGGAAGTGGTTGACCTGGCACTCTCAGAAGATCTGAATGTGATTCTCAATGTCCACCATGAGGAGTGGCTGGACTTGCGTATAGGGTGTCAGGAAGAGATTATGCAGAAATTTGAGATTGTCTGGAGGCAGATTGCAGAACAGTTTCAGAGCTATAACGAAAGGCTTCTGTTTGAATCCATGAATGAGCCAAGGCTGCGTGGATAAGGGAAATCTCAAAGAACGGCTTGAATGGACACAATTTTATGTGCAACAGGCAAAAAAATATCACGTCAATTATATCTGGTGGGACTGCGGTGGCTACCGGCTGCTCGACAGAGAAAATAAAATGTGGGAGTACCCGGAGATTGTAAAGATTGTCGTCCGGCAATAAAGAAGAGCAATGCCATGTTTTTTGGCAGCAGTCGTTTTTCATATAAATTGGAGTTTATATATCTGTACAATCTGTCTTATAAAAGGAGGATGCCAAGTAAACTGAGTTTACCTGGCATTTATTATGAAAAAGTTATTAAAGATTTTGTCTGTTTTAAGTTGTCTTTGTGATTTCCTTAGATTAAAGTATATAGGAGAGAAATATCTAAAGAATGTAATTCGCATTAAGTTTTTTTAAAATATGTATGAACAAAGTATGAACGGCCCGGGGAACAAGGACTATGAAGAGATTAAGGAAATGGTTGGACGATGGTTTAGGCAGGCTCTCCTTTTTGCAGAAGTTTATCCTGCTGTTTTGCTGCGGCATTGTTTTGCCTATGGTGGTGCAGAATGGTGTGTATTACTGGCAGACAGAAAAGAATATTCAGGAAGAAATGTTAGGCAAGATCAATGAAGCTATGGGCGACAAGGCGCAAAAATTATCCGAAACCCTGACAGGAGCCCTGACGGTGGTGCGCAGCTATCGCGACAATGAAATTTTGTACCGGTATCTGGATCATGAGTATGGCAGGGATCTGGAATTTCTGATCCAATATCAGGACGCCTTGAGGGAGTTGTTTTCTGACAACAGTATCTACTTCCGTCAGGTCAGGAACGCTGCTATTTATACGGATAACCAGACCATGCTCAACAGTTCCTACATCAGGAAGCTGGGCGAAAGGGATCTGGATAAACTGGACGAGAAGGTAAAATACCTCAATGTGCAGCCGGTGGATATGGAGAAGGGCGTATCTTTGAGGGTAGTCTGCGAGGATGTGAGGTTCCAGAAGATCTACGACAACCGAAGCGTCAGCCTTCTTTGTGAGTTAGGGCATTTCAAGCAATATGATCAATATTTAAAGCTCCTGCGGGTGGATATTGATCTTGATGTCCTGGAAAGTATTCTCAGGGAAAGTAATCTTTTTGACAATATGATCCTTACGGACACAAAACAGGGAATCATTGCGGCGGAAAAAGAGTATGGCAACGCCGGGGAAATGGAAATATTTTTGTCAGAGGAAGAGAGGGAGGATGGGATGATTGTGCTCTCAAAGCCCATCGAAGGCTTCCCCCTGACCCTGTATGGTATTTATGATCCGGGAATTATATCGGAGGAATTTCGCCATAGCAGAAGGCTTTCGGTAGGGATTTCCATCGGATGTATTTTGTTTGCTCTTATCTGCGTTTTTCTCATAGAAAACAGCATTAACCGCCGTCTTGGCAGGCTGGTTTCCCAGTCTGAGGAAATTGCCAGGGGGAATTTCGTCCAGAGCGAGCTTTCCCAGACCGGGCAGGATGAATTCAGTATTTTGGAGAAAAGCATCAACCATATGAGCGCCCGGCTCAAGGAGCTGATTGATAAGGAATATAAAGAACAGATTTTCCGGGCGGAGCTGGAAAAGGAGACCAACCAGGCAAAGCTTCTGGCCTTGCAGGAGCAGGTCAACCCTCATTTTATGTTCAACGCTCTTGAGAGCATCCGCTTAAAGGCGGCGGCCAAGGGGGAGAGGGAGACCGCGGCCATGATCAAGTATATGGCAAAGATGTTCCGTCATTTACTGGAATGGAATGACAATATCATAACCCTTCGCAGTGAGATTGGTTTTTTGGACGAATTTTTACATATCCAGAATTACCGCTTTGAGGATGAGTTTTCCTATGAAATTGATGTGGAGGAGGAAGCCTATGACTGTCTTCTTCCCAAGATGATGCTTCAGCCCCTTGTGGAGAATGCCTGTGTACATGGCGTGGAGGCTGTCTCAACGGATCGTTGGGTAAGGATAAGGGCAGGGGTGGAGCAGGAGAGGCTCTGGCTGAAGGTGGAGGATAACGGCGGCGGGATGTCGAAGGAGAGACTTTTGCAGCTCAGGGATATGTTAAAGGGCGAGGCCAGGGCGGATAAAAGTGTGGGGCTTTGGAATGTATACCGCAGGCTGGCGTTACACTACGGGGACGGGTTTGATTTTGAGATTGACAGCGTTCCGAAAAAGGGCACGGTGTGTTCGATTTCCATACCGGCCAGAAAACAGGAGGGATAAGGGCATATGTTTACGATCATGATTGTGGACGACGAAAAGGCGATACGGGAGAACTTACCGGGCATCATTAACTTTGAGGAATATGGGTTTAAAATCTGCGGAGCGGCCAAAAACGGCAGGGACGCCCTTGAAAAATTGCCTCAGTGCCGCCCGGATGTGATTTTTCTGGACGTGTGTATGCCTGTGATGGATGGGCTTGCCTTTTTGCAGGAAATACATAAAATGCCAGAGGAGGAGATTCCCTGTGTCGTTATGCTCTCCGGCTACAGCGATTTTGAATACGCAAGATCCGCCATGCGCTATGGGGTGAAAGCCTATCTGACCAAACCGGTGGACGAGGAGGAGACTGGCCTGATTCTGACGGAGCTAAAAGAGGTTTTGAAGGAAAAGAGCCGGAATCGGAGAAGGGGTGACGTGCAGGAGCAGGTAAAGGCATTAAAAAATGTCTATCACAGCGGCGACGGAGACAGGGCTGCCTTTTTGGGGTGTTGGATGCTGCACTGCGCGGTGCTGCAACAGGAGGGCTCTGGGGAGGAGGGCTGGTGTGTGGTCAGGAAGGTGATGGATGAGAGGATTTCCGGAGGCGAGGCGGCCTTTTGCAGGAATCAGGGCAGTATTTTCAGCTACCTGATAGGGCCGGAAACGCTTAAGGACTATCAGCAGAATGTGACCCTGTTTGCCCGGCATCTTCTGCATCGGCTCAGGCAGAGGGGAATGGAGTGCGCCCTGCTCTTTGACCGGGAGATTTTTGAAAAGGCTCAGGGAACCTTCCGCAATGATTATGACGCCCATCTCTACCAGATGCTGACAGAGGTTTTCTGGAAAAGGGAAGCCATCCTGCAAAGCCATACCTTAGACCTGTCAGATTCCCCGGAGAGCAGGCTGGAGAAGGAAGAAGAATATCTGGCGGAGATCAAGAAAGCCATTCGGGGACGGGATACGGATAGGCTCAGGAAAATATATGAAAGTATGGTGGAGGCGGCCTGGGAGAAAGGATTAAGCATCGTGTTTTTGCAGGAGCTGAATTACCGGATCTATTATGGTTTGTCGGATCTCCTTTCCAGGGAGAACATCACAAATGTGAGGATTTCGCCGCTGGATATCAGAAGCGGCCCCTGCTTTATGTGCGCTCAGGACTGGAAGGAGGCGCTCTGGCAGCAGATATCCGAAGTCTATACCTGTATGGAAAAGAGAGGTATGGCAGGAGGAGGGCAGGGGGTGGGAGAACAGGCCCTTGCCTACATCAGAAGCCATTTCCGGGAGCCGATTTCCCTACAGTCGGTGGCCGATCAGCTTTTTGTGAGTGTCTCTTACCTGAGCAGATGTCTGCAAAAATCTCTGGGGGGGGGTAATTTCAGACAGTACATAAATGATTTAAGGGTGGAGGAAGCCAAAAGACTGCTTCGGGAGACGGATAAGCTGATCTACGAGATCGCGCAGGAGACAGGATTTACGGAGAGCAAGTACTTTATCTCCAAATTTATAGACCAGATGGGTATGTCTCCCATGGAATATCGAAAGATGGAAAAGGAGAAAAGCAATATCTGCACACAGGGCAATATCTGCGCAAAACAGGTATAAAAAACGGAACTTTCAGATTTGTTTCGGGAATGAGACGATACCTTCCCTCCGGTATAATTACGGTATAAGTTAAGGGCTGTAAGAGAAGCCCTGGAGAGGAAGGTACGAATATGAAGATGAAAAAGTTGTGTGCAATCCTGATGGCCTGTGGCATGGTATTGTCACTGGCGGCATGCGGCGGTTCCGGTAAGGATACCCAGCCCACACAGGGGGCGGCTCAAAATGAGGCCGAAGCAGAAGACACCAAAGAGGCAGACGACTCAAAGGATCAGCAGGCAGCCGAGGGGGCTGAGGATGCGGCAGGTGAAGAGGCAGGCGAGAGCGCAGGTGATGCCCAGGCGGCAGGCGCATCGGACGAAAACATATACGGCGGGCTGGTTCCCATGGAGGACGCAGACGATCCTATCACCTATACGTTTTTTGTGCGTGACCCCGGAACCGTTCCGGCGGACAATAACCCGGTGATCCAGAAGATTACGGAACTGACAGGCGTAACCATCAAATTTGAGTTTCTGGTTGGGGATCTGGATCAGAAGCTGGGCGTAATGATTGCAGGCGGGGATTACCCTGACCTTATTTTTGCAGGTGATGCGGGAACCAAGCTCAGGGATGCGGGCGCGTTTATCCCTCTGGAAGAGGAAATTCCCAAATATCCCAATTTAAATGCCATGTATGGCGATGTGCTGAAATATCTGACTCAGGCGGACGGCCATGTGTATGATATGGAGATTTACGGCACCTTCCAAAATGATGTGACAGAGGTGGCCCCTCCTTTTGAATGCGGTATCGGGTTCTATATCCAGAAGGCAGTGCTGGAAGAGGCAGGCTATCCGGAGATCAAGACCCTGGACGACTACTTTAAGATCATCGAGGAATACAAAGAAAAATATCCGGAAATCGACGGCGTAAAGACCACAGGCTTTGAGATTCTGGCGGACGGATGGCGCAACTGGGCTTTGTTAAACCCGGTACAGAACCTGCTCGGGGCAGGAAATGACGGCGCCATGTTTGTAGACCAGAATACCTTTGAATCCTCCTTCTTCCAGAACGGCGACGATGCCCATGCGTTCTACCTGAAGCTGAACGAGGAATATCAGAAGGGGATCATCGAGGCGGAGACCTTTACCCAGAACTATGACCAGTATATCTCCAAGATCACCACAGGGGCGGTGCTTGGCTTCTATGACCAGAACTGGAATTTCCAGAGCGCCCAGGATCTTCTCAAGAACGACGGAAAGTATGAGCGCACTTATGTGGCGGTTCCCATTGCCAATCCCGGTGTGCAGGACGCTTATCTGGATAAGAGCAACGGAATCCCCAGCGGAACCAACGGCGTAGGTATTTCCATCAACTGTGAAAACCCCGAGCGTCTGCTTCGGTTCTTTGACTGGCTCTTACAGAGAGAGGTACAGGATTATCTCCAGTGGGGCGAAGAGGGAACTGACTGGGTTCGTTCCGCAGACGGCGGAAAAGAGCTGACTCCGGAGAGACGTGCCATCTGGTATGATACGGCTAAGAAACGTGACGAGACCGGTTTTACCCTTTGGAATTACTGTCCGAAATGGCAGGGACTCTATACCTCGGACGGGATGCCCTGTGGCACTGGCGAGTCACCGGATGAGTTCCTCGCTTCTCAGTCAGATTATGATAAGGGATTCCTGAACGGCTACGGAATCAAGTATCCGGCAGAGCTGATGTCAGACCCGGTGCTGCGTGCGCCTTATTACCCGGTATGGGCCCTGCCTTTGGAGGATGGAAGCCCGGCGGCGGTTGCCAACACCAAGATTACCGACGTGACCATGAAGTTCTACCCCAGACTGATTCTGGCAAAGGATGAGGCGGAATATGAGAGCATCTGGGCTGATTTCCTGAAAGAGTTTAACGCCATCGACTTAGATGCGCTCAAGACGGAAATTGACAGACAGATCGCAGAAAAAATGGCTAAATAAAACGGCGGATGGGAGGGCGTTTGCTCTCCCATTTTTACGCAGGGACGTATGCAGAAGGAGGCGATGGGGATGAATAAAAGGCAAAAAACCTTAAAAAAACTGGCCGGGCAGAAAGTATTATTTTTCATGATTATCCCGTGCATGATCTATACATTCATTTTTTCCTATTATCCGCTGAGCGGGTGGATTATGGCTTTTCAGAATTATAAGCCGGCAAAAGGCTATTCCGGATCCACCTTTGTTGGGATGGATCAGTTTATGTTCCTTTTTAAGGATGTGGAATTTTGGAGAAGCGTGCGCAACACCCTGGCCATGTCGCTGTTGAATCTGGTGTTCAGCTTTGTGTTTGCCATTGTGTTTGCGCTGTTGTTAAACGAGATCAAGTCTTTAGGGCTGAAACGGATCACCCAGACGGTATCCTACCTGCCCCACTTTTTGAGCTGGATTATTGTCTGTTCGCTGGTTTCCAATATGCTCTCCACCAACGACGGTATGATCAATAATTTTCTGATGGGCATTGGCCTCATCGACAAGCCGGTTTTGTGGCTGGGGGAGCAGAAGTATTTCTGGTGGGTGACCACCTTCTCCAATGTGTGGAAGGAGACCGGTTGGAATTCCATCATCTATATTGCGGCAATCTCCGGCATCGACCAGGCGTTGTATGAGGCGGCGGAGCTTGACGGCGCAAGCCGTTTCCAGAAAATGTGGCATGTGACCCTTCCGGGAATAAAGTCAACCATTGTGGTTCTGCTGATCATGAACCTTGGATGGGTGCTGAATGCGAGCTTTGAAGTGCCCTATATTCTGGGCAGCGGCCTTTTACAGGACGTGTCTCAGACCATTGATATCTTCGTACTGAAATATGGTATGAGTATCGGAAACTATTCCCTTGCAACGGCGGCGGGTATTTTTAAATCGGTGATCTCCCTGGCGCTGGTTTTCGGGACAAACGCCATTGCCAATAAACTGGGCGAAAGCAGTCTGATGTAAGGGGGATAAGAATATGAAGAAAATTTGGAAGATAAGAATCGGAAAGCACAGTCTTGGGGATATCACATTCCACACGGTGAACGGGATTATTATGTTTTTCATCGCCGTGATTATGATCTATCCCTTTTGGAATACCATTGCGGTTTCCTTTAACGACGCCCAGGATACCCTGCGGGGCGGGATCACCCTGTTTCCCAGAGTCTTTTCCCTGTACAGCTATGAATCCGTGTTCAAAAACAAGCTGATGGGAACGGCGGCAGTAAATTCCGTGCTGCGGACGGTGATTTCCACGGTGCTGGGGGTTCTGGTGGGCTCCATGATCGCCTATGTGTTGTCCAGAAGAGAACTGGTGGGGAGAAAGTTTATCACCGGGTATTTCCTGGTGACCATGTACATCTCGGCGGGCCTGATTCCCAACTATTTCCTGATCAAGAATCTGGGGATGCTCAACAGCTTTGCGGTTTATATCGTGCCGGGGCTGGTAAGCGTTTACAACATCATCGTGATCAAGTCCTTCATGCAGTCCCTGCCGGACAGCTTGTCGGAGGCTGCCATGGTGGACGGAGCCGGGCATTTTCGCTGCTACTGGCAGATTATCCTTCCCTGCTGTAAGCCGGTGCTGGCGACTATCGCGCTCTGGTGTGCCGTGGGCTCGTGGAACCAGTGGTTTGACACCTTTTTGTATGCTTCCGGCGCAGACCACTTGACCACCCTGCAATATGAAATGATGAAATTACTGTCCTCCGCCATGCAGTCAGGACGGGATAATTCCAGCATCTTCGGAAACGGACAGCAGATGGCAAACACCATCACCCCTACCTCCATCCGGGCGGCGGTGACCATCGTTGCCTCCGTGCCTATTCT
Source organism: uncultured Lachnospiraceae bacterium (assembly GCA_949949005.1). Classification (GTDB taxonomy): domain Bacteria; phylum Bacillota; class Clostridia; order Lachnospirales; family Lachnospiraceae; genus Suilimivivens. The sequence continues at coordinate 96,982 of CATLHM010000010.1, forward strand.
GGTGGTATATCCGTTTATGCAGAAATATTTTGTGAAGGGCGTTACCCTGGGGGCCACCAAGGAGTAGGATGGAGCTACATACCATGGCCGTGAAGGCTCCGGTACTGAGAGGGAGTACATTTCTGGAACCTGCGAAAGCTCCGGTTAAAGGAAGAGAGATTGGAGTAGCCGCAGGCCAGGGCAATATGGGCTATGGGAGTGGAAGTGTCCTTCAGGAGGGATTCCGCATGGGAAATACGCAAAAAGCTCAGGTAATCATAAAAGGTCTGCCCGGTATACTCTTTAAAGATTCTGGAGAAATAAAACTTGGACAGACCGGCCTTTTGCGCGGCATCCTCCAGAGAGATATTTTCCATATAATTTTGTTGTAGATAGGAGAGCAGGCGGGCAAGCCTTTGGGAATAATCCCTTGGCGAAGGATTTTTGGAGGGGCCCGCCAGTAGGGCCCGTTCCGAACAAAATTCGGTATAACAGGCATAAAAATTCATCAGACAGGCATAGATCCGAAGCTGTCTGGACGGGCCGCCTCCCCAATAATAGCCGGCCGCCTCCATGATCAGGGAAATCTCCTTTTCGTAGATTTCCGGGCAGGTGTCCTCATTGATCAGCACAGGCTTTGACAACAGAGCCTGTGTCCGAAAAAAATCCGTGAGTTGGCAAAAAATGTCCAGCTCATACAGGAAAATGAAACGGGCGCCGCAGGAGGGAGCGGAGATGGAATGAAGGATGCCGGGCGGGATGATCAGGATATCCCCCGGCAAGAGGTGATAGACCTTATCCTGGACAGTGACGGTATAGCCCTCTTCTAAAGGAACGATGGTTTCCTGAGCGTCATGCCAGTGGGTTGAAAAGCCCGTATTTTGGGTGTTATACCAGAAACGCATGGTGGTTTTGGAAAGGAAGGGCGGAATCTCGTACACCTCGTTGACCGCTTCCCAATCATAAGTGAGATACCCGTCGGGCTGGTTCTGATAATCTGATTTTTGCTTGTCTGTCAGGGAAAAATATTTCTTAGCGTTCATGAAGTCATTATTATCCATTGTAAAAGAAAAGTCAATAGAGTATGTTAGAGGGTATAGAGGAAAGGAGAAGTCAATGATGAAATTTCAAAATCCGGTTATCACAGGGTTTTACCCGGATCCCAGCATCTGCCGTGTGGGGGAGGATTATTATCTTGTCAACAGTACCTTTGAGTTTTTCCCGGGAGTGGTGGTATCCCACAGTAAGGATCTGGTGCATTGGGAGCAGATCGGGCATTGCATCAGCAGAAATTCCCAATTAAAGCTCTTTGAGGGGAGCATGAACAACACAGGGATTTTTGCGCCCACCATCAGATACCATGAGGGAATCTTTTATATGGTAGTCACCAATGTGACGGATCGTGAGGAAGGGGGCGGGAATTTCTATGTGTGGACGAAAGACCCGGCCGGGGAGTGGTCTGATCCGGTGTTTTTGCATACCCCGGGCATCGATCCTTCCTTTTTCTTTGATGACGACGGGAAGGCCTATTATACGGGGACGGGGAGTCCGGAGATTTATTTGCGGGAAATAGATTTTGAGAAGGGAAAGCTGGTGGGGGAGACGGTGAAGCTGTGGGCAGGCACAGGCGGCGCTTATCCGGAAGGGCCTCACATTTATAAAAAGGACGGCTGGTATTATCTGCTGATCTCGGAGGGCGGCACGGAGCGGTGCCACATGCTGACCATGGCCAGAAGCAGAAACCTGAAAGGCCCCTATGAGCCCTGCCCGGATAATCCGGTGATGACCAACAGAAGCCTGCGGATGCCCATAGAGTCGGTAGGACATGCAGACCTGGTGGAGGACGGGAAGGGAAACTGGTGGGCGGTATGCCTGGGAACCAGGCCTTACGGATATCCGCCCAGACATAACCTGGGCCGCGAGACCATGCTGGTACCGGTGGATTGGAGCGGCGACTGGCCGATATTTGGCGATCAGGGGAAGGTGCTGGAGGAATTTGAGACAGACCTTCTGCCGGAGGCTTCGGGGAATGGGGAGGAAAAAGCTTCCTATTACGACGATCTCACCGGTGAAAAAATGGATTTGGGCTGGAATTATCTTTATAACCCGGACTGGTCTTTGTATGAAAAGAGCGCGAAGGGCCTGTGTCTGCATGGAAATGAAAAGCAGCTTAAGGATGCGTCGGCCATTGCCTGGATAGGTAGAAGGCAGAAGCATCATGTGAGCAGGACGAAAGTAACCCTGGAATTTCCCTGTTGCCAGGAAGGGGAAGAGGCAGGAATTACCATTTTTATGAACAACAGGCATCATTATGAAGCGGCGCTTTTCTGTGAGGGCAAAGAGAGAAAGCTGGTCTTTAAAAGACAGATCGGTTCCCTGGAAAAGACGGAGTACACACTCGCTTATGAAGGTGATAAGGTGGCTTTGATGCTGGAATCGGATCTGGATTTTTACCGTTTCAGCTATCAGAAGGAGGATGGAAGCTGGGAAAGTCTGGGGGAAGGAGAGGTGCAGTATCTGACCACGGAGGTGGGCGGACATTTCACCGGAAATTACATAGGGCTCTATAGCTGTGGAAACGGGAAAGAGTGCCAGGCGGGAGCAGTTTTTACGGATTTTTCCTATGAGGGAACAAGGTCAGGGGAGTTTTTGAGATAGAGAGGGAAGAAGGAGGGAGCGAAATGGGCGCATTTGCCACAGGACAATACCGCAATATTTTTGCGGAAATCGGAAAGAGTGAGGAAGAAATACAAAAGAAAATCCGGGAGGCGGTAACCACCTTTTTTTACGGCAGTGAGCAGGAGCGGATTTACCATCCGGTGGGGGAGGACATGGGGTATCTGGAAGACACCGGGAACCATGACGCGAGGACGGAGGGGATGTCCTACGGCATGATGATGTGCGTCCAGCTCGATATGAAAGAGGAGTTTGACCGGATCTGGAAATGGGCCAAAACCTATATGTATATGGAGGAAGGAGAAAACGAGGGCTACTTTGCGTGGAGCTGCCGGACAAACGGGGAAAAGAACGCCTACGGGCCGGCTCCAGACGGGGAGGAATTTTTCGCCATGGCTCTGTTTTTTGCCTCCCACCGCTGGGGGGATGGGGAAGGCATTTTTGATTATGCCGGCCAGGCCCGGGACATTCTCAGGGCATGTTTACATAAAGGGGAGAAGGGCAGGAGCGGCGCGCCCATGTGGAACCGGGAAAATAAACAGATTCTGTTTGTGCCGGGCTCGGAGTTTACGGATCCTTCCTATCACCTGCCCCATTTTTATGAGCTCTTTGCCCTGTGGGCGGACGAGCAGGACAGAGGGTTTTGGAAGCAGGCGGCCAAGGTGAGCAGAGAGTATCTGGCGAAGGCCTGCCATCCACTGACAGGCATGAGCCCGGAATACGGGGAATTTGACGCAGGGCCTGTGCGGAGGGAAATTCCCTGGGGAAACCACAGCCGTTTTTTCAGCGACGCATACCGGACGACGGCCAACATCGGATTGGACTGTGCCTGGTTTGGGGAGGATCAGGGACATTACGCAGCGCCCCTTCGGCTGATGCGTTTCCTTGGCACGGATTTGGAGGCGGCAAGGTGTGTGTTTGAGGTGGACGGAAGGTCTGTGGACGCTACGGTGCTGCATCCCCTGGGGCTTTTGGCCACCACCGCCCAGGGCGCCCTGTGCGTGCCGAAGGAGGACTGCGATGATCCGGAGAGCGATTGGAATGTGGCGAAAAGATGGGTGGAGTGGTTCTGGAACCAGCCGCTGCGCAGGGGCGGCAGGCGGTATTATGATAACTGCCTGTATCTGTTCGCCCTTCTGGCGCTGAGCGGAAATTACAGGATTTACTAGGAAAAATTATCTGACAGAAGAAAGAGATTGTAAGCACAAGTCTGAAGAGAAAAGAGCCAATCAGAAGGGCATAAGAAAAAGGAGAAGGGAAACAGAAAAGGAGAAGTGTACATGGAGGAAAAAGACATTTTACAGGAAAAGAAGGGCCGGGACGTGGTGCTTTTGGATGGGGAGCTGCTGCGGCGGGAGCGGGCCAACCGGGAGTACATGTATCACTTGGAGAACCGCTTTCTGTTGATGAACTTTAATCTGGAAGCGGGACGGGACACCTCGGCGGATGTGATCGAAGGGATGCATGGGGGATGGGAATTTCCCACCTGCCAGCTTCGAGGCCACTTTCTGGGCCACTGGCTTTCGGCGGCGGCCATCCGTTATCATGGGGCAGCCGATGAAGAGCTAAAAGCCAAGGCGGACGCCATCATAGAGGAGCTGGAAGCGTGCCAGAAGGAAAACGGCGGAGAGTGGGTGGGGCCTATTCCGGAGAAGTATCTGCACTGGATCGCCGCAGGGAAGCAGATTTGGGCCCCTCATTATACCATCCATAAGGTATTTATGGGATTGCTGGATATGTACGAATATGGGGGAAACCAGAAGGCGTTGCAGATCGCGGAAAATTTCGGGAAATGGTTTTACGATTGGAGCGCAGGCTTTTCCCGGGAGGAATTTGACGACATCCTGGACTTCGAGACCGGGGGCATGTTGGAAATCTGGGTGCAGTTGTATGACTTTACGGGAAAGGAAATGTACCGGGAGCTGATGGAGCGCTATTACCGGGGGCGGCTTTTCGATCCTCTGCTTGCGGGGGAGGATGTGCTCACCAACATGCACGCCAATACCACGATCCCGGAGGTGATCGGGTGCGCCAGGGCCTATGATGTGACCGGTGAGGAAAAGTGGCGCAGGATCGCGGAAAACTATTGGGAGCTTGCGGTGACAAAGCGGGGCTTTTATGCCACCGGCGGTCAGACCTGCGGCGAGATCTGGTCTCCCATGAAACGACTCTCCGCCCGGCTGGGGCAAAAGGGCCAGGAGCACTGTACGGTCTACAATATGATGCGGCTGGCTGGCTTTTTATTCCGCTGGACAGGGGATCCGGCCTATTTGGATTATCAGGAGCGGAATCTGTATAACGGCATTATGGCCCAGGCCTATTGGGAGGGAAATTTCAGCCACGGCTTTACCAGCCCTTACCCGGACAAGGGGCTGCTCAGCTACTTTCTCCCTATGCAGGCCGGCTCCCGGAAGGGATGGAGCAGCAAGACCGGAGATTTCTTCTGCTGCCACGGAACCCTGGTGCAGGCCAATGCGGCCTTTAACAGGGGGCTCTATCATCAGAAGGGAAGTACCCTTTATGTGAGCCAGTATTTTGACAGTGAGGTTAAATTTACGGTGGGGGATGTTCCGGTGACGCTGCTGCAAAAGAAGGACCCTCTCACCGGAAGCAGCCATTTATCCAGCGATTCCTCGGCAAAGCAATCGGTGCTGGAGGATACCAGAAAGTGGCCGGACAACCCGGACTGCCTGGTACCCTGCCTGCAAATCCGCACCCCGGCCAAAATCCATATGACGCTGATGGTGCGGATTCCATGGTGGATTGCGGGACAGGCCCAGATTTTCGTGAACGGAAAGGAAGTGTACGCTTCCGGGGAGGCCTCGGTCTTTGTTCCTATAGAGCGGAGCTGGGAAGACGGGGACGTGGTGCGGATTGTGCTTCCAAGAACCGTCAAGGCTCAGCCTCTTCCGGACAGGGAAGATATGGTGGCCTTTTTGTACGGGCCGGTGGTGCTGGCAGGGCTCTGCGGCGAGGAGAGGATGCTTCATGTGCCGGACGTAAGGCATCCTGAAAAGGTGCTGACCCACGACAATGAGCGGGAGTGGGGAAGCTGGAAGTCCACCTTCCGGACGGTGGGGCAGGAGCGGGGAATACGGTTTGTGCCCCTGTATGAGGTGGGGTACGACCCGTACAGCATTTATTTCCCGGTAAAGGAGGATCGCTGCGAAGGAATTTAAGGAGCGGAAAAGGGGCTGTTTGGCAAGTCTGGACCCTGCCTGGCAGTCACAGGAGAGATAGATTTTTGGAAAAAGAGGGAGCGTAAATATGGAGATATTATGTTACACAAGGCAGCCAAAGGACGATATGATCTACGGGAAGCGGATGGCCTACAGTATGCATCTGGCCTACCGGGCACAGGATGGAACATTCCGCCCGTTTCATCATAACGAAGGGCTTCTTTATGCGAAGGCGGTGGAGGATTCGGCCAGCGGCGTGCTGGATGCAAGGAGCATGAAAAACCCCTGGATTTTTGCCCTGAAGGAGGGCGGCTACGGCGTTGTTTCTGTCCGGACAATGGCAGAGGGGGAAGAAGATCCGGACAGTGAAGGGTGCGTCCTTTGCTTTACCAGCCGGGATCTGGTCCACTATGAGGAAAAAGGCCTTTGTTCTTTGCAGGAAAAAGGGTTTATTGAGGAAATCCGGTGCGCCTGGGAGGAGGAAGGACAGAACTATCGGGTTTGCTGGAAAACCGCCCGGGAGGGCTGGATGGAAGGACGCTTAGCCTTTGGGGAGAGGCCGGAACTGGTTCCCGGCTCTTTAAAGAGGACGGATGCCCCTGCCATTGCGGCTTTCTCTTTCGGAGAGGAAGAGATCAGGGATGTGGAGGGAATCCTTCCCGGAAATACGGTGGAGGTCACCCAGGCGGAAGGGGATTACCTTCTGAAAAAACTTCTGGTTCCCCAATGCCTGGGGATAGAATTGTCCGCTCCGGGACCTTTTAGGGACGAGGAGGAACTAAAAGAGGTAACAGCCATCGCCAGCTACAGCGACGGAACCAAAGTGGAGCGCAGGATCGACTGGGAAAAACCCCAGGGAAAGACCGTGAAGGGGAAGGTTCATCAGGAGCATTTCCTCGCCCCCTTTGCGGAGAACAGGGCGGACCCTGTGTGCATGTACCGGGATGGGAAGTATTATTTCATCGCCACCAATGACGCGGACGGCAACCACACCCTTTATATGCGCTGCGCGGATACCCTGGAGGGAATTGTCACCGCCCGGGAAAGCCTGTTTTTGGACTCAGACACCTATCCGGGGATCGGAGGGCTGTTGTGGGCGCCTGAGTTCCATGAGGTGGACGGAAAGCTTTATGTGTTCCACGCAGCTACCTCCGGAGAGTTTTTCCATGAGGAATCCCGGGTTCGCAGGCTTCGGGAAGGGGGAGACCCCATGTGCAGACAGGACTGGTCAGAGCCTGTCATGGTGGTGAAGAAGGACGGAAGCCCTTTGTGCGAGGAAGGAAAAGTGATCTCCCTGGATATGACCGTCTTTTCCTATGAGGGCAAGGTCTACGCCATGTGGTCTCAGAGACAGTTTTTGCCGGTGGATCAGGGAGCTTGGCTCTACCTGGCACAGATAAATGAAAAAGAGCCCTGGAAGCTTTTGACCGACCCGGTGTGCATCGCGAAATCGGAGTACGGCTGGGAAAACAACCATACCTATGTGGTGGAGGGCCCCTATGCCCTGTACCGGGGCGGAAAACTCATGATCACCTATGCGGCTGCGGCCGTGGATGCCACTTATACGGTAGGCCTTTTAAAGCCCCGCATGGGAAGCGATCTCTTGGATCCTGCCAATTGGCAAAAAAGCAACTATCCGCTGATGTCCTCCAACTCCGCAGAAGGGCAGTATGGAACCGGGCACAATTCTTATGTGACGGATGAAAATGGACTGGTGTGGAATTTTTACCATATGCGTGAGGGTGTCGATGGCCCCCGTTCCTCGGCTGCGCGCAGGGTACACTTTGATATAGATGGGGAGCCCATGCTGGATGTTGTGGAGGAGGCGGATCTGCCGGAAAAATTCCGGTATGTGGAAGCCCGGATTGGGTGAAGGGAAGACAGGAAAGGTGGTTAAGGGGCTTTGGTTTGCCAGTTGTGGGCGCTTCCGGCTTTTTGCGGGAGCGCCTACTTCAGCTTAAAGCATTGCAGATTCTGTTCCATCACTAAATAGGAAGAAAAGTCGTTTGGGTATTCCTCGCCGGTCCACTGAAAACCGTTTTTGGTCCAAAAAGCCCTGCTCTGGGGATTCCCTTTGTCAATGCCGAGACGGGCTTTCTCAAACCCCAGCCGGGCCAGGGCCGGCAGAACTTCGCCCAGGATGGCGCTGCCCAGTCCCTGTCCCTGAAAGTCGGTATTGACCGCAAAGAAACCGATCATTGCGGTTTTCTGCCGGGGATAGTTCTCGATCAAATCCATCACGGCAAGCAAAGTGGTATCCTGGAAGAAGCCCATATAGTGCTTTTCCTCAGAGCTCTTATTGGGGGGAAGGGCCTTCATATCGTCAAGAACACTTTCCACCGTTACCAGAGGCGGATGGTACTGGTAGAAAATGGTATTGTGCCGCAGGATTTCATAAACCATGATGGCATCTTCGGGACATAGGTGCCGAACTGTATATTGGCTGGAAAGACTTTGAATATTCATATAAAAAACATCTCCTCTTTTTTCGTATGTAAGAGCTTTCTCAGGGGCTGTAGTTCTGGTGGTGGAGGTGATAAATCTTTGGAGTAGACACTGATTGAGTATTTCCTGCTCGAGTTAATTATTTAATACGCTACAGTATAACAGGAGAAAAACGAATTTTTCCGTTTCTCCCCTGTGATTACAACCTCAAATATCCAATCTAAGGCTACTTTGTATTTTTAGTATATGTAATAAGAATAAAAATAATTAAATCGAGTAGGGAAGATTTTCTCTCTATTTGCGCGAAGCCTGTTCGCCATTTTACTGGCAAACTTCCTTTGCACGGGCCTGCGCATAAATAAAAAGGAACTCATTCTGGGTTCCTTTCCTTTGAATAAATATTAATATCTTTTTCACCCCGAAAAAAGATTTCTTTGTAATTTTATCTTATCAGGATTACTGTAAAGTGTCAATATTTTTTTTCAGATGTGCTAAAAAAGAAATTATATCCTCATCTTCAGACAACTGAAAAAGATTGCGAATTTCCGACAGACTATCCTGCGCCGCATTGCGTTCCTGTTTAATCTTGTTGATATAATTTAGCTTGTCATCAAGTTTTTTCGATAAACTGGAATAATATCCTATCAAACCTAATGCTTTTGCCAGTGCTTCATCGACAGATTTCATATCGCTGGGCGACAGATCGCATATATAAGTACCAATTCTTGCCTTACTGACACACATGATATTAGATGCATTGGCCTGCCCGTCCAACTTCAGTGTAGTCCCATCTGATTCATATTGCGCAGTGATGGATGCCACACAGGGAAGCGTGCTGGCATCATGGGTGATAGGAATTACAATGGTATTACCGGACTTCATATTTCCGATATCATTTTGTATAATGATAGCCGGGCGCTCTTTCTGAATTTCGCTTCCAATACCAATACCAAAATTGCAGCGATAGACCTGACCACGTTTAACCATACGTCTGGCTGCATTCTGGGCGTTAGAGTCAAGATATAGTTTTATTTTCAGCCAGTCAAGAAACTGTTGGACTTTATTGATCGGAATATTCATATTGTACCTCCCGTATGGATGATAAGTATTGTACCACGAGTTTGGAAATCCGACAAGACTTCTATTAAAAGTTGTAAAATAATTTGTATGAGGTAAAGAGAAGATTTCTTGTCTGTTGCAATTATCAGCATCGGATGCTATCATTTTCATATGACACCAGACGACATGGGAAAGGAATAAAGATAAAATGGAAAAGGTAGTTACGTTGCAGCTCACGATGTTTGCGCTGATTCTTGTGGGTCTGTTTGCCAAAAAAACAAAGCTGGTATCACAGGAGGGGCAGAAAAATATTACGGATTTGGTGATTTATATTGTGCTGCCCTGCAATATTTTTAACGCCTTTTTGGTCAGGAACAGCCAGACGCTTTTGACACAGTTTTTTCAGGTGCTGGTGATCAGCATCGGGATTCAGATTTTCAGTTCTCTGGCAGGAAAGCTGTTTTATGCAAAGAAAGAGCCCTCCCACCAGATGAGCCTGCGGTATGGGATGATTTGTTCCAACGCCGGTTTTCTGGGAAATCCCATCGCGGAGGGGATGTTCGGGGAAATGGGACTTGCCATGGCCAATGTGTTTTTGATCCCCATGCGGATTATGATGTGGTCTTCGGGGCTTGCCATTTATACCCGGAGCACGGACTGGAAAGGCACAGCGAAGAAAGTGATAACCCACCCCTGCATTCTGGCATGTCTGCTGGGGCTTGCGGCAATGTGTCTGCGAATTTCCATACCGGCCGTGCCGGGGAGCGTGATTCAGACAATCGGAAGATGTAATACGGCCCTGTCTATGATGGTAATCGGGATGATCCTTGCGGAGGCGGACATCCGTTTGCTGTTTGACAGGGAAGTGCTCGCATACAGTGCCTTGCGTCTGGTGCTGATGCCGGCATTGGTATATCTTGTATGCCGTCTGCTTACCATGCCCTCTCTCGTGACAGGAATCTGCGTGATTCTGACCGGTATGCCGGCGGGGGCGACAACGAGTATTCTTGCCAGCAAATACCATGCGGATGAGATTTTTGCCACAAAACTGGTGGTGGCCTCCACGCTGCTTTCCATGGTGACGATACCGCTGTGGGGAGTGGTGCTTGCGGGGTGATGTCTTCCTGCTCGTGGGATTCTAGGCGCAGAGTAAGGAGGAGAGAGCATACAGTGATGATGATAGGATGTATAGAGGAGGCGCTGGAGTGGATGGCACAGGCAGTGAACGGAAGAATTTATGAATATGAGTCCCTGCTCTATGAAGCGGGGAAGAGGGGCGGCGCATATGTTATTTTTCCCTATGATATCAGGAAGGAGTTTGGACGGGGAAGGGTGAAGGTACATGCTACGTTTGACGGGGAGCCGTATGATGGCAGTGTTGTAAATATGGGGGTAAAGAACGCTGACGGGAGTGTGTGCTATATTATAGGCGTGCGCAAAGAGATCCGTTCCCGGATAGGGAAGCAGCCCGGGGAGAGGGTTTGGGTGACAGTCAGGGAACGGGAATGAGGCAGGAGGGATGAAACATGTGGACGTGTCCAAAGTGCGGGCGTGCTTTCAAAAGGCAGGAACAAAGCCATTACTGCGGGAAAGCGCCGCAAACGGTGGAGGAATATATTGCGGCACAGCCAAAAGAGGTACAGGAGTATCTGAAAAAAATAAGGGAAGTGCTCTGTGCGGCGTTGCCGGAGGCTCAGGAGAAAATTTCATGGAGTATGCCCACTTTCTGGAGGGATCATAATATCATCCAGTTTGCCGGGTTTAAAAAGCATGTCGGCCTGTATCCGGGGCCGGAGGCTGTGGAAGCGTTTTCCGAACGCCTGAAAGAATACAAGACCAGTAAGGGGACTATACAGCTTCCCTACGGCAGGCCGGTTCCGGTGGAACTGATTTCCGATATTGCCAGGTGGTGTTATGAGACGGGGAATCACCCCTAGAGTTAAGAAAGATAAATGTGTTCACGCGGCCTGGAGGGTGATTGGAAATTCCATTGCCTATAACGGGAAAGGCGAGGTTGTAAAGGTGCTTTCCTGTGGCGAAGCTGCGGAAGATTTTTGTGTGATAGAAGTTGATACGATACCCCATGGCCGAAAGGGGACGGCGCTGGCAGAGTATCTGTATGATTAAAATGAGAAAAGGGCTGCACCGTATTTAATGAATTTTCATTACTCAAAGGAGGCATTTACATGAACAAAAAAGAAACCATTTTAGCGCTTGCTGCTGAAATCATTGCACAGCGTACCGTGCATCAGGATAAGGACAGCTTCGGCACACTCATCACCATCGACCCGGACGGTTCCCCTGTGCCTACGACTATCAGTCCTTCCCGCAGCGAAGGAATACGCTGGATTACATTCTGCACAGGCCGGGGTGCGCCAAGCCCTGTGCGCCTTGGCCAGAACAACAAGGCTGCCGTGTGCCTGAATTCTCCAACCTATCACATTTCCCTCACTGGAACGGCGGAGGTCTGCACTGACCCGGAAACCTGCCGGGAGATGTGGTACGAGGGGTTGGCAAACCACTTTTCTGGTCCCGATGACCCCAATCTCTGTGTGATTCGCTTCACGACCGAGCGCTACAGTCTGTTTATAGATTGGGAATCACTGAAAGGGGAGATAGACGGATAACTGGTATGATGCGGGCTGTTTCTGGAAAAATCAGTTATAAAAAATTCATAAATGTTTTGTTGCTTTATTCTAAAAATCAAAAAAGTTGATAGATAATGCCCGGAACAGTATGGGACAGATGGCAAACACGATTACGGTTCTGACAAGTTTTCTGTTGGGGCAGTATATCGTAGAGCAGGAACAGCAGGGCTCTGAAAGGGCACAGGAGGCGGTTCGGATACCATTGCGTTGACACACGGGCAGATCGCCCGATATATGGGTTCTGCCCGCGAGGTGGCGTCCAGAATGAGGAAATTTACTTTTTCTGTGACGCAGCCACGTTTCTGGCTTTACATATAAGCTGTGTCATTGTTCCCATGGGACAGTATACGCACCAGGAACGGGGTTTGAATAGGGCCATGGTAAAGAATCCCAGTATGGTGGAGGTAAGCATCACACTGTAGAACCCAAAGGCAAACTGGGCCACACCATCGGAGAACAGGGTGCCATGGTAAGCCCAGTGCCATGGGAGTTTGAATGTCCACAGCAGAGTTACCACAGTGCCAAGGTTTTTTGCCCCTGCGAAGACCAGCCAGGTGTTCCACAGCATAAGGAAGAACATCACAAAGAAGAATATCAAAAATCCATACCGGAAATAACCTGATCTCATCCAGCCTGGGATATCCTTTTTCCGCGAGAGTCCGAACCTGCCCCCAATCAGGGAAAATAGCTGGCCCCTGCCTCAATACTTGTTGCAGTATGCCTTATTGCCCTTTACAAGCGCTATGGCAAGGGGGATAAAAAAGCAGAAAAGGCCAAGCCATGCAAAGAGGATATTAAAAAGTCCAAGGATCAGGTAGGTAAGGGAGACGATCCAAAGGTAATCATACCATTTCTTTTTTCCTGTCATTTTTCCGTCACCTCCAATGAAATAATGCTTGCAGGGCATTCCTTTACACATTTCCCGCATCCGACACATAGTTCCCTGTCGATGACCGCATGGATGCCAAAGGGAACCGTGATTGCGTTTCGTGGACAGACCTTCATGCAGCATCCGCAAGCTACACATTCCCGGATACTGACAGCCGCTTTCCTTTTTGCCATGAATAAAACTCCTTTTGTTTTTTCTTTATTATACAGGGAGAATAAGGCGGATTCTGTGACGAAGTCACACTGTTGCTGATTTCAGGTGGATCAGGGAAGGGGCAGGCTTATAAACTTTTTCCCTGCAAAAGACACAGATATTTGTCAGACCTTCGAGAATATGGTAAACTGTATTTGTGAAGCGGCGCGCCCCTTTGGAGGCGGCCGCCGGATCAGACCGGATATCGGAGGAGGGATAACTATTGGATAACGAAAAGATAAGGGAGCATCTTGCGGGCTCTCTGGAAAAGATTTTGAAGTTTGCGGGCTGTGAGGAGGAACTGACCGGTTCCTTCAGGGACAGCGTTGCAGCCTATAAGAAACTTTCCAACAAAAATGACGACGCGCCGGCCACGGCCCAGCTGCGGCGCAAAATTGCGGATCTGTTTTATAAGGTATATGAAGCGGCTTTCCGGGTCAGCGTCAGGACAGGCGCGATTCCGCCCATTATCCGTATGTTTTTTGATTTTGGCTATGTGGATGAAGAAATTGCGGGGATGGAAAATGCGGTTTATCTCTATGGCCTGACCCAGAATATGCCCACCTGCCCGGAAAAGGGAGTTTATTCCATCTATGAATGGCTGACGGCTATTTATCAGGGGAAAAAGGAGCCCAGCCGGAATGAGATGGACATGGACTATCGGGACTATATTTTGGAGCAGAAGCGGATGGGGCGGCTTACGCAGGGCCAGGAAGAGGCGTTGATGCAGAACAACGGCTCCAAGGTGATTTATGAATTGACGAACATGTTTCCTGTCATCAACCGGCTTACTTTCGGGCAGCTTAGTATTTTCTGCCCCCTGTTTTCCTCCCACAATCTTTTTAAACCGGCGGAGGCGGCCCTTGTCACAGCGGACAAAGTGACGGAGGCAATCGAGAATATCAGGGATAAGGATTTCAAGGCTTTTTACAGGGAAACCCGGTATTATAATCAGGAAAGAGGTATCAATGAACAGGTTGAGGTGGAGATTTTGCCGGATATTATCCTGATGCCCAATATTGGCAGCAGAAGTATTATGTGGCAGGAGATCGAAGGGAAAAAACGTACCACGCCCTCCCGCATGATGCTCTCCGTTTTCCATACGGAGGATCTGGCCCAGTGTATTATGCGCCTTACAGGGGAATTCAGGTGGGAAATGTGTAAGCGTGTCCAGGGAGCCAGATGGAACGATGTGACGGAGCCCTCCCTTACCAGCGAATATTGTGATTATGTACAGTTTTACCGTAATAACAAGGAGCTCTCCCCGGACACCAAGGAAAAGGTTAAGCAGCAGCTTGTGCGTGCAAGAAACAATTACAGAACCATGTTTGTGTCGGATTATATCTCCTGGCTGCTTTATGAAAGCGCCGGTTCCCCCAGATTAAACAAGGTTGCCAGAACCATTTTGTTTACCTACTGTCCATTTAAAAAGGAAGTCAGGGAAAGAATCGGCGCGAATCCGCTCTATAAGCAGGCGATAGAAAGATATAATATCATGAATGCAAAAACTTCGCGCCGGATCACGCTTTTGTACCGGAAACTGGAAAATACGCCGGACGGCGTTCCAGAGGAAATTGAGGAATATAAAAATTATCTGGAATCATAAAAACCAAAAGCTGCCAGGGGCGCATTAATTGAGGAAGGACAAGGAAAAGGAGACGATACGGGTCTCCTTTTTTTGAAACATAAGGATGGCTGGCGAAGCCTGGCATCCGTTGCTTTGAGCCGTTGTCTGCTATTTCGCCCTAACGGGATGCGGCTGCCTGATATCTGGCTCACCCCACAACAGGAATTTCAATCTGCACAATATAATCCTCAATCCGGTCGATCACATTTTCATTAATTCCCCTTTCATAGGAAAATCCGTGAAGAGTCAGGTTATGTGCGTGTGCATAGCCGAAGATTTCCTGATACCGTTTCGGGATTTTATCCCACTGTCCTTTGTGGAAGGCCCGCAGGTATTTCCCACTGGGCATGATGTGCAGTCCGGCCTGGTAAGGGAGAAGAGGGATTTCGATAAAGAGCCTGGAATAATCGTCAAAGCGGCCCTTTAGCAGGCTCTCCACGGAAATCATGGAACCATAGGAGGCTTCGTGGAGGCGGCCAAGCCGGTATTTTTCGGTTTCGGCAGTGATCAGCTCCACTTCCTGCTCAAAGGAGGTGCTTGGGTCTACGTCCACGGTGACCAGGCAGCGTTCCTCTTTTTGGACGAGACGGATCTCGGATAGATCCATGGTCAGCAGGGTGGACATATTCTGATGGTGGGTATATAAAGTTTTCCGGACAGCCTGTAAGTGGGTGATCTGCATATCAAGGCCTGCTATTTTTTCTTCCAGAAGAGACTTTAAGCTTGCGGCGGAACGATTTTTCATGAACGCCTGTATTTCATTGATGGAGACATCCAACTCCCGCAGCAGCAGGATAGTTTCCAGCACAGGGCTCTGGTGATAATTATAGTAACGGTATCCGTTTTCCGGGTTTATGGCAGCAGGCTTAAAGAGCCCGATCTCGTCATACCACATAAGGGTTTTTTTGTTGATGCCGTGCATGGCACTGAATTGTCCAATCGTGAGAAGTTTTTCTTTTTGATTCATGTCTGCTCCTGTCAATGGTTGTTGCTTGTGTACAATCCACTTGGAAAAAGTTTCTTATGCTGTTTAGGATTCCAGTTGGACTTTGACCGTACAGTCACTGTATGGTTTATGGTATCATGGATTTGGGAGGAATGCAAGGTGAAGGGGTGAATTGAAGGGGGACGGTATATACAGGATATTTTTATGATGTTTTTTACCTGATTTGGGAAAAAAATCTGCCAAATGAATAAAAAGAACTTGGAAAAGAGAAGAACACATGGTAAAATTAGCTAAAGAGCGTTGGCTGAGTAAGGGCAAAACAGGAGAGGACAGAACGTAAGGTCAAGGTTTTTTGTTCAATCTGCCCTTTTGGGCCGGGAGTTTCGTCGGAAACCGGTGATTTGTCAATGAAGCGAGGAATTTTACTATGAAATGCACGGGAGTTAAGCAAAAGCTATCTATTCTGTTGTGTTTGGCGTTGGAATTATGTCTGCTGGCCGGGATGTGCTGTGGCATTGTTTATGCCAAGGAAAAGCGTGTGGTGAAGGTTGCCTTTTTCCCAATGGGAGGTTACCATGAAAAGGAGGAAAATGGCAGCCTGGCCGGAATGGATGTGGAGTATCTGGAGAGCCTGCGCAAGTATGCCGATTGGGATATCGAATATGTAGAATGTGCCAGTTGGGACGAGGCGCTGAGGCTTTTGTCGGAACAAAAGGTCGATCTGGTGGGGAGCGCCCAATATTCCGCTGCGCGGGCTGAAAGCTATCAGTACGCGGATCTGTCCAGCGGTTATACATTTGGTGTTATAGCGGCAAATGGAGACAGCGATTTGGCCTATGAGGATTTTAAGGCCATGCAAAGCATTACCTTCGGTATGGTCAAAACCTACGTGCGCCGGAATGAGTTTATGCTCTACTTGCGGGACAATGGAGTTTTCTCACCCAAAATTCAGGAGTATGATTCCACGGAAGCATTGCAGAATGCCTTGGCAGAGGGCGAAATTGACGCGATGGTTCACACGTTTATGGAACTCAATGAGGGACAGCGCCTGATTGGGCGTTTTGCACCCAGGCCTTTCTACTACATCAGCTATCCGGGAAACGATGAGGTCATGCGGGAGCTGAACTACGCCATTGCAGATATAAAGATGAATGATCCCGGGCTGGAAACGCAGTTGATGAACAAATACTATCAGAGCAGGCTGGATAAAAGTATTGTGTTCACGACGGATGAAAAAGGCTTTATCGCCAATTCTGACCCGGTCATCGTAGGCTATTTTGATGGCTACTATCCCTTTATCTATGAGGAGGATGGGGTATGTAAGGGGCTCACCCGGGAGCTCATGGAAAATGTGGCAGGGTTCACCGGCCTGTCCCTGGAGTGGCACAGAGTCGAATCCCCTGAGCAGGCCAGCAAGGCCCTTGTGGAGGGAACCATTGATGTGATGGCCTACTGTATCCACAGCAAAGAAGAGGCGGGAGAAAACGCTCTGATCAAAGTGAAGGAGTATACCTCGATTCCGATGGTGCTGGTTACAAAGCGGGATAAGGAATTCAACGCGATCCGTACGCTGGCTACGGTGGATTACCTGCATGAAGAGGCCGCCCGGGTGACGGATTTAGGGAGCGATACAAAGCTGCTTCTCTTTTCCACCCAGCAGGACTGCCTGGACGCGGTTAAGAACAAGAAAGCGGATGCCGCCCTGTGCGACGGATATTTGGCTGAGTACCAGCTCAGCGCAGAGATGCGGTATTACGATTTGGAAATCCGGCGGGTGCTGAACCAGGAGCACGGAGTGTCCATGACGGTTCGGAGCGAGGATGTCCAGTTGGCTGAAATCCTGAATAAGACGCTCATGGATGTAGATACCCGTGCGGTCAACGATTACATGCTGGAGAGAAATATTTATTCCATGACCAGTGTAAGCCAATTTGTGGAGGACAACAGCGCTGTCATCATCGCACTGCTTCTGCTTCTCTTAGTCGCAGTTATCGCGGTGGCGGTACACATTGTGCGGGATGCCAGAAAGATACAAAAGCTGATGTATAAGGATGTGGAGCTGGATATCTGGAATCTGAACCATCTAATTTACAACGGGGGGAAAATGCTGGAGTCAGACCGGGGCAGACATGCATACGCGATTGCCTATCTTAATATCTCCCAATTTCAGCACTACAAGGTGGTTTACGGCTGGGAAAACGGACAAAAGCTTCTGACCCTGATTGCGGATGTGCTTTCCAAGTGTGTGCGGGAAAAGAGCGAGGTATGGGCAAAGGCGGACGGGGATCACTTTGTGCTGATGCTCTCCTCTGAATATGGGGATATTGTGGAACGCCTGAAAGAAATCATCCGTTTAATTGAGGAACATATCACCCAGGAGATTGGGAGCCGAATTGAGCTTCATGCGGGACTGCGCTTCCTTCCTCCGGATGGAGATAGCATTCGGGAAGCGATTGTCTGCGCCAATCAGGCAATTGATTTTATCCAGCCTAACAGCAGTGAGCGGGTGAAAGTCTTTGACGTTTCCCTGGAAGAGGCCATCAGGGAGCGCCACGAGAGGCAAAAGCTGCTTGATTCCATTAACGTGGACGACAACTTTGCCGCCTTTTATCAGGCAAAGGTGGATATCCGCACAGGGAAAATTGTGGGGGCGGAGGCGCTGGTGCGGTTCCTGGATCCTACCGCTGGCGGCGCCGTCAGGGCCCCCGGATTCTTTATACCTTACTATGAGCAGACCGGAAAAGTGGTGGACGTAGACTTTTTCATACTCAGATGTGCATGCCGGATGCTGCGCAGCCGCCTGGATCAGGGCAAGGAGGTTGTCACAATTTCCTGCAATTTTTCCAGGATGCATTTTACAAAACCAGGTTTTGTTGAACGGCTGATCAGTGTCATTGAGGAGGCAGGAATACCCAAGGAGCTGATTGAGGTGGAAGTGACGGAGACAATGGTGATGGAAAGGCTCCAGCAGGAAATGGCTGAGCAGACAATGAACGAGCTCTATGACAGAGGGATTCGGCTCTCCATTGATGATTTCGGGTCAGGCTATTCTTCTCTTGGCGTTATCGAAAAGATTCCGGCGTCCGTAATCAAGCTGGATCGCTCCTTCTTGCTCAATCAGGAGGACAGAGAACGCCAGGTGAAGATTATGAAACGGATTGTCGATTTGGCGGACGACTTAAACGCGCAGATTGTCTGCGAGGGCGTGGAAACCGACAAGGACGTGGAACTGATGTACGAGATTGGCGCAAATATTGCCCAGGGCTATCGTTATGCTAAACCCGTTCCAGAGACCGAATTTGAACAGATGCTGACCAAAACTGCCCAGATGTAATGTTGTGTGGGCTTTTTGGTGGGTATTATTTGTCACCTTACGATAGGAAGGTTCTTGACAGTGTATGCAAAAGAATTATTATATTATGAAGGAGAAGCATTTTGCCTGACAGACTAAGAGGACGGAGAAAGCAGGGACTGATTTGGAGACAAGGGGCGGATTTTATATCACGCAGATCAAGCAGCGGCAGGAGAGAATCTTTGAAAAACTGCTGAAGGAGAATGGGATAGAGATCAGCGGAGGACAGGGACGGATTCTTTTCGTCCTGTGGAAGAATGACAATCTGACTGTCAGTGAGATCAGCAGGAAGACGTCCCTTGCAAAAAACACGGTGTCCATCGTGGTGGACGGCATGGTGCGCAAGGGGATTCTGGCGCGAAATATCAATCCAGATAACCGCCGTCAGACCATCATATCTTTGACGGACTATGCAACTAACCTGCGGGAGAAATATGAAAAGGTATCCCAGCAGATGAATCATCTCTTTTATCGGGGATTTTCGGAGGAGGAAAGGGTGGAATTCGAGAGGTATCTGGCCCGTGTGCTGGACACGCTGACACAAGTGGAAGACGGCGAGGAATAGGAATATTGGGGGCAGTCGAAAGATTCGTACCCCAATATTTTTATTTTCCATTCCATTACCATCTACTAAAAGCATATGCGTCAGGTTTAAGAAGTCAATACTTTTATATGCAATTCAAGTGCAGAACAATTTTAAAATATTTCCAATTTATCCTTGACCGTACAGCTACTGTACGGTCTACAATATGTCACACAGGGAACAAAAACAAGGAAAATGGAGGGATAATTCATGGAAAACTTAAATGGATACGAAAAACCTGTAACCCTTGGAAATATTTTAAAATTCGCCGTACCAACGATTGCTATGACAGTGTTTATGTCCTTTTACACAATGGTTGACGGCCTGTTTGTGTCAAATCTGATCGGCACCGATGCGCTCTCCGCCATCAATCTGACGGCGCCCATCATCCAGCTTGTCACGGCCATCTCCACTATGCTTGCCACCGGAGGAAGCGCGGTGATTATGAAAAAGATGGGAGAGCAGAAAGTGGAGGAAGCCAGGGAGGATTTCACTTTTCTGATACTGGTGAATGTGATTGTGGGAGTCGCCATGTGTGCAGTAGGTTATCTGACAATGGATCAGATTTTTGCCGGCATGAATCTTTCTGCAGATGTGGAGCGGTACTGTGTAGAGTATTTAAGCCGCTATCTGGTGTTTACTGTGCCGATTCTTCTGATGAATAATTTCACCCTTTACATGATTGCCAGTGAAAAGGCAAATCTCTCCCTGATCTGTTCTGTGACGGGGGGCGTCCTGAATATGGCGCTTGATTATGTATTTATCGCCGGGTTTCATATGGGAATCAGCGGTGCAGCCATTGCCACAGGCCTTGGCTATTCTGTGACAGCAGTGGTGGGATTATTTATTTTCGGCCGGAAAACGAGTCTCCTGCATTTCAAAAAACCGGTTTTCAGGTTTAAGGTTCTTGCAAACGCGGCTACCAATGGGTGCTCAGAGATGGCGACTGCCCTGGTGACGGGAATTATCACCATGATGTTCAACTGGACAATGCTGCATTATGTGGGAGAGGATGGGGTTGCGGCTGTCACCATCATAATGTATGTCCTGATGTTTGCAAGCTCCCTTTATACAGGCTATTCCTATGGGGTTGCGCCTATGATCAGCTACTACTATGGGGAACAGAACTATGGAAAGCTGAAAAAACTAATTGTGGTGAGCCTTAAGGTAATCGCAGGGATTTCTCTTGTGACGGTTGCGGCTTCCTTTATGCTGACACGGCCTTTGGTTTCGGTTTTTGCCCGCCCGGATAATCCGGTGCATGACTTGGCGGTAACGGGAAACAGGATCTGTACAATCGCCCTGCTTTTTATCGGCTTTAACATTTTTGCCAGTGGAATGTTTACCGCTTTATCCAATGGAGTGGTTTCGGCAGTCCTTGCATTTTCCCGATCCTTTGTGTTTATGCTGATTACTATGATTGTGCTGCCTATCATCCTGGGAGTAAACGGAATCTGGCTGGCGACGCCTGCGGCGGAGCTGATGGCGCTTGCCCTGTCTGTGTTTATGCTCCTAAAATACAGAAGGAGATATGGATACTGAGATATTAGGCCTTTGAAGCTCTGCCCTGAAAATAGGGAAAATTTGCAAAAAGTCAAAATCTATTGAAAAACTCCCGGTTCCAACACGCCCGGAATTGTGGTAGGATTAGACATGGGAACTTGGTGTGTCCCAATCTACGGCAATCCTGCTTTTGCGAGAGCTAACTGACGAGGGCGTGCTGATGAAAAAAGGAAAAGATGGAGGCGAGGATATGTCCACGTTAAGTGAGATATTTGATAAGCGGAGATCGGACATATCCTGGTTTTAGCTATTTTATGGATGGCTCTCGTCGTACATATAAAATTGGAGATATGGTTTTAAAGGGTAAGAAGATATATCCTGAGAGATTACGGTTACCTATGAAAATGTGAGCGCTGCTTATCGGCTTACATGATTTGGCTTTGAGGGTGGAAAAAAGACGGTTCCCCTTTATGCCGCATTTTGCATCTGAAATTCACAAGTTATTTCCGGACAGCTTTTTAGATGCTACAACGGTAAATTCCCCCGGTACTTTCTTGTTTGTCCAGGCCGGGTGCTCGTCAAATTTTTCCAAAAGGAATCCGCAGTTTATCACAGCGTTGATGATCTCGCTGACCGTATATTTTCTGTAAAGGCATTTGGGCATCTGCTTCCTGACCTCATCCTCATAAAAGCGGGCGTGGGCCATTTCTCCTTCAAAGACCTCCGCCCCAAAATAGTCCATGGCAGGCTGCTCAAAATGGAGAATATCCGATATTTTGGTAAAGGGATGAAAATCGCTGCAAATCATTTTTCCATCCTGTTTCAGCAGAGTATACATGATACTCATAAATTCATCGATATCGTGAAAATAGTGCAGAATCCCTCCTTCCATGAATACCACATCGAAATAATTGCCATACTTATCCGTATTGATCTCTAAAATATCGCACACCTCATAATCAATTGAGGTTTTTGCAGCCTTTGCAGTCTCCAGCGCATATTTTTGATTGTCCTCTGAAATATCAAATACGGTTACCTCGGCGCCCAGAATAGCCAGGGGAATTGCCTTTTTTCCACAGGAACCGCATATATTTGCGATCCGCACATTTTCATATCGGTCAAAATAATCAGCGTATCGCCTTAACATTCTCAGTGGATTTTCTCTGTCTTTTTTTGCCCGCTCGGTGGGAGTGCCGGAAGTTTTTACCCAAAAATCGTAAGCGGAATATTCCCATGCTTTTTTGTTTTGAATGCGGTAATTCTCATGGTTTCCGATCCACTGCGCCACCATTTTATAGTACACAGAATCCTTTTGTGCATTCTCATAATAAAATGCCAGGGACTGTACGGGAACGGTAAGATGGTTGATCCGTACTAAATCCGTATTCCTGTACAGAAATGCATCCGAGTCCGGGGTGGGAGAGCCGCCATAAAACATACATCTGATTTTCATTCCCCTGTAGGGGACATCAAAAAACTTGAAATCATGATTGGTCTGTCTGGCTGGTCTGTCATAGTGAAAGAAGTTTCTGACCATTTCCTCGTCCTTCCACTTAAAGGTCAGACAGATTTTTTCCAGGGGAAATTCCAGACCGTGGGCGAAAATCATTGTTTTGCCGTCCACCTTGAAAGGAATATTCTCCCGAAGCAGATGCTCTGTCAGGGAGCAGAGCAGGTTCCATTCCTTCTGAAACTGCATGTTTTCCGTATTGATCTGATAGTTGATTTTTTGAGCTTCCATCCGTTTTCCTCCTTTATCTGGGATAAAGGTATTATAATAAGGAAGAAGCGGCTGGTCTTGTCCCTGACAATAAGATTTTGTCAGGTCATCCCGGTTCCACCCGCCCCGAAGCTCCACCCTGACCTGGAGGGGCAGGAAACGGTTGGCACTCTGGAATCCCCGCCGGACAAAGCTGGGCGGAAAGCCGTGAAATCTGGAAAAGGCTTTTGTGAAAGCCTCCGGTGTCTCATACCCATATTTATAGGCCAGCTCTATAACGGGAGTATTTGACGTAGACAGCTCCTGTGCCGCAAGGGTAAGCCGTCTGTTTCGGATATACTCCATCATGGTCATTTGGCATACGGTTTTGAAGAGGACGGAAAGAGACGATACGTTGACGAAAAAATGGGAGGCAATGATACCGGGAGTCAGCTCCTTCAAAAGATTTTCTTCCATGTAATCAATCACCTTTTGCAGGGTTTCAGGTGAAAAAATGTTGATTTCTTTAAAATCAGGCGTCATTTTTGTTCCTCCGAGAAAAAGATTATATCACCTTGCTTCCTGACGCTCAACCTTAGGTTGATAATTATTTTTTTCCCTTAAAGGAGAATGGATTGTAAATTTTGATCTGAATCC
Organism: uncultured Lachnospiraceae bacterium; assembly: GCA_949949005.1. Taxonomy (GTDB): domain Bacteria; phylum Bacillota; class Clostridia; order Lachnospirales; family Lachnospiraceae; genus Suilimivivens. The sequence continues at coordinate 120,416 of CATLHM010000010.1, forward strand.
CTAAAATATAATTACAGCGCTGACGACAAAGCGGAGGTGAAAGAGAAATGATCGATATGGAGAAATTTGCAAAGAGGCTCTCTGCCCTGCGCAGGGAGCGGGGCTATACCGGGGAAGGGCTTGCGCAGCGGCTGCAGGTGAGTCCCCAGGCAGTCTCCAAATGGGAAAACGGCAGATGCCTTCCCGAGACGGCCATCCTTCCGGAGCTGGCAAAAGCCCTGGATTGCAGTATTGATTCTCTGCTGCTGCCTGGGGAGCTGTTGATTCTGGAAGCGGTTTATACGGACGGGCAGACGCAGATTCCGGTGACACAGTTTGTGAACAGTATGGTGCGGGACAGCCGGCTGAATATCCGGGTGAGTACACAGTTGATCGGCGTCGCTCTTAAAAGCGACAGACTAAAGCTGCTGACGGTAAAATATCAGACGCCCGGGGGAATCTATTATTCCTTTGCCTTGCAGAACGAAAATTTTGTGTTGGATAAGGAAAGTATCGGATTTTCGGAGGACACGGGAAGGCTTCGGGTGATCGGCGCTTATTATGGAAATGAAAAGAGCTGTACCTGTGTTATGGGGAAGTTGGAACACTATCAATATTTTAAGTGGGACCGGATAATGGTGAATCACGAAACCTTTCCCAGTGATACGGCCAGCGATGACACGGAATACCTCACACTCATCTATCTGAATCCGGAGGGGATTCAAGTGGTCAGTTGTCCGGAAAATGAGACTCTTTATTATGGGGAAAACCGCACACGCTTTGTGTTGCGGGATCATTCCGGACGGATTCTGAAGGATATTATGAGACTGGCCTGGGAAAAGGGAATGGAATGTCCGTGGGCAGGCTCCCTTTATGCGGCGCTCCGGTACCTGGGGGAGCCTTACACCTATCAACAGATCATGGGGATGAGTGGCGCCTGCTACCGGATATGCTTTACCGATGTGTGGGATTTTAGCTGTACGGATGCTCTTGTGGCTTTTGATTATCTGGAGCCGCTCTCTAAGGCCCTGGGATATGCTTTCCGCATGGCGGACAGGCTGGAGAAGCAGGAGCGGAAGGCGGAGCGTATGTCGATCATGGAGGACATTCAAAACGGCAGGCCGGTGCTGGCGATCAATCTGCGGGTGGCCCCTGAGTGGGGTCTCATTACAGGATATACGGACGGGGGAAACCGTTTTCTCTGCCGTACCTATTTTGATAAAGAGGTCTTTGACGCACTGGAAGAGGAAAAAGCGCAGAACCCGGAAGAGAAAAAAGCTCAGAACCAGAAAGAGACCAGAGAGCTTGCGGAGAATGGAGGGTATCTTTTCAGTGATTTCTGGCCTTTCCTCATCCTCCATTTCGGGGAAAAGAAAGAAACTCCGCCGCCGCTTGCTATTCTGAAAGCCTCTCTGGAGGTTTTGGTCAGCTCCTTCCATGCGGGGAAGAACAGGGGGTATTATCAGGGGCGGGAGGCTTATGAGGCATGGATGAGAGGGCTTTTGGAGGAAGCTGATTTTGACCTGGAAAATGACTGGGAAAAGGTTTTGAGGCGCCTTAGCGTAAATGACAATATGCTCTGCCATTTGATAGATTCCCGGCAGGCCGCGGCCTGCTGGCTGAAGGAAAATATTGCCCTGCTGGACGGAAAAGAAAAAGAGGCTCTGGGCCGGATCGCGAAGAACTGTCAGAAAATCGCGGATATGGCTTTGACATTTCGGGAAAAGGTGGGGCGTTTATCCGCATGTGAGATTCAATATAATACCATTTGTTTTTTCGGTGCGGATACGCCCGCGCTTCGCAAGGAGCAGGCTAAGCTGCTGGGAGATGCACTTAAGCTGGAGGAGGAGAGCAGTAATCTGGCGGAAGGAATATTGGAAATGGAATAGGGCAGGCATCGGTGTAGGGTAGTATATGGCATATGGGGGCTGGCACACTGATTGATCTTATATTTGTGTGGCAGCCCTGTACGGAAGCTATTGCTTTATATATCTTTGATTCTTGCTGTTAGGTTTATCCGGCAAAGTCATCCTTATTACCCCCAATTCCACCGCCGGATTAATGTAATTTTTTCGCAGTGTTTCCTTGGACTTAAGCCCCAATGCAGCCATAATTGCATTAGAAGTATATGGCACATCAAACTCCATAACCTCCAGCATGCGTTTTACATATTCAGATGTCTCAGCGTTTGATTTATGAATCTGCGAGATCAATTCCTCTAATATTTGATTAATCATGTCCAGCATAAACTCTATAAAAATATCTGAATTTCCATTCACATGAGATTTGGCTATTGCATCGTAATATTCTGCTTGAAATCTTTCAATCTGACTCTCCAGCGGAATATATTCGAAGATATTTCTCCAACGGTATAAAAAAACAGTATGCCACAATCTGGCCATTCTCCCATTGCCATCGGCAAATGGATGAATAAACGCAAACTCATAGTGAAATACAGCCGACATGATAAGAGGATGAACGACGCCTTCATTTTTTTTCACCCAGGATAACAAATCTTTCATCAATTCATTGACCATATGAGGCGGAGGCGCGACAAAAATACATTCGTCTCCTGAAAATACGCCTTCTTCCCCTTTTCTGAATATACCTGATTCGTTTACTGTTCTGTAAGTCATGATACCGTGAATCTTTTTTAATTCAGATATACTTGTCGGATCTATTTCAGCGATCCTTTTATAGGCTTCATATGCATTTTTGACTTCCTGTATTTCTTTTTGATCGCCTAAAACCAGATGGCCGTTTATAACATCCCTGACTTCTGACAAAGATAATGAATTGGCTTCAATTTTTAAAGAAGAATGAATCGACCTGATTCTGTTATTTCTTCTTAAATGGGGTTTCGACTCCAATTCCTTATGACTGCTGATTTTGCCAACCTTTTCAGATATATCCGAGACGAGTTCAAGCATTCTGTTTGAAATTGTATACGGCGGTTCATAGTGTTCCATTCGCATTACTCCATCTTGCTTATTATCTTACTTATTATCTTACCCGCTTTTGAGAATTTAATCAATATCCTTTTGCAAAGACAGACATTCCTGCAGTAAATGGGACACCTGACGGTCTATGGCGAATAATTCCTGGAACAGGGATTTCAGTTCTGCCCTGGCAGAGGATTGATCCAGCAATTCATGGATATTGTGGGGCAGACAATAGTGAGTCTGCGGCGAAACACCCAGAAGCCCCCAAATTTTCCACGCCTGGTCATGAAAACGGAGATGTAAATCGGATGCTTCCAAAAGTAATTTTTTGCATTTCTTATTGTTCAGCATAGGCACCAGTGTGTTTCGATAACATTCCGATGCATGCCACCTGGTTTCTATGGTAAGGCCATTGATCTGATTCAGCCACTTACCAAGCTTTTTCCCATCCAATTCCGTTTCCAGCTTTTGATAGATCTTTTGCTCCAGTTTGTTCCTGCTGCCGGTATTTAAGTGATGAATCATATGATCGAGAGATTCGGACAGGGAAATCGGGCTGTCGTATGGATCTGTTATGAAAACCATTTTGCTGAGTTTTTCGTACCAATTTTTATTAAGCTGTGGCAAGTGGCGGGCTTTCATTAGGTAAGGAAGATTTTTGCCATCATGGTATCCCGTTATCACCGCCCACAAATCGCCAAGCCCCAATTTCATTAAGACAGGCCGGTTTTCCTCGACCGACTGCTTTATTCTGTCAAACAGAATATTTTCTGGTGTATTTTGGTTCATTGATTCATAGCGGTAACCGAAGGCATATAAAGCCAGGGACAGCCGGTCAAGGGCGGTCTCTGAAAATTCGCCTGCCATGTATGGTTTATCGTACGAATCACCGATCTCCTTATCGATCCAAAAATACGCGCAGCCTGTTATCGTAATCAAATATTGATAGATTTGGAGGTGATGCTTATTCAGAAAGGATTCTGTTTTACAACTGCCGCACCGTATACAGTTGCGCTGGTATTTGCCGCAGAAAAAGGGGGTTTCTTCTGTGTAAGCGTTCCGGTACAGGAGAATGGTAGAAAGGGCGCCAAAAAATGTGTTTCTCTGCGCATCTACGGGGAAGGAGACTAAGCCCTCAATACATTTTGTCATAGGAATACCTCCGTTATGATGATGGATTCACCGGTTTTCAGCCGTCAGGGGCTTTGCGTTTTGTGTTCATTATAGCAGATTTACAGGGTGCTGCGCGCGACTGTTTTATGGGTGTATTGTATTTTTTGTGCAAATAACATATAGTGTAATCATAAGCATGAAAGTCCAGCTAATAAATGTCAATAGAAAAATGAAAAAAATATTTTGTCCTAAAAAAGGGCGCACTTATCCCTTGGTAGAAATACCTCTTTTAAAAAAGATATTGATTTGTTGGATTGCAGTATT
>CATLHM010000011.1 GCA_949949005.1 uncultured Lachnospiraceae bacterium
CCAGCGCGGACGGCTGGGTATTGCAAGACTTAGGCGAAGTAAAAGAAGGCGGAGAGTATACTGCTGTTTTCAAAAAAGACAATAAGGAAATCAGCAAGACATTTACCGTGGCGCAATCCGGCACACATTTTGTCGGGGACGGTACTGTAAAAACCTACAAAGGCAGCACAGCGTGCAGCAACTTCACCCCTGATGATACCATTACAGTCAAGGCCACGCCCACCGCAACCGGGGCGGCTCCGGTAAAAGTGGCGGCTCGTGTGCGGGATTATACCGCACCTGCCGCAGGTCAGATGGCGGTGTTTGTGGGGGATATACAGGTGTCCGATGCGGCAAGTGCAAATTCGGACGGCAGCTACACCATGACCGTCAATGCTTCCGATGTGCTGGAACAGGGGAATGTGGAACTGAACGGCGACCCTGTCACTCTGACTGCAAAATTCGTAGGGAATAACAACATGGCGGACGCTACGGGAACGGTAAATGTCAATATTTCCGCTGCTGCGAAGGTCGTAAATGGTAGCTCCATCACCTATGTGAGCAATTTGGACAATGCGTTCACAACGGACAACAGCGGCGCGGAGGTCACGCTGCTGGCAAATGTGGATTTAGCTGGCACATACATTGACATCTTGCCGGATTGCCCCTGTACTTTGGATTTGAACGGTTATACAGTCAGCTCAACAGATGCACAGACATTTTATGTCAATGGCGGTAATATTACAATTAAGGACAGCGGGACAGGTGGAAAAGTCCAATGCGAAGGAAATGGCACTGCGATTGAGATAGATGGCGGAATTGTATCTATCGAAAACGGGATTGTTTCAGGTCATTGGGGTGTGGATGTCGCTGGGGGGAGCGCAAACATTTCCGGTACTGCGGTGATCTCAGGGAATGATACCGGATTGCGGGTGGCAGGAAACGGAAAAGCAGTCCTCTCCGGCGGAACCTTTAGCGGAGCAGTTGCCATAACTGTAAACAATAATGCATCTGTCACACTGAAAGGGCTGCTTGCAGAGGGGTATGCCTATCATCGGAACGGGGTGCCCGTCACAAAAGCGGAGGCAGGCGCGGGAGCAGTACAGCTTGATTCCAAAGCCGCATGGCTGACCGGCACAGTGACGGTGCAGAGGTGCGAGCATATCGGCGATGGCGTCTGCGAGTACACCCACACCTCCGGAACCACCGCCCACCAGCAGACCTGCCTTGCCTGCGGCAAGAAGTGGGACGAAGAAAATTGCAGTTTTGATGAAAAAGGGAAATGCGACTGCGGGGCTGTGCTGGCTGTCGCGTTGAAAGATAATACGGAGGAACTGACCTACACCGGAGAAGAGCAGACACCGGAAGTTAATGTTACAGTAGACGGGACAGCGCTGACAGCGGAGAAATATCAGCTAGAATACGGCGATAATATTAACGCTGGGAATACGGCAAAGGTGACCGTTACAGCGGCAGACGGCAGCTTTTCCGGCTCCGCCAGTACGACTTTTTCCATTGGAAAAGCCGCTCTGACGATCAAGGCCAGCGACCAGGCCATCACCTACGGGGAGGGCATTGCAGAGGATGCAGACCATGTGACTTCTACAGGGCTCTGTACCGGTGACACCCTAAAAGGCATCACCCTCAAGGCAAGCAGCGATCAGGTGGCGGTGGAGAATAAGACCATCACGCCATCCGCTGCACAGATTCAAAATGCCGGAAACGAGGATGTGAGCGCCAATTATCAAATCACCTATGAAACGGGAATGCTGACGATCAGAAAGGCAGACCAGACCGCTCCCGAGGCACCATCGGCAACGGAAGAAAACATCAAGGACACCAGCATCACGCTGACCGCGGTGGAAAACGGAGAGTACAGCAGGAACGGCACGAACTGGCAGGCCAGCCCCGTATTTACTGGCCTGTCCCCGAATAGAACATACAACTTTTATATTCGGCTGAAGGCGGACAATAACCACAACGCCTCCCCCAGCAGTACAGCATCCGTCATCACCACCAAAAAAACCGCGCTGGACGGTGCAACTGTGACCGTCAGCGGCAGCTATACCTATGACGGACAGGAAAAAACGCCGGAAATTATGGTGACGCTGAATAACACGGTGATTTCATCCGGCGAGTACGACATTTCCTACTCCAATTCAGGTGGCGGAGCTGGCAACCTGACAAATGCAGGAGCCGTGACAGTAACCGTAACGGCAAAGGAGGACGGCAATTACGAGGGGACGGCCACAGGCACATTCCGGATTGCCCCCGCTGTGCTGACGGTCTCCGGGGCGGCTGCTGAAAGCAGGGCATATGACGGAACAAATAAAGTGAATATAAAGAAAGTCACCCTGAACGGCATTGTGCCAGGGGATGAGGACAGGGTAGCAGTGGACGTAAACGGCATACAGGGGATGCTTTCCGGTGTCAATGCGGGCACATACTCCGTCGTGACGCTGCCGGAGCTTACCCTTACCGGGGCGGGCTGCGGGAATTATACCCTTGTGCAGCCAGAAACGCCGGTTCCCGCATCCGTGAAGGTCACCCGGCTGGACACACAGATTACGGTGGGAACGGATACCTATGATAAGACCTTTGGGGATGCGGCGTTCCTGCTGGATGCCACGGACAACAATCCGGAAGCGGACGTGAGGTACGAAGTGACGGCAGGCAAGGACGTGATATCCGTGGAGGGCGGCACGGTGACGATCCATGCCGCAGGCAGCGCGGCCATTACTGTCTCACTGCCGGAAAGCGCCAATTACAACGCCGCCGAAAACAAAACCATAACCGTCAACGTGGAAAAGAAAGGCGGTTATACGGTGGAGGCCCTAAACAGGAGCTACCTGTATTCCAGAGAAAACACGGACAGCATCGACCTTGGGGGGCTGCTCCCGAAAGACTGCGGCGCTGCTGCCTACGGGAAACCGGAAGTATCAGGGGATGTGGCATACCGTACGGCCCCTAGCCTGACGGATGGAAAATTATCCTACACCCAGGGCATCGGAAACATAAATGCCCAGGGCAGCATCACCGTCACCGTGGCAACACAAAATTATAAGGACATTACAATCACGGTGAAGGTGAAGCTGACTGACCAGATACCCGTAGAACTGAAAGAGGGCACGGAGGTAACCCTGGCAGGCAATACCCTCACCTATGGGGAGAGCCTGTCAAAGCTGGGATTCAACAGTGCAGTTTTTGTTGATGGAGATGGGAACACAGTGGAAGGCACCCTTGCATGGAAAGACGCGGCAGCCAGACCCAATGCAGGAACCACAAGCGCAGTATGGGTGTTTACCCCGACGGATCACGTGTATGCTTCTGTGGAGGGGATGGCAGCGATCAGGGTAAACAGGGCCGTCCCCACGGTATCAGCAGCCCCTACAGTGGCGGACAGGAGATACAACCCCTCCCAAGTCTTAAAGGGCAGCGACCTGGCAGGAGGCAAGGTTGCCGGAGTGGACGGGAAGGAGTTGGCGGGGACATGGAGCTGGCAGGGCGCCGGATTTGTTCCTACGGTAAACAACCGTGGATATGCGGCAGTCTTTACACCTACAGATATAACGAATTATGAGACCGTCACCAGAACCATCACGGTGACAGTGGAAAAAGCAACGCCCTACATCGCCGTGCGTCCCACAGCGGCGGGGATCACCTACGGCGATGCCTTAAGCGCGTCCGTGCTCTCAGGAGGAACGGTACAGTACGGCAACGGTGCCGGGCAGGCGGGGAACGGAGCCGGAGGTATGGAAACCGTGGACGGGACATTTACCTGGAAGGAGCCTTCCACGAAGCCTGTGGTGGCTGACAGCAGCCTGACAGAGTACACGGTAATATTTACGCCTTCCGATACGGCGGATTATCATCCCGTGGAAATAAAGGTAAAACTGACGGTCAATAAGGCACAGAATGCCCCCAATATGCCGGGCAGCACTATGGATGTAGCGAACAGCCTTGAAAGAGCAGGAGACGTACCACTGCCGGAAGACTGGGAGTGGCAGGCATCCGATAAGGACATGGCTCTTGAAGTAGGGGTGGCGGTAAATGCCGTGGCGGTTTATACCGGAGCTGACAAAGGCAACTATGAGAAGGAAGCGGTGACGGTGGCCATCACAAGATCAGCCTGCGACCATACGGCAGGGGATGTCCTTTATACCGGGGCAGGCGAAAAAGCCCCCACCTGTACGGAGGACGGATTGGGGCACAGGGAATGCACGAAATGTGGCGTCGTGACGGAATCCGGGATCCTGGTAAAGGCGCTGGGGCATACCGGCGGAACGGCGACTTGTTCCAGCCGTGCAGTCTGCACCCGCTGCGGCCAGCCTTATGGCGATACGGACGGTAATATCCATGGCAATAGGCAGGTCTGCGGGATTACGGCGGCAACCTGTACCGCAGGCGGCTATACGGGAGATACCTATTGCATGGACTGCGGCGCAAAGACAAAAACAGGCAAGGCAACACCGGCATTAGGGCATGATTATACAAACACAGTGACCAAAGAACCGACTACAGGCGGCGAAGGCATCCGAACCTATACCTGTACCCGCTGCGGACACAGTTACACGGAGAGCATACCAAAGCTGCCGGAGGAAACGCACCATCATTCTTATAGGGAGAGCGTGACAAAGCAGCCGACCTGCACGGACACCGGGGTTCGGCTCCATAGCTGCTCCTGCGGCGACAGCTATACCGAAACCATAGCGGCGCTGGGACACAGCTACCATTCCCAGATGACGAAAGCGCCCACAGTATCGGCGGAGGGCGTCATGACTTACACCTGTGACCGCTGCGGCAACAGCTATACGGCGGCCATAAGCAAGCTGGAGGCGCCTGAACCGTGGCAGGATCCCGGAACGGACAAGGCGGAAAAGCCAGGTACGGAGGAAAGCGGCACGGAACAAGATACCGGCCCAGGAAGTGGCGCGGAACAGGCAACCAGGCCGGTAAGCGGCACAGGGCAGGAACAGACCGCCAGGCCGGGAAGTGGCACAGGGCAGGAACAGACCGCCAGGCCGGTAAGCGGCACAGGGCAGGAACAGGCTGTCAGGCCAGGAAGCGTCACGGGACAGGAACAGGATATCAGGCCGGAGCCAGGCAGACCTTTCATCAAGGATGAGGACGGCAAGATCGGCTGGGACGTGATCCGTGCCGAGGAAGAAAAGGCGCGGGAAGGCGGCACCATCAATGTGGATATGAACGGCTCCACAGTGGTTCCGGGCGACATTTTTGATAACATTAAGGGAAAGAACATCACCATCACCTTCGACATGGGGAATGGCATCCTCTGGAGCGTGGACGGAAAGAGCATCACAAGGGATACATCCTTAGACGGGGCGGGAGACATTGACTTTTCCGTCAAGACAGGCGTAAACACCGTGCCGGTGGATATTATCAATAATATCACCAGGGAGAGCTACAACATCCAGATCAGCCTCGCCTATGAAGGGGAGTTCGGCTTTACCGCAGTGCTTTCCATAGGTCTTGGCAAAGAGAACGCCGGATATACGGCAAACCTTTATTATTACAACGAAAGCACAGGGGAGCTTGTATTTATCTGTGCGGACGAAGTATCGGCAGAGGGTATGGTATCCCTTGCCTTTACCCACGCGTCAGATTATGTGATCGCGATAGACGGGGACGAGGAAGAAGAAAGCGGCAGTGCAGAGCCTGCACAGTCGGAAAATACCCATCAGGCAGCCGGTAGCGAAACGGCCCAGGGCAGCGATGGCACACCGGAAAGCCCAGGCACCGGGCAGACAGGCGGGGGATGGTGGATTATTGTGGTTCTCCTGCTGGCAGCCGCCATCGGCGCAGGCGTGTTCGTGGCAAGGAAGAGAAAAGGGGAAGAGGAAGAGAGCAGGCAGTGACCGGAAGGACTGCTGTTACTGTAGAAATGCAAATCGTATAGTGTAGAGATGCAAATAGGGGCGTGGCGGGAGAACCCGCGCCCCTATATACAATAGCTTTATTATTTATTAACCGTGTAGTTGGTGTTTCTTGCTTTTCCATTTTGCTTTAGCAAGTTGCTATTTACCATTTTCCTTATGACTCTGGAAGCAGTAGAGGTACTTGCTCCAAGCAATGCGATTACGTCATTTCTTGTAACAGCACCATGAGATCGGGCATATTCCAACACTTTTTCTTCATTGCTCAGGCTTTTTTCAGCCACAGCAACAGAATTTGTGATGAATTCTGTTTTCGGTGTGGAAGCCTTTCCTATTTCATATTTTGCGTTAATGTTAGGCAATATAACCTTAAAGGTATTTTTGGTCGTTTCAATCGAAGGCTTTTCTTCCAGACTCTCGTAAGCCTTCATAATCTTGCCTATTCCGGTACCGTAAGCCTCAATTAAGTGCAACCGATAGAACACATTCGCAAGATCCTGATTTCTGCATACGGAAATACCTGCCATAATATCTTCCAAGTCAATTCCCGGCATCAATCCACCAATAGATACAAATTCAATCCGGTCAGCATAGATGCTGATAAATGCACTGGCGCTAAAGGAATAATCGCGGTGAACCAAAAGATTCAGCAATGCCTCCCTGACGGCAATTTCCGGATAGTCTTTGACATCGATTCTCAACAATTTTTCTATGGTTGCACGGGTTTGATTACGGAAGTCGATAAAATCATAGACTTCGTTCATTTGCTGCATCAGCGACCCGGTAAATTCCCGACGGTCCTTAAAAACTGTTTGATCCGTTCCCTGAAAAACAGCGACTTTAATCGTATGAATACATTGATCGGACAGAAGCAGACCTAAGTTGCTGTAAAGATTATCCTGGTCAGTCAGCTTCAAAGTGCGCATTTGCTGTGGCCCAAACTCCACTTCCCGAAGAGCAAATTCTTTTTTGGCGGTTTCAAATGTGAGTTCCTGATTTAAGCAGCGCATAGCCTCAAAGCGGTCTCCATCCGTTTCCTTAATCATACGCCGGATTGCTGTGTCAGTGGCAGGAACAGAAGAAAATCCCTGTCTGACATATACGCCCTCTGGACGCATCCCCTTTTTAGCAAGATAATAAGGCCGATCCGTTCCGCGCTGAATATCCACTACGACAATTTCTTTTTCATCTTCCTTTATTGTTCTATAATGCAGGAACATCGTCACATCGGGCTTAATAGCATCCCTTACCATATTACTGATCTGCAAGGAAACTCCGTCAGGATCATCAAGTCCGACCACTGTACCGTCATCCCGAACGCCAATATATAGTTTGCCACCGTCACAGTTGGCAAAGGCAATGATTTCCTTTTTTATATCGTCTACAACTACTTCCTTTAGTTCTACGGTTTCACTTTCGCGAAAAAGCATGGCGCCGCCTCCCTACTTACTTTCGTTTGTCAGGCATATTGTATCAGATCGTATCAATCGTGTCAACCAAATGACCCGATTGTGACCCGATTTGACCTGAAAGGCACAATTATTTTCGGCATCTTGGACTAAGTGATTGACTCTGTTGTCTCATAATTGTTCGAGTACCTTCCCAATATCTCCATCAATACAAATGGCCTGCCCCGCAATCTCCTCCGGACACCCCGCCTCCCCATAATTGATACAGACATACCCCGCCTCCGGATTCTCCGCCGTCATCCGCCAGAAGGGATACTTGATAATCCCCGGGGTATTACCGCCGACCCCCAATTCCAGGTATAGAATTTTCGATTTTTTAAGACGGAGGACAAAATCCTGGTACCGGCCTGCGGCCCTATGCCAGCCATTGTTCTCCACAAAGGTATCGTCTGAGCGTAAATTCATTGACATGGGGGCGCCGCAGACGGGGCAGAGGGGAACTAATTCGGAGGGAATACGCATATTTTTCTGCTCTGCCACCATTTTTTTAACGATGGCTTCGTTGTCATAAGTCTTATTGTGGCAGGGCTTTGAGCATTGCCATAAGCCGTAATCGCCCTGGGTGTAAAAGAGCCTGTCTTTATCGAACCCCGCCTTTTGGAAACAGTGGTCTACATTCGTTGTCAGGACAAAATAGTCCTTGTCCCGGATCAGATTGTACAAATCATTGTAAACGCTTTTTGGTGCATCCTGATAACGGTTGATCGAAATGTACCGGCTCCAATAGGCCCAAAATTCTTCCGGCGTCCGGTAGGGGTAGAAGCCGGCCGAATACATATCCCTGAAACCATATTTTTCTATAAAGTCCGGGAAGTGCTCTTCAAAGCGTTTCCCGCAGTAAGTAAAGCCGGCAGAGGCGGACAGCCCCGCCCCTGCGCCGATGAGAACGACATCCGCATTTTTGAGCTCCATGGCTGCTTTTTCGATGGAACGCTTACTGTCCCCATCATTTCGATAACTGTCTGTGGATCTCATAGTCTTATTTTTTGTATTCATTCAAAACTGCCTCCTTTACAGCACTGCTGAGGAACTGTTCAGAAATAAATAAGTCAATCGGCGCCGAATGGCTGATTTGTTTCGTGACAGTTCCTAACGTTGGCGGCCTGGTTTTTCCCGCCAGCAAGATTATAATAAATCCGCAGGGAAGAAACGTAAAGTAAGCACTTTATTGTGCCTTAGTTACCTGAAAGAAACTATGGGGATTTTTATACGGGCAGGCCCGAGCAGAGGAAATATGACGCTAATGCGAAAGACGGGCAGGGAAAAATCTTCCCTGCCCGATTGTTTGATTGAAACATAAGGATGGCTGGCAAGGCCTGGCATCCGTTGTTACAATAAGCTGACTCGCGAAGCGTGGCAGCGTTTGTTGTTTTAGTGCTGAATATTCGCGTCCTCTTCGGCCCTCTTTTTCAGGAAAAGGGGTTCCATATACTTCTTGAAAACAGGCATCAGCTCGTGGTCAAAGTTCTCCTTTATGGCGGTTTGTCTGTTGATCACCAGCGTGCTTTCCTTATCCGGTGTGCAGGCAGGCCAGCTGGGAACCTCCGGGTTTTCGGGATTGCCGTTTTTGGCAAAGGCCATCACCGAGTCAAAGATCAGCTTTTCTATGTGCTCTGAGATGTCGTCGCCCTGGGTATAGGGGGCAAACTCTATGTTGTGGAAGAAATACGGAATGTCTGCGCAGTGCCAGGGAGTCCTTCCCTCGTCCACGGCCAGATCCAGATTAAAATAGTAGGACCAGGTCTTGTCATTTAAGGCGCTTCGCTTCTTAAGGTATGCGATCTCGGGATCACGGAAAATAAAATCCAGAAGCATAAGATCTACCGGATTTCTCTCAGGATAGGCTTTTTGGAACAGGCTGACAAGCTGCTCTGCCGCTTCTTTGCCAAAGGCATCTTCCACCACCTTACAGCCCTCCTCCACGGTCATGTGATTGCGGTCATAGGGGCAGGGAACAAAGGAGGTGAATTCTCCGAACACGCTTCCCACCATCAGGGGAATATGGGCGGTTTCCGGACGGAAGCCGCATACCAGAGGATCGCCCAGATAAAAAGCGTTGGGATGGGGCGTGTTGCCCACATATTCTCCCGCAGCCGCAAGGGCGGGGCTCACCTTTTTATAGGCGTCGGCAAGCTGCTGATAGGGAACCGTCTCCAGGGCTTTTACATCGGAAATCTTAAGTTCCTCCATCAGCGCCTTCACCAGCTTTTCGCCGCACCCTTTGCTGTCGCCCAGGGTGGGGCCGATCACGCCGCTCATCACGATGCCCTTGGCAAAAAGGCCGTCTGCGGCAGGAGTCTGTAAAAGGGTAGTCACCTTGGCGCCACCGCCGGACTGCCCAAAGATAATCACGTTTTCAGGGTCGCCCCCAAAGCGCTCGATATTATCATGGATCCACTTAAGGGCAGCCACCAGGTCGTCGGTGCCCGCGTTGCCGGAATTGGCGTATTCCTCTCCGAAATCCGACAGGTCGCAGTATCCCAGGACATTGAGCCTGTGATTCACCGATACCACCACAACCTGTCCTTCTTTACACATATTTTCCCCTTCATAGGCAATGTGCTCGATGGCGGAGCCTGCAAAAAAGCCGCCGCCGTGGAGCCATACCATGACAGGGCGCTTCTTTCCGTCAAGGCCCGGCGTCCAGATATTCAGATTCTGGCAGTCCTCATTCATCACCCAATAGCGGTGGGGCACCAGAAGCTCTCCGTTTGGCTTATCCATATCCATAAGGGGACAGACATAGCCAAAGCTTGTGGTCTCCTTCACCCCTTCCCATGCATCTACCGGCTCCGGAGCATGGAACCGTTTGGCTTTTGCGTAGGGAACGCCCTTAAAGATAAACATGTCGTCGTAGAAATAGCCGCGGATGCGCCCCTTGTCGGTCTCCACGATCGCGGTTTTGTCATTGTAAATAAATTTTTTCCCCATTGAAAACCCTCCTTGGAATTAATGATGAAACGTTATATTTTTTATATAGTCAATTTTAATCTAAAGAGCAGGGATTGTAAAGATTTCTGACGGGTCAAAATTCAGGAGTTTTTTATTTGCATTTCAGGTGAAAGAAAGGCATAATGATATGCAATACAGAAATTGTTGAGATCTGCAAAGAAGGCGGGAGGTCAGGATGATGTTTGAAGCGATTTATAAAGAAGCATTTCCCTTTTGGGAAAAAATTTCAGACAGAGACAGAGAGTACATCTGTCAGAATTCTTCTTATGTGAAATATCCGAAAGGAAAAAATATCCATGACGGCAGCGAGTGTTCCGGAGTGATTCTCGTCTGTTCGGGGAGCCTTCGGCTTTATATCATGTCAGAGCAGGGGAAGGATATTACGCTTTACCGTCTGCACAAAGGGGACTTGTGTATGCTTTCCGCCTCCTGCGTGCTGGATGCCGTGACTTTTGATGTGTTTGTGGATGCGGAGGAGGAGAGCGGGTGCTGTGTGGTCGGCGGGCCTGCCTTTGCGGCGGTTTCGCAGCGGAATCCGGATATTAAGATATTTGCGCTGGAAACTGCGGTCAGCCGCTTTTCGGATGTCATGTGGGTGATGCAGCAAATTCTGTTTATGAGTATGGATAAGAGGCTGGCGATCTTCCTTTCCGACGAAGCGGCAAGGAGCGGTTCGGATACCATTGCGCTTACTCACGAGCAGATTGCCCGGTACATGGGCTCTGCCCGTGAGGTGGTATCCAGGATGCTGAAATATTTTGCCGGCGAAGGGATTGTAGAGGTTTCGAGAGGCGGCGTCACCATCCTGGATAAGAAGCGTTTGCGCAAATTGGCTCTCTGACAGATCAGTCCTTTCAAACTCGCTCTAACATGGCAAGGATTTCGGTTTTGGGTCTTGCGCCCACCGAGCGGTTTATGACGGCTCCGTTCTTGATCACAGCCAGCGTGGGGATGCTTAAGACCTTGAACTGCTGTGCCAGCTCCGGCTCTTTGTCTACATTGATTTTGCCGATTAAGTATTGAGGATTTTCCGCTGCGATTTCCTCCACGATGGGGGATACCATGCGGCAGGGGCCGCACCAGTCGGCGTAAAAATCTAAAAGTACGGCTTTGCTGCTGTTTTTAACGGAATCGAAGTTATCTTTGTTTACATTAAGTACGGACATAATAGTTACCTTCCTTTTTTTATTTTTGTGTTGCTTTTTACAAAGTATACAGGGAAAATATTTTTTATTCGGTGATGAAGTCACAAATCACAGAATTTTTTCTATCCGCGGGCGATGAGTCAGGCGGATGCGTCCTTCGTTTGGCGGATGCTGGGAGAGTCACCCCCCTTTGGGGGAATTTTGGATTGAAACGGGAGGATAGATGGCTTATGATAATATGGAGGATAATATGAATTCTTTGTTCTCACTTTTGCACTACATCGGAATAGACGACATTTTTGGGATTTTGTCCCTGATTGGTCTGGCCAGTTTTCTGGTCAGGCGGTTTGTGCTGCATAAATCGCCTGTGCCCTCCGGCACTTTTGGAAAGGTATCTCCGGAGCTTTTGCAGGAATGCGTCGCCCTTCTTCAGAAAAAGGAGGGCGCAGATTATGAGGAATATGTGGCTTCCCCACAGCTTTTAGACCGGCTGAGGACAAATCCCGGCAATGTAGATTATCTGAAGGAGCTTTTGTGCGACATCTGCGCCCATGTGGGGATCGACGGAGATTTTATCAAGCTGGTTCTGGAGGACGAGCCGCTTCCCGACCGGGCGGGGGAAATTTCCACGGATCTGGCTTTTACCACGATTCGTCTGGACTTAAAGCCTCACCACACGGTGGATGCGGTGGTTGCAGTGCTGGCCCATGAGACTATGCATCTGCACCTGTATTATGAGGGAATCCATTACAATGATACCTGGAAAAACGAGATCCTCACGGACACGGCGGCGGTCTACTGTGGTTTCGGGGAATATATTTACAGGGGATATGCGGTGATGCAGGGGGAATTTGCCCTTTCCTATCAGAAGGTGGGATATATCCGGCAGGAGGATGTGAGGTATATCCAGGAGCTGATGCACAGGGACAGGCAATGACAGGAAGCGGCAGAAGAAGCAGGGCTGTCACAGAAAAGGAGGAAACATGGACGCGAAAACATATGGAATTGACGTAAAAAAGGGAGTGGTAAACAGAGGAAACTTATACCGCATTTCCCGGGCAATGAAAAGGGCGATGGAGGGGCAGCCGATTACGGTGGGGTTTCTGGGAGGCTCCATCACCCAGGGATGCCTTTCCTCCACGCCTGAAACCTGCTATGCCTATCTGGTTTACAGGTGGTGGCGTGAGCGCTTTCGCGGCTCTGAGGTGACCTATCTCAATGCAGGGATCGGGGGGACTTCTTCCCAGTTTGGCGTGGCAAGGGCGGAGGAGGATTTACTTTCCCATAATCCGGACGTGGTCATCGTGGAATTCAGCGTCAATGACGAGGACAACGCCCATTTCCTGGAAACCTATGAGGGTCTGATCCGAAAAATTTATGGAAGCAAAACATGCCCCGGGGTGCTGATCGTAAACAGTGTGAAATATGATGACGGTGTGAATGCCCAGGCCCGGCATGTGGAGGTGGGACGGGCCTATCAGATTCCCTGTGTGAGCATGAAGCCCACCCTTTATGAAAGGATGAGGGAGGGGGCTTTTACGAGCCGCCAGATTACGGAGGATGATCTTCATCCCAATGATTTGGGCCACAGCCTGATGGCGGAGGTGATCACGGACTTTCTGGAGGAAATACGCCGGGACGTGGCAGCCGATAATAGGGTTTTTGAAGCGGCAGATATTGACATCGGAAGGATAGCTTCCCTTTCGGAGAATGCATATGAAAATTCCCTGCGCTTCCGGAACGGAAACTGTCGGGAAATCCTGCGGGAAAACAAAGGCTTTACCCCGGATCAAAGGCCCCAAAAGGACATTCGGGAGATTTTCCGGCAAGGCTGGACGGCGGAGGAAAAAGGGGCCCGGATGGTTTTTGAGGTGGAGGGAACCTGCATCGGCCTGCAGTACCGAAAATCCGTGGAAGGGCCTGCGCCTGTGGCAAGGGCTGTGATCGACGGCAGGCAGGAGAGCGCCGTTATTCTGGACGGAAATTTTGAACAGACCTGGGGGGACTGCCTTTATCTGGAAACTTTGGCGGAGCATCTTCCCTATGGAAAGCATACGGTGGAAATCGAACTGATCGAGGTAAGGGAGGAAAATAAAGTCCCTTTTTATCTGGTGTCTGTGATCGTTTCGGGAGGGCCGGAAGGGACTGGGGAGGTGCCGGGCGGAGAGATTCCAGGCCGGGAAATTTCCGTCAGAGAAATACCGCTTAAGGAGATCCCGGAATTAAAGGTACACGGAAGAACCACATCCTGCCGGGAGCCGCTGACCCTGTTCTGGACGGCCAGCGGATTTGAATGCAACCTTTCGGGGACGGAGCTTTCGGTTTTGGTGGAGGTGACCTACGACACCTTTGAGCCATGGTTTAGCTACACTGTAAACGGAGACTGGGTTGGCAGACAGATGCTGACACGGGGAAAGTATTGGGTGCCTCTTTTCAGGGGGATGAGCGAGGACAAAATTAAAAATGTGCGCTTTTTCAAGGATCTGCAGGCCATGAGCGACGATGGGGCGTCCTATATCCGCATCCATGCCCTGCGCTGTGACGGCCGCTTCTATCCGGTTAAGGAAAAGTCCTTGAAGCTGGAGTTTATCGGGGACAGCATTACCTCGGGGGAGGGGCTGTTCGGGGCAAAGCAGGAGGAGGACTGGATTCCCATGTTTTTTTCCGCGCTGAAAAGCTACGCCTATATTACCGCCGGGAAACTGGATGCCGAATACCGCGTCTTTTCCCAGAGCGGGTGGGGCATACGCAGCGGATGGGACAACAACGTGAACAACGCCATCCCCAGACACTACCGGCAGATTTGCAGCCTGATGCCGGGCAGCAGAAACGAAAGCTATGGCGGCGGCCAGCCCCATGATTTTGGCACATGGCAGCCGGATTTCGTGATTGTCAATCTGGGAACCAACGATGCCAGCGCCTTTGAGCAGCCGGCATGGGTGGACGGAGCAACGGGAATTTCCCACAAAATGCATAAAAACCCGGACGGCTCCTATAATAAAGAAGACATCGGAAAGCTTCAGAAGGCGGTGAGGGATTTCCTGTATACCCTGCGGGAATGCAACCCGGGGGCGGGAATTATCTGGTGCTATGGGATGCTGGGCGCGCCCCTTCAGTTAGAAATCTGCGAGGCGATTTCCCAGTATATTGAGGCGGCGGATGACCACAGGGTTTCCTACTTGCAGTTGCCTGCCGCCAATGACAGAACCATCGGGGCAAGGGAGCATCCCGGCTTTTTGTGCCATAGGCAGGCGGCACAGATACTTGCGCAGTACATTGAGCAGTTAAGGGACGGAAAGTAAAATTATAGTAAACGACAAAATAATTTGTCGTTTACTATAATCCCTCCAGGGATGCGCACGATTTTGCAAAGGTAAATGTTGCGTTTCACGCAACGCAAAATCGGCGCAGTGAACAAATTCACTTCGTGAATGCCAAAAACAAAAATTTTTGTCGTTCACTATATATGCGCCACTGGCGTGGCGTACCACCACGGCATGAAAGCCGATTGCTCCGGGGGTTTCAGAGAAATTGCGGAAAGGCGGAATATAAGTTTGGAAGTAAACTTCCAAACTACTGATTGGAGGCAGTACCGCAAGCACAGCTTGCAGTAGGCAGGAGGATAAAAATGAGAATAGGAATGGGATACGACGTACACAAATTAACGCAGGGAAGGAAGCTGATTATGGGCGGGGTGGAGATCCCCTATGAAAAAGGACTTTTGGGTCACTCGGACGCGGACGTGCTTCTTCATGCCATCATGGATGCCCTTCTGGGGGCGGCGGCCCTTGAGGATATTGGAAAGCATTTCCCGGACACGGATCCGGCTTATAAGGGGATTTCATCCGTGAAGCTTTTGGAGCATGTGGGGGCTTTGCTGGAAGAAAATCTTTTTCTGATTGAAAATATCGACGCAACCATCATCGCCCAGGCGCCCAAAATGCGCCCCCATATCGACGCCATGAGAAAAAACATTGCACAGGCTCTTGGGATTACCGTAGAGCAGGTAAATGTAAAGGCGACCACCGAGGAGGGGCTTGGCTTTACCGGGACGGGAGAGGGGATTTCCGCCCAGGCAATCTGTCTGCTCACAAGCCCGGTAAGCCTTGGGAGCGAGGATGTGACGTCCCGGGGGTGCGGTGGATGTGAGGGGTGCCCTGTAAGCAAATAGCTACTAGCTGTTAAGGGGATGGGGTTAAAATAAAAAAGAACATACGTTCTAAAATATATTGACAAATTTGCCATATCAGGGTATTATTTTAGTAAGGGATTTTATGAATGGTATAGATCGTTGTCAGGGCATACGAGGAGGTTTATTATGAGCGGCATTAATACGGAAACCGAAACCGTCATAAAAAGAATATTGCCATATATGAAAAGAAGAGGGTATGAGATAGAAAAAGACTTTGATTTCGAGACAGCGGTATCGACTACTGACAGATATTCAAAAGGATATGTTGATATCCTAGTAACATTAGGAAGGGCACATCCGTTTTTTTTGATAGAAGCAAAACGAATCGGTAAGAATCTTACCAATAAGGACAGAGATCAGGCGATTTCATATGCCCGTTCAAAGGAGGTAAAAGTTCCGTTTGTTGTTGTCACAAACGGAAAAGATATTCAGTGTTTTAATTCTAATAATAAGAAAAGAATACTATGGGATGGAAAAAGGTCCGATAAAGTGCCTGGCAGATCCCAGGTTGAGAAGGCTGTTAAAGCATTAAGATCCAAACCTGATGAAACAAAAATAAGCATTTCCGATGATGAATCGCTTCCATTTCGGCAGGGGCTTCCATTGCGGCAATTAAACGGGTTATTTGCCAAAGGACATAACACGATTAGGAAGCTGGAAAAGGATGAGGATTATGCATTTGCTGATTTTTCAAAACTATTGTTTTTAAAATTATTAGAAGAAAAAAGCGATCTTGATGAAAGCTTTTCCTTACCATATTCGTACAGATTTTACGAATTGGCCGAAGTTCCAATACATAATGCAGACCAGGTAAAAATTGCGATCAGAAGCATGGTAGATCAAATCATTCAGAATACCTCTTACGGGGATGTTCTTAGAGAGCCGCTGCGATTAGAAAATCCAAAAACTTTTCTGAGCATAGTCAAAGATTTAGCTTCTGTGTCATTTTGTGATTGTAGTGTGGACTCAAAAGGCGCTGCTTTTGAGTATTATGTGAGGGCCACACTGAAAGGGAAAAAATTAGGTCAATATTTTACCCCAAGAGAGCTAGTTCAGGTTATGGCATGTCTGGTAGGGGAGGAGAAAATAATTAATTCGGTGATAACGGGGAGCAGGTTAAAGGTGCTTGATCCGGCCTGCGGGACAGGAGGCTTTCTGGTTTATTTGATGCAGGATACGTTAAATAAGCTGGAAATCAAAATGAAAAACCGCGAATTAACCAAAGAAAATTATGATCAATGTGTAAAAAGGATCAAAGAAGATATTTTTTATGGTTCTGATGCCAATAGAGGCGTAGCGGCCTCTGCAAAAATGAATATGATAATAGCTGGCGATGGCCATACGCATATCGTGCATGAAGATAGCCTGTCTCTTAATGCGGTGAACTGGAAAGTTGAAAATCCGGATTGTAATCTGATTATGACAAATCCTCCATTTGGCACTGCGGAGGGGGACTCGTTAGTAAAAAGAGACAAGGAGCAGTTCGAAGTCAGCACGACGAAAGGCCAATATTTATTTCTTCAAAAAATGATTGACAGTACCGTACCCGGCGGAGAAATATGTACGGTAATTGATGAGGGGGTCCTTAACACAAGTAAGGGCTCAGAGCTAAGAAAATACATTTTAAGGAATTGCTTTGTTAAGGCAGTTATCAATTTGCCGGTAGAAACATTCAAGCCAAATAAGATAAATGTAAAATCAAGCGTACTTTATTTGGAGAAAAGAAAAAATATTGATTTTGATTTGGAGGACAGCTACCGAATTACTTTTTGTGCAATTGACTCTTTGGGATATACGGGTTCAGGAGATAAGATTCGTGATTTCGACAATGCCCTTTTTTTGGCGGAAATGAAAAAAAATGTATTAAATCACGAATTGGGTAATGAAAGAAGCGGTTATCATTGGAATGCTTATGATGTTTGGTCAACTAAGATCGTATCTGATCCATATTTTAGATTAGATTATAAGTATTGGGAACCGTCATTCAAAAATGAATTGTGGAGACTTTCGGAGGAAGGATGCCCATCGGTAAAACAATTGAATGTCATTGCTACGGCAAGAGGAATAAGCCCAAGTTCTGATTGCTATGTGGATGAAAATGATGGATTTGCATTAGTTGTAAAGGCGGGAAGTAATATAAGCAGGTTTGGCGAATTAGTCATAACGCAGGATTCCGACTGGATTGAAAAATCTCTATATGATGAGTATGTTCAACGTTCGCAAGAAAGTAATGATAATAGAAATATTATAAAGAAAGGGGATGTTTTATTAGCATCTACAGGGGATGGAACGCTTGGTAAATGTTGTGTGTTCGATAAAAATATTCCTGCAATTGCAGACGGGCACGTCACAATTATCAGGGTTGAGAAAAAGGTGATTAACCCATACTACTTGGCGGATTATTTAAGATGTGGTTTTGGTAGCAGGCAGATCGCATGTTTTTATTCCGGTTCTACAGGATTAATAGAATTGACGCCGGAACAGGCCGACATGATTATTGTTGATCTCACAGGTGATAAGGCAGATTTAAATGTGCAAAAAAGGATCTCACAAAATATCCGAAATGCTGAAAAGAAATATGTGGCACAAATGGAAAAAGCGGAAAAAGCGTTACAGTCTGTTAATGAATTTTGGAGATAGTGGATGTTGTACGCTGATTTTGCATATAATAAATCCATTATACGGATTTATTATATGTAAATACTCGATAAATAGATATGGAATGCAAAAAAAGGAGTGGCAGATTATGAGAAAGGCAGTTTTATTATTTTTATCGGTGATGATGGCCTCTGTTTTGTCCGGCTGCGGCGGGCAGAAGGATTCCCAGGCGGAGCAGGGCGGCGGGGAATCCCGATATGCAGAGGCTTTGGATGTGCTTAACGAGGTGGTAAAGGTCTACGGCGAGGACGAGCTGTTTTCCATGTATGGCGGCAACCAGGAAAATGCGGTGATGGATGGGCCGGGAAAGTTTGACATCACTAAAACGGAGGAACTGGAAAGCGTATATGGGCTTGCGGCGGATCAGAGCTCCAATATCGAAGATGCCGCCACCATGGTACATTTAATGAATGCCAACACCTTTACCGGAGCGGCTTACCGCATTAAGGAAGGGGTGGACATGAATGCCTTTGCGGATGCGGTAAAGTCCTGCATTCTGGCGAAGCAATGGATCTGCGGCCAGCCCGATACCATGGTGATCATAAATGTGGACGGCAGGTATGTGATAACCGCTTTTGGTGCGGCCGAGCTGATGGAGGATTTCAAAACCAATGTATTATCTGCGCTTGACGGCGCCCAGGTGATCACAGAAGCGCCTGTTGTGTGAGGCTGCCATGCTGTTTTCAAGTATTTCCTTTTTATACTATTTTCTGCCGCTGACAATCGGTTTGTATTTTGCGGTTCCCAGGGGATTTAAAAATACGGTTCTCCTTCTGGCAAGCCTTGTGTTTTACGGATGGGGAGAACCGAAATATGTGATACTGATGGCGCTTTCCGTTTTGCTGGGGTACGGATTTGGGCTGCTGGTGGAAAAATACAGGCAAAAAAGTGCAGGAAGGATCCTCTGCGTGGCTTCCGTGGGGGTAAGCCTCTCTTTTTTGCTGTACTTTAAGTATGCGGATTTTTTCATTGAGAATTTTAATGCGGTGACAGGGATGGGGATTTTGCCTCTTCGTCTGGCCCTGCCCATTGGTATCAGTTTCTATACGTTCCAGATCATTAGTTACACGGTGGATGTGTACCGGGGAGAGGCGGCGCAGAGAAAGCTGATTTCTCTGGCAGTTTATATTGCCATGTTCCCCCAACTGATCGCAGGGCCCATTGTGCGCTATCATGATATTGCAAAGCAGTTGGAGAGGAGAGGGCATTCCCTGAGCGGGGCGGCCTGTGGGATACGCAGGTTTGTGATCGGTCTGGCAAAAAAGATTCTGATTGCCAATCAATTGGGAGAGCTGTGCGGCGTATTCCGTACCTCAGGGGAAAAGTCAGTGCTGTTTTACTGGATGTATGCCGTTTCCTTTGCCCTGCATATTTACTTTGACTTTTCAGGATACAGTGATATGGCCATCGGGCTGGGCAGAATGTTTGGGTTCTCCTTTCCGGAAAATTTCAATTACCCTTATATTTCTGCCAGCATTACGGAGTTTTGGCGCAGGTGGCACATTTCCCTGGGAAGCTGGTTCCGGGATTATGTCTACATTCCTATGGGAGGGAACCGTAAAGGCGTCGGGAGGCAGCTTATCAATATTTTGGTGGTGTGGATGCTCACCGGTTTCTGGCATGGAGCGGCCTGGAATTTTCTTTTGTGGGGGCTGCTTTTCGCAGCTCTATTGACGTTGGAAAAGCTGTGGCTGCTAAAAAAACTGGAAAAGAGCCGTTTTTTTTCTCATATTTATACCTTATTTTTTGTTGTGATAAGCTTTGTAATCTTCAATGCGGAGAATCTGGAGCAGGCATTTTCTGATATTGCAGGTCTTTTCGGGGCAGGGGGGATTCCGCTTGCCTGCGCCGAAGCGGTATATTACCTGAAAAGCTTCGGGCTCCTCCTCTTGGCAGGCGGAATCGGGGCGACGCCGGCGCTCAGAGTTCTGGTAAGTAAAATTTCCGAAAATCCGGCAGGCAGCAGGGCGCTGAATCTGATTGAGCCTGCAGTGCTTGCCCTGCTGTTTGTGGTCATGACGGCTTATCTGGCGGACGGGTCTTTTAACCCGTTTTTGTATTTTCGGTTTTGAACGTGTCTGAAATTGCTCTTGCCGGAGGGAAAATTTTCCTGGCGGGAGTGATACGCTAAATAAGGGAGGCTTGTCTTATGAGCGCGAAAAAGAAAGACTTTGTGCTGTGTTTGGTGTTCGGGCTTTTACTTGCCGGAGGCTTTTTGCTGTGCCTGTTTTTGCCGAAAGCTAAGTATTCGGAAAGCGAGCGGCGGATGCTTTCGCCAAGGCCAAAGTTTTCGGCACAGGGAGTGTGGAGCGGCAGGTTCATGTCTGATTTTGAAAGTTATGCGGTGGATACCTTTCCTTTCCGGGATTTTTTGCGCGGTATCAAGGCAGTGACGGCGCTCCATGTTTTTTTACGGCAGGACAATAACGGAATTTACGCGGAGGAGGGCTTTTTAGCGTCTATGGAATATCCCATGAACGAAGCTTCCCTCTCGCATGCGGCCCGGCGGTTTGGCTATATCCGTGAAAAATATCTGACAGGCGAAAACCGGATTTATCTCAGCGTGATTCCGGACAAAAACTGTTTCCTGGCAGAAAAGAGCGGGCACTTATCCATGAACTACAGGGATTTTGAAAAGAAAATGGCTGACCTGGCGGATTTCGCAGAATACATTTCCATATCCGATTTGCTGGAGCGGGATGATTATTACAAAACGGATACCCATTGGCGGCAGGAAAAGATTACGGATGTGGCGGAGCGTCTGGCGCTTGCAATGGGAACCGAGGTTTCGGAGGATTATGAGCTCTGCGAGATGGAACAGGATTTTTACGGCGTATATTACGGGCAGGCGGCATTGCCCTTTGCGCCGGAGAGGCTTAAGTTTCTGACAGAGGAGGCGATTCGGGGCTGTCAGGTCTATGACTGGCAGAACCAAAAGCAGATTCCGGTTTACAATACTTCCGTTTTTGATGAATCGGGAAGCGACGGGAAAAAGGCGGCAGTAAGGGATCCTTACGAATTGTTCCTTTCCGGCTCCCTTTCCCTTATTACGATCAAGAACCCAAATGCCCGGACAGACAAACGGCTTGTGATGTTCCGGGATTCCTTCGGGTCAAGCATTGCGCCTCTGCTAATCAGCGGATATGCGCAGATCGATTTGGTGGACATCCGTTATATCCATCCTGACCATTTGGGGCAGTTCATTGATTTTGAGGGATGCGATGTGCTGTTTTTGTACAGCAGTCTTGTGCTGAATCACAGTGATACGCTTAAGTAGTGGGAGGGAAGCATATGCAAAGGATTGAGGTAGTTTATTCGCCGGTTTGCGAGGCCACAGGCGCGATGATCGGCAAACTAAAGAAGTGGCTTACGGGAACGGACGTTGAGATCGGCATCTTCCCGTTCCACCTATGCCCCCGGAGGCTGAAAAGCAAATTCCGGCAGGGGGAAAACTGCTTTATCGATATTTTTTACCAGGGGGAAAGGATTGACTGTGTGCCGCTTCACCAGGACAGAATTTATGCAGCCCTTGGCATTCAAAAGAAGTCGGTGCAGGAGCACGGCGAAGAGGCGGCTCCTTCCTTTGCCATGACGGGCGGGCAGCTTGCCGAAGCGCTTAAGGCGGGCGAGGTTCGGTTCGATCCGATCAACCGGCAGAATTACATGGAAGAAATGACCATGTGCTTATGCAACTACCCTTTTGGGAATCCGCCAAAGCAGTTCCACAAAAGCTGTATGGAGATAAAAACACAGGTGTTTGCCGAAGTCTGGGAGGCCGAGGAAATCGCGGGAATTTATGGAAAATGCAGGGGAAAAGTGGTCGGATTACTGGAAGTGATGCCAAGGGAAATTCTGAAAAAGCATGGCTATATGACCGGAACAATGGGAGATGACAGCGAATACCTTTCGGTGGGCTGTTACGAAGTCGGCTATGGAATGCCGAGGGTCGAGATGATCAATCTGCTGATGGGGAAGCTGGAAGGGGTATTTCCCCTGTTCCGTCGCAGACGGCTGGAGGGCGTTGGGATTTACGGCTGGGAGGACGGGTTCAACCCTTATTGGGTCTATGAAAAATATGGTTTCGAAAAAGCGGAGAGCCTTGAGGAGAATACCGTTGTGTACTCGCGGCGAATGTAATTTGCCGGGAGGGGACAGCCCAACCGGAGTCTTTCCGGTTTAAGAATGGAGAGGAGAATACTGTGAAAAATAAATTTTTCACAGGCAACTTTGTGCAGGCTGAGAGAAAGTAGGAGGAAAGGGAGAGAGACGTTGCGTTGTGTTTTTAGCGTTTTTACTACAAACTGTTGTTTATAATATAAAGAAAGAAGGGTCAGCTTTCAATGTCTGTAATCCGGCTATTGATGGGGAAAAACTGGCTATTCGGAATGAAAAACCGGCTATTGGAGATAAAAAGCTGGCTATTGAAATTTTGGAATCGGCAATTAGAAGGCAGAATTATGATGAACCGACCCTAAAAAACATAATTACAATTTATAATGCGATAGAAACAGACCAGATTTTTGGGGCGCCGGAAGTAAAAGATATATTGAAATGTTCAGTGTCCGCTTCAAAAGAGACTATGAAAAAACTGCGGGATATAGGAGCAATACAAAATGTAAAGGGGAGAGGTATATCCGGGAGGATTGGCGGCGTTAAATAAGAAAGCGGCGGGCGCTTACACGCAAATTGGAATTGCAAAATGTGAATGGGCAAGGCTGATCGGAGCGCAAATGAGCCTTACGGAGAATGCATCGCCAAGTTATCGTTTTTTTGTGGAGAGCTTGACGAAGAGGATAGAAATGGCATGATTACTTTGGAATGTATGGGAGACAGTTGTAAGCAAGGACAACAAACGCTGCCACACTTTGCGCACCAGCTTATTGTTAATAAAATGAACAAACATAAAAACATCTTTCTTTTTTTAATATCATTTTTATTATTTTTTCTGTCAGGTTGCTCGAATCAAAGAAATAATTTCAATACCGATGCATCCCTGAGTTACCTTTCACAGACATATAGTATCAATATAAGTGACGAAAGGCCGAAAGTTGTTTTAGACACAGATATGACGTTTCTGGGAGATGATGCATTCTGTTTGTCTATCTTAGTTCAGGCAGATAACATAGGCTTAATTGATTTAGTTGGAGTAACTGTTACTGGCGGCAATTCCTTTGTATCTGTCGGTACAAATGCTGCATTACGCCAGCTTGAACTTTGGGGACGATCAGACATACCAGTATATATAGGTACCGACGAACCTTTAAATGGATTTCGGGATCTTGAAGATCAGCGCCAAGTAGTAGGTTCCATCGATAACTGGGGAGCAATGGCAAATCTTGACAACTATGTAGAGCCCCAAAACTTCCATGATCTCGGAAAATATAATGAACGAAAATGGGGATATTCCCAAGCAATACCACAGGAAGCTTCTGCTGTCGAATTCTTGTTGGATCTCGTGTCCAATAACAAAAATGAAATCACTATCATTTCAGTTGGTTCTCCAATCAGCATTGCTTTGGCGTGTCAGCAGGACGTAGATTTTGCTCAAAACGTAAGTGAAATTATATATCTTGGCGGTATTCTGGGAGAGGGAGGAACTTACACACCGTATGCAGATTTTAATTGTTTTTATGACGCAACCGCTTATAAAGTATGTTTGAACGCAAGTTTTCCAAAGCAAACTATGATCCCGCATGAAGTAGTTAATGATGTGAAAATTGACAAAGCGGTATATGATTTGCTTGAAGAAAAGGGAACTACTCAGATTTCAAAGTTCTGGGTTGATAATCAGGGGGGACTATACCGTAGGAATACGAATCGAAAGGATAGCTGTGCCGATGCAATTGCTGCTGCAATTTATTTAATACCGTCTGTCGTTGTACAATACCAAAATTTTTATGTTGATATAAACGATGATATAACAAGTGCTGAATATGGGAAACTAATTTTGAATCATTCTGACAGCAACAATAATATTTCATTTGTTACCAGGCTGGACACTAACCAATATTGGGATTTCATTACAGATTTATTGTGCCATGTTTCCGGTACGCCTGGTTGTACCTACGAAGAACTTATTTCAGAAAGTGTGTCTCCCAATTAGCCATTCATTCGTCGTCTGATATTGTTATGCTATAAACCCTTGACACAAGCGCCACAGAAAACTATAATACAACAAGATAACAGCGTTATGCCAAAAGAAGGTGATGGATTGGCGCAGGACAAAGCGACAAAGGAAAAGCTCCTGGAAAGTGCAAAGAAAGAGTTTTTAGAGAAGGGATATATGAAGGCTTCCCTGCGGACGATCTGCAAAAATGCAGGGGTGACCACCGGGGCTTTATATTTTTTCTTTCAGGGCAAGGAGGATTTGCTGAGAGAGCTTGTGGAGGAGCCTCTTAAAGGACTGATGTTTCTGATCCGGCAGCATTTTGCGGAGGAGATGGAGCGGGGGATTGGCGTTGTCAGCCTTGATATGGACCGGCAGGATATTGATGTCGCCAAAGAAGTGGTACGTTTTTTGTACCGGCATTATGATGTGTTCCTGCTTCTTTTAACGAAAAGCCAGGGGAGCGAGTACGAGGACATGGTAAGCCGCTTTGCGGACTATGGCGAAGAGCATTACCGGAGGCTCACGGCCCAGGCGGCCAGAACCTATGGCGGTACGGCTCTGGATGACTACATGATTCACTGGATGTCCCATATGCAGATCAATGCCTTTGTCCATCTGCTGATCCATGAACCGGATGTGAAAAAGGCGCTTGTGCATATCGAGCAGGTTGTGGTGTATCTGGTATCCGGGTGGAACGGGCTTTTTCAGAGGGGAAGGGCTGCGGGGAATTCGGCGGATACCGGAGGAAGAGGATAAAAAACAACGGATGCCAGGCCTTGCCAGCCATCCTTATGTTTCAACAAACGCTGCCACGCTTCGCGAGTCAGCTTATTGTAAGCAGAACCGCTGCCGTAAAACAAATTTGCGGCAGCGGTAAAATTAAGATTTCAACATAACGTTGTTATGTTGAGGCTGTTATGCCCGGAGGATAGGGGCAGTAAGGAGGGAATCGAATGTATCTGGAAGTTAAGAGGTTGAAAAAAAGCTATGGGGAAGGCGGAAGCTATGTGGAGGTTCTAAAGGGCGTGGATTTGTCCGTGGAAAAAGGGGTGATGTGCGTCATACAGGGAGCCAGCGGCTCCGGAAAGTCCACCCTGCTTCACTGTATCGGTGGATTGGATGAAGCTGGTTCCGGGTCTGTATCGGTGGACGGGATGGAGATCTGCGGATTAACGCCGGAGGAATTGTCCGATTACCGCAGGGCAAATCTGGGATTCGTTTTTCAGTTCTATAACCTTGTGCCGAATCTTACGGTAAAGGAGAATATCCAGGTGTGTGAATACCTTACTGGCAGCCCCCTTGATCTGGGGGAACTTTTGGATACCCTTGGCCTTGCTGGACATCAGGATAAATTCCCGCCCCAGCTTTCCGGCGGTCAGCAGCAGCGGTGCGCCATTGCCAGGGCGCTGATCAAGAACCCGAAGCTGCTGCTCTGTGACGAGCCCACCGGGGCATTGGATTCCCATACATCGCGGGAGATTCTGGAATTGTTGGAGGAAGTGAATCGGAAATACGGCACTACCATACTGATTGTTACTCACAATAACGCCATCAAGCAGATGGTGGATCAGGTCGTATACCTGAAGGACGGGCAGGTGCAAAAGAATTACCGGAACGAAACGAAAATACCTGCCGCGCAGTTGGAGGATTTGTGATGCAGAAAATATTGAGAAAACGCATATTTCGTGACCTGAAAGAGAATCAATTCCGATATTTGGCGCTGGCACTTTTGGTTGTTTTTGGCATGTATATCGTGATTGGTTTGGTAGGGGCGGCGGATACTGTGATAATCCGCACGGCGGAGAGGGCAAAGGCGAACCGGGTAGAGGACGGGCAGTTCGCTGTGTTCGTACCGCTTACGGAAAAGGAGAAAGCTTTCCTGGAAGAAGAGGGGATTACCTTAGAGGAGCATTTTTATCTGGACTATGCCCTGACGGGCAAAAGTATCCGGCCGGAGGAGGGAAGGGGGGCGCAGGATGCAGGTTCTGCCGGGGGCGTCGTCCTGCGTATCTTTTCCCGGAGAAAGAACATTGATCTGGTACAGGTTGATTCCGGGGAACTTCCCAAAAAGAACGGTGAAATTCTGCTGGAGAGGCGTTTCTGCGAGGAACAGGGGATTTTAATCGGTGATAAGATTACTTTTGGAGATCGTAAATATACGGTCAGCGGGATTGGTACAGCCCCGGATTACGAAGCGGCCCTTCAAAACTTTTCCGACAGTGCAGTGGACAGCGGACGGTTCGGAATCGGGTTTGTGACAGAGGAGGATTACCGGCAGATGCGGGATGCATCCGGGAGCATTTCTTCGGAGGAATATACCTATGCCTATCTTCTGAATGGACGGATTACCCATCAGGAACTGAAGGAAAAACTGAAAGGGCTGGAAGAGGACGGCAGGGGTGGGCTCCCAGAGGGACTTTCCGGGCTTGCAAAAAGTAATGGCAGGCCAGGCCCGGTTTCCCCCTCTAAACTGACCCGTTTTGTCCCTGCGGGCGATAATCCCCGGATTGGCTCGGCAGGAAATGATAAATTGGTGGATAGGGCGGCGGGACTGACGGCCGGTGTGATTGTCCTGATCCTGTTTGCCTATGTCATTTCTGTATTTACGATACATAGCATAGAACGGGAGGCGCGCGTCATCGGAACACTCTATGCCATGGGGGTAAAGAGGAAGGAGCTTTTGCGGCATTACCTTACGCTGCCAGTGATCCTCACCTTCATTGCAGGGGCTGTGGGGACAGGGCTCGGCTACAGCAGATTGGGCGTCAATACATATCTTGGGGAGTCTTACGGCTACTTTTCCATCCCAAAAGTAGATGTGGTCTTTGAGCCGTACCTGCTGATCTATGGGCTGGTTGTGCCGCCCCTTGCCACAGCCCTCACCAATTATCTGGTGATACAAAAAAAGCTTGCCAGAGCGCCCCTTGCCCTGATCCGTGGAGAGCAGAAAGGGGACAGGGTACATACCATAGGGCTTTCGGGCGGTTTTGTGCGAATTTTCCGAATCCGGCAGCTTTTGAGGGAAAAGCGCACGGCACTTACCCTATTTTTCGGGATGTTCATTTCCCTGCTGATCGTCATGCTTTCTCTGGATTGTTATACCCTCTGTTCCCACGTCAAGACGGAAAGCGCCAGGGATACGAAGTTTGCCTATATGTACACCTATAAGTATCCGGAAGAGGAAGTGCCGGAGGGCGGTGAGGAGGCGGTAGGAGTAACCATGAAAAAGGAAGTTATGGGCTATGAATTTGACGTGACGCTTCTGGGAATCCATAAGGAGAACCCTTACTTTGACGCTCCGGTGGAAGAGGGGGAAAACCGGGTGCTGGTTTCCTCAGCCATGGCGCAGAAGTATGGAATCAAAGAGGGGGATATTCTGACTCTTTTGGATGAGGAGAAGGATCGGTACTATGCCTTTCGGGTGGATGGAACCGTGACCTATTCCGCCGGTTTTTTGGCCTTTATGGACATTGACAGCATGCGGGAATTGATGGGGGAGGGGGAGGGCTATTACAATATCGTTTTTTCGGATCATGTCCTGGATATTGATAACGGCAGGCTTTATTCCGTCCTCTCAAAGGAAGGGGTGGAGAAGAGCGCGGCCGTGTTCGTGGAGCAGATGAAGGATATGGTCATCATGCTGCTGGCGGTTTCCGCATTGATCTTTGGGGTGGTGATGTATTTGCTGATGAAGGTGATGACTGACCGGTCGGCTTTGTCGATTTCCCTGTTCAAGGTGTTTGGCTACCGGAAAAAGGAGATACGAAAGCTTTACCTGAACGGGAACTTTTTGGTGGCGGCGCTGAGCGCCCTTGTGGGGATTCCGTTATCCAAGGCCGTGATGGATCTGCTCTTTCCTTATATGGTGTCGAACATTGCCTGTGGGATTAATCTCACTTTTTCATGGCAGACGTATGCGGGTATATTTTTAGGCGTACTGGTTTTATACGGGATGATCAACGGGATTCTTATGGGCAGGGTGAATAAGATCCTTCCGGCCCAGGCGCTTAAGATGCGGGAGTAGCAGAGAGAATATTTCTATGTGGTCAAAGCTTTGGAAGAAAATTTTCAGGAAACTGAGGTATGAAAATGAATCCAAAAGATTTATAATGAAAGAAGTATTTACGGAAAGGAGTATTTGGAGGCACTCATTTCCCGGAGGAGCGGTAATTTCAGAAGAAAACGAACAGGAGGAAGAAAAGATCATATGGCTTACTTATTTGTACATTTCAGGGAAAAGACATCGCCTGACGGAGAGCAGGTATATTTCGGGCTCAGCCAGGATGGCTTTCAGTGGGAGGAAGTGAACCAGGGACAGCCGGTATTGTGGGCTTATTACGGCGATAAGGGAGTCCGGGATTTTACGATCACGAAGTGTGAAAAAAACGGGAAGTATTACATATTTGCAACGGATTTAAGCCTGTCCTATGGGATGAGAAACCAGTACCGCCATTCCTGGGATGAGATCGGCAGAAACGGCAGCAAGTATCTGGCTGTCTGGGAATCCGGGGATCTGGTATCCTGGACGGAGCAGAGACTGGTGAAGATCGGGGATGAGGATTTCGGATGTCTCTGGGCGCCGGATATTATTTATGACAGGAGGGAGGGGGATTATGTGCTCCACTGGTCCTCTTCCCATAAGAGCAATGACTACGGTGAAAAGGCGATTTATTACAGCAGGACAAAGGATTTTGACAATTTCTCGAAACCAGAGGTTCTGTACCGGAAAGAAGATTCCGGTGTGATCGATTCGGCCATGTATGAGGAGAACGGAAAATACTATCTCTTTGTGAAGAGTGAAAACAATCCCTCAAATATCATACTGCTTAAGTCGGAAAGTGTGACGGGGCCCTTTGAGAGGGTGGAGGCGTTCGATGAGAGCATGGCGGTGATCGAGGCGGGCCAGTACGAAGCGCCCACGGCGGTTTGTCTGGAAAACGGGAAGTGGTGCCTGTTTTTGGATTACTATGGCGTGCCCGGAGAGGGGCAGGGATATGTGCCGTTTGTGGCTGACAGCCTGGCGTCCGGCAGGTTTGTACGCTCTGATGAGAGTTTTCATTTTCCCTATGGATATAAGCATGGAACGATTATGAAGATTAGTAGGGAAGAGTATGAGAGGATACGGAAAGCGTATTCATAGATTTCTATTTTATTGGTATTTATAGAAGCTTGCGGTAAAACAAGGAAAGAGTCAGGAGGATGATCAGCAGTGGGAACATTAAAGAACGGAACATTATGGAAGGATGTAAGCGGTGCGCCCCTTCATGCGCACGGCGGTTACATTATTTTTTATGAAGGATATTATTACTGGTATGGGGAGGACAGGAGGGAAAATTATTACGTGAGCTGTTACCGCTCCCGGAATCTGACGGACTGGGAATTTCGCAATCATGTACTTACCACCTGCTCCGAGACGGCAGAGTATCGGGTGAGGACGAAAATCCTGTTAAAAAATGAGGATGGAAGCAAGGTGAATCTGGAACGGCCAAAGGTGCTGTACAACGATAAGACAGGGAAGTTTGTCATGTGGATTCACTTTGAAAACGGAAAAGATTACAGGGATGCGGCAGTGGGAATTGCTGTCTGTGATACGCCGGACGGGGACTTTGTGTATCATGGACATTTCAATCCCTACGGCTGTATGTCCCGGGACTGCACCCTTTTCAGGGACGATGACGGAACGGCTTACTTCATATCGGCGGCGCGGGATAATGCGGATCTGCATGTTTACCGCCTTACCGACGACTACATGAATGTGGAGGCCCTGGTACATAGGCTGTGGCAGGGAGAATACCGGGAGGCGCCGGCGGTGGTGAAAATGAACGGCAAATATTATATGCTCACTTCTTTCTGCACCGGCTGGGCGCCCAACCAGGGCAAATATGCGGTGGCTGATTCCATAGAGGGAAGATGGAGCACCCTGAAAGAAATCGGCGATGAGACCACGTACTGGAGCCAGCCGGCATTTATTCTCCATAAAGACGGGCGGGTTCTCTATTTCGGCGACCGATGGGGCGGAGACGGAGAGAAGTATTTTGAATCCGGATATGTGGTTTATCCCCTGAAGGAAGAAGGGGACAGGCTGATCATGGAATATGTGGATGAGATAGATATTTAAGGGATTTGATTCCTCCGGGCAAGGAGTCAGATGGATGCAGGGCGTCCATTTGACGAATGCTGCGGGGGACTGCGGATAGAAAGGACGGGGAAGCAGAATGGCAGATATTTATACGGCAGATCACAAGCGTTATGAAAAGATGGTATATAACAGGGTGGGAAGGAGCGGAATGAAATTTCCGGCAGTTTCCCTGGGTTTCTGGCATAATTTCGGGTCAAAGGATAATTACGATCTTATGAAAGCGATGTGCAGGACGGCTTTCGATCATGGCATTACACAATTTGACCTGGCGAACAATTATGGCCCGGTTTATGGAAGTGCGGAGGCGAATCTGGGCAGGCTTCTGGAGGAAGACTTTGGGCCCTACCGGGATGAGCTGGTGATTACGACAAAAGCCGGGTATGACATGTGGGATGGCCCTTACGGCGATCATGGCAGCAGGAAGTATTTGATTGCCAGCATTGACCAGAGCCTGAAACGGATGAAGCTGGATTATGTAGATATTTTCTATCACCACCGTATGGATAAGGAAACGCCCTTAGAGGAGACCATGACTGCCCTGGCGGATATTGTAAGGAGCGGTAAGGCGCTTTATGCGGGAGTGTCCAACTATGACAGAGAATATACGCAAAAGGCGGCGGAGCTTCTCAGAAAGCTGCATTGTCCTTTTATTGTGAACCAGAGAAGATATTCTATTTTTGACAGGACGATTGAGGAGGACGGGGTAAAGTCCTATTGTAAAGAAGCGGGAGTGGGGATTATTGCATTCAGCCCCCTGGCCCAGGGGATGCTGACAGATAAATATCTGCACGGGATACCGCAGGACAGCCGTATTGCGAGAGATCCAAGATTTTTACATGCCGCCGACCTGACCGAGAACAGGCTGGAACAGATCAGACGTCTGAATGAACTGGCCGGGCAGCGGGGGCAGACGCTGGCGCAGATGGCGCTCTCCTGGGTGCTGAAGGATGACGAAGTATGTTCTGTACTGATTGGCGCATCGAAACCGGAACAGATCGTAGAGAATATTACTGTGGCGGAGCATGCGGATTTTACGGAAGAGGAATTGAAGAAGATAGAGGAAATTTCGTCTTATCAGGGTGGAAATTGATGGGAGAGATGCCGGATGATACAGTTTATGGAAAAGGGCAGGCTGGTGACGGTCTGGCCAAGCCTCAAAAAGGACAGGCCGGTTGTGTATCTGAATACGTTTGAGGACGAGGGGGAGCGGGTGCATAAGGAATTGGGGACGGAGCCGGCCTCGGATTTCACCCTTGTGGCGATCAGCGGGCTTGACTGGAACCATGACATGGCCCCGTGGGATATTCCGCCGATTTTTGAGGGCGATACCGCCTGTACCGGAGGCGCGGATGATTATCTGGGGCTTTTGATGGGAGAGATTATGCCCAGGGCAGAAAAGGAAGTCCGGGGCAGGATTCTTTGGAGGGGGATTGCCGGATATTCCCTTGCGGGATTGTTCGCGGTGTATTCCCTTTACCGGACGGAGGTTTTTTCCAGGGCGGCCAGCATGTCCGGTTCCCTCTGGTTCCCGGGTTTTTGGGAGTATGTCGTTTCCCATGAGCTGAAAAGGGAGCCGGAGTGTATTTACTTTTCCCTGGGAGATCGGGAATGCAGGACAGGGAACCCTTATTTAAGAGTTGTGCAGGAGCGCACGGAGGAGATAGAGGCTTTTTACCGGGGAAAAGGGATGGATACCGTATTTCAGAGCAATCCGGGCGGGCACGGGAAAAATACAGTCAGAAGGACGGCGGAGGGTATTGCCTGGATCTTGGAGCGGTAGTGGCCAAATATTTTTACCATGAGGAAATTAGAGAGCCCGCAGGAAAGGGGGAGCAGGGCAAAATTTCAGTTGACAAAACCGCCGCTTTTGAATATGCTGATACTATAAAAGTTTTTAACGATTCTGATCGGTTACAGACCGTGATATAGTAAGAAATGCAGGGAACGGAAAGAGTATATTACCCGTATCTGCCCAGAGAGGGAATGCCGGCGGCTGGAAGCATTCCTGCGGATCGAGAATAGAAGTGCATCCGGGAGCAGGTTCTTTGAAGGGCAAGCAGTATATAAGCGGCGCCTGGTAGCGGAACACGTTTTTCACACGTTACGTGAATGGAACGGCATGGCAGACAAAAGATGTCCCGGCAGGGACGGTTTGCGGCTGCTTCCGATGAGTGGAGGCCAGGAGGCCTCTAATAGAGTGGAACCGCGGATAACTTCGTCTCTAAATTGGGAGACGGAGTTTTTTTCATGCGCAGGCCTACACAAGGAAATTCTTGAAAACCGATCAGACTAAGGAGCAATCGTGGGAATGATTAAGAATTTAAAGGAAGAGATCGCCATCATCAGGCAGAGAGATCCGGCCATCCATTCCTCCATGGAGGTTTTTCTGTATCCCAGCTTTAAGGTCATGCTGCATTACCGGCTGGCCCATAAGCTGTACCTGAAAAAGCATTATTTTCTGGCCAGATGGGTATCTCAGCGGGGAGTAAGGAAGACGGGCATTGAGATTCATCCCGGCGCGCAGATCGGGAAGGGGTTTTTCATTGACCACGGAAACGGCGTCATTATAGGAGAGACCACCATCATCGGCGACAATGTGACCCTGTATCAGGGGGTAACCCTTGGGGGAACCGGAAAGGAGCAGGGAAAAAGGCACCCGACCATCGGCAACAACGTGATGATCAGCGCGGGGGCCAAGGTGCTTGGCTCCTTTACCATAGGAGACAACTCCAAGATAGGGGCAGGAAGCGTGGTGCTTGAGGAGGTGCCGCCGGGCTCTACCGTGGTGGGGGTGCCGGGGCGGGTGGTGAAGCGCGCCAACATGGCTCTTCCCCAGGAGGATCTGGATCAGGTCAATCTGCCGGATCCCATCAAGGAGGATTTGAACATCCTGCATCATGCCAACACAGAGCTTACCAACTCTCTGATTGATCTGGACAGAGAACTGCGTGAGATGAAAAACAAATGCGGCAAAAGGCCTCAGTGCCAGATGTGCCGCCAATACGACGAAAGGCCCGAAGAGGCCCGGAAAAAACAGGAAAAGGAGCATGACTGAATATGAAAATTTACAACACACTTTCGGCAAGAAAAGAAGAGTTTAAGCCCTTGGAGGAGGGCAAGGTTAAAATATACGTGTGCGGGCCCACCGTCTATAATCTGATCCATATCGGAAACGCCCGCCCCATGATTTTGTTTGACACGGTGCGGCGGTATATGGAGTATAAGGGCTATGAGGTAAACTATGTGTCCAACTTTACCGATGTGGATGACAAGATCATCAAAAAGGC
This sequence comes from uncultured Lachnospiraceae bacterium, assembly GCA_949949005.1. Classification (GTDB taxonomy): domain Bacteria; phylum Bacillota; class Clostridia; order Lachnospirales; family Lachnospiraceae; genus Suilimivivens. The sequence goes on from CATLHM010000011.1 coordinate 33,825, forward strand.
AATGGAGGAGGGCGTTGACGCTTCTGTGATCTCCGAGCGCTATATTGCCGAGTGCAAAAAAGACATGGAGGCCATGAACGTGAAACCGGCCACCGTCCATCCCAAGGCCACGGAGGAAATCGGCGGTATGCTGGAGATGATAAGCACCCTGATTGAAAAAGGCCATGCTTACAAAGCCCAGGACGGAACCGTCTATTTCCGTACCAGAAGCTTTCAGGGCTACGGAAAGCTTTCACACAAAAATCTGGACGATCTTCAGGGCGGAAACCGTTCCCTTTTGGTGACAGGGGAAGATCAAAAGGAGGATCCCTTGGATTTCGTCTTGTGGAAGCCCAAGAAGGAAGGGGAACCCTACTGGGAGTCGCCCTGGTGCCAGGGACGTCCGGGATGGCATATTGAGTGTTCCGTGATGAGCAAAAAGTATTTGGGAGAGGAGATCGACATCCACGCCGGAGGCGAGGATCTGGTGTTCCCCCATCACGAAAATGAGATTGCCCAGTCAGAGGCTGCCAACGAAAAGCCTTTTGCAAGATACTGGATGCACAATGCCTTTTTAAATATCAATAACCACAAAATGTCCAAGTCCCTGGGAAATTTCTTTACGGTAAGGGATGTGAGCGAAAAATACGATTTGCAGGTGCTGCGCTTTTTTATGCTTTCCGCCCATTACAGGAGCCCCCTGAATTTCAGCGAGGAGCTGATGGAGGCGGCAGGCAGCGGCTATGAGCGGATTGTAAACGGAGTCAGTAACTTAAATTATTTGCTGGAAAATACCAAATCTGATAAAATAAGTAAGGAGGAACAGGCGCTCCTGGAAGAGGCAAAGAGCTACAGGGTGAAATTTGAGCAGGCCATGGAGGACGACTTTAACACGGCGGACGCCTTAGCGGCCATCTTTGAGCTGGTGAAGTTTGCAAATTCCCATGCGGACGCGGAGAAAAGCGCCCCCTTCCTTGAAAGCCTTAAAGAAGAAATCCTGAAGCTCTCGGATATTTGCGGTTTGATCGTTGAGAAAAAGCCGGAGCTTTTGGAGGAAGATATAGAAGCCTTGATCAAAGAAAGGCAGGAAGCAAGAAAGGCGAAAAACTTTGGCCGTGCGGACGAGATCAGAAAAGAGCTGCTGGATAAGGGAATTATTTTGGAGGATACCCGAGAGGGAGTTAAATGGAAGAGAGCATAAGTTTACTTTCAATGATCAAAAAGAGTTTTGCATTAAAAGAGGTGGATATCAGGACATATTCACCTCTTGCCCTTGCTTATATGGGAGATGCGGTGTATGACCTGGTATTTCGCACGGCGGTGGTGCAAAAGGGCAATACCTCGGCCCATAAGCTTCATATCCAGGCCACCCGGTATGTGAAAGCGCCGGCCCAGGCCGAGCTGGCGGATGCCATTATGGAAGATCTCACGGCAGACGAGCTTGCGGTGTATAAAAGAGGAAAAAATGCAAAGCCTTATACTATGGCAAAAAATGCCACCCTGATAGAATACAAGAAAGCCACCGGCTTAGAGGCTCTGATGGGATATTTGTACCTGACGGATCAGATGGAAAGAGCCCTTGTCCTGATACAGACAGGGCTGGAAAGATTAAAATAAGCCGGAGGCGGATTGAGGAAAAGGAAATGAACGAGCAGAAAAATCAAAGAAAAGAACCTCTTATAGAAGAAACATATACAGAGGAATCCTTCATAGAAGGGCGCAATGCAGTCATCGAGGCCCTGCGCGCAGGCCGGGCAATGGAGAAGATTTATATCCAGGACGGGCTTCAGGACGGGCCGGTGCAGACCATCAAGCGGGAGGCAAGAAAGCGGGAGATCGTCATAAAGTTTGTGACAAAGCAGCGGCTGGATCAGATGACAGCGACCGGCAGGCATCAGGGCGTGATCGCCGTGGGGGCAGCCTATGAATACGGGACGGTGGAGGATATGCTGCGCCTTGCAGAGGATAAGGGGGAAGCGCCCTTTTTGTTTCTTTTGGATAATATTGAGGATCCCCACAATCTGGGGGCAATTATCCGGACGGCAAACCTCTGCGGAGCCCACGGGGTGATCATCCCCAAAAACCGTGCGGCGCACCTTACCGCCGTGGTGGCCAGGGTCTCCGCGGGGGCGCTGAATTACACGCCGGTGGCCAGGGTCACAAACCTGGCAAGAACCATCGAGGAACTGAAAGAAAAAGGGCTCTGGTTCGTGTGCGCGGATATGGACGGAACCCTTATGTACGACCTGAAGCTGACTGGCCCCATGGGCCTGGTAATCGGAAGCGAAGGGGAGGGCGTGGGCAGGCTGGTAAAGGAGAAATGTGATATGACTGCCGCCATTCCCATGAAAGGAAACATAGATTCTTTAAATGCCTCCGTGGCCGCCGGGGTGCTGGGCTATGAGATTGTGCGGCAGAGGCTGGGGCGGCCGTGAGAGCTGATCTTTCGGGTGGATAGCCCCTGCGGGGGATGCCCACAATTTTGCAAAGAAAACGGACATGCGCCGCTGGCGCGGCGCACCACTATAGAATGAAAGCTCGGCTTTGGGTAGCTCAAAATCGGCGCAGGAGGCGCCAAAAAGGCAGTATGATACGGGGAATATTATGGGAAAAATAAACAGGGCTTTGTTAATGTTGATTGCCATGGGAGCGATTATGCTGGCCGCGGTGGGAGTTGACAGAGGAATGCAGTATTTTGAGCATCAGAGGCTGGAAGCGGAAAGGGTGGCAAGATATGAGCAGGCATATGCGGATGTCGCCGACATAGAAATGACCATCAGCCAGTTAGCCCGGGATCAAAAGGCAATCGAGGCATATCTGGAAGAGCACAGAGAATATTTTGATGATATGGAAGAACTTGCAGAGGTCATGGATGATGCCATAGGCGATACTATAGGCGGCTCCATAAGTGACACCATAGGCGATGCCATGGGAAACGCTTCTGACGGGATGGGCGGCGGCTCTGGCGGGACGGATATTTCCGGCAGTGTTTCCGAAAATACTGTTTCCGAAGATGGGACAGGCGGTGTTTCTGCCAATGCGGCAGGCGACGTGTCCGGAAACGGGATGGGCAGTGTTTCTGCCAATGCGGCAGGCGATGCGTCCGAAAATGGGACAGGCGGCGTTTCTTCCAATGCGATAGGAGGCGGTCTGGCAAACGGGATACCGGATATTTCCGGCAACGGGATGACCGGTATTTATGCCGAAGGAATCTTTCAGGTATCCGGCAACGAGCTTTGGAGTGTGGATGGAGCTTATAAATGGGATCCGGATCAGGAGGTCTGGAGGGATGTTTCAGGAAATATTGTGACGCCCTTTTTGACGGGGGAGGATCAGGCTTCTGAGGATGTTCCCGTACAGGAAGAGCAGGAGCAGAATAATGAGCTGACTCTTACAGAGAGGCGAAAAATCCGCGGCTCCTATATGGAGACCCGGATGCAGAATAAGCTGGATCAGGAGGTGATTGCCCAAAAGACGGTAGATTTTTCGGACATTTCTATCGCCTGTCTGGGAGACAGCATCACGGAAGCGGCGAATCTGAGTGATCAGGAGAATTATAAGCAGTATGCTTATCCGGCCAGACTGAAGGAGAAATTAGGGGCTGAGAATGTGGTCAATTTAGGGATCGGCGGTTCTTCTATCGGAAGATACTGGGAAAATGCTTTTGTGGACAGATACAGGGAGATACCACAGGATACGGATTTGATTGTGGTGATGGGCGGCACCAATGACGGCTTTTGCATGAATCAGGAAGAGCTTGGAACCATGCAGGAGCGCAAGCCACGAACCTTTATCGGCGATTTGGACGAGCTGCTTAAGGGGCTTAAGGAAAATTACCCCCAGGCAAAGGTAGTGCTGGTAACGCCTCTTCCCAATGTGCTCCATGATATTTTGAGGAAGGAAAGAGATTATCTTCTGCCCCAGAAGACCATTGTAAGCACCATGAAGACACTGGCCGGAGAGTATGGGGTACCGGTGATTGATCTTTACAATTCCAATATACTGGACACCCATGACGCCGCGGTGATCTACAATTATATGCCGGACGGCGTACATTGCAATGCGGACGGCTACACCCTGCTGGCAGAGCATCTCGGGGCAGAATTAATCCGCCTGTATCAGGACGGGGAAGATGGGGAGGTTGCATCTTCTTTCCACCCATGATATACTACAAGCAAAAGGAAAGGAGATGGTAAAATGCACATCAGGAAAATCCTTATGACAGGAGCCGCAGGCCTTGTATTGTCAGCATTCATGGTAGTTCCGGTTTCAGCACACGGACATCATTACCAGAGCAGAAGCGAGACCAGCTATAGCTACCCGGTATGCACAGTAGAGGACTGTACAGAAGAAGGATGTCATCTTCACGACGGCGAGTACTATTGCGGCTATGATCATGAGGATGGCTACTGTGATGGCACTTGCCGGCCTGTGAGACGTTCCGCATCAGGGGGACATCATGGCAGAAGAGGCAGATGCCATTAAAGGTATGACGAACAGACAGCGCTCAAACGCGCTGTCTGTTTGATTAACCGAAAAAACGCAGATTTCATTTTATGGGAAAACGGTTTAACACAACAGGAATCTGCTATCCTGATGAGCATTATATGGTAAATATGCAGGACCGTCTGAGGGATATTGAAACCATGGTGGCCGCAGGCGAATATTTTACAATCAACAGAGCCAGGCAATACGGTAAGACCACACTGCTGAATCTCTTAGAAGAGAAGCTTGCACATGAATATACGGTGCTGTCCATTAGCTTTGAAGGAATGGGCAATGACGCCTATGTCTCTGAGACTATCTTTTGTCAGAGTATATGCAGGCTTTTATCCCGGATGGTTTACTATAAAGACAAAAAAGACATGCCTCCGCTTTTGGCAGAAAGGCTGAAGCTGATCAAAAGCGAAGGGACGGATATGATTGGTCTGTCCGATTTATTCTCGGAACTTTGCGGTCAGATGAAAAGACCGGTTATCCTTATCATTGACGAAGTGGATCAGGCAAGTGACAAAGAGGTGTTTCTGTCTTTTCTTGGGATGCTTCGGGACAAGTATCTGCAAAGAAAAAAGCTTCCTACGTTTCAGACCGTTATTTTAGCCAGCGTATATGATATTAAAAATTTAAAGTTGAAGGTAAGGCCGCAGTCAGAGCATCAATATAACAGCCCCTGGAATATCGCGTGCGATTTTGGCATTGACATGAGTTTTTCGGCAGAGGATATTGCGGGTATGCTGGAGGAATATGAACAGGATTACCATACCCAGATGGACGTCAGGGGCATAGCGGAACTGATCTACGATTATACCTGCGGGTATCCTTTTCTTGTATCCCGTCTCTGTAAAATTGCTGATGAGAGAATCTCAGTCCGGGCCGGGTTTTCGAAAAGCACGGCATGGACTCATAGCGGGATCGTAGAGGCAGTGAAGGAACTGCTGGCAGAAACCAATACCCTGTTTGACGATATGATAAAAAAGACGGAGGACTTTCCGGAGCTGAAAAAAACGCTTTACGCCATTTTATTCCGCGGGGAGATGATTCCTTACAATTCCGATTATTATGTGCTGAACACAGGTATTTTGTTTGGTTTTTTAAAAAATAAGGATGGCATTGTAGCGGTGGCGAACCGGATCTTTGAGACGAGATTTTATAATTTGTTCCTGGCAGAAGAACTATTGGACAGTAAAATATATAAAGCCGGGGCAATGGAGAAAAGTCTGTTTGTGGAGAACGGACAGCTCAATATGGAGCTGGTTTTGGAGAAATTCACAGAGGCGTTTACAGACATTTATTCCGGTATGGATGAATGAAAAGCTGTTGATAGAAGCGGTGGTCTGATACCGTCTGATGAAGCAGGCTCCGGGGGATGCGCACGATTTTGCAAAGGTAAATGCTGCGTTTCACGCAGCGCAAAATCGACGCAGTGAACAAATTCACGAAGTAAATTTGTTCACTATCCCACAGGAGCGCGTTAAGCCGCATATGGAGGTTCTGATGGAAAAGGATTACGAAAAGAGCAGCGACGAGGAACTCATCGTGCGTCTGCGGGACGGCGAGAGCGCCATTACGGACTACATCATGGACAAATACAAAAATCTGGTGCGCAGCAAGGCAAAATCCATGTATATCCTGGGAGCTGACAGGGAGGATCTGATCCAGGAGGGCATGATCGGGCTTTTTAAGGCCATACGGGATTATGATACGGGGCGGGACGCCAGTTTTTTTACCTTTGCCGACCTGTGCGTGTCCAGGCAGATGTATACGGCGGTTCAGGCGGCGGGGCGGCAGAAGCACGCGCCCTTAAATACCTATATCTCCCTTTATGCGGGCAGTGCGGAAAATGACGTAAGCGGCCGGGGGGAGGAATGGGAGCTGGTGGACAGCCTGGCCTCCGGATTCGAAAAGAACCCCGAGGATCTGTTGATTGACAAGGAAAATGTGGAGCTTTTGGAGAAGGTGATCGAGCGGGAGCTGAGCAATTTTGAGAAGCAGGTGCTGGATCTGCATCTTACTGGAATGACCTACAGCCAGATCGCAAGGGTTCTGGGCCGGGACGACAAGTCCACGGATAACGCCCTTCAGAGGATTAAGGCCAAGCTCAAACGCGCAATTCTTAAATAACCCTAAAGAAATAAAAATACAGTTAAAATTTGAGAGAGTATATTGACAGAAAAAGAGTTTGTCAATATACTTTTTCTGTGCCGACCGACTGGTCGGACGGAAAGAGAAACGGGCAATAGCTGTTTGTGCATGTATCCAGGCAGCGGCGTTTCCGATAAGCAAAAAATGGGTGATAAAGAGAGGACATAACTACATATGCTATCAAATTTCAGTGTGAAGAAACCCTATACCGTATTGGTGGCGGTGGTGCTGGTGATTGTTTTGGGGGTCGTTTCTTTTATGAAAATGACCACAGACCTTTTGCCAAGCATCAGCCTTCCCTATGTGATTGTAATGACCGCTTATCCGGGGGCCAGCCCGGAGACGGTGGAGATGGTAGTCACCAAGCCGGTGGAATCCTCCATGGCTACGGTGAGCAACATCGAGAGCATCAGCTCTGTCTCCAGCGAAAATTATTCCATGGTGGTTCTGGAGTTTGCCCAGTCCGCGGATATGAACGCGGTATCTCTGGAAATCAGGGAAAACCTGGATCAGATCAAGAGCTATTGGGACGATTCCATCAGCAACCCTATTATTATGAAGCTGAACCCCGATATGCTCCCGGTGATGATTGCGGCGGTGGGCGGCAACAATATGGACGCCTCCCAGATCACCCTCATGACGGAGAATACCATCATACCGGAGCTTGAGAGCATCGAGGGCGTGGCTTCTGCCAGCGCAACCGGGCTTTTGGAGGAAAGCGTCAATGTGATCATCAGCCAGGATAAGGTGGACAGGATTAATAAGCAGGTATTCGGATCCATTGATGAGGAAATAGACGAGGCAAAGGAAGAACTGAACGAAAGTAAGGAGGAAGTCTATGACGGACAGAAGGAGATAAACAGCGCCCGCAGAGACTTGGAGGACTCCAAAAAGGAGCTTGCGGATAAGCGGCAGGAGCTGGAGGATTCCATGGTTGAGCTTGCGGACGGCGAAGCGGAAGTTGAGGAAAACAGGACGAAGCTGGAAGAGGGGAAGACAGAGCTGGCGAATCAGAAGGAAGCCACTACCACCCAGCTTGCAGAGACAGAAACACAGTTATTGACAGCAAAGGCCGAGGCTGAGGCAGCGAAGATGCATATCACGCTTGAGCTTGAGCAGATGAGGATGCTGCTTGGCGAGGCTGAGAAAAGACTGGGCACAATAGAGCTTGGAGGAGTGAGCCTGGGAGAGATTTTGCCGGAACTGCCGGAGGGAGTACCTTCACAAAGTGAAATCGAGGAACAGAAAGCCGAGGCGGATGCGGTGCTCAATCTTTTATCAGCCTATTACTCACCTGATGATAATTATTCGGAAGTCTGTATTGAAGATCACAAGGTACCGGTAGAAAGTTTCCTCGGACATTCGCCAGCCGAGAACGCTACGGTAGGCGATGTGATGGACGAAGTCAGAGGCAGGAAGGAAAAGCTTGAGGCCGACGAAAAGATCTGGCAGGCATATCATGCGCAGATGGGATGTCTGAACAGTGAGCAGGCGGAGGACTTGACCGAGATCAGGCTGAGAGTGGAAGGTTATAAGGAATCGGTTTCCGAGCTGGAAGGTAAGATGGCTGAGCTGGATGAGAATATTGCCATGCTTGATAAGGCCTTAAGCCAGCTCTACAAAGGGAATATAACGGCGGCTACAGAGCTGGCCAATGCCCAGACCACCATCAGCCTGGGAGAGCTGCAGCTTGGCACGGCGGAGGCTCAGATCGAAGCCGGCAAAACTCAGTTGGAGGCAGCAAAAGAGCAGCTTACAGCCGGAGAAGACCAGATCAAAGACGGGGAAGAACAGTTAAATGACACTGCCAAGCAGTTAGAGGACGCCCTGGAACAAATTTTAGAGGGGGAAGAGCAGCTCGAGGAAAGCCGGGAGGATGCCTACGACAAGGCGGATATGCACAGCATTCTTACGGTGGAGACCGTGGAAAAGCTGCTGATGGCTCAGAATTTTTCCATGCCGGCAGGGTATGTGACGGAAAACGGAATCTCTTACCTGATCCGTGTGGGCGACAAGCCGGAGAGCATAGAAGAGCTGAAAAAAATGCCCTTAATGAATCTGGAAATGGATGGCGTGGATGTGATCACCCTTGGGGATGTGGCGGACGTGTTCATGACTGATAATTCCGGGGACATTTACGCCAATGTGAATGGGGCGCCGGGCATTATGGTGACCCTGCAGAAGCAGACCGGGTATTCCACCGGGGATGTGTCGGACCGGATTTTGGAGAAGTTTGACGAGCTCATGGAGGAAAACGAGGATTTGATGCTGATTACCCTGATGGATCAGGGAATCTACATAGACCTTGTTATGGATTCCATTTTAAACAATATCCTTTTTGGAGCGGTGCTTGCCATCATTATCCTGATTATTTTCTTAAAGGATCTGCGGCCTACTGCCGTGATTGCCTTTTCCATTCCCATCAGTCTGGTGACGGCCATTGTCTGCATGTATTTTTCGGGCGTTACGCTGAACGTGATTTCCTTATCCGGACTGGCTCTGGGAATCGGTATGCTGGTGGATAATTCTATCGTGGTGATTGAGAATATCTACCGCCTCAGGAAGGAAGGGCGCTCCGCCCGGGAGGCCGCCATTGAGGGGGCAGGGGAAGTGGCGGGAGCCATTATCGCCTCCACCCTCACCACGGTGTGCGTGTTTTTACCCATTGTGTTTACGGAAGGGATTACGAGGCAGCTCTTTGTGGATATGGGGCTGACCATTGCCTACTCTTTGCTGGCCTCTCTGGTGATCGCCCTCACGGTGGTGCCGGCTATGGCTTCCGGGGTGCTTGTAAAGACCAGGGAAACGGCAGACGGGAAGTTTTTTACGAAGCTTACGGATGTTTATGAAAAGGTTCTGTCCCTTGCGCTTAGATGGAAGCCTGTTGTGCTGATTTTGGTGGTGGCTCTGCTGGGAGTCAGCGCCTACGCTTCCTATTCCAAGGGCACGGCCTTTATGCCGGATATGGACAGCACTCAGTTTAACATGTCGATTACCCTGCCCAAGGATACCCCGCTCTCAAAGACGGCGGAGGTAACGGATGAGGTGGTGGAGAGGCTTCTTGCAAGGGAGGATGTGTCCGATGTGGGGGCAATGGCATCCTCATCCTCTATGACTATGCTGACCGGGGGAGGAAACACCGCGACCAATGCAACCACCCTTTACCTGGCCATGCGCGAGGATAAGGAGAAGTCCAATGAAGTGATTGCCGACGAGATTATGGAAGGGCTGGCGGACATTATCGAGGAATATGAGGCGGAAATTGTCATTGACACTTCCTCCATGGATATGAGCGCCATGGGAGGAAGCGGGATCACCGTGCAGGTCAGGGGACGCGACCTGGATAAAATGCAGGAGATTGCCATGGATATTGCGGCGATTATCGAGGGCGTGGAGGGAACGGAGAATGTTTCCGACGGTTTGGAGGAATCCACCGGAGAGCTGAGGGTTTTGGTAGACCGGGACAAAGCCATCGAGCACGGAATGACTGTGGCGGAGATCTTCAGCCAACTTTCCGAAAAGCTGGCAGAGAGTACCAGCGCCACGACTTTAGAGACCGCCGACAACGAGTTTGAGGTTTTTGTAAAGCATGGCACAGACATTTCCCTTACCAGGGAACTGGTCAAGGATGTGGTTTTGGAGAGAACCAAACAGGACGGCACCAAGGAGAAGATCCCCCTTTCGGATGTGGCGGATTTTGAGAATACCATTTCGCCCAATTCCGTCAACCGTGCCGATCAGAACCGGTATATTGCGGTGTCCACAGAGATTGCCGACGGCTACAATGTGGGGCTGGTTTCGGACGACATAGAAAGGGAACTGGACAAATATGAGGTGCCTTCGGGCTACAGCCTTGTGATGAGCGGTGAGAACGAAATGATCACGGATGCCATGGAGCAGCTTTACCTGATGCTTTTGCTGGCGCTGATCTTTATGTATTTGATTATGGTGGCTCAGTTCCAGTCGCTGCTCTCCCCGTTTATCATCATGTTTACCATCCCCCTTGCCTTTACCGGCGGATTTCTGGGACTGGTGATCAGTGGAAGCGAGCTCAGCGTCATTGCATTGATCGGGTTTGTAATGCTTTCCGGTATTATTGTAAATAATGGTATTGTGCTGGTAGATTACGCCAATCAGCTTCGCAGCGAGGGGATGGGTAAAAAGGAAGCCCTTCTGGAGGCGGGCAGAACCAGGCTGCGCCCGGTGCTTATGACGGCCCTGACCACGATCCTGGCCCTTTCCACCATGGTGTTCAGCCACGATATGGGTTCTGAGATGGGAAGGCCCATGGCCATTGTTACCATCGGCGGACTGACCTATGGCACGGTGCTTACCCTGGTGGTAATTCCCTGTATTTATGATATATTCCAAAAAGAAAAATTTCTAAGCGAAAAGAAGAACTCCGGCGAAGCAGAAATTTCCGCTTCGGGGAAGAGCGATGAGGAGGGGTAACACATGGAGGGTACCAAGCATCCGCCGAAGGTGAAAGCGGTTTATCAGGCCGTGATTGCGCTGTTTGCAGAGGGAGCGGATTTAAACAGCCTCACTGTGGCGGAGATTGCCGAAAAGGCGGGAATCGGAAAGGGCACGGTCTATGAGTATTTTAAAAATAAGGAAGAGATGATTGCCGGGGCGCTTTTCCAGCAGATGAAGGAATGCTGTGAAAGTCTCTATGAGGAGATCAGTCAGAAGAAAAAGCTCTATGATAAGTTTATGGTTATTCTCACCAATATGGAAAAGGAAATGACCGAGATCACCTTTTTTATCCGGGGCTTGTATGTGTTGGTGGATCACTCTGCGGTCAGCGGCAGGCTGCGGGAGCTGTGGAGGACTAAGGGAAAAGAGGAGGTGCCGGTGATTGAACTGATGCAGCGTATCATTGGCGGCGAGGTCGGCGAGGATGAGCAAATGGGGGAGGCGGACAGAGACTATCTGGTTATGACGGTCTTGTCCAGAATGGTCTGCTATGCCCTTTATCAGTTTGATTTCGAAGAAAGGCTGGAGGTGGACCGCAAGACCATGCGGGAGCGGCTTTGTATGGATATGTGCAGGGATGTGGAAAGGGCTAAGGGAAAGTAGGTTTGGGAATTTGTTATATTGTAGGAGCCGGGGAATTCGGGGACGGAACCTTCCGGCCGGCAGAAGAGGATCTGGTGATTGCCTGTGACGGCGGATATGAGCACTGCGTAAAGAGGGGCTTAAGGGTGGATCTGGTGGCAGGGGACTTTGATTCCCTGGGATATGTGCCGGTTCATCCCCAGGTAGTTCGCCTGAAACCGGAAAAGGATGACACGGATACGGGCTGGGCAGTGAAGGAAGGTCTGAAGAGAGGGTATCAGGAGTTTGTGATCTACGGAGGAAGCGGAGGCAGGCTCTCCCATACCATCGCAAATATCGCCCTGCTCGCGGATCTGGCTGCTAAGGGTTGCAGCGGCCTTATGATCGGCCAAAAGACCTGGTACCGGGTCATCCGCAACAGCGGGATTTCTTTTGACAGCTCGCAAAGGGGGTACCTCTCCGTCTTCTGCCTGGGAGACGAGGCAAAAGGGGTTTTCGAGGAAGGCCTTAAGTACGGGCTTTGCGATGCCCTGCTCACGAAGGAGTATCCCGTAGGCGTGAGCAATGAATTTATCGGGAAGGAAAGCAGGGTTTCGGTGCGGGAGGGAACGCTGCTTTTGATCGGAGAAGAGGTTTGACATTTTCACGGCAAAAGAGTATGCTTTTGAAGATAAAAAGCAGTGGCGGGAAGGATACAGACAGCAAAATGGAAAATAAGAGTATTTTAAGAAATAAGTTTTATTTATACCTGACGGAATTTTTTGCCGGGATGAGCGTGATGGCGGTGGAGATGGGGGCCAGCAGGCTCCTTGCCCCCTATTTCAGCTCCTCCCAGATCGTCTACACCATCGTCATCGGCACTATCATGATCGCCATGGCTCTCGGCAACGTGTGGGGCGGGCGCAGCGCCGACAAGGATCCCAACCCGGATCGGCTCTATCGGAGGATCCTGGTGGCGGCGGTATGGATCGCAGCCATTCCTCTGGTTGGAAAATATGTGATTCTGGGTGTTTCGGGGCTTTTGATCCTCACGGTGAGCAACAACTTTCTGGTGCTGGCGGCCTTTATCGCCTGTATGGTGATTTTTGTGTTTCCCCTGTTTTTGCTGGGAACGGTGACGCCCTGTCTGGCCAAATATACGGTAGGAAGCCTTGACGAGAGCGGGAAGATCGTGGGAACCCTGGGAGCCTTCAATACCATCGGAAGCATTCTTGGCACCTTCCTGCCCACCTTTGTGACCATCCCCCAGGTGGGAACCTCAATAACCTTTCTGATCTTCTCCGGGGTGCTGCTTTTGCTGGCGCTGGTTTATTTTATCAATCGGAAATCGAACCGGGCGGGCATGGCTGCTGCTGTGGTCTTGTTTGTGATCTGCAGCCTGTTTGGCCACTCGGACAGCTTTGCATTCTGGGAAAAGGATCTGGCCTACGAGGGAGAGTCCATTTACAATTATCTGCAGGTAAAAGAAAATGACAACAGCGTCATTTTATCTACCAATGTGCTCTTCGGCGTCCAGTCCATTTTGAAAAAGGACGATTCCCTGACGGGGATGTATTATGACTATGCCCTGGCGGCGCCGCTGATGACCGCGGGCGGAGGGGAAGAGAAGGAAGTTCTTATCCTGGGAATGGGAACCGGAACCTATGCCAGACAATGCCGGAAATACTTTGACGGCGTTTCGGTGGAGGGCGTGGAGATCGATGCGAAAATCACAGATCTTGCCCACCGCTATTTTGAACTGCCGAAGGAGGTGAAGGTGACCACCTATGACGGCAGGGCTTATCTTCAGGCGGTGGATCAGAAGTATGATGTGATCATGGTGGACGCCTATCAGGACATTACCATTCCCTTTCAAATGTCCTCAACGGAGTTTTTTGCCATGGTGCGGGATCACCTGAAAGAGGACGGCGTGATGGTGGTGAATATGAATATGCAGTCCGGTGAGGAGGGAAGCATCAATCAGTATCTGACGGATACGATCTCGAGCGTGTTTGATACGGTTTATACGGTGAATGTGACAGGCTCCACGAACCGGGAATTATTCGCCTCTTCTAACGGCCGGATCAAAGAAGTGTTGGCAGAAAATACCGGGGAGCTTTCGGATCCGGAGCTTCGGGCTATGATGGAGCGGGTATCGGAAAATCTGCAGGAGTGCGGGAAGGGCCGGCATATCCTTACCGACGACAAGGCGCCAGTGGAGCTTCTGGGAATGCGGGTGATCGACCAGATGATTCGGGATGAGATCGGGTATTATAAGGAGATTTTTAAGGAGCAGGGGCTGGAGGGACTGCTGAATTCTGTGTAGGAGGGGAGGTTCCCCTCCTATTTTAGCGTACCTATCCCTTTATGTTGACTGAAGGGAGTTTTGGTGGTTAGGTTATAAGGATTTGAATATATATTTTAGAAATAGGCATGAATCGGGAACGAATCATGCTTTTTTGAGCAATAGCAATAGATAATATTAAAGATATACGTTATAATACAATTCAAGTGGACTGATAATTTTGAGGCGGGTAATGCAATGCAACCATAAGAATGTTGAAGGCTTATTTAAATATTGATATGTCAAGCGAGGAGGAAACAGAAAGAAAGTATGTAGAAAGCGCAAAAGCAAGGCGCCAAAAATATTATCTTAAAAAGAGTGGTCCTGCTAATTGTTCGGATGTTTTATCTCAAGCGCCAGAGCAGTTTATGGAAATAATGATTGGAGAAAGGGTAATGTTTTTCCGAATGAAATGTTGAGTGATCCTAGAAAAGCGATTTGTGACAACAGTGTTGACACAAGTTTGAAAGGTGGTGGATTTTGGTGAAAAATAAAATTTCGGCGGCAGGCAATCTCATTCAAATTATCAGCCAATCAAGACAGAATGCTCTTAAAAAAGTAAATGAAGAGTTGATTCAGATGTACTGGAGGGTGGGAGAATACCTGAGTACAGAATCCATGAAAACATCATTCGGAGATGCTTATATAGATACGGTAGCAGAAGAAATCCAAAATGCTTTTCCTGGGATTAAGGGATTTAACAGGCGTGGCCTATATCGTATGAAGAAATTTTATGAAACTTATGCAGATGATGAATTTGTGACAACACTGTTGTCACAAATAAGTTGGTCTAATCATCTGGCTATCATTTCCAAGGGAAAAACACCTGAAGAACGTCATTTTTATATAACTCTCTGTATAAAAGAAAATTATTCGGCACGGGAATTGTCCCGTCAGATAGACAGTGGATATTACGAACGGTATATGCTGTCTAAGGAAAAACTGTTGCCTGAGCCGATTAAGGGACTGAAAGAAAATCCGTTTCTGGATTCTTATGTGATAGAATTCCTGGATTTGCCATCTGGCTTTAGGGAGCCTGATTTAAGAAAAGGTCTGATCAGGAATATGAAAGATTTTATTCTGGAAGTCGGCAGGGATTTTACGTTCATTGATGAAGAATTCAGAGTTCAGGTTGGTGGTGAAGATTACAAGATTGACCTACTTTTCTTTCATCGGGGGTTGCAGTGCCTCGTGGCATTTGAACTGAAAGTTGGTAAATTTAAGCCAGAGTATATATCAAAAATGGATTTCTACCTGGAAGCTCTTGATCGTCAGAAGAAAAAGGAAAATGAGAATCCGAGTGTCGGAATGATATTATGTGCATCTAAAGATGATGAAGTTGTTGAGTATGCTATGAGCAGAACATTGTCTCCAATGATGGTTGCAGAGTATCAACTCCAATTGCCGGATAAGAACATTCTGCAGAAGAAGTTGCAGGAATTAATCAATATGCCTTTACTGGAGGATGACGAGTAAGTATTTTTGTTTAGAATACGGCATGAAGATATTTTTAACGGCATAAAATGTGAAATGACAAATTTTATTGAAGCCGCCTACCGCTCCACCATATCCTGCGACGGCGTCCTGCCCGTCTTTTGCTTATAGATCCGCAGGAAATAATTATAATTGCGAAAGCCTGTCTGTTCGGCAATGGATTTCAGGTCGGTATCCGTATTGCGGATCAGTTCCCTGGCGCGCTCAATCCGGTAGCGGTTCAGGTAATCCACAAAGGAGATTTCCAGCTCTTCCTTAAAAAGCCTTGATAAATGGGTGGGGGAGAGATGGAGCAGTTCGGCCGCAGAGCTGAGGGAAATATCCTGGGGATAATTTTCATGGATAAACAACAGGGCCTTCTGGATATGGGGGGAATATTTCCGGCTTCCATATCCGGGGGCCTGCGTCATGATTTCTTTGAAATAATTGACGAGAAACTGATCGATGTCCCTGGGAGGGAGGGCCGCCAGTTTCGCCTTTGCATAATCGGGGTTGGCGTTCCAGGATACCTCCATCTGCTGATGCTGCTGGAAGCGCAGCCCGATCTGAAGAAGCTGCTGTATCACGTTTTGGGGGATTTTGCCGCTGTCGCCTCTATACTTTTTGAATATTTCTTTTAGCTGTGTTTCTACCTGGCCGAAATCCAGGGCGGTCAGGGAGTTCATCAGGGATTTTTCCTCCTGCATATCCAATTCGGTTTTTGTGAAGCATAAGGATGTCCGGTCAGCCCCGGCATCCGTTGTGAGACATAAGGATGTCTGGCGGGTCCTGGCATCCGCTGCCCCGGTTTCCGGAGCCTGCCCTGCCTGGGGGCCGGAAAAAGGGCGCTGTTCCAGCCGGGATGAGGTCTGTCTGCAGATCCGTCCAAGGGAGGAAATGTCGGTAAAAATGTCGCTGAGCTCGTAGATGGCGGACACTCCCAAAAGCTTATGGATATTCGTTATGATCAACCGGACGGCCTGTCTGGCATGTTCTAAGAGTTGCCCGGTGCTGGCCTGTTTGTCATAAGAAAACAGGAGGACAAACTGTCCGTAGCCCACATGGGTAATCAGGCCGCCCTGAAGGGCGTTTAAAATGTTGCCGGAGATGGTCAGAATGGAGTCGATCATCTTCTGACGTTCCAACTGGGGGGAGAAATGGGTGATCAGAATAAAATTATTCACCTGCACCACGGCGAGAGCGTGGCTGACAGAGGAGGAAAAATCCCTCTGGGATGTCATATAAGCCTGTTCTTTGGGGCTGACGGGCCTTGAATGAATCAGGCTGCTTAAATAGTTCTGCTTTGCCACGGCAGTAAAGTAGGACATGCGCAGGCTGGAATCGTCCTCCTTTTTTATGAGCTGGGATATTTCCCCCAGCTTGGACAAAAGAGTGGGGGCGTCGAGCTGATGCTTGAGCAGATAATCGTAAGCGCCATAGTGAAGGGCGCTGCGCACAAAGGAAAAGGTGTCATAGTTACTCAGGATCAGCACCTTCACAGGGATTTGCCGCTGCTGGATTTCTCTGGTCACCTCCACACCGTTTTTGTCGGGCATATCAATATCCAGGATCAGAATATCAGGCTTTAATTCTTCCAGCAGGGTAAGGGCCTGGCGCCCGCCCATGGCCTGGCCTGCAATCTCATAGCCATTGGCGTTCCAGTCGATTAAACCGCAGATTCGGTTCAGGGATAATATATCGTCGTCAGCCAAAAGAATTTGTATCATGGCAAAGCTCCTTTTTCAGA
This sequence comes from uncultured Lachnospiraceae bacterium, assembly GCA_949949005.1. Classification (GTDB taxonomy): domain Bacteria; phylum Bacillota; class Clostridia; order Lachnospirales; family Lachnospiraceae; genus Suilimivivens. Next base: position 51,047 of record CATLHM010000011.1, read on the forward strand.
ATAGATTCGTTCTCTTCTCCCGACCCGGCGTCCTCCCCCGGTTCGGCCTCCTCTGCCGGGAAAAACAGATGTACCGTGGTGCCTTCTCCGGGGCTGCTCTGGATGGAAAAACCGGCGCGGTCTCCGTATTGGAGCAGGAGCCGCTCCGTGATGTTTTTGATGCCTACCCGAAGAAAGGTATTGGAGGTTTTTTCCTCCCCTTTCAGGATCAGGGCGGTCTGATCATTCGTCATTCCGCTTCCGTTGTCGGAAATATCAATCGTAAGTATATCCTGGCCGGTATTCTTATGGCGGCGTACCGTGACACAGATCATCCCGTTTTGAAGCTGACCGTTAAAGCCGTGGATGATGGCATTTTCCACAATGGGCTGGAGGATGAGCTTTAAAATCCGGCAGTGGGCAGCGTCTTTTTCCACATCAAAAAGGATTTCAATATCACAGAGCTGGTTATATTTTTTGATTGCCACAAAGGAGCGGAGATATTCCATCTCCTGTGAGATGGTGATAAATTCCTTCTGGTTGGAGATGGAACGCAGCAGGTAGGCGAAGGAGGAAGAGATTTCCTCAATATTGGCCACGTTCTGGATCTGGGCCAGATAGGTGATGGTATTCAGGGTGTTGTAAATCATATGAGGGTTGATCTGGGCCTGCAGGGAATTAAATTCCAGAATCCGCTTATTGCGCTCATTTTGCTGGATCTGGCCAAGGAGCCGCCTGATCCGACGGGACATGGAGATTACCCCCTGGGTGAGTTGTCCTGTCTCGTCGGCGCTCCGGACGGGAAGATTGATTTCGGCCCCCGGATCTTCGCCGAAGTGCAGCACAGCACGGTTCAGGGCCTTGATATTCCGGGTAAAGGTATAGGTGAGAAAGAAAATACCGATGACCGCTGCAGCAATAATCAGAAAAAATGCGAGAATAAACAGGAAAATGACCCGGGAGGACTCTGCGAAAACAGAGTCGGAGGAAACCAGTGTGACCACCGAAAGGCCGTTCGTCATAACCGGCATCTGAAAAAGCAGGTACTGGGTCTCTTCCAGTGTGACAAGGGAGCTGCCATTTTCCAGGGCCCTGGAAAGCTCCGGCAGGATATGGGAATCTGCCGGAGGCAGGGAGGAATAGACGACCTGGCTGCTGTCCTCTAAAATATACATCTGGGTGGTATTATCTTCAAAGGGGCCAAGGAGGGTATCCATATCGCTGACAGGCACATCCACCAAGATGGAGCCGAGATACTCTCCCTTGCGGTAGAAGCTGCGCCCCAGGGTGATCACAGGATTCTCATCCAGCCCCTCCGACACGCGGTTGAAAATGACGGGCTTTCCATTGCCCTGGCGCACGCGCAGGAGGATAGGGTCAGAGGATTTGAGCATACTGTTGTAATTTGCGCCGGAATGATAGAGATTGTCGTCATGGCTGGAAACCGTGATCGTATACTTATAGTTTGCATTGGTGGTCAGCAGAGCCAGAAGGCTGTTCAGCGTTTTATAGCCTGTAAACCAGTCGTAGGAGGGAACCGTGGAGGAATCCGAAAGGATGTCCGTCACATGATAGTCCAGGATCAGGGAGGTGGCGATGTGATCCATCTCCGAGAAGATAGTGTCAATCTGGGTCTTGGCATAGCTGATTTTTTCCGTGATATAATCCTGTTCCTTGCTTTTGAGTACGCGGTGCAGGCCGTTCACAAAAAGCGGTATGGTGACGAGCAGGGGGATAATCAAAAGCAGCAAAAAGGTAACCAGGAATTTGGCGGTGACGGAACGGTTGATTTTAGACAAAAGTGCAGCGATCATGGCTTACATTCCTTTCGCAGAGAGCGGCAGAATATTCTGCCACGGTCTGTACAGTTTGAATAAATGTGATATGCTGTATCGGAATTCTATTATAAGAGGTGATGCCTTTTGGGGTCAAGCGCCGGAGCAAATAAGATAAAATTGTGAAGCATCATGGTAAAATCCGATAGTTTATTCCGGATTTCGGGTTGCTATAATTGGGACAGGTTAAAAAACACAGGCTTTTTCAACCGGCAGATTTGTGCTGACGCACAGATTTCCCACCCGGATGAAAGCGCCGCCAAAAGGCGGCAGAAGGAGGAAGATATGAAAAGAAAGAAAGCATTGGCAGTATTGCTGACTCTGGGCATGGCATTGGGGATGCTCTCAGGCTGCGGCAGTGAGCCCTCGGCAGATAAGGCAGGAGAGCCGGCGGATGCTGCCGCAGGAAAAGACACGGCAGGAGAAACACAGGAGGCAGAGGGCGGCGAAAGCGGCGGGCAGAGCGCCCAGGCAGGGAATGTGAATGCCGAGGGCTTTCCCATTGTGAACGAACAGATCACTCTCAGAGTATTCGGACAGCAAGGCCCGGTACAGGCCAAGTGGGATACTATGGGGATGTGGAAAAAGTATCAGGAGATGACCAACATCAATCTGGATTTCACGGATGTGCTTCCGGCAGAAGGCTATGATGAGAAGAAGAGCCTGATGTGGGCCAGCAATGAGTACCCGGATATTTTCGTGAGGGCCCAGCTGAACAATTCGGAGATCGTGAAGTACGGCAGCATGGGGATTCTGGCGCCTTTGGAGGATTTGATCCCGGTCTATGCGCCCAATATGCAAAAGCTTATTGACGAGGATCCGGCGATTCTCTCCAGGATTACCGCACCGGACGGACATATCTATGCGCTCCCTGCCGTTTTTACATTGACGGCGGCCAGAGACGATAAATTCTGGATGAACAAATCTTGGCTGGAACAGGTGGGCAAAGAGGTACCGGAGACGGTGGACGAACTGGAAGAAGTGCTGCGTTCATTCAAGGGCGTGGATTTTAACGGAAACGGCGAGGCGGACGAATATCCCATGGGAATCTCGGACGCGCCGACCCTGATCCGCCGCTTTGCCGGAGTATGGGGCTACCAGTATCAGTTCGGCACCTATCTTGAAGTGAAAGACGGCAAGGTGAGCACCTATCTGACCGACGACGGATTTAAAGAAGAGCTGCAGTGGCTGGCAAAAATGTACGGGGAAGGGCTGATCGACCCGGAAATCTTTACTCAGGAATATGCAAAGTACGCGGCGAAGATGGCCGGGCAGCAGATGGGACTGTTTTTCAACCAGGCGGACGATACCTTTGATTCCGCTAACTTTGTGGGGATTGCCCCCTTTAAAGGAAAAGCGGACAGACAGTATGTGGAGTCGGCTCCGGCGGCAAGAGACAACGGCGTGTTTGCCATCTGTGCGGACTGTGAAAACAAAGAGGCGGCCATGCGATGGATCGATTATTTCTATGGATATGAAGGCTCTATCCTGATGCGTTACGGCGTGGAGGGAGAAAATATGTACTTCGACGAGGAGGGCAAGCCTCATTACAACGACGGCATTCTGGACAGCCCGGAGGGGAGCGGGACGGAGATCGGCAAGTACACCATCTGGCCCGGCGGCGGCGCGCCTCAGTGGGTAAACAACGACAACTGCGAGGCCATTGCCTCCGAAGCAACCCTAAAGGCCCAGGAAGCGCTGGATCCCTGCCTGCCTGATCAGATTTACGCGGCTCCCCTGTTAGAGCAGGAGGTTTCCGACAGGCTTTCCGTACTTTGGACGGATCTGGAGAGTTACATGAAGGAGACAACGGCGAAGCTGATCCGCGGGGAGCTGAACTTTGAGGGCGATTGGGACACTTATGTGGAGACTATGAATAAAATCGGTCTGGAAGAGTGGGTTTCCATTTATCAGGCGGCTTATGATGTGTTAGGAGAATAAATCTTGAAGAAAATTAAAAGTAAATGGCAGCTTCTTTTCATGTTTGCATTCCCGCTGCTCTGGTACATTATCTTTTGCTACGTCCCTATGTACGGGCTCCAGCTTGCCTTTCGGGATTATAATCCCAGGCTGGGCTATTTAAGGAGCCCCCTTGTGGGGCTGAGATGGTTTCAGCAGTTTTTTTCCTCCTATTACTGGAAGGACGCTGTCTGGAACACCTTTTCCATCAGCCTGTACTCCATACTGATCGGATTTCCGATTCCCATCCTTCTGGCCATCATTATCAACGAGCTGCAGGGAAAGCGGTTTAAAAAGGTGCTGCAGAATATCACCTATATTCCTCATTTTATCTCCACGGTGGTGCTCTGCGGTATGCTCTATCTCTTCCTCTCGCCCCAGTATGGGATTGTCAACACCTTTCTGGGAATGTTCGGGATAGAGCCTGTGGGCTTTTTGGAGTCCTCCAAATATTTTAAGGGCGTCTATGTGGCGTCGGAAATCTGGCAGGAAAGCGGATGGAGCTCCATTATTTATATCGCCGCCCTGGCCGGGATCGACCCGGCCCTGTACGAGGCGGCCAAGATCGACGGCGCAGGGAGAGTCAAGCGGATCTGGCATGTATCTTTGCCAGGGATCATCCCTACCATCGTAACCCTTCTTATTTTAAAGATCGGGCAGATTATGAGCATCGGGTTTGAAAAGGCCTATATCCTGCAAAATGATTTGAACCTGAAATCCAGTGAGATTATATCTACGTTGATTTATAAACAGGGAATCCTGCAGGGCAACGTGGGCTACGCCACGGCTCTGGGACTGATGAACTCCTGCCTGAATCTGTTGTTGATCGTGCTGGCGAACAAATTCTGTAAAAAGTTTTTTGAGACAAGTCTCTGGTAAAAGAAAGGAGCCGTCATGTGGAAAAAGAAAAGCGGAGGAGATAAGGCTTTCGATATTGGGTTGGTGGTGATCAGTGTCCTGATCATCCTTGTGATCGCCTATCCCCTGTATTTTGTAGTGATCGCTTCCTTCAGCCAGCCGGAAGCCGTGCTGGGAGGAAAGCTCAGATTCCTGCCGGTGGGATTTAATCTGGAATCCTATCAGATGGTGCTCTCGGAGCCCAAGGTCTGGACGGGGTATCGGAACACCATTTTATATACGGTGCTGGGAACTTGTATCAATCTGGTGCTGACTACCTTGGCGGCCTATCCCCTGTCAAGAAAAGATATGCCCTTTCGGGGGATCCTTACCTTTGTGGCGTCCTTTACCATGCTCTTTGGAGGAGGGATGATTCCGGTTTATCTGGTGGTGAGAGGACTGAAACTGACAGACAGCATCTGGGCCATGGTGATCCCCAATGCGCTGGCCACCTACAATATGCTGGTGATGAAAAATTATTTCCAGAGCAGCATCCCGGAGGAGCTGCAGGAGGCGGCGGCCATCGACGGCTGCGACCATTTCGGAACGCTGATCCGGGTGGTACTTCCTCTCTCCGCGCCAATCATGGCAGTGATTGTGCTGTTTTATGCGGTAGGACACTGGAACGCCTTTTTTAACGCCATTATTTATCTGCGTAATCAGGATTTATTTCCGTTACAGGTTGTGCTCAGAGACATTTTGCTGCAAAATAGTCTTGAGGCCGTGGGCGGTGACCTGACGGGAATGTACGAAAAGGTAATGCGGGGAGAGTCCATGAAGTATGCGCTGATTATCGTGGCAAGCGCGCCGGTGATTATGCTCTATCCCTTCGTACAGAAATATTTTGTGAAAGGAGTTATGGTGGGAGCCATAAAAGGATGATCGTATGAGGAAAAAGAAACCGAATCTAATCTATGTTTTTGCGGACCAGCTCCGTTATTTCAGCCTGGGATATACAGGGGATGAGAGGGCGCTGACCCCCAATATCGACGCTTTGTGTGCGGAAAGCACGGATCTGTGCCAGGCTGTCTCCGGGCACCCTGTCTGCGCCCCCTACAGGGCGTCCCTTCTGACCGGGAAATATACCACCAGTACCGGGATGGTGATTAATGAAATCCGCATGAATACCAATCATCACACCTTTGCGGATGTGTTGAATGAAAACGGATATGAGACCGCCTATATCGGGAAATGGCACATGTATGCGGCCCAGCTTGGGAATCATTATGATCCCAAAAACTCCTATATCCCCAAGGGCAGGGACAGGCTGGGCTTTGACGATTATTTTGCAGGCTACAATTTCCGGCATGAATATGAGGTGGGAACGGCCTATTATCATTTGGACAGCCCGGAAAAAATTTACTACGATAAGTATGAGCCGGACGCCCAGGTGGACATGGCGATTGAGCAGATAAAGCGCTTATCGGCGGGGGAAAAGCCTTTTGCCCTGTTTTTGTCCATCGGCACGCCTCACGATCCCTGGGTGGCGGAAAACGTGCCGCCCGAATATCTGGAAAGGTTTGCGGGGACAGACTTTGAGCTTCCCCCAAATTACCTGCCGGAAAACGACCCTCACGCGGACGAGTGGGCCAGACTTTCCCAGAAGGAGAGAGGCGAGCTGACGGAATGGATGCGGGTCTACTATGCCATGACGGCCAATCTGGACGACAATATTGGAAGGCTGATGGAAGCGATCAAGAAAATGGGGCTGGAGGAGGATTCCATTATCGTCTTTACCTCCGACCACGGAGAGCTTTTCGGCGCTCACGGCAGAAGGGCCAAAAACATTTTTTATGAGGAAGCGGTGAGAGTGCCTTTCCTGGTGAGGTGGAAGGGAGAGCTTTCGGAGGGCGTAAAGAGGGACTTTGTATTCAATTCGGTGGACATTATGCCCAGCTTTTTAACCCTAATGGGACTGCCTGTGCCAAAGGAGGTCGAGGGAAAAGACCTTTCGCAGTGCATCCGGGGGCAGGCGGATACGCAGGAGGGGGCATTGATGATGTGTACCGGCCCCACGGCGGTCTTCGGGGACGGAAACGAGTGGCGCGCCTATCGCACTAAGGAGTTTACCTACGCGGTGTTTAAGGCGGACGGCATGGAGCTCCTGTTTGACAATCAGAAGGATCCTTATCAGATGCACAACCTTGTAGGCGACCCGGCTTATGGACAGGTCATGGCGGATTTAAAGTCCAGGATGTATGCCGAGATGGAGAGAATCAACGACCATTTTGAAAATAACATCTATTATGAAAAGAACTGGGTGGAGGATCGGCTGATCAGGAGAACAGCCACACTGAAGGGATAAAAATGTTAAAAAACGGTTGTGATTTTATCTTCCCTCACCGATACCGGGAGGGTGAAATCCCATACCACTTCCTGAAGAAACCGGAAAAGTGGTGGTAGTCGGAAAAGCCAAGCTGTTGGGATATTTCCTGGATAGAAAGGGTGGTACAGCGAAGCAGCGTGCAGGCAAGCTCCCCTTTTTGGGTTAAATAATAATGATAGGGTGTGACGCCGTATGTCTCCTTAAAGAGATGGATGGCCCGGGAGCGGGATAAATGGACATGGTCAGCCATATCGTCAATGGAAAGGGGAAGGGTTAAATTCTGTTCGATGTAATTTTTGATCGCTAGGGCCAGAGAGGGGGTTTTCGACTGCCTTCCGATGGAACGGGACAGGGCCTGAATATACCGGTGCAACAAAAGAGCCAGCTCATCCGCACATTGGGCTGGTTCTTTTTTCATGGTGTGAAAGATGGCGCTTAAGTGGCTCTCGTCTTTGAAGGAAGGGATTTTAACCGTGCCGTCAAGGCCATAGTCAGAGAGTAAGTGGCGGACAAGGCTTCCGCTTACGTTAAACCAGATTTTTTTCCAGGGGTCTTTCGGGTCAGAGAAATAATGGTGAAATTCTCCCTCATGGAGCACATAGGCGTCCCCTTTTTGGAGGGTGAGCAATTCGTCCCTCTGCCAGACAAACCCCTTTCCTTCCATCACATATTCAAAGACAAAGCATTCCCCGCAGCTTCGTTTAATTTCATAGGAAGGATTGGGCCAGGTGATCCCGGATAAAAGCGGAGAAAATCCAGGAATTCCTTCTCCGGTGTAGAGGGCAAATTCTTCCCTGGAAGGGTTTTCCCTGGGGGAAGGATGTAAATCCGTTTTTTCGGCCATGGCAATTCTCCTTTTGCATTTTCTTTTTTCTGTAGTACCCCCATGCCGCTATCCCGGCACCACCACGGCTTGAAAGGGAGTTTACTATAGAATAGCACTAATTGATACATTTACAAGCATATTTTCCCTGTTTTTTTGAAAAAAGAACGCTATAATGTACCTATCATTTAGTTAAGCAAGAAGGAGGGTAAGACAATGGGAGTAATACCAAGACCGGAACATCCACAGCCTCAGATGGAGAGGGAGAGCTGGATAAATTTAAATGGGGAGTGGGATTTTGCCTTTGATTTTGGAAACAGCGGCATTGACCGGAAGCTTTATGAGAGGACAGAGCTGGATCAAAAGATTGTGGTTCCCTTCTGCCCTGAGAGCAGTTTAAGCGGGATCGGTTATAAGGATTTTATGCGTGCGGTGTGGTACCACCGGACAATTGCCATCACAAAGGAACAGTTGGGAGGCAGGATACTTCTGCATTTCGGCGCGGTGGATTATGAGTGCCGGGTGTGGGTGAACGGCAGGGAGGCCGGCAGGCACAAGGGCGGTTATACCTCCTTTTGTATGGATATTACGGAGCTGGCAAAAGAGGGGGAAAATCACCTCAGCGTCTATGCCGGGGATGATACAGGAAGCGGCAGACAGCCCAAGGGAAAGCAGAGCAGCCTTTATTACTCTCACGACTGTGACTATACCCGCACCACCGGGATCTGGCAGACGGTGTGGCTGGAATTTGTGCCCGAGAGCTACATCGAGAAGATACAGTATTATCCCAATATTGCGGAAGGGACACTGACCGTGAAGGCGGTGGTGAAAGGCAGCGGAGAGCTTGGGGCAAAAGCTTTTTATGAGGAAAGAGAGTGTGGCAGCGCTTCAGTGAAGGTGAGCGGGGGAGGGGCGGTGCTTACGATTTCCCTCAGCGAGCTGCATTTGTGGGAAGCGGGAGCGGGAAGGTTATACGACCTGGAACTTTCTTTTGGAGAAGACCGGGTAAAGAGCTATTTCGGTATGCGGGAAGTGGAGATTCAGGGGGAAAAGGTGCTGATCAATGGAAAGAGTGTTTTTCAGAGGCTGGTTCTGGATCAGGGATTCTATCCGGATGGCATCTATACCGCACCCGATAAAGAGGCGCTGAAACGGGATATCGAGCTGTCCATGGCCGCAGGATTTAACGGGGCACGCCTCCACCAAAAGGTGTTTGAACCGGAATTTTTGTATTACTGTGACAGAATGGGATATCTGGTCTGGGGTGAGCAGGCCAACTGGGGGCTGGATTACAGTGCGCCCCAGGGACTTAAGTGTTTCCTTCCCGAGTGGATGGAGGCCCTGGAGAGAGACTTTAACCACCCGGCCATCATCGGATGGTGCCCTTTTAATGAAACCTGGGATTATGAGGGACGGGCCCAGGATGACGAGCTTTTGGAGATTGTTTACCGGATGACAAAGCTTTACGATACCACCAGGCCCTGCATTGATACCAGCGGCAATTTCCACGTTCGGACGGATATTTACGACCTCCACGACTATGAGCAGGATCCGGAGATATTTGGCGCCCACTATCAGGAGTTTGCCGAAGGCGGGGAGCTTCGGGAGAACCATCCCGAGAGGCAGACGCCGGTGAAAGGGGTTCCGGTGTTTATCAGCGAGTATGGCGGTATCAAATGGGATGTGGATAAGAACAACGAACAAAGCTGGGGCTATGGCCAGGGCCCGGAGACGGAGGAAGCCTTTATTCAGAGATACCAGGGGTTGACAGACGCCCTGTTGGATAATACCCATATGTTTGGCTTCTGTTACACACAGCTCTACGATGTGGAGCAGGAGGTAAACGGCTTGTATACTTATGACAGAAAGCCCAAGTTTGATATGGAGATTTTCAGAAAGATCAACAGCCGTAAGGCTGCGATTGAGGATTAGTAAGCCCTTTTTCATACAATTATGACAGTTAGGCAAAGAGAGCGCCTGTTATTCGCAAGGATAGCAGGCGCTCGACTCTTGAACAGAAGAAAAAAATAGGGTATGATAATAGAGTTGCAGTATGACGTTTTAATCCCTTATCAAAAAGGCAGGCGTATGCAGATGCATGATAACGAAAAGAAGAAGATTACGAAGCATCTTATTATCAGATTATTGCTGGTGCTGGTTCTTTGTGCCGGTATTTTTGGTTTTTCCGCTTATCTGAGTAACCGGAGGAGCTCAGATACTATCGAGACCGTGAGCGATCTTTATATGCACAGTATGAGTGAGGAGATAGCTTTCCATGTGGAGATGGTTATCAGCTTGTATCTGGAGCAAATGGAGGCCATCATTGCAGATATGGAGGAAAACGCTCTTGAAAAAGGGGATTATATGGAAAAGCTGGCCCAGATCATTGGAACGGATGAATTTGACTATCTGGCATTTTATTCCGCAGAGGGCGAGGCACAGCTTATCTATGGTAGTCCTGTGGTATTGGAGGACGCTCTGCCGGATTTCCTTTCCGATCTGGAAGGGGGAGGGGAGGAGGTAACCTCGGGGACGGATGCTCACGGCAGAAAAATGATTCTCATAGGCAAACCGGATCCTTTCCTCAAAGAGCTGGATGGCTCCTACACGGCTCTCGTGGCCGGTATTGAGGAGAGCAAAATAATCGAAACCCTAAATTTGGGCGTATCTGACGCTCCGGTGTATTCCCACATTATTACCATAGACGGCACTTCCATGATCCGCAGCGGAGAGGTCTCGCGGGATAATTATTTCCAAAGGCTCTATGAGGAGATCACAGACAACAAAGAAAAACATGTGGAAGAATTAAAGAAAGCCATGAAGGAAAGCGGGCACTATTCAAAGGTGCTTATGGTGGATGGCGAGCGCCGTCACCTGCATTGTACAAAGCTCAAATACGCGGAATGGTTTTTGATCGTGATCATGCCCTACAGCTCCCTGGACGCGTCTATTTCCGGTCTCAGCGGCGATCTGCTCCTGATCTCCTTCGGCGGTTTCGCTGTGGTTCTGGCCGCGCTTTTGTGGACCTTCCGTTCTTATTTTAAGGAGATTATGGGCCAGATGGAAGAACTGGATAAGGTACGCCGGGAGGCAGTGAAAGCTAACCGGGCCAAAAGCGAATTTTTGTCCAATATGAGCCATGATATCCGCACCCCTATGAATGCGGTGGTAGGCATGACGGCGATTGCGGAGGCAAACATTGACGACAGGGAGCACGTTCAGAACTGCCTCAAAAAGATTTCCCTTTCCAGCAGACATCTGCTGGGGCTGATCAACGATGTGCTGGATATGTCTAAGATCGAGAGCGGCAAGCTCAGCCTCTCCGTGGATCAGGTTTCCCTGCGGGAGGTGATGGACGGGGTCGTAAATATCGTCAAGCCCCAGGCGAACGCCAAAAAGCAGAGCTTTGAGGCGTGCATCCGGGATATTTTTGTGGAGGATGTGCGCTGTGACAGCGTCAGGCTCAATCAGGTGCTTATCAATCTTTTGGGAAATTCCGTGAAATTTACGCCGGAGGGCGGCCATATTCAAATGACCATGTATGAGGAGGCCTCCCCCAAAGGGGAGGAGCATGTCCGCGTCCACTTTGTGGTGGAGGATAACGGCATAGGCATGGAGCCGGAATTTTTGGAAAAGATTTTTGAATCCTTTACCCGGGCGGACGCCAAGCGCGTTCAGAAAACAGAGGGAAGCGGTCTGGGAATGGCCATCACTAAATATATTGTGGACGCTATGGGAGGAACCATTGGGATTCAAAGTGAGCCGGACGAGGGAAGCTGCTTTCACATAACCCTTGATCTGGAAAAGGCCAGGATCCAGGAAGCAGACATGATCCTGCCGGATTACAGGATGCTGGTGGTGGATGACGACGTCCAGCTTTGCGAGAGTACGGTGGCATTCCTGAAAGCCATGGGCATTTGCGCCCAGTGGACACTGGATGCTGAGAGCGCCCTTGCCATGGTCGCAGAAAAGTATGGAGGAGAGGAGGAATACCAGATCATCCTGACAGACTGGAAGCTTCCAGCGATGGATGGTATTGCTTTTGCAAAGGAGCTCCGCCGCCGCTATGGAGAGGATATCCTTATCCTTATGATCTCTGCCTACGATTGGGAGGAGATGAAGGAGGAGGCGATGGGAGCCGGCATAAACGGCTACCTCTCCAAGCCCTTGTTCAAATCTTCGCTTTTTTACGGCCTGAAGCCTTTTATCATGGAAGAAGGAAGCCTTGGCCCGGGAGAACAGAAGGAGAAGGGGGTACAGGCCGACTTTACCGGCAGGCGGGTTTTGCTTGCGGAGGATAACGATCTGAACTGGGAAATTGCAAGAGAGCTGCTCACCGGACTCGGGATGGAGATGGAGAGGGCAGAAAATGGCAAGCTTTGCCTCGAAAGATTCAGTCAGTCCGAGAGTGGCTATTACAGCGCCATATTGATGGATGTGCGGATGCCGGTCATGAATGGCTATGAAGCCACGAGGGCCATACGCGCTCTGGAGCGGAAGGATGCGTGTACTATTCCCATTATTGCCATGACTGCCGACGTATTCTCCGAGGACATCAGACAATGCCTGGACTGTGGTATGAACGCCCACGTGGCAAAGCCGGTTGACATCCGGGAGCTGGCGAAGACCCTGGGGAGGTATATCTGATATGGCGGAGGAGAAAAGATTTTGTCCTGTGAGCGGAGCAAAGATAGTACGGATGCTTTGTAACGTAATGATTATAATTTTTCTGTTAGGCTTTGTTCTGGCCTTGCGATGGTATATAGGAGGCTCTTTTGAAATGTCTGCAACAGAAGAGCAGCAGGAAAAAGCACGGATAGGGGCAGTCTTGTCCATGATAGCGACTGGCCTGCCCTGTATCCTGTGCGTCTGTGTTCGTGGGAGATATAAGAAGTCAGAGAATCATTGAAAATTTCCAGCGTTTCCAGACTATTGCCTTTATAGATGGATAAAAAATCATCTGCGGTCTGAGTGTTTTCGAATCCAGAAAATTCCAATGATTGCGCCAATAAGGATCATCGGCGCTACTCTGACAAACAGCCATTCAAATGAGTGAAATACTACTTCGAGAACGGTGGTTTCAGGATCACTAAGATCCCAACCCAGGTAAGGACTTTCTAATGCTAATAAGACTGCGAAAATTGCTATTATGATTATGCATAATGAGATAAGTAGCCACTGTAGAAATTTTTTTCTTGTGGTTTTTCTCTGTGCAAGCTGTAGGTTTATCACCTCCAGCTTTGCGGCAATTGCCTTTAATTCATCAGCTTTTGACTCAATGATGTTTTCCCCAAGCAATGTACTCACGGGTGTTTCAAGTACTTCTGACAGGGCGATCAATAGATCAGAATCAGGAACTGACAATCCTTGCTCCCATTTGGAAACTGTCTGTCGCACCACGTTCAGCTTGATGGCAAGTTCTTGTTGTGAAAGTCCTTTTGATTTTCTGATTGTTTTTATATTTTCGTTGAGCATTAGGGATAGTCTCCTTTCTTTTAGTTGCTGACACTATTATAGAAAAAGCTGCCCATTGCCACAAGCAACGCAAATTAACATCTGGAATTTATGTTTTAGTAGTGCAGCAGGACTCGCTTTTAATGATTGATATATCTTGTTTCATGGATTCGTATGTATCAACATTATCTTTATATCTGTCATAAGTTGATGTATAACAAGATTCAATGGTATTTAATCGCGGTAATATTTCATTTTCTTGTGTAATCTCAATCTTTTTTGCCATAGTCTTGATTTCTTGAAGGTCTTCTCTTATTGGGTCAAGCATATTTGATATTGCAAGTAATAGTATATCCAAATCAGAGTTAGAAAAGAAAGCGCAGGAGATTAGGAGATGCAAAAATTATCATGGAAACCGCAGAAGTATAGATGCAAAAAGCCAGATTATAAGCAGCATACCGGAATTTCAGGCAAAATAAAAACTACCAAACATGAGTTTGATAGGTTTGTTGATAGGTTTTACTTTTTTAGAATCCCAAAACCCTATAAAATCAGGGGTTTCAGAAAGCTGCTGACGGGAATCGGACTTTATTCGGTTCCTGAAAGCCTACAAAATCAAGGAGGAATGCACACTGTCTACAGTGTGTCTACAATCCCAAAATATTCAAGAGGGAAATATCTTTTCTCACTTCTCAATCAGTTTATCCAGACTTACACCCAAAGCAACGGAAATTTTATAGAAGGTTTCAACCGAAAAGTTATAACCAACTTTTTCACTTTCTATTTGCCGAATAAAATCATGTGAAAGGTCAACCATTTCTGCGAGCTGTGCAGAGGTCAACCCTTTTTCTTTACGGTATTTCTTTATATTCTTCCGGATTGTATTGTAAATATTGTCATCAAATTGTAGTTGTTTTAGTCTGTTTTGCATTTAAGTTATCACCCTGTTACATTGTATCTTTAAAGCATACAAAAGTATGTGCGGTAATAACTCACACAACATGGTTTACTCCTTAGTGCTTTTCGATCAATTGATCTAAACTGACTCCCAGAGCAATCGCAATTCTATAAAAGGTATCAACAGAAAAATTATTTCCAATCTTTTCACTCTCTATCTGCCGTATAAAATCATGGGAAAGATCAACCATTTCTGCGAGCTGTGCAGAAGTCAGGCCTTTCTCCTTGCGGTATTTTTTAATGTTCTGGCGTATCGTATCATAAATATCTTTATCAAATTCTAATCGCTCTATTCCATATCGCATAATCTATCACCTGATCAGATTGTATCGTTATCCGGTCTTAAAGTATGTGAGGCAATAACTCACATTTTGCTTGCTATGCAAGAGCACTTATGATAAAGTGTTTATGAGGCAATACCTCACATCCAAAAACTATTAATATATTAAAGGATTATACCTATGCCAAGAATGGAATTTGAAAGAGAATTTGAATACAAAACCTATAAAACCAAAAAAGAGATTTCAGACCACAAAGACTTGCTTGCGGCAATTATTGCCTTTGTTCAAGCTTATCGCTGTATCTTTCCAAATGCTTCAAATCCGCGGATTGAAATAAGGGTACATTCTTCTGAAACGGGAGAAAATTTCCTGTATGAAATAGATACAAAGTATCAGAGAAGAATAATTTCCAGTATAGAGTGGGACTATACACGGATTCTAAGAAAAAATGAGATTGTCAAAAATTTAAACAATATTTCAGGTGTGGTATTTTTCTCTAAGGGCATTCATGGCAGGTATCGGGAATATACCATTTTCAGCAATGGGGATATTCCCTGGGATTATCATAATTTCATAAAAGTAGATTGGAAAAAAATAAGACGTTGAAATGACAAAAAGAAATAAACTCCTGATAAACAAAAATCTCAAAAGCTACAAATGAATAGAGAATTTAGCCCTGTCAGGAATCTATAGATTTGAAAAAAATTCAGAATTTTAAAAGTATACTTTTAATAAAGCAAAAACTTATTTAGAGCGACTCATCTTCTTTTTTTGCATTCTTCAAAGAAAGTTCAAGTAACTTTTCAATTTTCTTTTCCGCATAGGGAGGAACTGGTTTCTTTTCAGAATTTTCATCTTCAAAAACATAGGGAATATCATAATCTCCAAATGTATAATTTAATTCATCAGATTCAAAATCAACCGTAACTCTTTTTTTACCTATTACAAAAATATCATAATCATTGATACAAAATGTAGAATCTATTTTTTCTAATTCTCTTTTTTTGTCCTTTAGGCGCTGATGTCTATTCAGGATTTCAGTTCTGCGATAGATATAGTCGATATGTGACTTATTTAACCGTAATTGAAGTATACCATTATTAAAGGAAAGAATCTGCCGTATATCTACTTTAAAAGCATCCGGATTAGGTGTTGAGCTTAAATATGATAGCTTTATATCTTCTATTTCTTCTTTCGAAAAAAATTTTTCCATATCTTCCGGAAGAGGTAATACGTTATCTTCAAAGTAACGATATTGTCTTTCTGATACAAATAAAGATTCAGCCATTTGGTTTTGAGTCAGGTCTCTTTTCGTACGTATTTTAACGAGTGCTTCATTTTTGACTTTCTTCACTGGTTGATCAGTATTTTTTGGCGTCTCTTTTTTCATTCTTTTCCTCCTATGTGGAAGTAATTTGGCAGAGATTCTGTACCAAGGTATTACCTCGATTTTTCTTTCAGCAAAATGTATAATATTTTTATCAGCTGAGACAGGTAGTTTGTAATTATAATAGTAAAAAATCGCGATTTTTTCAATCTTTAAATTCCGTAAATGAAGTTATATAAAAAGGAGGCGTTAGTATGAAAAAATACTGTGGTGCAAAGCTGAAAGACAGGATCGACAAAGCTGTTGAAGAAAAGGAAGAAGTTGACGGTATCGTATTCCCAACAAGGGATGAACTATATGAGCATACCGCAGAGAAATTAGGTGTATCTAAGGAAACTACAAGAAAATGGTGTAAACCTAATAGTAACGGCCCCAAAGACCCGGCTCTTTTAGAGGCCTTGGAAAAAATGTTTGACACTTCATTGCAGATTGAAACGGATGAGATCATGCAATATACACGCTATCCGGATATTGTCATAGCTAACGTAGTCGAGTTAGTGGGTGATTTTATGGTTTTTGTCAATGACAGTTTCCTTGATGATGATGAGCAATATTGTAGGTTGGAGGAAAAATTGCACAGATTTAAGCCGACAATACCGCCTCCGTTATATAGCGAATTGGATGAGTTCCAGAAGAGATTTCTTTCTCCCTTTATCTTCGAGACCAAAAAAGTAGTTCCTGAGGCGTTCTCTGAAAAATGTGGCTATTGGAATGAGAAGAAACAATTTTGTGTGACTGATAGCAAACTGCATTTTTCGGCATTATTTGAGAAAGTCGAGGAAATAAAACGCGAGCTGGACAAGATCATAGAGTCAAAAGTACAGCCGATCATTTTTTCCTGAATGACAATTAAGAGAGATTGAGTTTAGCCCTCAATCTCTCTTGACGTTTAACTTATTGTGCTACTACAAATTGCTCATTGCAATCCATACACAAAACGTTGATTTCCTTTGTTGCCCTGAACGAATTACCACAACAGGGACACTGATATTTTCTCGTACTGGACGGTTTTCTTGTTTTTGGCTTTATAGGAGTAGTGTTTCCGCTTGTACCTCCGGAAAATCCTCCCAGTGAAAAAATGTCCTGTCTGCCTATTTCAATATCCTGTAAACCGTTCCTGATGCAGAAATCTATGGTTTCTTCTGTCGGTGTGCTGACAGTCCAGCCGTATTTTTCGTGCCTGTCAATCTGGATTTTTCCCATTTTCTCCGCTGTTTTTTTAAAATTTTTGTTATGATAAACATAACCGTTGCTTGTGTCTTTAATCCCGTGTTGCATATTCCAGATATGACTGCTTTCGTGTATCAATGTGGTTACTATTTCCGTTATATCCCGTCTCAAATAATTGGCCGATATATTTAATTCTTTCATTGCCTTATCATCCGTGAACCATGTATTGCTGACAGATACGTGTCCATAACTTCTGACACTTCCCTGAACGGTAAGGGTGATCTCTTCCAATTCACCGTTAAAATATTCGTTGTTGATCAGGTTATAAATCTTTTGCAGATATTGTACTGTTCTTCTGTAATTGTTCAGTTTTTTTGCCATGATGCTTACCTCTCTTTTTATTCGTAGTAGTAGTTTGTTGTTGGTAGTTAAAGTGTAGTTTTTAACTGTCTTTATTATAGCATGGTACCATATAAAAATCAATCATATTTTCTGATTTTAGGGAAAAATTTCAAATATTTTTTAAACAATATAATAATGTAATATTGATTCTAATTTGATTATATGGTACCATATTTAAAATATTTTATTTGCAGAAAGGGGACAGAAAAATGCCAAAAAAAGCGGATACTACCCTTAAAACTGATTCCGGCATCTACAAAAGTAAAATCAGGGCAAGTCAGACTTATGACCAGAATAATGTAGATAATATCCGTGTCAGAGTTCCAAAGGGCTGGAAAGAAAAGATGCAGGAATATGTACAGAAAAATGATAAATATAATTCTGTAAATGGGATGATTTGTGAACTGATACGAAAAGAAGTGGGAATTATTGATTGACAAAAACAGTGTTATATATTAATGTAAATTTGTTGTTGGTAGGCGTTATGCTTACCTTTAAGGTATCGCTTGTAGTAGGGCGGTACCTTTTTTATTCATAAATGTTAGGGATTCGCTATGCCTGTTTTTCCTTGTTAATAAATCAGTAAAGAGCGACTCGGAAATCCTGACGGGCCCCATGGGGATATAGAAAGCGAATAAGTACGATAATGCGGTTTCGGTGGTAGTGTGTTGAGGGTAAAAAAGACCTTTCATTGGGTCAGGATTTCAGCGAACGGCTCCCACAGCTTTCCTGTATAATAATTTTTAAAAGTGTATTTTCAAGTTCACCCCTGTTAATCAAAAGCAGGCATAAAAAGGTGGGGAAATATTTCATCCTCACTTTTTTGTTTTCTGGCAATAAAGTAATGCAAACCACTCTTAAAGTGGTAGTACCATAGTAATAACTTTATTTTTTCTATGTGTGATGTAGAATGGAAGCATGAAGTGCATTTCAAATCTGATGATAAGGAGGTGGACATTATATCATGAAAGCTAAACTGATCGGATTTTCACCAGTTGGATTCACGACTTCGGACGGAAAAGTCATTGAGGGTATGACATTGTCAGTGGGATATACAGACGAGAATACTACCGGAATGAGAGCAGATCGCTTTTTCGTTAAGAAGGAAATTGAGGTTCCACAAGTGAAAATCGGTGAAAATATCAATATTATCTTTAACCAGAAAGGCAAGGTTGAGGCCATAACAAAGGAATAAAACTGTGCCTTACATAGGGGTATTGTGTAAATACCCCTATGAATATAAGTATATTAAGGAGGGCTTATGAACAGAAAACAGACAGAATGTATACTGCGGTTATACCACGGTATACAGCAAATGAAACTTCATCCCTATACCGGCATACCGGTTATTGTCCTGACCAGTTTATTCATAACGGGCTGGCTCAATAAAGGAAAACTGTTTTCCCTACAGGATTTTTCGGATTTACTGCGTCCAATATTTCAATACAGTATTTCCATTACATTGATTTTGAGTTTTCTTGCATTTCTGCTTGCATGGATTGGCTGGCTTGGATGTATTACCGCAAAACGCGATGAAAACCGCCTGATGAAAGCATTTTCAGAGCACGATAGGCGTAACGGCTGTCCGATACTGGTTCGCCGTAGGAAGCTGAAAGGAACAGACGTAACGGAAAGAGTATTCTATTCGGATATACCGCTGACGTGCTGGGAGGAAAGAAAGGACGAGCTGGAACATCAGTTTAGCTCCCATTTTATCAGGCTGGAAGATTATGGAGGAAAGAAGGGCAGGAACAGCAAATTAATCCTTATTCACATGGCTCCGGGAAAGAAAGCAAAGGACAGGGGACTTTTATATGATGAAGAATTGTGATGATAAAATAACTCTGGGATGTTCCTTTGACTGCTGGTATGGCTACGGAATAAAACAGCCGGTATCTGTAGATATATCCGTAAAGACAAACAGCCATATACTTATTTGCGGTATGTCCGGAAGCGGAAAATCTTTCTGCGAGAATATCCTGTTCGCAAAATTGGCAGAAAAAAGGCCTGACAGTGAATGCTATTTTGCTGATTATAAACAAGAGGATAATTTCCATTATCTACGTGGTTGTTCCCGGTATTTCCCGTACAAAAGAACTTTGGAAGCACTTGACAGTGTATACGGCATACTCCAAAAACGGCAGTCGGGAGAGGATGAAAGCCGTAAGCCGGTAACCTTGATCTGGGATGAATATGTTGCAAACATATTGGCTTTACAGAATGAAGATAAGAAGAAAGCTGCCACGGTGATGAATAGGGTTTCAGAAATCCTCATGATTGGCAGGTCCTTAGCGGTCAGATTTTTTTGTTCCTGCCAGCGTCCGGATGCATCTGTATTTCCGTCTGGAAGTCGCCTGAATTACGGCATTATTATGGTGCTTGGCGCACCCATTCAGAGCATTTATGAAATGCTAATGCCAACGGAATATATCAGCCGGATTGAAGATCGGGAGTTCAGGACAGGCGAGGGAGTTTTGCTCTTGCAGGGTTCGGAACTTCACTTCATAAAAGTTCCAATGGTGCGTGATGTGGAGCGGATGCAGGAATTGTGCATAAGGGCATTGACGGAATAACAGGCAGAAGAAATGCGGCGGTGGCGGCGAAGCCGTAAGCCGCCGCATTTTACGGAAGTTGCGCTAGTATTACCGCAACTTCTGTGTCATGTGTCATACACATATAACTCAATAAACAGGCGCATTTCGGGGATATATCATTGTGTCGGAACTGTGCCATAATACAGAAAGGAAAGAACATGAGCAAAAGTAAAACTAAAAGCAATAACCGGAGAAGCCGGAAATACCAGCTCACATACAACAATCCGGAGAAGCATAAAAACTGTTCTCATGAAGCTATTAAGGAAACATTGAAGAAATGGGATAATATACAATACTGGTGTATGTGTGATGAAATCGCCAAAACGCCTCATACCCACTTATATATTCAGTTCAAAAATCCGGTCTACTTTTCCAGCGTAAAAAAGTCGTTCCCTACAGCCCATATAGAAGAGGCACAGGGAACCGCAGAGGAAAACCGGGCTTATATCCGTAAAGAGGGAAAGTGGGAAAATACAGAAAAAGAGACGACAAACCTGAAAGAGACCTTTGAGGAATACGGAACAATTCCCAAAACCGGACAGGGAAAGAGGAGTGATCTGGAAAGCCTTTACCAGATGATTAAGGACGGCTACAGCAATGTGGAGATTCTCGAAATCAATCCGGATAATATTCTGAACCTACAGCATATCGACAAGGCACGGCTTGAAATTCTGTATAACCGTTACAGGTCGGAACGGCGCATTAATCTGCTGGTAACTTATGTAAGCGGTGCAACCGGATATGGGAAGTCAAGGGATATACTGGATTCCCATGGAGACGCAAACGTCTACAGAGTGACGGATTATAAGCATCCATTTGATTCCTACGCCGGGGAAGATGTGCTGGTTCTGGAAGAGTTCCGGAGTGATTTACCCATAGGGAATATGCTCAATTACCTTGACATTTATCCCTTGCAATTACCGGCCCGGTATAATAACCGGCAGGCATGTTATAACTTCGTCTATATCGTGAGCAACTGGAAGCTGGAAGATCAATACCATAATGTCCGCATAGAACAGAAAGAAACCTATCTGGCGTTCTTAAGACGGATAAAAAGAGTAAGGGTATATACAGCTCCCGGAGAATATCAGGAGTATGATACCAGAGACTATTTAAATGGTTTTCATCCGGTGCCGGATTCAGAAAACCCGTTCCCTGAAAATTAAATCAATCAGGTGTAAGGAATTACATTACACACCAAAAAGAAAATAAGCATAGAAATATATTATACTAAAAATGTCTTGCAAAGAAAAATAAAATCATTTAAACCAACAATTCAAAAAATAAAAATACACTTTTAATCTTGTAAAAATAAATCCCAACAATTATTAATTCCTTACACCGCTATGAAAAGTGGTGTGGTATGAAAGCGAATAAAAAAACAGAAAGTACAAAGCTATCTATATTGAAAGATGCCATAAATTCCGGTATATTAGATATAGACAGTGTGCTTGATACGCTTATGTCAACAAAAAGAGATAAAATATTAAAAATACATTCTTATGCAATTACTCCCCCAGCTTCGGAAAACGGACGCTGGCAGACCTGCTACAAGGATGAAAAAGGAAAGCGAAAAAACATCAAAGCACAAACCAAAGAGGAATTATTGGATAAACTGATACCAATATATTTTTCTGGTTCGCACCTTGACATAACATTTTACGGACTGTATGAGGAATGGCTGGAATACAAAAAAACCGTAACTAATAGCCCCAACACGATTAAACGTCATAAACAGCACTATCATAAATATTTTGAAACATCTGTTTTGCATGATAAAAAAATCAAGAAGATTGATGAACTTTTGCTGGAAGAGGAATGCAACCGTATAGTAAAGGAATTTAATCTGACACGGAAAGAATGGTGCAATGCAAGAACAATTTTAAACGGAATGTTTGGATATGCTGTTAGAAAAAATTATCTCACAGAAAATCTTATGAATAAGGTTCAGATTCTGGTTAAATTCAAGCAGGTAGTCAGAAAAACCGGAAAAACAGAAACCTATAATTCGGAAGAGCTTGCAGAGATAAACAGGTTTCTTGATCGGGAGTATGAGGAAACACAGGACGCTTCTTTTCTTGCTGTTAAGGTCAATTTTTTATTAGGCTTGCGAGTGGGCGAATTAGTGGCGTTAAAGTGGTCAGATTTATGCGACGCTAACCATATACATATTGTCCGTGAGGAAATCAGAGACCAGACAGATAATAGTTATGAGGTTGTAGAGCATACCAAAACAAATAAAGACAGATTTGTTTTGGTGGTTCCCAAAGCACTGGATATTCTCAATAGAATAGAGAGACAGGGCGAATATATTTTTATGAGAAATGGGGAACGGATTACGGCAATTCGAATAGCAACAATTTTGAGAAAGTACGCTAATTATCAGGGGGTACGCATTAAATCCAGTCATAAAATGCGAAAAACCTATGCAAGCAATCTGAATGCCTGTGGCGTTCCGTTGGACTGCATCAGGGAAATGCTGGGGCATAGTAGCCTGAACACTACTCTCGGATATATTTACAATCCCCTGACGGAAAAAGAAACGTTTGACCTTATAACTAAAGCATTGTAACAGTACCAAAGTACTGTCTACAACTGTCTACCGGATTACAGACACACAAAAAGAGCGGAAACCCTGTCAAAATCAGGATTTCCGCAATCTTAACCAAAGCTGCTGACGGGAATCGGACCCGTGACCTCCGCACTACCAATGCGACGCTCTACCGACTGAGCCACAGCAGCCTGCGATACATCTTATCTGTATCACCGAAATGTATTGTAACACAGTCCGAATTGCTTTGTCAACGAAATATTTATCGAATTTTAGAGGTGATTATTGGAGCGATTTTGGAGGCTGTTTTTAGCTGTTTTTTGCTTGCAGAGCATGGCGGCTAACAGTATAATAAATAATGAAAGAAAAAGATACGGATTACGCATCGCGTTGCCGCAAAAAACGCGGCATGGAGGTTAATATGCCAGGGACAGTACGGCTGGCCGGTTCTTATGTACAGGTAAGAAGAAAACAGACCGGTATGGTCACCTGCGGAGGTGATCAGAACTTTTTTGCCGGGGCCATGGAAGGAACGGCAGATTTTCGCAAGCAGAAGCTGGGGTGCGGCATCACGGCGCTTGGGGATGTGTTTCTTTATCTTGCGAAAAGAGGGGCAGGCTATTGCGCCAGAGAAACGCAGAGGTATGTGAAACCTGATCTGACAGAGGATGAATACAAGGATTACTATAATCGGATTTACCGATTTGTGGGAGGAATTTTTCCCTGGGCCAGAAATGGCCTGAGTTTTTTCAGGATACAGGTGAGTTTTAACCGCATGGCGCGCAGGCATGGGTGGAAGCTCAGGGCGAGATGGGGGTTCAGTTACGGGAAAATGGGCGGCAGGATTGAACAGATGCTCCGCCAGGATATTCCGGTTATTATGTGCATCCCGTATATGGTATTTAAGAGAGATAAGGGACAGGGGATTTTCTTTTACGAAAAGGCAGGGAGCAAATACAAAAAAGTTTGCAGGGTATCGGCCCACTATGTGGTGATATTGGGAATCGTTGAGGAAGAAGGACAAAGCTGGCTGAAAATATCTTCCTGGGGAAGGGTATACTATGTGAACTGGGAAGAGTACTGCGCTTTGCTGCGAACGCCCCTCAAGGGACAGATGGTTTACGGATGCATAAGAAGGGTACTGGAGACCATATTGGGAAATATTCTTTATATTACGTGAGATTACCATAACGACGGAAAGAGGTACATTTTTCATGAAAAAGTACAGTATGCTTACAGACAGCCCGGGAAAGTCATTGTTTTTCTTTGCGCTGCCAATGATTCTGGGAAATCTTTTCCAGCAGCTTTATTCTGCGGTGGATTCCATTATTGTGGGACAGTTTGTGGGGGAGGATGCCCTGGCGGCGGTGGGGGCGTCCTACTCTTTGACTACGGTTTTTATTATGATCGCTATAGGGGGCGGGATCGGCGCTTCCGTGGTGATCTCTCAGTATCTTGGGGCCGGGCTGTTTGGCAAGATGAAGACCTCGGTGTACACGGCGCTGATCAGCTTTCTGACAGTCAGTATTATCATGGGCGCCGCAGGCCTGTTGCTGAGCAGAAGCATTCTCACGGCGTTAAATACGCCCGGGAACATTTTAAGTGACGCTCTGGTTTATTTGGACATTTATTTCGTGGGGCTTCCCTTCCTTTTCATGTATAATATTTTGTCCTCCGTGTTCAATGCCCTTGGAAACTCAAAGACGCCCTTGTATCTGCTGATTTTTTCCTCCCTTTTCAACATCGTGATGGATTTGTTTTTCGTGAGAGGGCTGGGCCTTGGAATTGGGGGAGCGGCAGTGGCTACCGTTCTGGCTCAGGGAATTTCGGCAGTGGTCTCCTTCTGCCTTTTGATGCGCGCCCTGAAGGGGTACAGGGCGGAAGAGGAGGACGCCGGAAAGGAGACAGGAGAAGAAACCGTTTGGAAAGGAGCTATCGGTGAGGAAACCCACAGAAAAGAAGGCAAAAACCAGGGAGGGGAAGGGAGCCGGAAGCTTTTCGACGTCCAGATGCTGGGAAATATGATCAAGGTAGCTATTCCTTCTATGTTACAGCAATCTATTGTGTCTATCGGGATGCTGCTGGTACAGTCGGTGGTGAACGGGTACGGTTCCTCTGTCCTTGCGGGATATACGGCGGGCACTCGTATTGAGTCTATCTGCATTGTGCCTATGATAGCCTCGGGAAATGCGGTTTCCACATTTACCGCCCAGAATCTCGGGGCCGGCCATCCGGAGCGGGTGAAAAAGGGATATCTGGCAGCGGTGCGGATGGTGGCTGCCTTTGCGGTGATGATTTGCCTGATTCTCACCTTTTTCCATGGAAGCATTATCAATGCTTTTTTGGAGGAGGGAAGCGATCCCATTGCTTTTGAGACAGGAAATGCCTATCTGACATTCATCGCCTTTTTCTTTGTGTGTATTGGTGTGAAAGCAATCACAGACGGAGTGCTCAGAGGGGCAGGAGATGTGGTGGTCTTTACCCTTGCAAATTTAATTAATCTTGGGATAAGGGTTACGGTTGCCTTTGCCCTTTCGCCTGTGTGGGGAGTACAGGCGGTGTGGTTTGCCATTCCCATGGGATGGACAACCAATTTCGTGATCTCCTTTATCAGATATTTGTCCGGAAAGTGGAGCAGGAAAAAGTTGATAAAGACTTAAGAGGAGGAAAACAGGATGCAATTATTGGAAGAGAGAATCCGCAGGGATGGGGTCATTAAACCTGGAAACGTACTTAAGGTGGACGGTTTTTTGAATCATCAGATGGATGTGGAGCTGTTTAATGAGATGGGAAAGGAACTAAAGCGCCTTTTTCCCAGCGAGAAGATCAATAAGATACTGACCATTGAGGCGTCGGGAATCGGCATTGCCTGTATTGCGGCCCAATATTTCCAGGTTCCGGTAGTGTTTGCCAAGAAATCCCAGAGCATCAATCTTGACGGGGAGCAGTATACCACCAGGATAGAATCCTTTACCCACAAGAGGGTCTATGATGTGATCGTATCCAAAAAGTATCTGGGAAAGGAAGATCATGTGCTGATCATTGACGACTTTCTGGCCAATGGCTGTGCGGTGGCGGGGCTCATTGAGCTGGTGCGCAGCGCGGGTGCGCAGATCGAAGGGGTGGGGATTGCCATCGAGAAGGGTTTCCAGAAGGGCGGAGAGCTTTTAAGGAGTAAAGGCCTACGAGTGGAATCGCTGGCGATCGTAGAGAGTATGAATGCGGAAACGGGTGAAATCGTGTTTCGGAATCAGGAATAGGAGTAAAACGGCAGCTTAGAGCTGAAAAACAGATGTTATCTACATATGGGTTGGGATTTTAATAAGGACTGTCATACCTGGGATTGAGTCGTTGGTATGGCAGTCCTTTTTATGCGCAGGCCCATGTACAAAGCGCTACAGCGCTTGGAAGTATGCCACTAAAGTGGCGCACGGGCCGCGGCGAGCAGGGAGAAAATCTTTCCTACTCGATCGCAGGGGAAAATCTACCCCTAATCAATTCGTGTCAGGTGCTATTCAGCCGGCGCAACTCCATTGCTGTCATCCGGAGGCGGAGCCGCTTCCGCCGGAGGCGTCTGCGGCGTGGCGCTGCCCTCTATGGCCTGTTGCTGGGCTGCCGCCTGAGCGGCTGCAACCATTTCGGCACGCTGCTGTTCAATGATAGCCTCGATACCCGGCTGTGCCATAAACTCTGCGGTATGGGGACAAGGCCCGGCCTGATCCTGGGGAACCACCACCGTGGAAACGCTGCCGTCCTCGTTGGTTACCTGCTGGGTGATGGCGGAGCCCTGTTGCAGGGAAGGAGGCTCTACGGGCATCAGCTCCCGGATGCTCTCAACGGCAAAAGGACATTGCTCGCTGGCAGGTAGGCCACAGTACTGGCAGATCATACCCCGATAGTGGACGTCGCAGCTCTCCGTGGGAACAGTCCCCTCCGCAAAATACTCGGATTTCAGAGTGCCGTCGCAGACACCCGCAATCGGAAGCTTGCCGGATTTGGCGCATACGGTTGCCTGTACCAGCCCGCTGGAGGGCATGGGGAAGGATTCGCTGGGCAACCCTTCATGGATTCTTTCCATTACCGCTCGCCAGAGCTTTTTGGCAAGATTTCTTTCCTCGCCCTTTCTGAGCTTGGTGTTATTATCGTAGCCCGTCCATGTGGTGGCCGTGTAATAAGGCGTATAGCCTGTAAACCATACGTCATTGTAGTCTGAGGTGGTACCGGTCTTACCGGCAATGGCCATTCCTCCAAAGTTGACGGAGGTACCCGTACCCTGGGTGACCACATCCATCATGGCGTCGGTCAAAAGCCATGCGGTAGTTTCCTTGATTACCTGTCTGGAATCAGGCTCTGTGTTGTCCAGGATCACATTGCCATCGTGGTCGATGACTTTGGTGTAAAGCTTGGGCTTGATATAGGTTCCGCCATTGGCGATGGTGGCATAGGCAGCGTTTAATTCTTCGTTGGTGACGCCCACCGTAAGTCCTCCCAGAGCAAGAGACTGCTGGATATCGGAGAAAATCTGTGTCTCCCCGTTTACCGTGATCTCCTTGCGGTCTACCACGGTGGTAAACCCAAAGTTTTTCACATAATCAAAGCCAAGCTGAGGCGTAATCATGGTCAGGGTCTTAACAGCCAGAATGTTCATGGAATCAATGATACCCTGACGCAGGGAATTTAATCCTCTGTAGCCCGAATACCAGTTGTTTACCGGCCGGCCGTTGGCATAGTTAAAGGGCGCATCGTTGACCATGGTGGCAAGGGTAAGCCCTGCACTGTCAAAAGCGGGAGCGTAAGCCGCAACCACCTTAAAGGTGGAACCAGGCTGACGCTTGGCGTCCGTAGCTCTGTTAAGGGTCCGGCTGGCTTCCTTGGTTCCCCGGCCGCCCACCATGGCAAGTACATAGCCGGTGTGCTGATCCTCAATGGTGAGGGATACCTGGGGCTGGGGGGTCAGGGAAATGTTCTCGTCAAAGACTTCGTCCCCGGAGCTCAAATGAGCCAGCTTATATTCCTCAATCTGGGCATAGGCCTCCTCATGGGTGTTGAAAATCAGGTTAAAGGAAGGATTTTGCTCCTTGAAATAGCTCTGGAGCATTTCCGTGCTGTGGTTTTCATAATCCCCGTTTGCCTTTTTGATGGTCAGGGCATAATTCAAATACCAGCGGGTATCTGCGGGATAATTCTCTTCATTGGAAAAGACTTCGTCGCAGATCGCCTGGATATTGGGATCCTGAGTGGAGTAGATTTTCAGTCCGCCGCTGTAAAGGAGGGTGAAAGCCTGAGTCTCATTGTAGCCCGCCGCAAGCAAATCATTCATCACATCATCGGTCAATGCATCTACAAAGTATGTATTCACCGATGATTCCTCCACAGTTTCATTGACGGTCTGAATACGGGAGTATACGTCGTCTGCCATAGCCTCGTCATATTCTGCTTGGTCAATGTAGCCCTGCTCCAACATATCCCCCAAAACTTTTTTACGCCTATCAGCGTTTTGTTCGGGATGGGAGATAGGATTATATTTGGATGGGTTCTGGGTAATGCCGGCGATCACTGCGCACTCGGAGAGATTCAGGGAATTGACCGACTTATTGAAATAGCGCAGGGAAGCGGCCTGTACGCCAAGGGTGTTCTGGCCTAAGTTGATGGTATTCATGTAATTGAGCAAAACCTCGTCCTTGGACATGGTTTTGGACAGCTCAATAGCCAGGTACTGCTCCTGGATTTTTCGCTTCATACTGTCGGCGAACCCGGTTTCGCTTGTCCAGTCTGTAAAGACGTTATTTTTTAGGAGCTGCTGGGTGATGGTACTGGCCCCTTCCGTAAAATGAAACTTGTTGGCAATGCCGATATAGGCGGCCCTGAAAATACCTTTGATGTCAATACCGTTGTGCTCATAAAAACGCTGATCCTCCACAGCCACGAAGGCGTGGGCCAGATCCTCCGGAATCATGTCCTGGGTCACAGGGATCCGGTTGGAGTTCTGGGAGATCAGCTTAGCCGTCTGATTGCCCTCCAAATCGTAAACAAAGGTGGAAAAGCGGGTAGGAGTAACCTTGATGTTTTCAATGCTGGGCGAGGTGTCAATGATACCCTTAAATACGCCGAATCCCATGCTGATACCGATGATGCCAAAGGCGATCACACCCAGCAGGGAGAGATTCAGCACCGAGACAAGGAACTTTTTCCCGATTTTTGTGGAAGTGGCATGCAGGGATTTTTGCTTGGCCCTGATGCCTCTCTTGCTGTAGTTCATATTAACCTCCCTATAGAGCGATAAATCTCTTGTCTAAAACCATATAATAACATGAGTATACCAAAATGTGGAGTCGAAATAAAGATTTTTCATATTTTATTAAGAATTGTTATTTATATAAACGAAAAAAATCTTCGTTTTTGTCATTTACAATAGAAATTATTTACAGCTTTGTACACTTTTATTCCGGATTGTGGTAAACTGGATAGGGAATAAGTTTGGTTAGCATTAAGAAGGGACAGGCTATGGCAGAAAAACAGGAGATTTTTTTACCCTACAAAATCATAGACGAACCGGGATACGGGGAATATGAGGAAAAGAAATCCCGCTTTATCGCCCAGGCCGTGTCCGCAGCGTCGGAGGAGGAAGCGTCCGCCTTTATTGATTCGGTGAAAAAGAAATATTATGACGCCAGGCATCATTGCCCTGCCTTTATTATAGGAAGAAACAGGGAAGTTACAAGATGCAGCGACGACGGAGAACCCAGCGGTACGGCGGGAAAGCCTATCCTGGAAGTGATGCTGGGGGGCGGTATTACCAACGCGGTCATGGTGGTTACCCGTTATTTTGGGGGAACCCTGCTGGGAACGGGAGGGCTGGTACGTGCCTACACCCAGGCCGCCAAGGCGGCTCTTGCGGATGCAAGGATTGCAACCATGCGTTATGGAACCCGGATCACCATTGGCGCGGACTATTCCGATGTGGGGAAAATACAGCATTTGCTGGCAGTAAAGGGGATAGTTCCTTCTGATTCCAGGTATACTGATAAGGTGGAATTTGATATCTGCATTCCTGTAGAACAGGAGAGGGAAATGGAAAAGGCGCTGACGGAGGCAACCGCGGCGAGAGCCAAAATAGCGGTTATCCAAAGAGAGTATTATAAGGAATGAATTTTACTAAGAAAAAGGCCGGATTAGAAAAGTAAGTCATGGCATTTTTCCTGAAAGGGGGTGGTTTTTATGAAAAAGAATAACAGCAAGGCTGGCAGCAATACTGATATTCCTCCTCATAGTCGGAGCATAAAAATCACACGTCAGGGAGGATACCATGGAAAAAATAAAAGATTATGATATTGTAAAGGAACTGCTTGAGACAAAGCAGTATACCAGGCTGCGCCAGAAAATGGCGGAAATGAACGCGGCGGATATTGCAGCTATCATGGAGGAATTTGAAGAGGAGGAAATGCTGAAAATTTTTCGGATTCTTCCCAAGAATCTGGCGGCAGATGTGTTCTCCTACATGGAGGTGGACAGCCAGCAGTTTATCATCACCAGCCTGTCGGAAAAGGATGCGGCGAACATCATCAATAATCTGATGGCGGACGATGCCACGGACTTATTGGAGGAAATGCCTGCCAATGTGGTCAAGAAGCTTCTTGCCAACGCCAATCCCGATACCAGGAGGGATATTAACGATTTGCTCCGTTATCCGGAGGATTCCGCCGGAAGCGTTATGACGGTGGAATACGTGGATCTGAAGGAAAATATGACGGTGGAGGAAGCCATTGCCCGTATCAGGAAGATTGGGATGGACAGCGAAACCATCAATATCTGCTACGTGCTGGACGCCAAGCGAAAGCTGGTGGGCACCGTAGCTCTGCGCTATCTGCTGATCAGCCCCGCAGATGCGGTGATCAGTGATATCATGCATGAAAATGTGATTTATATTAACACGCTGATGGATCAGGAGGAGGTTGCCAGGCAGTTTCAGAAGTATGACTTTATCGCCATGCCGGTGGTGGACAATGAAGAACGGCTGGTGGGAATCATAACGGTGGATGATGTGGTGGATATCCTCCAGGAAGAGGCCACGGAGGACATGGAAAAGATGGCAGCCATCGTGCCTACCGACAAACCCTACATGAAAACAAGTGTTATCGAAACCTGGAAGAAGCGTATGCCCTGGCTCTTGCTCCTGATGGTCTCAGCCACCTTTACGGGGAGCATACTGACCACCTTTGAGGATGCGCTGATGGCCTACGGGGTGTTGATCGCCTATATCCCCATGCTGATGGATACCGGGGGAAATGCGGGAGGGCAGGCAAGCGTAACCATTATCCGCGGCCTGTCCCTGAATGAGATCGAGCTGGGGGATGTGTTTCAGGTGGTGTGGAAGGAGATGCGGGTGGCTTTTATGTGCGGCGCGACTCTGGCAGCTGCCAATTTTGTAAAGCTCCTGTTGCTGGACAGAGTAGGGATCATGGTGGCGCTGGTGGTGTGTCTTACATTGATAGCATCTGTTATGATTGCGAAGGTGGTGGGATGTATGCTGCCCATGCTGGCCCGCAGGATCGGGTTTGACCCGGCGGTTATGGCAAGCCCCTTTATCACGACCATTGTGGATGTGCTTTCGCTCTTGGTGTATTTTCAGATTGCTATGAGGGTGTTGCATATTTAGTGGCGGGGAGGACACCGAACGCCGTGGCAGGGAAATTTCCCTGCCACGGTTGTTTCTGGCTCGCTTAATGGTGCAACAATCCATAGAGTTGATATTATGGATGTAAGTAAAAATAACAGAAGTCATAAATGGGATAGGAATAAGTTAAGATTTATGGGAATCATTATATGCGGTTTAAATGGTACAGGAAAGAGTACGCTGGGGAAAGTCCCTGCACGCGTGGTTGACATGAAGATGTATTCTTTGCTGAAAAGGGAGATATAGATTTGCGTTTATTGAGTTCGAGTGCCAAAGCGGAAATGGTAATGGTACAGAGAAATGTCGATATTTTTATATCTGACATATTTGGAAATCATAGTGTAAAAAATTTGGTCTTCCTGCTATAATAAAATGTGTAAACAAATTTGAGGATAGAAGGAGGCTGTGATTATGACTTCAGTGAATATGGAAATGCCGGAAGAAATGGTATCATTTGTTATGCATTCAGGCAGAGAAGAACAACTTAAGCGAAATGCAATGATACTGTACCCATATGTGTATGACGGCATTATTTCTCATGGCAGGGCCGCTGAGATACTCGGTATCTTCAAAATGGATTTGATCATGTTGTATGGCAAGCTGGGAATCCCTTATATTCAGATGACGGACGATGAAATAGAAGAGGAATTAGAAACCGTGAAAGAACTGGGGGAAAAGCTGGTATGATAGTAGTTTCAGATACTACGCCGGTTCTTTCTCTGTTGAAAGCAGGCTGCCTGGGGCTGTTGGAAAAGTTATATCGGAATGTGCTAATTCCTAAAGCAGTGTACCGTGAATTAACAGAGAACCCTGCTTATTTGGAGGAGGCAGAGTTCATCAAGGCAACGAAATTTTTTTGTGTTGTAGAAGTAGAGAATATAAAATCTGTAAATGTTCTACGCAGCGTTACCGGACTGGATGCGGGGGAGAGCGAAGCCCTTATTGTGTATGATGAAAGGAATGCGGATTTACTTCTGATGGATGAACATAAGGGGCGCAGAATTGCAAAGCAGCTAAAGGTAAGATATATTGGCACAGCAGGCATTTTAATGCTGGCTTATGATAAAGGGTATATCGGGCAGGTGGAAGTAAAAGTTTGTCTGGATGCTATGTTAGCTTGTCATATCAGGCTGGATAAAAAAATCTGCGATACCGTGATGGCGCATATCGGTCTGGATGAAAGATATTAAATAATAGTGAAGCTTCTCTGTGGCAATAGAAAATATGTCAGAATGAAAATATGCAATTCCAGTATCTTCAAAATGGATTTGATCGTGCTGTATGGCAAGCAGGGAAACATGATTTATTTTTTTCTTGCCTCATGATAAAGTCTAACAAGGAGGTGTTGCGAAATGACGCATTTATCGTGTTGTCTGCCTTTTTCCGCAGATGTTTTTGCTCCGTGCAAGGCCTGATATAGGACGATACCTGTACGGAGCGATTTTCCCATCATGGGAGTTTATCGTCCGCATTAGGCTTTGCGTTCCATGTAGCTATAATAACTATTGTGTAAGGAGCAAAGCCATGAAAAATTTAATATCTATTAAAGAATTACGCAGTTTTTTACTTTTATGGAGTTCGCAGACGGTCTCGGAATTAGGTACGGCTATGACCAGCTATGCGCTGATCATCTGGATTTATGAACAGAAGGAAACGGCGTCCAGTATAACGCTTTTAACAATCTGTTCTTTTTTGCCGACAATTTTCTTCCGTTTTATAGGAGGGACTTTGGCGGATCGATGGAATAAAAAGCATATTATGCTGTACTCTGATTTGATAGCGGCTTTCGGGACGGTAGTTGTCCTTGTACTGTATTCCTTTTCAGCCCTTATGGTGTGGCATTTGTATGTTATTAACGTGTTGCTCAGTTTTATGAATGCCTTTCAAAATCCGGCTTCTTTTGTCGCAACTAGTTTGTTAGTGCCGAAAAGATATTATACCAGGGTTAGCGGACTACAGAGCTTTTCCGGTTCGGCTATTTCCATTCTGGCTCCTGCATTGGGGAGCTGTCTGTTAGCCCTTGGAGGTATGACGATAGTTCTGGTGTGTGACCTGGTAAGTTTTTCCGTTGCTTTTTTTATACTGTTGTTCTTCATTAAGATTCCGGAGATAGAACAGACGGAGGAGAAAGGCAATGAGCCGTTTTTAAAAAGCTGTCTGGAAGGAATACATTATTTGTGGAAGCACTCAGCCCTTTTAAGGATTACTCTTTTCATTGCTATCATCAATTTTCTCGCCAAACTGGGTAATGATGGGATGATTGCCCCCTTTGTTTTAGGTAGAACAAATAACAGTCAGCAGGTGCTTGGAATGGTTCAAAGTGCTGTGGCATTAGGAATGCTCGCAGGAAGCTTCATTGTTACTATGATGAAACCTGCGAAGAACAAGCCAAAGGTAGTTTTTGTGACCACCGCTTTCGTTTTTGCAGGCAATGTAGTGCAAAGCCTATCCTTTTTACCATTGGTTTGGTGTATTGCCGCCTTTGCGTCTTATATACCCGCAGTCATAATGAATGCTAATCTAATGGCAATCATGCGCGAGCACATACCGCTTGAGATGCAGGGACGTGTCTTTTCCGCAAAGGATACTTTGCAAAACTGTACAATTCCATTAGGGTTATTTTTAGGCGGTATATTGGCAGATCATGTCATAGAACCGTTTATGACGACAGACTCGCCTTTGCAAAAGATACTTTCCCATTTTTTTGGCTCGGGGAACGGGTCTGGAATAGCTGTTATGTTCTTTAGCGTAGGTATTCTTGGAATCGCCATAAGTCTTTCGCGTTTAGGAAAGCCGGTTTACAAAGACTTAAGTTAATAACCAACAGGGCTATTATTTGGGCAAGAAAGGTCAGATAACCAAAATAAAATGTAAATATTTATGTGCATTGTGGCAGGTAGTCGTGGAGGATTACCTGCCACAAATAGATAAGGCACAGAAAAATAAGTAATTCTGTGCCAGTTCTTAGCATTTTATAGCAGGTGTTATTAATTTTGCTGAGCCTGGGAGGCAATGCGCATGGCGGCGCGTTTGCGCTGGGTGGGATCCAGGATCTTTTTGCGGATCCGGAGGGCTTTGGGAGTTACCTCCAAAAGCTCGTCGGTGTCGATAAATTCCAGGGCCTGCTCTAAGCTCAGGATTTTGGGCGGGGTCAGACGCAGGGCTTCGTCGGCGCTGGAGGAGCGGGTGTTGGTGAGCTGCTTCTTTTTGCAGACGTTGAGCTCAATGTCTTCGCCCTTGCCGTTCTGGCCTACCACCATGCCGGAGTAGACCTTTTCGCCGGGGCCGATGAAAAGGACGCCTCTCTCCTGTGCATTGTAGAGTCCGTAGGTGATGGCTTCGCCGGCCTCAAAGGCGATCAGGGAGCCCTGCTTGCGGTACTGGATGTCCC
The DNA here is from genome assembly GCA_949949005.1 of uncultured Lachnospiraceae bacterium. Taxonomy (GTDB): domain Bacteria; phylum Bacillota; class Clostridia; order Lachnospirales; family Lachnospiraceae; genus Suilimivivens. Next base: position 85,727 of record CATLHM010000011.1, read on the forward strand.
CCTTGTAGGGGCCGTAGCCGTCAAAGATGCTGTTCATAATGCCGTTGCCCTTGGTGTCGGTGAGAAATTCTCCCCGGTAGCCAATCAGTCCCCGGGAGGGGATGGAGAATTCAAGGCGGGTATAACCGCCGGTGGCGGAGCCCATGTTCTGGAGCTCGCCTTTGCGCTGGCTGAGCTTTTCGATGACGGAGCCGGAAAACTCTTCCGGTACGTCGATATAGCAAAGCTCCATGGGCTCTAGGCGCTTTCCTTTTTCATCGGTTTTGTAGAGGACTTCCGCCTTGCTCACGGCAAATTCGTAGCCTTCCCGGCGCATACTTTCGATTAATACGGACAGGTGCAGTTCTCCTCTGCCGGAAACCTTGAAGGCTTCCGTGGTGTCAGTCTCCTCCACCCGGAGGGAAACATCGGTATTCAATTCCCTGAAAAGGCGGTCGCGCAGATGGCGGCTGGTGACATACTTGCCGTCCTGGCCCGCTAAGGGGGAGTCGTTTACCATAAAATGCATGGCAATGGTGGGCTCCGATATTTTCTGGAAAGGAATAGGCGCGGGATTTTCGGGGGAACAGAGGGTATCGCCGATATGAATGTCGGAGATGCCGGAAATGGCAACAATGGAACCGATGCCTGCCTGGGTTACGTCCACCTTATTTAAACCGTCAAATTCGTAGAGCTTGCTGATTTTTACCTTGCGGGATTTCTCAGGGTCATGATGGTTGACGATGACTACCTCCTGATTCACCTTCACACAGCCGTTGTCCACCTTGCCTACGCCGATGCGTCCCACATACTCATTATAATCGATGGTGCTGATCAGCACCTGGGTGCCGGCTTCGGGATCCCCCTCGGGGGCCGGGATATAGTCCAGGATGGTCTCAAACAGGGGAACCATGCTGCTTCCGGGTTCTTTCAAATCCAGGGTGGCGGTGCCGGTTTTGGCGGAGGCAAAGACAAAGGGGCAGTCAAGCTGGGCCTCGTCCGCATCCAGTTCAAGGAAAAGCTCCAGCACTTCATCCACCACTTCATCCGGCCGCGCTTCCGGCCTGTCGATCTTATTCACACATACGATCACAGGGAGCTTTAGCTCCAGGGCTTTGCGGAGGACAAATTTCGTCTGGGGCATGGCCCCCTCGAAAGCGTCCACCACCAGGACTACTCCGTTTACCATTTTCAGAACGCGTTCCACCTCGCCGCCGAAATCCGCATGGCCGGGGGTATCGATGATGTTGATCTTGGTATTTTTATAAGTAACAGCTGTGTTTTTGGAGAGTATGGTGATTCCACGCTCCCGTTCAATATCGCCGGAGTCCATGACACGTTCCGCAACCTCCTGGTTTTCGCGGAACACCCCGCTTTGTTTCAGAAGCTCGTCCACCAGTGTGGTCTTGCCGTGGTCTACGTGGGCTATGATTGCAATGTTTCTTACATCCTCTCGTTTTTGCCTCATAATGCTGTTTCTATCCTTTCTATACTATAAATTTGCAGATTTTTTTACACTTATTTCAAACTGTTTAAGTATATCACCAGTCTTTGGAGATTGTAAATATAAAAAGCCCCAAAATATTTGCGGGAAAGATTTGTTTTCCTTGTCTTTTCTATATAAAGCGTATATAATATGGGACAATTGGCTTTGAGGATAAATGACCTGTGTACGGGAAGAGAAGCACAGGCAAAGAACCGGTTTTAGAAGGAGATTGGGGAGCGATGAAAGGGTCAGAAAAGCGGCCGGCAAAGGAAGCGGCAAATCAGGCGGCAGAGGCTGCGGTTAAGAACGGGGAGAGGCATGGAGTGAATCAGATCACGGAGGGCGTGATCTGGAAGCAGCTTTTGTTTTTCTTTTTCCCCATTTTATTCGGAACCTTTTTTCAGCAGTTGTATAATACCACAGATGCCGTAATCGTAGGTAATTTTGTGGGAAAGGAAGCGCTGGCCTCGGTGGGAGGGCCGGCGGCTACGCTGATTAATTTATTGGTGGGATTTTTTGTGGGGCTTTCTTCGGGAGCGTCGGTGATTATTTCCCAGTTTTACGGTGCGGATCATGAGGAGGACGTAAAAAAGGCCGTCCACACTGCCATTGCGTTGTCCATTGCCGGAGGCGCTGTGATTATGGCCCTTGGCCTGTTTTTTTCCGGGGCGGCGCTGCGGGCCATGAACACGCCGGAGGAAATTATGAAGCTGTCTGTCCAATATATGCGGATTTATTTTCTGGGTGTCATTCCGTCCCTGATCTATAACATGGGCTCCAGCATCCTTCGGGCGGTAGGGGATTCCAAAAGGCCCCTTTACTTCCTTATTTTATCCTGTATTGCCAATATTTTGCTGGACATTTTTTTCGTGGTGGTTCTAAAGCTTGGGGTGGCGGGAGTTGCAATCGCGACGGTTCTTTCCCAGGTGATCAGCGCCCTTATGACCATGGCCGCCCTGATGAAATCAGAGGATTCCTACAGGCTTTGCCTGAAGGAAATCCGTTTCCACGGCCATATTTTACATAATATCATCCGGATCGGACTTCCGGCAGGGCTGCAGTCCTCCATGTATTCCATTTCCAACCTGATTGTCCAGTCCAGCGTGAATTCTTTCGGCACCGATACCGTGGCGGCCTGGACGGCCTACGGAAAGGTAGACGGCATCTTCTGGATGATCATGGGAGCCTACGGGATCTCCATCACCACCTTTGCAGGGCAGAATTTCGGAGCGGGGAAATATGACAGGATTCGCAAGAGTGTGCGCGTCTGCCTTGGAATGGCGGCTTTTACCAGTATCCTCTTAAGCGTGATTGTGTTAGGGGGAGGAAGGCTCTTTTTCAGGCTCTTTACCGATGACGCCAATGTGGTAGCTATAGGTCTTGGCATGATGCGGGTGATTTCGCCTACTTATGTCACTTATATTTGTATTGAAATTCTGGGCGGTACTACCAGAGGATGCGGAGACGCCGTTCTGCCCACGGTGATGACCGGGGTGGGGGTATGCATCCTGCGCGTGGCATGGGTGCTGATTGCCGTTCCCCTTCGGCCGGAAATATCCACAGTGGCATTCAGTTATCCGCTGACCTGGGCGGTGACTTCAATTTTGTTTATTATATATTATCTGAGAGGCAACTGGCTTAAGAGAAGCCGCAGGCTTGCATAGTGACGACATGCTCCTTTGACAATGTTACGCGATGGATAACAGTTCTCATTTGGAAAGTTTCTCATATATATAGTAATACATGGCAGGAAAAAATTCTTAAAGCGTAAGAAGGGAGAAACAACTATGACAGATAAGGTAATTGAAAATAACCAGGTGGTAATCATGGGGGAAATCGTCAGCGATTTCGTGTTCAGCCATGAAATTTTTGGAGAAGGCTTTTATATGGTGGATGTAAATGTGCCAAGATTAAGCGAATCCAGCGACATTATCCCATTGATGGTTTCGGAGAGGCTGCTGAATGTTGAGGAGGACTACAAGGGCCTGAATATCATGGTTCAGGGGCAGTTCCGTTCCTACAACCGTCATGAGGAGCGCAAAAACCGGCTGGTGCTTTCCGTGTTTGCGCGGGAGATCGAATTTGTGGACGAGACGCCGGAGAGCTCGAAGACCAATCAGATTTATCTGGACGGCTACATCTGCAAGGAACCCATTTACCGCAAGACGCCTCTGGGAAGGGAGATTGCGGATCTTTTGCTGGCTGTAAACAGGCCTTATGGAAAAAGCGATTACATACCTTGCATCTGCTGGGGCAGGAACGCCAGATTTGCAAGTAATTTTACGGTGGGAGCCAGATGTGAAATCTGGGGGAGAATCCAGAGCCGGGAATATATGAAACGAATTTCGGAGGAGGATGCGGAAAAGCGGATCGCCTATGAGGTTTCCGTGAGTAAGCTGGAATTGATGGAAGAATAGGGAATAGGAAAACGGAGAGCGCGGGCTCTCCGCTTTTTAATTACGGGTTTTATTGACGGAAAAAAGGGGGTGCTTTATACTGAGGCTATGCGTGGAAGCCGTGGTCTAGGCGGCGGGCATGGCACGGCACACACAGGAGGAGGGAAAATGTGGAAGTTCCATTCGATCCAGAGCAAAATACTGATACTGTCGGTGTCAATCGCATTGGGAACAACCATTGTATCCCTTGCGATCTCCTACTATGCGGAGATCGATACGATCAAGAGCACAACCGAGCTCTATATGACCCAGTATATCTCTTTTGCAGACGAGAGCTTTAACAGTATGCTTACGGACGCCCGGAAAATATCCCTGGCGGTGGCGGCAGAGCAGGAGATCATCCTGCCCAATATGAAAGCCTCCCTTGTGGAAGCTTCCTATGATTACTATCAGCAGAAAAAGAAGATTCACAGCTTTTTGTCCGGTCTGATGAGCCAGAAAGAGTATATTGAGAATATTGTGGTGGTAACCCGGGACGGGAGGATTTATCAGGCCAATTCCGAGCTGATCATGAAAAAGGATCTGGATAAGGAGGCTATGAAAAAGGCCCTTGAGACGGAGCGCTCCGGGATTTTTTACAGCAGGGAGGACAAGGAGCTTCTTTTGGGGCGCCCCATCATATCGGGAGGAAAGGCGGCAGGGGCAGTGGTGATCTCGCTGGATTATGAGATTGTGGTGGATGCCTGGCAGTTAGAGCCCTTAGAAGGGGTGGATATTTATATTTACGGGCCGGATGACACTCTTTTTTATACAAACACCGCAGAGGCCGGAGACGGATCGCTGCTGCTTTCCCAGGTGGAGGCTGCGGGCGGAAATACGGGATATTTAAAGTGGAATGGGGAGAAGCAGTATTTTATCCGCTATGGTTCCGGAAAGGACAAAATGATTACGGTCAGCATTCTTCCCTACCGGCTCCTGCTTAAGGATGCGGACAAGCTGAAGGAGAAGTTCCTTCTGATCGGGATCATGGCCGTATTGTTTGCGGCGGCGGTCTCTGCCTTTTTCTCCAAAAGGCTCTGCAGCAACCTTTACAGGCTGACAGAAAGCATCAGGGAGGTACAAAACGGCAACCTGCAGGAGAGATCCGAAATCACGGCGGTGGACGAGATCGGGCTTTTGTCCCACGCCTTTAATGAGATGGTGGACAGGATCATCCTTCTTTTGGAGGAGGTGAAGCAGAAGGAGAGGCTAAAGCGGGAGGCGGAGCAGGACGTGCTGGCGGCCCAGATAGAGCCCCACTTTTTGTATAATTCCATCGACAGCATCCAATATGTGGCACACATGCGGGGGGAAGAGGAGATCGGGAAGGTTGCGTCGGCCCTTTCCGAGCTTTTGCGCAGTGTCCTGAATAACCGGGACGAGTTTATCACCTTGTGGGAGGAAAGGGATTATATCGAAAATTATATTACTATTGAACGTTTCAAATACAGAGGGGACTTCCGGCTTCTCTGGGATGTGGACGAGGAACTGTGGACATACAGGATTCCCAAGCTTCTGTTGCAGCCTGTGGTGGAGAATGCCCTGATACACGGTATTTCCGCAAGGGAGAGCGAAGGGTTGATCCAGATCAAGATATTCCGTCAGGAAGGGGACGTTATCGTGAAGATCATGGACAACGGCCGGGGGATGAAGCAGGAACAGATCGAGGAGCTTGTCTCACAGGTCGCCAAAAAGAACAGAGCGGGGTTCCGCAGGGTGGGCTTTGCCAATGTGCTGGGCAGGATACAGTTAATTTACGGCGAAGAGTATGGCGGAACCATCTACAGTATGGAAGAAATGTTTACCTGTGTGGAGCTGCGGCTTCCCGGAGGGGAGAGGGGCGCTGAAAATCTATTTCAGGCTGCCCGCAGGGACGGGCAATAGGCAGGGGAGACAGGGAGAGGCTAATGGCGCTTTTGGTTTTAATCGTTGATGATGAAAAGGTGTTTCGCAATTATATCAGCCAGATGGAGCTGTGGCAGAAGGGAAGCTTTATTTTGGCGGGGGAGGCCCGGGGGACGGAGGAGGCCATGATGTTTCTGGCAAGGAACAGGGTGGATGTGGTTCTGTTTGACGTATCCATGCCGGGCAAAAACGGGGTGGTTCTTTCCGATATGATCGAGAAGAAATATCCCCAGGTTTCCATGATTGCGGTGAGCAGCTATGACTCCTATGATTATGTGAGAGAAATCTTAAAGAACGGCGCCCACGATTATATTCTGAAATCCAGGCTCTCCGAGGAGCTGTTGGAGCATACCCTTCGCAGTATTGAGAAGAAGAAAAGCCGGATCTCTCCCTGGGAGGAGAAGCAGGAGCTGCGCAGTATGGCTTCGGAATGGCTTCTGCACGACGGCATCAATCCTTTTACATCAGACAATTCCCGGAAGATTGTGACGCTGGTATGGGTGGAGCTTGCAAAGAATTATTCCGAGGCCGCCCAAAGCGCCATGATGGAAGGGATCGGACGGATCTTTGAAAATAATGCGCGGCAGGAGATGGATGTTTTGGCGCTTCATGCAGCGCCGGATCGGTTTGTCATTATGAACCGTTTTTATGGAGAGGTATCGGAGGCCAGGCTGAAGGAAGAAGCCGAGAACAGCCTGATGGTTGCCCAGGACAATATCCGCCGGGTTTACGGCCTGCAGATGCGGATGCAGACCTGCCCGCCCTTTTTCTCGGACAATGCGCTGCGCTCCTTTGTGCGGCACAAGCTGGAGGAAAAGCAGGAAGCCGGGACGAAAACGGAGGCTGTGCTGGCCATGACCATCGAACAGCAGAACCGGCTTCTTTCCGCCGTCCACAGGGCGGACCCAAAGGCCGCGGAGGTTATGGTAAAGGAAATCTATGGGCAGATCCCGCCCGGCAGGGAAGCCATGTATATGATGGTCACAAAGGAGCTTCTTGACTTGCTGGAACGGATCAGTATAGAGCATAAGATCAGTCTGGATTTTATTCCCAGAAACGGGGAGATTTTTGAGTATACCCGGACTAAGGGCAGGACGGTTCTCAGCGCCAGCATCGCCGGGCTCTACCAAAATGTCCTGCGTGAGATCAGGGGAAGAAGGGAGCCGGACAGCAGCTTTTCCGAGCCGGTGGGTGAGGCCGTGAACTATCTGCAGAAGCACTACGCCGGCGCAGTCAGCCTGAGCAGTTGTGCGGCCAGCATAGGGGTGAACAGCTCTTATTTAAGCCGTATCTTTCATGAAGAGACAGGGAGTACCCTCACAGAATATCTGAACCGCATCCGGGTGGAGAAAGCCAGGGAGCTGCTGAAGGAAAATCACCCCCTGAAGGAGGTGGTGAGCCTGTGCGGATTTAAGAGCTACAGCTATTTTTTGAAAATTTTTAAGGAATACACCGGGAACACGCCGAAGGAATATCTGGCCGGGGAGAAGGAATAGAGCTGCCGCATCCGTGATGGAAGGGATCACAGATGCGGCATTTTTTGAAATATAAGGATGTCTGGCGAAGCCGGGCATTCGTTGCCTGGGTAAAAATAGTACACAAACAGGTAAAAATTGCGCATAAATTGGAGAGAATGTACAAAGAGGCCTTTGATAAAATAATCACATCCGATACAGATGCATAAAACCCTAAAAAGGAGGATGAGGTATGAAAAGGAAAGCAGTTGCGATATTTCTTTGTATGGCGCTCCTTGCCGGTATGACGGCGGGCTGCGCAAACACCGGGGCAGAGCCGGAAAAAGAGCAGACAACAGGAACGGAAAATGCTGGTAGTGAGCAGGAGAGCAGTAGTAAGGCTCAGGAGGAAAGCGGCGGCCAGGAGTCGTCGAATCTGAATGCCGAGGGCTTCCCCATCGTAAACGAGCAGATCACCCTGACGGTATACGGACAGAGAGACCAGAACCAGACAGAGTGGAAAAATATGCTGGTTATGCAGGAATACGAAAAAATGACGAATATCCATATGGACTTTCAGGAGGTACCGGCGGACGGATTCGCGGAGAATAAACAGCTTCTTTTTGCCTCCAACGAGCTTCCGGACGTGTTTCTGCGCAGCGCGATCAACCAGAATGAGGTTTCCACCTATGGGGTAGGCAGCGGACAGCTTATGATTCTGGATGATCTGATTGAGGAGTATGCGCCCAATCTGAAAAAGATATTTGATGAAAATCCGGCGATGAGAACGGCCTGTATGGCGGCGGACGGGCACATTTATACGATCCCCTTTATCAATACCAGCGCTACCGGAAAGATGGATTTCAAGCAGTGGATTAACACAAAATGGCTGGAAACCCTGGGTATGGAAATCCCCACTACCGTGGAGGAATTTAAGGAAGTACTGATTGCCTTCCGGGATGAGGATCCCAACGGAAACGGGGAGAAGGACGAGATCCCTCTGGGAATCAGGGAACCCTCCAGCGTATATGCACTGGGCGGGGCTTGGGGGCTGGGGCATCAGCTTCGGGATACCTATGACATTGATGAAAACGGCCAGATCCATAACTGGCTCTGCGACGATAAATTTAAGGAGTACCTGATTTACTTAAACGACCTGTACCAGGAAGGGCTTTTGTGGCAGGAATATTATAAGAATGACAGGCCTGCATGGCGCAGCAACCTCTCCGGCGAGCTGTTCGGGGCTATGTATATGCCTTACTCGGATGTGTTCTTAAATTGTGAACAGGATTACTCCGGGTATGAACCGCTGATCGGGCCTTACGGCGAAAAATTCTGGGCTGACGGTACTACCGGAGTGGAAACCGGATGCTACGCGCTCAGCAATACCTGTTCCGATCCTGCGGCGGCCATGCGCTGGGTAGACTATTTCTTCAGTGAAGAGGGCGGATTGTTTTTTGCTTTCGGGATAGAGGGGACCACCTATACCATGGACGAAAACGCTCTTCCCGTGTTTAACGATGATATTCTCAACGCGGAGGAAGGCTTTATGACGGCCCTGGGCAAGATCAATATGGTACCTGGCGGCGGCTTCCCCTGCCTGAGAGTGGACGAGACGGACGGCGTAGTTGCCAGCCAGAGGACAAAGGATGCGGCGGCCATCCTGGCGCCCTACCTGCCGGAGGTTTATTATGCAAAGCCGGCAGTGAGCGCGGAGGAGACAGACCGGGTGGTAGCCATAGAACAGGATCTGAATACCTACAGAGATGAGGCCGTGACCAAGTTTATCATAGGGGAATGGGGATTTGATAAGTGGGATGAATACTGTCAGACTCTGGAGCAGATCGGTATCCGTGAGCTGGAAGGAATTTATCAGAATGCAATTGACGCCCTGAAGTAAATGAAACCGCGCCGCAATGCAAAAAAATAGGCATTGCGGCGCAGTTTAAAAGCACAGTTTTGGAAATTTGGAACTGTCAGAGAGGGAAGGAAGGGATTCATATGCAAAACAAAATAAAAAAGCTGGGGAAAAGTATCCGGAAGAATATAGGCCTTTATGTCATGCTGGCGATTCCCCTGGCCTGGTATATTATTTTCAAATATATCCCGATGTACGGCCTGCAGATCGCGTTCCGCCGGTTTAACCCGACGCTGGGAATCACCCAAAGCCCCTGGGTGGGGCTTACATATTTTAAACAGTTTTTTGATTCCTACTACTTTTGGGATATTTTGTGGAATACGGTGTCACTGAGCCTGTTTACCATGCTGGTAGGGTTTCCCATGCCCATCGTCCTGGCGCTGATTATCAATGAAATCAAAAATTTAAAATTTAAGAAAGCCATACAGAATATTACCTATATGCCTAATTTCCTGTCGGTGGTGGTGATCGTGAGTATGCTCACCCTTTTTTCCAACAGGGATTACGGGCTGTTCAACAAGATAACGGGTTTGTTCGGATGCGCCCCAGTGGACTTTATGTCGAAGCCCGGTTACTTTCAGCCTCTGTATGTGTTTTCCAACGTATGGCAGTATATGGGCTTCAATGCGATCATTTATATAGCGGCCCTCTCCGGCGTAGACCAGGAGCTTTATGAGGCGGCGTCCATTGACGGGGCTACGAGAATGCAGAAGATTATCCATATTTCCCTTCCCTGTATCATGTCTACGATTATCGTCCTGTTTATCATGAGGATTGGCAATTTAATGTCGGTGGGATTTGAAAAGGTTTATCTGATGCAGAACAGCGTCACCTTGTCTGCCAGCGAGGTTATCTCTACCTTTATCTACAAAAACGGCATCCAGAAGGGGCAGTTCTCCTATAGTACCGCCGTGGGGATGTTTAACTCGGTGATCAATTTTATTCTGCTGGTGAGCGCGAATTTTGTCAGTAAGAAAACCACAAAAACAGGCTTATGGTAAGGGGGACGAAGATGGAGAGAGGAATTGGGAAGAACATTCACAGTGACAGAACCTTTGACATGGTCATGAATTTTCTCGGGGCGGTTATCATCCTGATCGTGCTCGTCCCGCTTATTTTTGTGCTGGCGGCCTCCTTTTCGGATCCGGATCTGGTCATTAAGGGAAAGGTGCTGTTCTGGCCTAAGGGGTTTACCACAAAAGCTTACACTCTTGTCTTTGAAAATCAGGATATATGGAGAGGATTTCGCAACACCTGCTTTTACACGGTGACAGGGACAGGAATCAGCGTTATACTTACGATATTGGCAGCCTATCCCCTCTCAAGGAGGGAACTGGCCGGGCGGAATCTCCTTATGATGCTGATTCTTTTCACGATGTACTTTTCGGGAGGTATGATACCAACGTATCTGCTGGTTAAGGATCTGGGAATGTACAACAGTATCTGGGCGCTTCTGATTCCGGCGGCGCTCTCCACCTACAATCTGATTGTGGCAAAGACCTTCTTTGAGAACAGTATCCCGGGAGAGCTCTATGAGTCGGCCCGGCTGGACGGGTGCGGGAATCTTGCCATGCTGGTGAGGATCGTCCTGCCTTTGTCCAAAGCAATTCTGGCGGTTCTGGTGCTTTACTATGCGGTTGGGATATGGAACGCTTATTTTGACGCGCTGATCTATCTGCGGGACGCAGACCTGCATCCGCTTCAGATCGTGCTTCGCAATATTCTGCTTCTGGGGCAGACGGAGCAGATGGGAACCAATGATGTGGGCATGGCGGAAAAGATTAAAATGGCGGAAGCGGTGAAGTACTCCGCTATTGTGGTTTCCAGTATCCCGATGCTGCTCATTTATCCCTTTGTGCAGAAATATTTCGTCAAGGGCGTCATGATCGGCGCGGTGAAGGGATGAAAAAACAGCCCACGCCAGCCATTTTACTATTGACTAAAACAGGAGAAATGAGGATTTTACTATGGAAAAGAAACCCAATATCATCATTGTTATGACCGACCAGCAGCGGGCGGATCTGAGGAAAGCCTGCGGGTACGAACTGGACACCATGCCTTTTTTGGACGCGTGGGCGAAGGGAGGCGTGGATTTTGCCAGAGCTTACACACCCAATCCTACCTGTATGCCGGCCAGGGTCAGCATGTTTACCGGGCGCTTTAGCCAGTGCCATCAGGTGAGAACCAACCACAATGCCGCAGACGCGCTCTACACCAGGGATCTTCTGGATGTATTAAAGGAGAACGGCTATGTCACGGCTTTGTGTGGGAAAAACCATTCCCACCACGCGCCGGAGGACTTTGATTTTCATGAAACCTGCGGGCATCTGGGAAATGAAGGAGAGATCAATACCACTTTGGAGGAAATAGAGTTTGCCAAATTTTTGGAGGGGACAGAGCATATGGAGATCCATTATCCGTCTCCGGGGGGAGTCACGGTTCAGCATCCCTACAGGAATGTTTCCTCCGCCCTGAAATTTATAGATGAGGTGGAGGGCAGAGCGCCTTTCTTTGCCTGGGTATCCTTTGCGGAGCCCCACAATCCTTACCAGGTGCCGGAACCCTATTTTGATATGTTCCCTCCGGAGAGCCTTCCGGAAAGCAGCGCCGGGACAGAGGCCCTCAAAGAGAAGGGGGAGCGTTTCTCCTGGCTTCGCGGCGTATGGGAAAAGGTGCTGGGGACAGACATCGAAAAGAGGATCAAGAGGGCCAGGTCGAATTATCACGGTATGCTGCGTCTGATCGACGACCAGTTTAAGCGGCTCATAGAAGGATTGCGTGAAAGGGGCCTGGAGGAGGATACAGTCGTGCTCTTTCTCTCCGACCACGGCGATTTTGTGGGGGAATATGGGCTGATACGAAAAGGCCCTGACCTTCCGGATATTCTCTGCCATATCCCTTTCATATGGAAAGGGCCGGGGATTGCGGCTCAGGGAAGGAGAGAGCAGGGCTTTGTCAATATCGTGGACATACTGCCTACGCTCTGTGAGTTGATCGGTGCGGAGACACCTTTCGGGTGCCAGGGAAAGAGTATTCTGCCTCTTCTTACAGGGGATAGGATACCGGAAAAGGAATTTGACTGTGCTTATGCGGAGAGCGGCTTCGGCGGCCTGTACTGGAATGAGGAAGACGCTCTTACCCTGACTGGGGAGGGAGCCTCCAATGAGATGGTTACCTTTGACTGTTTGAATACCTGGACGCAGTGCGGACAGGTAAGATCCCTTTGGAAGGGGGATTACCATATCCAGTTAGATATGATGGGAACCGGATTTTTGTACTGCGTGGCAAATGATCCCCGGGAGCTGCATAATCTCTGGGATAAGGAGGAATTTGCCGCCGTTAAGAGCGAAATGCTGGGTGAGCTGGCATCCGCTATGATGCGGGCCCAGGATCCCCTTCCCGTGCCCCATTTCAGGTATCGCACGAAAGTCCACCCAAAGGGGTATTGGCGTCAGGAATACCAGGCTCCTGACCCGGGAGTGAGAACTATGGAGGCAATCGGGAAACGGCTGCTATGAACGATTCTTAGATAAGGAACAATAATCGACAAAGGGTAAGATTTCATACGCAAACAAGACAATTGTTGCACTTTACGTCCCAATGTGCTATAATAATACGAAAATTTTGGAAAAACTGCCATTTGGCAGGTAATCCAGGAGGTAAAAATATGGGGCGTGGATTGGTAACGATATTCAATGGAGAGGGACACGGTAAGTCCTCCGCAGCTTTGGGGAGAGCAGTTTTGGCGGCGGCATCGGGAGAGAAGGTTTTTATCATCCGCTTTCTTAAGGGAAAGAATCTTTCAAATCCCGCCTTTTTCAACCGTCTTGAACCGGAGATCAAAATTTTCTGTTTTGAGAAGTCGGTGGGGAGCTTTGCGGAGCTCTCGGATCAACAGAAGGCGGACGAGATTGCCAACATCAGAAACGGACTTAATTTTGCAAAGAAAGTGATTGCCACCGGAGAGTGCGATCTTTTGATACTGGATGAGATCCTGGGGCTGATTGACAATGACATTATTACCGTGGAGGATTTGAAAAATATTTTATTGGCCAGGGACGAGGATATGAGCATTATCCTCACAGGAATCCACTTACCGGACGAGATCGCCACGGTAGCGGGTGAGGTTTCGAGGGTGGAAGGCGTAAAAATAAGACCATAATTAAATGATGATTTTTTGGAAGCGGCGGATTATCCTTTCGGGGTGATACTGCCGCTTCCTCTTTTTGTGCGCAGGCCCGTGCATAAAGCGCTACAGCGCTTGGAAATATGCCGCTAAAGCGGCGCACGGGACGCGCGGCGCACCTTTTGCAAGAAAAGGAGCAGGAATTCAGCAAAAGAAAGACCTGTCCATCGTTGACAGCGCCGGGGCATAGTGTTATGATATTTTTAATTTCAATTTCATAGATTTATGAGGTAGAGGTTGCGTGTTTTATGAGTAGTTTTTTGGATGTGGCAGGCACAGCGGAAGGAAAACGAAAGGAAAAAACGCCGAAAGGGTTTGAGTTCCTGCAAATCAGATCCTTGGGCATACGGCCAAGAACCGTATGACTGTCATCAGCGGTCTGAGACGCTGATGGGGCGCTATCCGATGAAGAGTATCTAAAGTAGTCGGTGCGCATTTCATGTGCATCTTTTTTTGAAGCATTTTTCGGTAGCTTTTAGGTAGGAGGCCCACGCGCCAAGGGAGCGCGGGTTGATCGTAAGGAGGGAAAATTTATGGCTGTTTTTACTGGCGCAGGAGTTGCCATCGTGACACCTTTTAAGGAAAACGGGGAAGTTGACTATGAGAAATTTGCGGAGCTGATCGAGTATCAGATCGCGGAGGGAACGGATGCGATTATCGTCTGCGGAACCACAGGGGAGTCCTCGACTCTGACCCATGAGGAGCATATTGACGTGATCGCCTATTGCGTGAAGCAGGTAAAGGGGAGAATTCCGGTTGTGGCAGGTACGGGCTCCAACTGTACGGAGACTGCGATCTATCTCTCTACTGAGGCACAAAAGGCAGGGGCGGATGGGCTGCTTCTGGTTTCGCCCTATTACAACAAGGCTACCCAGAAGGGACTCTATCTGCATTACAAGTCGGTTGCGGATTCCGTGAAGATTCCCTGCATCCTCTATAACGTGCCCAGCCGCACGGGCTGCAACATCCTGCCGGAAACCGCGGCGAAGCTCTGTAAGGAAGTGGAGAATATCGTAGGCGTTAAGGAGGCCAGCGGCAATATCAGCCAGATCACCAAGCTGATGGCTCTCTCAGAGGGCAAGGTGGAGCTCTATTCCGGCAACGACGATCAGATCGTGCCCTTGCTTGCCCTGGGCGGAAAAGGCGTGATCTCCGTGCTCTCCAATGTGGCTCCGAAGCAGACCCATGATATCTGCGCCAAGTTCTTCGCAGGGGATGTGGCGGGAAGCTGTGCGGAGCAGCTTAGGGCGATTCCGCTTTGCAGCGCACTTTTTAGCGAGGTGAATCCGATCCCTGTGAAAAAGGCGCTGACCCTGATGGGAAAGATCGGGGGGACGCTGCGTATGCCTCTGACCGAGATGGAGGAGGAAAACGCCCAGAATCTGGAAAAGGCAATGAAAGAGTACGGAATCTTATCGTAAACGATAAAATAATTTGTCGTTTACTGTATAAGTGGAAAGGCAAAGGTACTGATATATGGTAAATGTGATATTACATGGCTGCAATGGCAGGATGGGGAAAATGATTATTGGTCTTGCCAAAGAAGATCCGGAGATTTCCATTGTGGCAGGAGTGGATGCCCTGGATGATGGATCCTGCCCTTTTCCGGTATTTAAGAGCATGGAGGAATGCAAGATCAAAGGGGATGTGGTCATTGATTTCAGTGTGGCGGCAGCAGTGGACACACTTCTGGATTACTGCATCCGGGAGAAAACTCCCTGTGTGCTCTGCACCACGGGATTGAGCGGGGAGCAGCTTGATAAGATGAAGGAGGCGGCCTTAGTGACTGCGATCCTGAAATCCGCCAATATGTCCCTTGGCATCAATCTGCTGATGAAGCTGCTTAAGGAAGCGGCGGCAGTTTTGGCCCCCGCCGGGTTTGATATCGAGATCGTGGAAAAACACCACAGGATGAAGCTGGACGCTCCCAGCGGTACGGCCCTTGCTCTGGGGGACTCCGTAAAGGAGGCCCTTGACGGGGAATATGAGAATGTCTATGACCGCAGTGCAAGGAGGCAGCAGCGCCCACAGAAGGAGATCGGCTATTCGGCGGTCAGGGGCGGTACCATTGTGGGAGAGCATGACGTGATCTTTGCCGGGGCGGACGAGGTGGTAACCTTCTCCCACACCGCTTATTCCAGAGGGGTTTTTGGAAAGGGAGCCATCCAGGCCGCAAAATTTTTGAAGGGAAAAGAGGCAGGCCTTTACGACATGAGTGATGTGATCGGGTAAGCATGAAAACGGCCCGGGGATTTTTACCCTGGGCATTTGCTGTGCGCAGGCAGGCGTGGCGGCTTTACAGAAAGGGGAATGCAAAAGTGTTAAGCAGCGAGCTTCATGAGATGGAGCTGAAATATTTAAAGAGTCTGGCGAATCAATATCCCAACATTGCGTCGGCTTCCACGGAGATCATCAATCTCCAGGCAATCTTAAACCTTCCCAAGGGGACGGAGCATTTCATGACGGATATTCACGGAGAGTACGAGCAGTTCAATCATGTGCTGAAGAACGGCTCCGGCGCCATCCGGCGCAAGATCGACGAGGAATTCGGCAATACCTTGAGCCAGAAGGACAAAAAGTCTCTGGCAACCCTGATCTACTATCCCCGGGAAAAGCTGGAAATTGAGACCCGTGAGGAAGATAATATCGAGGACTGGTACAAGATCACCCTGCACAGGTTAGTGCAGATCACCAAGCGGGTGGCTTCCAAGTACACCCGCTCCAAGGTGCGCAAGGCCCTTCCCGACGACTTTGCCTATATTATAGAAGAATTGATTACGGAAAAATCAGATATCTCGGATAAGGAGGAGTATTATAATGAAATCCTCCACACCATCATCCGTATCGGGAGCGCACCGGATTTTATTGTGGCCCTGAGCAATCTGATTCAAAGGCTGGTGATCGACCACCTTCACATCGTGGGGGATATTTTTGACCGGGGCCCGGGCCCCCATGTTATCCTGGACACCCTAAAGCATTATCATTCCGTGGATATCCAGTGGGGAAACCATGATATTGTTTGGATGGGGGCGGCCTGCGGCCACCTTCCCTGTATCGCCACGGTGATTCGGGTGGCTGCCAGGTATGGAAATCTGGATACCTTAGAGGACGGCTACGGAATCAATCTGGTTCCCCTGGCCACCTTTGCCCTGGACAAATACCAGGATGTGAACTGCGACGCTTTTGCCATCAAATACAACACGGACTACAACACCAAGGATCTGAACCTGGACATGAAGATTCACAAGGCCATTGCCATCCTGCAGCTAAAGCTGGAAGGCCAGGTGATCCGGCGCTGTCCGGAGTTTCAGATGGAGAACCGGCTTCTTCTGGACAAGATCGACTATGAAAAGAAGACGGTTATGATAGACGGGAAAGAATATCCCATGAAGGATACACAGTTCCCTACCGTGAATCCAAACGACCCATACAAGCTCACGCCCGATGAGGAGCAGGTGATGGCCCGGCTTCAGCACGCCTTCCTCAAATGTGAAAAATTGCAGAAGCATGTGCGGTTCCTCTATTCCAACGGGGGACTTTACAAGATCCATAATTCCAACCTCCTCTATCACGGCTGTGTGCCTCTGGACGAGGAGGGGAATTTCAAGTCCGTAAATATCGACGGCAAGGCTTACAAGGGAAGAGCCCTCTATGATGTGCTGGACAATTATGCCAGGAAGGGTTACTATGCCAAGAATGACCCGGCAGGGATGCGCAGGGCCCAGGATTATATCTGGTATATCTGGACGGGGCCGAACTCCCCGGTTTACGGCAGGGACAAGATGACCACCTTTGAGCGGTACTTTGTGGAGGATAAACAGACCCATAAGGAGACAAAGAACAGCTACTATTCCATGCTGGACCGGGAGGACATCGTACACCGCATTCTGGATGAATTTGGGCTTGACATCAAAAAGTCCCACATCATCAACGGCCATGTGCCAGTGGAGTTGAAAAAGGGAGACACGCCCATCAAGTGCGACGGAAGGCTGCTGATCATTGACGGCGGTTTTTCCAAGGCATACCAGGACAAGACAGGGATTGCGGGCTATACCTTAGTGTCGGATTCCCACGGAATGCGCCTGGTGGCCCATGAGCCCTTTGAGTCCATGGAGGCGGCCATCCTGCGGGAATCGGATATTTTTTCCGATTCCACTGTTGTGGAGATCGCTCCGGTGAGGATCCGGGTGGCGGATACGGATATCGGCGTTGACCTCAAGGAGAGGATCAAGCAATTGGAGCAGCTATTGCAGGCCTACAGGGATGGTACGATTGTTGAAAAATGAGCATACAGACGCCGGCCCCTCTGGAGAGGGCCGGCGTTTGCTGCGGGCAGGAGCCTGCCATAAAGCCTGGCCTATGAGGCCTAGCATATCAGGCCTGGCCTACCAGGCCATAGTAAGGGCCTGTGGTGAGCCTATGGTCAGCGTCCTGTTCTGGCTGTTTTGCCCGTATTATTGTTGGCAGTTGTAGAGTCGTTGCCGTTTGCGTTGGTGGTAGAGTTGTTGTCGTTGTTGTCTCCGTCGCCGATTACATCATCGGTGATGTCTGCCACTCCGTCCGCAATATCATCAACCACATCGCCTACGGCATTTCCTGCGTCGTCTAACAGGGAGTCGCCGTCACCGGTTCCTGTGGTTGCGCTGTTTACGTTGCCGTTATTTGTGGTATTGGAATCGGCAGTGCCGCCTGCGTTAGTGCCGTTGGTACCTGTATCGGCAGTGCCTGTGTCAGTACCCCCGGCAGTATCTGTGGTGGTTCCATTGCCGGCCGTGCCAGCATTGTCTGCTGCATTCGTGTCACCGGCGGTGCCATTACCGTTTCCTGTGCCGTTGCCGTCTGCGTTGGTATTTCCGGCAGTGCCGTTATCCGTGGCAGTGGTGGTATTTCCTGCCATGTCGTTTGCATTGTTTTTCTTATCGGTTCCGCAGGCTGTAAACAGAAAGAGCATTGCAATGACAAGAGATACCGAAATCAGTTTTCTCGTATTTTTCATAATCAACCTCCTTATATAAGAACTGCATGAATGTAGTTCTGTTGCTATTATGTGCAGGGGAATTAAAAATATACCCAGGAGATATTTGAAATGAAATTCAGACCATGTATTGATATTCATAATGGAAAGGTGAAACAGATCGTGGGTGGAAGCCTAACGGATCAGGGAAACAAGGCCAGGGAAAATTTCGTATCGTCCCAGGATGCGCCGTATTTTGCCCGGCTCTACAGGGATAAAGGATTAAAAGGCGGGCATATTATTTTATTGAATTCGACGCAAAGCGAATTTTATCAAAAAACAAAGGAGCAGGCCCTTGAAGCCTTATCCGCCGCGCCGGGATGGTTTCAGGCAGGAGGCGGAATCACGCCCCGTAATGCCGAAGAATTTTTGCGGGCGGGAGCGTCCCATGTGATCGTCACCTCCTATGTTTTTAAGGATGGACAGCTCCACTATGACAGGCTAAAGGAATTGCTTGAGGCAGTGGGAAGGCGGCATCTTGTCCTTGACCTAAGCTGCCGGCGCAAAGGAGAGGACTACTATATTGTGACCGACAGATGGCAGAATTATACAGAGGTAAGATTAAACGGTGAAACCATTGAAAAGTTATCAAAGAGCTGCGACGAGTTTTTGATCCATGCAGTGGATGTGGAGGGAAAAGCGGCAGGGATTGAGGAGAAACTGGCAGGGATGCTGGGAAAAGAGTGCAGGATTCCTGTAACCTACGCCGGAGGCGTACATAATTTTGACGATCTGGAAACGCTCAGGAGGCTGGGCGGAGGCAGGATAGACGTAACCATTGGCAGTGCGCTGGAGATTTTTGGGGGGAATATGAAGCTGGAAGAGGTGATCCGCTTTTGTAACGGACAAAGAGTGAGCGGCAAAATAATTTGACGTTCATTATAATTAAGGGCTGTGCAGTTTGCACAGCCCTGTCGCTTTAATCTGATAAAACAATATTGCGAATTCATAATGAAAAAAATTTTCTATTAAGAAAAGGCACATCGTGTTACGGATTAATGCCGTTATAAACAGCATTGCTGATTATAACTTTGTTACGTTTACGGCCTGAGGTCCCTTTTCACCATTCACTACATCGAATTCTACGGAAGCGCCTTCCTCAAGAGACTTAAAACCTTCCATATTAAGTCCTGAGTAGTGTACGAATACGTCGTTTCCAGATTCGTCGGAGATGAAACCGTACCCCTTCTGGTTGTTAAACCATTTTACAGTACCTCTGTTCATTATAATACCTCCAAAAAATTAAGTATATGTGCATATAGCACAGAAATTTGTAACACACACAGAATATCACATCTATTGGTAAATGTAAAGAAAATTATAGGCATTATCAGAAATTTGGTTATAAAGAGTAATATTTGTGAAATAAACTGTAAAATTCTGACAATTGCGTATCAGAAAAGGTGGACAAAGTTGCGTTAATTTGTTATATATGATAAAATACCGATAAGAAAACCGGAGGTGATGAATAAATAATGGAAAAGCAGTTTTTCAGAAGCAGGACGAAGCGGACTGTGCGTTTGATGACGGAAAAGAAGGACGGCACCATCATCAGGCGTACCATCAATTCCGCGGCGATCGAGGGAGCGGCCACACTTCTCTTCGTGCTGGCCGTGGCAATTATCTGCAAATTTATCTATGATTCGATCACTATCAGGGATGCGAGGCAAACCATTATAGAACAGAACGCTGCGCTGAATGATCTTACAGATGAGAATGAGGCACTTACGGTGGAGAATTCCACCCTTACAAACAAGGTGGCCGTCCTGAGCGAGGCGGTGAGCAAGAAGGCGGAGGCGGAGGATGTGCTGAGCCAGGAGACTATCGAGAACGCCTTGCCCAAGGGGTTTCCCCTGAGCGGTTCGGCTACCATGACAGAGGCACAGGAGGGCGATCCGATGCTGATATTTTCCGCTTCGTCGGGAATCAACGTGCTTACAACGGGAACCGGCACGGTGGAGGTCGTGGATGCGGATGAAACTTACGGTACGAGAATCGTCATTGATCACGGCAATGGCTATCAGTCCATTTACCGCAACAGCGGTACCTCTCTGGTGAAACAGGGAGAGAGCCTTGGAAAGGGATATATCCTTTTCAGCATCGGGAAAGATAATATGGAGCTTGGCTATCAGATCATGCTGAACGAAGAATACATTGATCCCATGACAATGATAGAAATAAACGGATAATCCTTAAGGATTATCCGTTTGTTTTGCCCGAAGGCGTCCAAGTACCAGATCGTAGCCGTCATTTCCGTAGTTTAGGGAACGGTTGACACGGCTGATGGTGGCGGTGGAGGCTCCGGTTTTTTCTGCAATTTCAAGATAGGTTTTGTGGTTTTTGAGCATGGATGCCACTTCATAGCGCTGGGAAATGGAGAGAAGCTCATTGACGGTGCAGAGATCCTCAAAAAAATCGTAGCATTCCTGCCTTGTCTCGAGGCAAAGAATAGCGTCAAATAAGTGATTGACGGCATTAGTCTGAATTTTTTTGTTCATTATGAAAAATACCTCCCGGCAAATTATTCGCTTTCTCGATTTTAACATATTAAAGTCTCAGAGTAAAGTACTGCGTAACTATTCAGCCAGGACTTTGCACTTGCTGCAAAGTCCGTGAGAACGCGTATATTCCGTCGAGAGTGAATACGGCCCTTCGCCGCAGGCGAACTTTTAATGGCCGTATTCAGTAACTATGAAGCCAAAGGCTGAATAGTTACAGTATTGCATCCAACAACCTTGACAATAAATGCGCGATGGGCGAAAATAGGGTTAGTTTCTACCGGTTTAGCCAAAGGGGGAGGGGTATGTATGCTGTGGAAGGACAGGAATAAAAAGAAGGCAGGCCAGGGAGCTGCCTATGATAAAACAGGAAAAAAGCCGGTCATCCGCGCCAGTATCTGTACGGGAGAAAAGGTGGCAGGCTTTCGGGATGAAAGGACAGGCCAGATCGAAGAGCTGATGCTGATTACAGGGGAGAAGGATCTGGCAGAATTTTTGGAGCTGTACGAAGTGGCAAAGGAAGAGATTGAAACGGTCTGGTGATCAGGCAAAATGGAGAAAATTTGGAAGTAAACTTCCAAACTTTCTATTGGTACAGTATCGCAAGCATAGCTTGCGATATGAAGGGGTGTAAAAATGAGGATAAGAAACAAAGGAAAAAGGATAGGCGGTTATCCGGCAGATTATATTGTTTTTGACCTGGAGACCACAGGAGTGAATCCGGATATGGATGATATCATTGAGATATCGGCCCTTAAGGTACAGGGGCATAAGGTGACGGGGGAATATTCCTCCCTTGTAAATCCCGGACGGCATATTCCGGCAGGGGCTACGGCTGTCAACGGGATTACGGATGAAATGGTAAAGGACGCCCCGGACATCAAAACGGTTATGGCGGATTTTTTGGAATTTATCGGGGATGGCGTGCTGGTAGGGCACAATATCCATACCTTTGACACCAACTTCATTTATGACGCGGCATGGGATGCCTTTGGAAAGGAGATCGGCAACGATTATATCGACACTCTTTATATGGCAAGGCGATGCCTGCCGGAGCTGTCCCATTATAAGCTGACTGATATCGCAGGCCATTTCCGGATTGAGACAAAGGGAGCCCACAGAGCCATGGCCGACTGCCTGATGAATCAGAAATGCTTCGAGGAGCTGGGCAAACTGCAGAAGGACGCCGGGGAAGAAGGGCCCGCCTGTCCTAAGTGCGGCGGCATGCTGATCCGACGGAAAGGAAGGTTTGGGGAATTTTACGGCTGTGATTCCTTTCCCAGGTGCCGGTTTACCCGAAATATTTAGGAGGGATCGGATTTTTCCTTTCCGCCCTTTGGGCGCTCTTCTTTTTGGGTCGCTGTTTTGAAGCTGTCGATCATCTTTTCGATCAGCAGCTTTTTTACGTAGACATCATAGCTGAGCATGGAAATAAAGGAAAAAAGCTGTAAAATCTCTTTCTCATCCTCGGGGGCATCCTGAAAGGTCTCTTGGGAGAGGGTAAACTTTTTTACGATGTTTTCCTGCAGGTCGGCAATCTCATCCTTTTCAAGGCTGAATACTTCCTCATAGACGTCCCCAAGGGTAAGGGAGCCGCCGGGGTGGAAGTATTTTTCCGTAAGAGGCTTAAGGAGCGTCTGGATATCGCTTATGGAAAGAATCCCCTTATAATAGTAGATAAAAATAAGAAGCAGGATGTGCTCTTTGCAGTATTTCTTCCTGACCGGAGGGGGAAGGAGATCGTTTTTGGCATAATTATTAATCATGGTCTTAGTCAGGATCTTGTCGCCGCCAGGATTTCTGGTGGTGCTCCTTAAACGGGTGTCCATGAAGGTGGTGACCTGATCCATGTACAGGTCAATATTGGGAATATCCGCCAATTCAATATGGTCAATTCTGTCTAAGCTGTTCAAAATACTCTTTAATAAATTTTCTCTGTCGATTGTCATAGCTACCTCTTTTTGCCCAAGTCCTTTTCTGTAAAAAGATTTCTTTTTTGTCCGCCATATGGCTTTTATTATATAGTATTTAAAACCACATGACAAGGTCTTGCCAAAAGATTCGGATCCGAAAAATTAAAAAAATTTTTTTATTTGAAGACAACAATAGAGATATCTCGTTATAGATAATGAAAAGAAGAAAGACAAAGGATGGCGCGCAGAGCAGGGTTTCCTTTGTCCGGTCAGAAAGCGGGGTGGAGAAGATAAGTACCTTGGGCACCAATACCTTGGAAAAAGAGGGATGCTGTACAGAAAGCAGGCTCTCGGAAATGATTGATAAGTACGATAAGCTTATTTTTTCCATTTGTTATAAACTGACCGGGGACTATTTTATGGCGGAGGACTTGATGCAGGAAACCTTCCTGACGGCCTATCAGAAGTACCACACCTTTGATGGGAGCAATGAAAAGGCATGGCTTAGCAGGATTGCCACCAACAAAAGCATTGATTATCTGCGGAGCGCCGGAAAAAGAAGCGTACCTACCGAGGATGCCTTTTTTGAGCTTTATCAGGAACAGCGCAGCTCACCGGAAGAAATCTGTATGGAAGAGGAAGTGAAACGGGAGCTGGCAAGAAGGTGCGAGGGACTAAAGCCGCCCTATGACCAGGTGGCCCGGGCCTATTATGTGGAGGAGAGGACTGCCAGGGAAATTGCCAGAGGGATGGGCAGGAGCCTGAAAACTGTCCAGACCCAGATTTACCGGGCCAGGGAAATGTTAAAAAAGATTTATGGAAAGGAGGAACCGGCATGAAGGAATACCCCACAGACGAAGAGTTAGAGCTTTTTATAGAGCAGTTGGAGCAGCAGGAATTGTATGCGCCCAGGCATATGAAGGAACAAATCCTAAACAGGGCATTTCCGAAACAAACCGAGGAGGCACAGCCAGGAACAGGGGGAGGAAGAGGATCGGTTCAATTGTTTTCGTATCGTCTTAAAATTATAGCGGGAATGGCTGCCGCCCTTCTGATGCTAGTGCTTTTGCCCATAGAGGGCGAACTGGGGCAGGCCCGGGAAAATCCCAATGGCTTGGAAGCCTGGGAGGACTCTTTGCAGGAAAACTGGAAAGAGGAAGAAAAAAATGTGCCGGCCTTAAACGATAGGATAAACGGCGGGGTGCGCAGGACGGGCGAGAGACTTAACGCCTGGATTGGCAGGTTTGACCATATCCAGTTCAATGATTTCTTTGAAAATTAAGAGCAAAATATTTTTTAAGTGGAGGGACTTTCAATGAAGACCAAGAAAAAGAGTAAGTTTTTGACCTTTTGCTTTTCGGTGATACCGGGAGCAGCACAGATGTATATGGGATTTATGAAAATGGGAGTGAGCCTGATGGCACTGTTTTCCCTTATCATTATTTTTGCTGTATGGCTGAACCAGGGAGTTCTGGCGGTGTTCTGCGTGATCGCATGGTTCTACAGCTTTTTCCAGGCCAATCATCTTGCCAGCCTGACCGACGAGGAGTTTAACGAGATAGAAGATGCATATCTCTTTGGGATTGGAAGCCTGTCAGGAGTAGAGGGTTTTGTAAAAGATCACAATAAATGGATTGCGGCCCTGCTGATTTTTGCGGGCGGGTGCCTGCTGTGGGATTCCATGGCAAATCTTCTCTACAATGTGCTGCCGGATTGGATGGCCTTTCTTCCCCGGGCCATGCGCAGAATCGGTAATTATATTCCCAGCCTGGTAATCGGCGGCGGCATTATCGCCGTGGGCGTAAGGATGATGGGCGGCCGGAAGGAGGATATGTGGCAGGATAGCGGCGCGCAGGCAGACAAAAGGCAGGAGCCCTGGCAGAATGAGGTTTTTTCTACGGGAAGGAAAGAGGAGTCCTGGCGCAGGGATGGGTCTGCAGGAGAAGAGCAGGAAGTATGGAAGGGCGAAGTGGTCGGCCAGATACAGCAAGAGAGGCAGGAGGAAAAATGATGGAACGGCAAGTGGTCAGGGTGCGCAGGGTTGGCTCCGTTACCTTCGGCATCGTTTTGGTGGCAATGGGAGTACTGTTTCTGCTCCATGTGTTTTTTCCGGGGATGGATTATGGAGTGATCTTTCACTTCTGGCCGATCATTCTGATTTCCCTGGGAGTGGAAGTGCTGCTTGGCAGCAGAGGGGAATCCTTTGAGATCAGGGATAAGGAAGGGAAGCTGGTGGAGCAGTCAAGGGTAGTCTATGATGTGGCAGCTATTATTCTCATGATGGTACTGGTTTTGTTTGCCGCGGTGATGGGGATGATGGATTGGGCAGCAGCACATTCGGGATATTTCTGGTATTGATAAAAGCGGCAGACAGTTCAACAATAAACTGCCTGCCGCTTTTGAGTTAGCATAAGGATTGCCCGCCTACTGGGCCGCTTTTTCAGCGAAGCTGGTATCGACCAGCTCTTCATAGGGCACCCTCTGGGGGAGCTCCCCGGCCTCTTCCAGAATGTTTTGGAGCAGGGTAAAGGCATCCTCCTCAAAAATCAGGTTGGTTTTCCAGGTGTCCTGCTGATAGTAGCGGTTCACAATGGTGGTCAGGGTTTCCAGGTCGGTTTCTTCAAACTGGGGCTGGATGACCTTGGCAATTTCCTCTGGGGTGTGGTCCGCCACATAGTCCATTCCCTTCTGGAGGGCGTTGGTAAAGGCCTGAATGGTGTCAGGGTGGGCTTCTAAATAGCTCTTCTTGGCGCTGAAGGCGGTGTAGGGAACATAGCCGGAGTCCTCTCCGAGAGAAGCCACTACGTAGCCGTCGCCTTTGGCCTCTAAGGAGGTGGCGTGGGGTTCGAATTCTACTGTAAAGTCTCCCTGCCCTCCGGAGAATGCCGCCGCGGTGGAGCCGAAGTCAATACTTTGGTCGATGGAGAGATCTGCCTTGGGGTCAATGTTGTTCTTTTTCAAAATGAATTCAAATACCATTTCCGGCATACCGCCAGCCCGGCCTCCCAGTACAGTGGAGCCTTTTATCATATCCCAACTGAAATTGTCCACAGGGGTACGGGATACCAGGAAGTTTCCGGCTCTTTGGGTGAGCTGGGCGAAGTTGACCACGTAGTTGTCGGTACCCCCTGCATAAGTATAGATGGTGGACTCGCTGCCCATAAAGCCAATGTCGGCTTCATCCGTGAGAACGGCGGTCATGGTCTTGTCGGCGCCGAAGCCTGTGACCAGGGTTAAGTCAATCCCTTCTTCCTTAAAGTACCCTTCTTCGATGGCCACATACATAGGCGCATAAAAGATGGAATGGGCCACTTCATTTAAGGTAACCTTTGTGAGCCCGGGGGAGTCCTTTCCGGTGACTGTGGAAGAACTTTTTCCTCCGCATCCCATGAGCGTACAGGCTACAAGCAGTACCGTCAATAAAAGGCATAGGGTCTTTTGGTAAGCGGTTTTTTGGCAAGTATACTTCTGCCTGCCGGTGTTTGAATTTCTTTTCATAATAACCTCCATTGTCAAATTTAGCAGGCCGGACATTTTTCCGGCGATTGATGATTTATTGTATGTAAATAAGAAAGAAAAGCGCCTGTCCGGTCAGAAAAGAGGAAAATGAAAAAGATCTTTCGATTACCAAAATGGTAGAAAGATCTTTTTTCGTTGCCTTTGCCGATATGTAGGAAATTGTGTTTTTATTGAACATAAGGATGTCTGGCGATGCCTGGCATCCGTTGTTGAAACATAAGGATGGCTGGCAAGGCCTGGCATCCGTTGTTTTAGCCTGTGGGTTAAAGCAGTGGGATACCGCTCTTTTTTGTTGCTTCCCTTACCTCCCTGGGCCACAAGGAAGACTGGACTTCTCCGATATGGGCCTTGCGCAGAAAAAACATACAAATACGTGACTGGCCGATACCGCCGCCCACGGTTAAGGGAAGGGCATCCTCCAGGATTGCCC
This sequence comes from uncultured Lachnospiraceae bacterium, assembly GCA_949949005.1. Lineage (GTDB taxonomy): Bacteria > Bacillota > Clostridia > Lachnospirales > Lachnospiraceae > Suilimivivens. The sequence continues at coordinate 112,464 of CATLHM010000011.1, forward strand.
TCTGGAAAGGTAGCTGCGCCCTCTCGGGGCATCCGGCTTTCTCGAGCTGGCTGATCAGGGAGTCCTTATCCACACGGATTCCCATGGAGGACAATTCCAATGCGATATCCAATAAAGGATAATATACCAGGATGTCGGCATTGAGAGCCCAGTCGTCATAATCAGGGGCACGGCCGTCGTGTTTTTCACCGGATTTCAGCAGATCGCCGATCTGCATCAGACAGACGGCGCCTTTTTCCCTGGTGATACGGTATTCCCTCTCCTTGGGAGTCAGCTCCGGATATAAGTCTTCCAGCTCCTGGGTGGTCAGGAAAAAGATATCGTGGGGCAGGATTTCCTCTATGTAGTCATAACGGATCGCCATATATTTTTCCGTTTTGCGGAGGGTTTTGTAGACGGTGCGCACGGTCTCTTTTAGGAAATCCAGGCTCCGTTCTTCTCTGGAAATAATTTTTTCCCAGTCCCACTGATCCACATAGATGGAATGGATGTTGTCCGTCTGCTCATCCCGGCGGATGGCGCTCATATCCGTATAGAGCCCTTCTCCGTAGGAAAATCCATATTCCTGTAAGGCATAGCGTTTCCATTTCGCCAGGGAATGCACAATTTCCGCCTCCTGGTCATTCTGTTCCTTGATGCCAAACACAACCGGGCGCTCCACACCGTTTAAGTTATCGTTCAGTCCGGAGAGCGGGTCAACGAACAGGGGGGCGGATACACGCAAAAGGTGCATTCGTTCCGCCAGCATATTCTGGAAAAAGTCCTTTACGGTTTTGATGCCGATCTGCGTGTCGTGAAGGTTCAGGGCAGGCCGGTAACTGGGGGGAATGATTAAGTTGTTCATAGATACCTTCTTTTTTGATTTTTTGGAAGAAAAGCGCCTTATTCATGGTGCAGCCGCTCTGTGGGCCAAAGGGCACTTTCCCATTTTCAACCTATTATACTCCTGCCGGATAAAATCAGCAACATATAAGAAAGCAACATATAAGAAAATTGTAACTATTCAGCCTTCAATGTCATTAAGTTAGTACCAGCAACACAAGGCTTACTATGGGAAAAATGAAAAAAGCAGGATGTCCGGCTTCCCCATAGGCTAATGTTGACGGTCGCAGACACATTTGG